>CABUJR010000037.1 GCA_902492015.1 uncultured Eubacteriales bacterium | reverse complement strand
ACAGAAGATTTTGAGAGATAAATACTCTCAAAATCTTCTGTCTTTTCACATATCTTTCAAAAAATTATTATCATTAATTATTACATTAATTGTTTGTTCTAAATCAATATCAGTAGTATCAATAGTCTTAGTATTAGGAAAGTATTCCAATACTATTTTTTTATAAATTTGCTCTCTTCGTTCAAATTTATCAGTATCCATAATTAACTTATCTGAACCAGTAATCTCATTACCTGATTTTGCTCTTGCTTGAAATCTTTTTATTCTTTCATTCATACTTACAGTAATATAAAATGAATCCATTTCTGGATATTTTTTTAATAATTCTTTTAATATAATTATTTCTTCTTCATCCTGTTTATCGTTTTTTTCAATTTTGCCAGCTAAATATTTTATTATCCATAACGAATCTAGTAGTATTAATCCATTTTCTTTATATTCTTTTATATCCTTTTGTATATTTTCTTGAAGTAGTGGTTTCCATTCTTCTGGAGATAACCATGTGTCTCTTTTTCTTACATTTTCTATTAAATCAATTGGAGTTAAGAATTTCTTTTTAATACTAAATTTACTTGGCATTTTTTCATTTATACCATTAATAATAGTTGTTTTTCCTGAAAAATCCATTCCACTAAACAATTTAATTTTAGACATGTCTTTTATTCCTTTTCTATCTTATTTTTTATAAATTCTAATATTTTATCTATCCCTTGCTCTACTGATAAATCTGAAGATGTATCAATTATTATATTATCTTCCAATTCATTTGCTTTATTTACAAGTTCATTATATACAATTTTAAAAAATTCAGGATTATCTCTATAAAAGTCATGTACTGGTGATTCTTTACTTTGAGCCATTCTTTCCTTTATTATTTCAAATGGTGGAATACAAAACACACTTAATGATGGCTCAATTAATATATCGTTTTCTACAAATGCTTTTGGTATATCATAAATATTATAATCAGTTTTAATGTAATCTCCATATGCTTTTATATATGTTGTTATTGCATCAAAATATCTATCTTGTAACACAATTGTATTTTTCTTTGCCAAATAAGGTTTAATAATATTTTTAGTATTTATTATTAGATCAGTAAAAAAATATGAAACAGTAATTGGCATATCTTTTTTCCCTAAATTCTGTTTAAACTTTTTTCCTAAATCAGTATATGTCATTGCACCATGATTATATACAGTTTCATATCCTAATTCTTTTATTCTTTCACTTAATAATTTGGTTGTTGTTGTCTTTCCACTACAACATATTCCTTCAAATACTATAAAATTATTCATTTTTACTCCTATCTGTTATTTAAAACAGTATATCCTCTAAAATATTTGCTGTCTTTTGTTAGTTCTATTGGAAGTTGTGCATTTGAAATCAAGTTATTAACTTTTATCAAATGCCTATCATAATCATAATCTACATTTGTTGTATTTGGATTTTTCCAATCTTCTATTTCAAGCATTTCTTCGTAAACTGAATTTGATTCATCTTTTTCAAAATATTTAACTTTGTCATAAGAGACATATAAACGATCACCATCTTTTTCCACTATGCTCACTTCTCTTTTCATATTTGCAAATAATTTTATGTTTAATTGACCTTTTACATCTATATTTAATTCTTTAATAAATTCATTTACATCTTTATATTGACCTCTTAATTTAGTTCCAAGCTCCAGTTTAGATACATAAGGTTTTTGGGGATTACATTTGTTTGTCTTGTATAAAAAACCTTTAAATTGTTCGGTAACCATATTGCTACCTCTCATAACATCTCCTCTTTTTAATATAGAAAAATCATTATCATCATAGTAAGTTTCGTGTTTTTCTTTTTCAAAACTTTCAACTAATTTATATCCATTTTCGCAAAGAAATTCAAGAAATTGTTTTGAAGTATATTTTTCATTCTTCTTTATTAAATATTTAAGTTCTCTTTCATA
>CABUJR010000036.1 GCA_902492015.1 uncultured Eubacteriales bacterium | reverse complement strand
AGATATAATTTAAAAGATATAAGTGGATTAAAATATTTGAAAAAATTAAAAAAATTAAGAATAGATTATATTTATGCAAAAGATATTTTAGGATTAGAACCAATATATGATTCAAATAATAATTTAATAAGTGGATGTACGGAATTAGAGGAAATTAGTATTAATAGTTCAAGTATAGCAAGTTTAGATGTTTTAAGTAAACTTATAAATTTAAAGAGTATATCAGTTATTAATTCAAGTGTAAGTGGAATTGCAAATTTTGATAAACTAATTAATCTTGAAACACTTGATTTGTCTAATAATTGCTTATATAACTTAGGAAGTTATACTGATTCAGATGGAACAAGAAATTATAATGTATTGGAAATATTAGCTAAACTTAATAAAACAGCTAAATTAAAAAATTTATATTTATTAGGAAATAATATTGATGATTTTAGCAAAATAAAAGAAGGAACGAAATTTGAAAAACATTCAGGTTGGTAAAATATAATAATTTATATGTTGTCATATTTGTATATAAAATTTTAAAGACTCAAAAAATATTATTATGTCTTTGAAAAGCTAGAACAATATATAGGTGTCAATAATTTTTGAATATTTCACTAAAAAATAGCTTTATTTTATTAGCGAATATTTCACCTATGTATATCTTGAGTTTGTCCGCTCGCCGCGGAGGCAGGCTCAAGATTTATTTTTTTGTTTAAATTTAATTTTTTGGTAAATACTATCATTAGGCGATAGATTTATTATTTATGATGCTTTGGCATCTTTAAGATAATATTCATTAATTAACTCAATTACTACATCTGCTAGCCATTTATGATAATCTAATGAATTATTATCGATTTTGTCTTTAGAAATCAATTCTAAAGGCAGTACATCATACACTTTATTGTTAGATTTTACTCGCATTCCAATTTTTTGACTTATATAAATTTGAACTTTAGTTTTGGGTGGTATTGACTTATCCATTATTTGGAATTTACTATTATTAATAGAAAACACTCCAGCGTTATCTATGGTTCGCTCAAATCTAACACTTAAAAGCTCATCTAGGTTATATCTTTTTGGAAGTTTAAGAAATACACTTTTCTTACTACTAGCTTCTATTGAAAATTTAGAATTGTATTTTTCTATATAAGTTGTTAAAAATGTATTTGCTTCATCTATAGTTTTTATATTATTGATTCTAAATTCTGTAGTAAGCCTACTTTGAAGTGTCTCCCATAATCTTTCTATTCTTCCTTTGGCTTGAGGAGAAGATGCAGGAAACATTTCGATACCAAGTTCTTCAACAATTCTACCAAATTGAGTTATACCTTTTTCACGACCATGTAACTGTTCTTCAATAGTTATGTGGTCGTTAACTTTTTTTGGTGGAAAAAATACACTGTATTTATCTGGATAAAGAGAAATAGGTATTCCATAATTTTCTAAAGTTTGTCTGAGTACTTCTAAATATCCAAGTAAACATTCATTTTTACACATATACAAACCAGTTATTTTACCAGTTGCATCATCTACAAATCCATGAAGAGAATATTTTTGTCCATCTCCAAACCAATCGAAAGGTGTACCATCAGCTTGTAACATCATTCCTTCACATTCTTTTCGTTTTCTTCTGTGATGTAACTTTGTCTTACGATGTCTTTTAGGACTTTTGATTCCAGCATTTCGTAAGATATTGTAAAGTGCAGAATATGATATATCAATATTTTCTCGTTCTTTTAAAAGTTCTTGAAAGTGCTTAAAGTTGGATATTTCATATTCGTAAGAGCTTCTAAGATTTAATATTCTTTTTCTTGTTTCATCCGATATTGTATTTTTAGGTTTTCTGCCACGATTTCCATGTTGAATGGATTTAACGCCGTTTTCTTTAACCTCCTTTTTAATTTGTTTTACACGACGTTCGGAAAGTCCCAAAGCAATAGCAACTTGTTTCACTGTACATTTTCCTTTTATACATGCTTCAATTAAAGTAGCTCTTTTTAAATCTTTTTGTTTTAACATTAAATATTCCACCTTCCTATTATCTCTATTTTTTACATATTTATACATTTAGGGTGAAATATTCGTTTATAAACTTTTAAGGTGATTTTATCATAAATTAAATACA
>CABUJR010000035.1 GCA_902492015.1 uncultured Eubacteriales bacterium | reverse complement strand
AGTGTTTATGAGATAATAAAAATGTAGTTTTTTTCCAACATAAAAATGTAGGAAAACCTACATTTTTCTTTTTGCTTAAAAAGGTAAAAAATGGTAAAATATAAGTACATTATTCAACAGAATGTTGTATGTCTCAAGAAAGGAGAAGTGATAGCATGAGACAAGATGTACTTAATGAAATTAATATATTTTTGAGAGGAGGTGAAAAAGAAATTATGAGCAAGGCAGCAATGGCACGAATTATGGGATGTGATCCAAGAACTGTAAAGAGATATTTAGAAGGATATGAACCAAAAAAGAAAAGAAAGGTTTTAAAGGAATCCAAATTAGACAAATTTAAAGAAATAATAATATCTAAACTAGAAATAGGATGTACAAGCATGGCAATATTTAAATTTATTCAAAAAGATGGATATACAGGTTCATATTCATTAGTTGCAGATTTTGTTCAAAAACATAAAGAAGAACAAACAAAAAAAGCAACGATAAGATTTGAAACGGCTCCAGGACTTCAAGCACAAGTTGATTGGAAAGAAAACTTAAAAATGATTTCAAAACATGGAGAAATTTTTGAAGTGAATATTTTTTTAATGGTTTTAGGATATTCAAGAACAAAATTTGTAAAATTAACCTCAGATAAAACACAGAAAACTCTTTTTGAATGCATGAATGAAGCTTTTAAATATTTTGGAGGAATATCAAAAGAAATTGTTTTTGATAACATGGCAACAGTAGTAGATAGAGCAAATAGTAGAATCGGCAATGTAAAATTAAATAAAAAATTTTTACAGTATTCTAAAGATATTGGATTTAACCCAATAACATGTAGAATATATAGACCACAAACAAAAGGAAAAGTTGAATCTTTAGCAAAATTAGTGGATAGGCTTCAGGTATATAATAATGAATTTGAAACATATGAAGAATTAGATAAAATAGTAAAAATGTTTATGAAAGAGATAAATAATGAAATATCTCAAGGAATAAACCAAAAACCTGTGGAAAGATTAGAAAAAGAAACAAAGTATCTATTACCTTTACCAAATCAAGAAATTTTGAATGCTTACACAACCTCGCCAAAGGAATATAAGGTATCCAAAGAATCAATGATTACATATAAAGGACAAAAATACTCTGTTCCAACATACCTAATAGGTAAATTAGTTTCTGTAAAAGAAACTAATGAATATATCCATATATATTATACATCAAATTTAGTAACAAAACATAAAAAAAGTAAAAAATTTTTAAATTATCAAAAAGAACATATAGTGGATATATTAAAATCAGATGCTTTAAAAGGATATGAAGATGATGAAATTAGAGATTTTGTTGATAATCATTTAAGTGATTATGATGAATTATAGGAGGTAAAAAATGAGCATTTATACAGATTTAATTGATAATTTAGAAATTCTAAAATTGGATAATATAAAAAATATGTTACCTGGATATTTAGATGAAATGAAGGATAAAAATATATCATTTACCGAAATGTTATATGATTTAACAAGAGAAGAAATTAAGTATCAAACAGAAAGAGCGGCAAAAGTAAATATAAAAATTTCTGCATTTCCATTCGAAAAAACATTAGACGATTTTAACTTTAACTATCAACCAAGTATAGATAAAAGCGAATTATATGATTTAGAGACATTAAGGTTTATGGAAAAAAATGAAAATATAATATTTGTAGGAACAAGTGGTGTTGGAAAAACACATTTAGCAGTTGGCATAGGAATTGCTGCAGCAAAACGCAGAATCAGTACATATTATATTACATTTAATGACTTAATAAATCAATTGGTACAAGCTAATTCTGAAAATAGAGCAGATATAAAAATAAAATATTTTTGTAAATATAAATTGTTGATAATTGATGAAATTGGATATTTACCAATAACAAAAGAGGGAGCATATTTGTTTTTTCAATTAATAAATAAAAGATATGAAAAGAAATCAACAATATTAACAACTAATCAAGTATTTAGTAAATGGGCAGATATATTTGGAGATTCTGTGGTAACAGCAGCAATAATAGATAGACTTGTACATCATAGTCATATAATAAAAATAAAAGGCCAATCATATAGAATAAAAGATAGAAATATAGAAATGCAAAGAAATATAGAAAGTGGAGGAAATTAAGATGACAGTTAAAGAAATGATGGTATATGTGGATGTTGCAATTGATAGGATAACAGATTTAGGACATAAACTAACGAAAGAAGAAATAATAAAAGAACTGCATTATTTAGCATATCATTGTAATAAAAAAGATATTATGCTGGAAAAGAATTATAGAGAAGAAAAATTTTTCTAAAATTTTAGAGGGGTTGTTTCCCCTCTGAAATATATATTTTAAATTGGAATTTTCGTACATTTTTCAAACTGGAAAAAAAGTACATTTTTCTATTGACATTTACA
>CABUJR010000034.1 GCA_902492015.1 uncultured Eubacteriales bacterium | reverse complement strand
ATTGATAAAGCATTAAAAGAGCTACCAGAAAAACAAAAAGAAGTAATTATTTTGAAGTATTATGAAGGTTTGAAAATTAAAGATATATCTAAAATACTTGATGAAAAAGTACCTACCATTAAATCAAGACTAAAGCAGGGAATAGAAAAATTGAGTAGGTATTTAGGAAAGGAGGACTTTTAATTAGATGGATAAGTGGAGAGAAATTTTAAACAAAAGAGAATTGCCAAATATAGATGAAAATAAAAAAAGGCAATCAATAAAAATATTAAAAATGGAAATAGCAAATACAGAAATAACAGTAAAGGAAAGCTATTTTGAAAAGATAAAAAGATATATTCCTTTTATGAGTAAAATTACTTTTCTTTTCCAATTTATTCTATTATTGGTAGGAATATTAGTTATAAAATCTATGAATTTTGAGAAAACAAGGCTAATTTTATCACTTGTAATGCCAATATTAGCATTTCTTCAAATAATGGAGTTAGAGAAAAGTTTTAAATATAATATGTATGAAATTGAAATGAGTTGTAAAATGGACTTAAAAGAATTGATTTCAATTAAATTAATAATTAATACATTTATTAATTTATGTATAATGACATTATTTGCAGTTATGACTGGAACTCATTTTGAACAGAAAAGTTATGTATTAATTCTTTATTTTTTAGTGCCATTTATGATAACCAATGTTGCTAACATTTTAACAATGCGTTTATTAAAAAATAAGTCAAACGAAATTGTAAATATGACGATAATGTTATTAATCAATGCGATTTTATTTAAAATTAATATAAAGTTTCCTAGTGTTTATGAAACTTCAAGTGTTTTAGTATGGTTAGGTTTATTAATTATAACAGTATTTTATTTTATAAAAGCTGTTTATCAATTTTATGAAGAGGAGGATGATTATATATGGAACTTGCAATAGATATGCTAACAAAACAATATAAAAATAAAATTGCAGTGGATAGAGTTTCTATAAAACTAAAACCAGGAGTTTATGGATTACTTGGTGCAAATGGAGCAGGAAAAACAACACTTATGAGAATGATATGTGATATTCAAAATCCAACTTCTGGACAAATTAAATATAATGGAACAGATATAAAAGAACTAGGGGAGGATTACAGACAAGTTCTTGGTTATTTACCACAAGATTTTGGATACTATCCAGATTTTACAGCTTATGATTTTTTAATGTATATTGCTGCATTAAAGGGATTATCAAAAGAAAAGGCTGAAATGAGAGTGAATGAGTTATTACAAATAGTTAATTTGGAAAATGAAAAAAAACAAAAAGTAAAGACATTTTCTGGAGGAATGAAACAAAGATTAGGAATTGCACAAGCAATGTTAAATAACCCAAAGATTCTAATTTTAGATGAGCCAACAGCAGGACTAGACCCAAAAGAAAGGGTAAAGTTTAGAAACTTAATTAGTAGTTTTTCACAAGATAAAATTGTAATATTATCAACTCATATTGTATCAGATATTGAATTTATTGCAGATGAAATTATTGTGATGAAAGCAGGTAAAAAGATATTAACAGGAACACCAGAAGAACTTTTACAAGATTTAAGAGGCAGTGTATGGAAATGTGTTGCTTATGATAAAAAAGAAGTAGAAATGCTGAATCATAAATATTGTATTATTAATATTCATCAAGAAAATAATACAACAGAATTAAGAATTGTAAGTAGGCAAAAACCAACTGTGAATGCTGTTAATATAGAACCTAATTTAGAAGATTTATATTTAGCATATTTTCAAGATAATGAAAAATAGAAAAGAAAGGAATAAACAATATGGGAACATTAGTGAAATTTGAATTAAAGAAATTATTTAATAAAAAAATGAATATTATTGTAATCATAGTTTGTTTGTTTTTAATAACATTACTATTTTCTATGGCAGGTAAAGATTTTCTAGCAAGAGATAAGAGTGGAAAATCTTATAAAGGTAAAGAGGCTATTAGTGTTAGAAAAGAACAAATGAAGGAGATTTCTGGAACTTTAACAAATGAAAAGATTATAAAAGAAATAGAAAAATTACAAGAGTTGCATAATGATCCAAATAATCTTATTACAAATAGTGATGGAGAAAAGGATTTTAGTATTGAAATTTATAATGAATATTTAAATAATAGACTTGATTTATTAACAAATATAAACCGTGTATATGCAAATTATAATACTAGCTATATAACTGAATTATTTAATCTAAATTTAAAAGAACAGAAAGATTTTTATGAAACAAGACAACAAAGAATAGAAGAAGAATTAAATCAAAGTTATGATGGAAAAAAATATACACCTCAAGAAAAAGAATATTGGTTAAAGAAGTCTAATAACACAAAAACACCATTTGAATATGATTTTTATTATGGATATTCTAATTTGTATAACACTTATGAATTACTTATATTTGGAGTAATTGCTATATGTATATGTTTAGCATCTGTTTTTGCAGGAGAGTATCAAAATGGTACAGATAAAATATTATTAACCACAAAGTATGGAAAAAGTAAAGGTGTAACTGCGAAAATAATCGCATCTTATATATTTGCAACATTAGTATTTACAATATGTTTGGTACAGATGGAGGAAATTTACCAATACAACTTTCTAACATATTAAGTCCATACGCACTAACATTCTTCCAGTCACTTTTATATAA
>CABUJR010000033.1 GCA_902492015.1 uncultured Eubacteriales bacterium | reverse complement strand
TATTTATGTGTCTTTTTATTTATCCAAAACCGGTAATTTAATTTTACTATTTATACAAAATTTAACAAAGCTTGCATATTACACAAATATTATATAAAAAGTCTCCATTATTTGCTAAATCTTTGTATAATAGGAAATTCCAAAACTTACCCATATAGAAAAATTGGAAATACACTTTATAAGTATACTTCCAATTTATTAAACTAAAAATTTCTATTTTTTCATATTTTTTATTCTTTGAATTGCTTCTTCTGTATTTTCCTTTGTTCCAAAAGCTGTTAGTCTAAAATACCCTTCTCCACTTGGACCAAATCCAACTCCAGGAGTACCAACAATATTAGCTTCTGTTAATAATTTATCAAAGAACTCCCAAGAAGTTAAACCATCAGGAACTTTTAACCAAATATATGGTGCATTAACACCACCATAAACTGTATATCCAGCTGATTTTAATCCTTCTTTTATTATTTTTGCATTATTCATATAATATTCAATATTTTCTTTTATTTGTTTTTGTCCTTCTTCAGAATAAACAGCTTCTGCAGCTCTTTGAACTGGATATGAAACTCCATTAAATTTTGTTCCATGTCTTCTGTTCCATAACGAATTTAAAGAAACTTCTTCTCCAGATTTTGTAAAGGCTTTTAATTCTTTTGGAACTACAGTATAAGCACATCTTACTCCTGTAAATCCTGCTGTTTTTGAAAAGCTTCTAAATTCTATTGCAACTTCTTTTGCTCCTTCTATTTCATAAATTGTATGTGGCACATCATCTTCAGAAATAAAGGCTTCATAAGCAGAATCAAATAAAATTAGAGATTTATTTTCTTTTGCATAATCTACCCATTTTTTTAACTCTATTTTTGAAAGAGTTGTACCTGTTGGATTATTTGGAAAACATAAATAAATCATGTCTGGTACTTTTTCAGGGAACTCAGGTATAAAATCATTTTCAGAAGTAGCAGGAATATATATCATGTTTTCATATTTTCCTGTTTTTTCATCATATTTTCCACTTCTTCCAGCCATAACATTAGTATCTAGATATACTGGATAAACTGGATCTGTGATTGCAACAATATTATCAGTACTTAAAATATCTCCAATATTTCCACAATCACATTTTGCTCCGTCAGATACAAAAACTTCATCAATTTCTATATCTACTCCTCTTTTTTTATAATCATTTTCTACTATTTTTTCTCTCAAAAATTCATAACCTTGTTCTGGTCCATAACCTCTAAATGTTTCTGCATTACCCATCTCATCAACAGCCTTATGCATAGCTTCTAAAATTTTTGGTGCTATTGGACGAGTAACATCTCCTATTCCTAATTTTATTATCCTTTTGTCTGGATTATTTTTTTGAAATTCTGCTACCTTTTTTGCTATTGTTGAAAAAAGATAACTATCTTGTAAATTTAAAAAATTTTCATTTATAATAATCATATTTTCCTCCATATATGATTTTAGTTAAATAAAAAATAAATTATTATTTTCAATTTACATCTTTATATCATTTTACAGGACTTTTTTCAAGAGAATTTTTTCTGTATTTTTTAATAATACATATCTACCATGTCTAGTTCTCATCTAACCACAATAATTACATAAAATACTTCTTAGTCCAACATCTATATCAATTTTTCCATTTTTAGAATTATAGTCTAAATCTATAAAAGCTTTTAATATTTGTTTAAGTTCTTCCTGCTTAAAATGTGAAGCTTGTTTTTTATATTTTGTTATCAAGAAAGTCTGATTTGGTCTTAAACTTAATGAATTTACTATATCCTTGTTTAAACTAACAGCAATACTGCATAAATAAATTTTTTTAAAATGATTATACAAAGTAATTAATATTTTTTGAAGTGGCTCTTTTTGATAAATTAAATTATCTAAAACCTCTAAAGCTTTATCAATTTTTCTAACAGCTAAATTATCTGTTAGTTCAAAAATTACACTTTCTATTTGCTTTACTGCCAAAATATTAACATCCTCAATAGTTATAGTCCCATTTTCTCCTGCATACTCTATCAATTTTCTAATTTCATTAATTAGATTTTGTAGATTTGTTCCAGACATTTCTACTAAATAATTTAAAGTTACTTCATCACAATTAACTTTATATAATGCACATATTTGTTTTAATTTTTTCACTAATTGTATTGGTTTTAATTCTTCAATATTACAAAGAATTCCATTTTTATCTATTACTTCAAATACAATATTTTTATCCACTTCATTTTCCATAAAAACTAATATTACTGATTCCTTAATAATTTCCATATTATTTTTTATATATCCAGCAATCTTTTCTTGAATTGGAGAAGCTGATTTTTTTCTACCATCTTTTTTGAATAATCCAGAATTTTTAACTATTATTAATTTTTTTTCATACCCAAAAGCTGGAATTTCTATATCCGAAATTATATTCTCTACATTTGTTTCATCTAATAATATATAATTTATTCCTAAAAGTAATTCTCCAAATTTTTTCTTTATTTTATTTATTACTGTATCTATTAAGTATTGTTCTTCTCCATACAATAAATATAATGATTTTAATTCTTCAGAAATGCTTTTATTAAGTGCATCATAAGTTAAATTCATAATTTAAAATACCTTTCATATTAGATTTCCATATTTTATCTAAGTCTTAATTAGTATATCACAAATTATTTAATTATTAAACAATTATTTGATGTCTTTTCGAAACATACCCTTTTATATTTTTGTTATCTAGTTTTTAATATTCCATAAAAAAAGATTAGTTATTTTCCAAACTAATCTTTAAATTTTTATTTATCTAGAACCTTGATTTCATATACAAAAGGTAATGTAAGAACATCATATTTTGTTACAATAGTACCACTATGTACTACAGAAATATTTTGACCAATCTTTAATTTTGAAATATCAATTTCTTCATTTTTCCCTATTAATTTTGTTTCTTCATCAATAATAAGTTTTAATTCACCTTTATAATCCTCCTCTGCATTAGAATCTGAACCATCAACTACTATTACAACTTGTTCTTGTTCTTCTTTTATCTCTTTAATTTCTGCTAGAAAATTATGTTTTTCAATATCTTTTCCATTTTGTAAATTTTCAATATCCTTTTTCAGTTTTTTTACTTCAACATTTAAATCAAATATTTCATCTGCTAATTTAAGTGTATTTTCAACTCCCAATTTTGAACTTTTTCTCATATTAAAATATAATACTGCCATTATAATTAATGTAATTATCAAAATAACAATCAAAACTATTAATATTATATCTTTTAATTTCATAAAATAACTCCCTTCAAACTATTTAATGGTTAAATTATATCATAATAAATTTTATTATACAAATATTCTATAATATTTTTCTAAAGTATAATTTGCAATATTAAATTACCGCTTTTTCATAACATAATTTTAACATGTCGT
>CABUJR010000032.1 GCA_902492015.1 uncultured Eubacteriales bacterium | reverse complement strand
GGAAAAATAAATGAATATAAAATTGTTGAAGGTAAATATAAAAATTTAAAAAGTGTAGAAATGGTATTTACAAAAAATAATGGATTATATGTAGGAACAGATATTATAAAATATCCTTTTAAAATAATACATAATGAACTTAGAATAAAGAATTGTAGATTTTATGATTTAAGAGGAAGTTATGCAACTAAGATTCTACGAAATGGAGCAGAAATTAGAGATGTTGCAGATATTTTAGGTCATAGTAGAATAGAAACAACTGAAAATTATTATATATCAAGCTCAGATGAAACAAGAAAAGAAGCAAATGATATGTTAGAAGAAATTATGAAATCTGATGTAATAGATGAGATTATGAATTATTGAATTAAAAAATGATTTGTAATAAATGATTGCAATATATTGTTTCTATTGTTATAATAAAAAAGAAAAGAGGGGGAAAGTAAAGTGAAAGATACAATAATATATTTAGTTAGACATGCTGAAACTGTTGACGAAAATGGTATTAGAAATACAAATGAAGATTCACAAATGATTAATGAAAAAGAAATCTTGTCAGTAGAAGGAGAGGAACAAGCAAAAAAATTAAGTAAAAATAATGAATTGAAAAATTTAGATATTATTTGGTCAAGCAGTTATACTAGAGCTAAGGCTACAGCAAAATATATTGCATATGAAAATAATTTAATTTTTAATTTAGATAATAACTTAAGTGAAAGAAAACTAGGAAATTTAAAAGAATTAGGAGAATTTATGAAGGATAAAAAAACAAGAGATCCTTCACAAGAACAATTATTAGATAGAACATTTAGAACATCTGATGGAGAAAGTGCAGAGCAAACTAGAGAAAGAATGAATATTTTTTTTGATAAAATACTTAAAGAATATGAAGGAAAAAGAATTGCAGTAATTAGCCATGGAGGTTCAATAAAATTCTTTTTGTTAAATTGGTGTAAGGTAAATGAAAATGTTAAACTTGTTTACAAAGATGATTTAATATTAAATATAAAATCACCATGTTTATTAAAATTGACTTTTAGAAAAAATGAATTGATTAACTTAGAACAAATAGATTAGTAGAAAGCCATAAAATGGATTTTAGTTTAAGATCGTTTTATGGCTTTCAATTAAAAATAATGTAAATACATATTTTTAGCTGAATTTTAATGGTTAATTATAAAAATCCATTTGACAGAATTTACATAAAATGGTATAATTTTGTTGGAAATGGAGGTATTTTTATATGATAAAAAATATAGGCTGGACATTAGGAAATGACTGTCCATGTAAATGTAAACATTGTTATTCTTTTTCAGTTAGACAGAAAGGAAAAAATTTAACGAAAGAAATAGTTGATAAGGTTATAGAACAAATTGAAAAATTAAATGTTGAAACAGTTAATTTAGGCGGTAATGAACCAATTTTTACTAATGGTTTGGATGTTAAAAAAAGTATGCTACCATATATATTAAAAGAGCTAAATAAAAGAAATATAAAGGTAGGTATAACAACTGCTGGAATAAGCCTTATTGCATTAAAAAATACATATCCAGAATGCTTAGAATTATTAAATGATGTAGATATTAGCTTTGATTCACCTTTCGAAAAAGAACATAATGAAAATAGAGGTGGAGATGTTTATAAATATGCTATTCAAGCATTAGAAATTTGTAAAGAATACAATATTGAATCAGGAATTATAATGTGTGCAATGAACTGGAACTTTACAAAAGACAGAATAGATGCATTATTAGAAATAGCCAAAAAATATGATTCTAATATAAGATTTAATTTACTTAAACCAATACAATTACAACATTTTAAACTTGTACCTTCAAAAGAACAAGTGTTAGAAAATTATAAATATTTATTTGAAAAATGTGATACTGTTGAATTAAGTGAACCAACATTATCAGGACTAAAGCAAAATAATAAAGTTAAAGGATGTGCTTGTGGAATCTATTCAATGAGAATAAATTCTATAACTCCAGATGGAAAAATACCTGTATCTCCATGTGTATATATGCATGACTATAGAGTTGGTGATTTATTAAAAGATGATATATTTGATATTATAAATTCAGAGCAATTTAAAGCTTTTAAAACTAGAAAAGAAAATTATAAAAATATTGAAGGTTGTAAAGATTGCGACAAAGCTGAAATATGTAGAGGTGGTTGCTTTGCAATGGCATATACATATAAAAAATGTGAAACAGGTGAAAAAGATTTATACGCACGAGATCCATTTTGCTTTAAAGATATTGAGATTGATAAAAATATTGACTATAAAAAAAGTAATAAAAAATTAGTACATGAAAATTATTTATGCACTTGGATAGGAAAACCAAAAAAATAAAGGAGAGTTAATATGGAATCTGAAATTATCGTTAGAAAAAATATGACTCTTACTAATGAAAAAGTTAAAAATATGTGTAGACTAAACTATGAAGATAATGACTTTCTTTTTACAACACATGATGGAAAATGTGTTATTATGGATAAATCAAAATTAATTATCCATATTGAAGGAGATGATGATAGCAATATTCAAGAATATCAGAAATACCTTCAAAATATTATGAGAAAAAGAAAAAATAAAATTATTTTAACAACTTTATCACCAGATACACATAGAACTTCTGAAGAGAATCTAGGATTAGCTTATTTGACTGCTGTTTTAAGAAAAAGAGGATATAATGTTGAGATAATTGATGGATGGCTAGGAGGATTAAGTGATGAAGAAGTATTAAGAAGAATTTTAAATGATAAAGAGGTAGCTATCGTTGGTGTTTCATGTTATATGTCAAACAATGATAAATCAATAGAACTAGCAAAAAGAATAAGAGAAGTTAGACCAGAAATAAAATTAATGTGTGGTGGTTTTGGACCATCATTTAATCCTCAAAAATTTGTAAAAGATGGTGTATTTGATATTGCAATGATTGGAGAGGGAGAAGAATCTATTGTTGAAGTATCTGATTATTTTACTGAAAACTCAGACAGAAAAATTGAAGATATAAAAGGTATAGTTTTTGAGAAAGATGGAAAAACAGTAAGAACAGAAAAAAGAGATTTAATATCTGATTTGGATATTATACCATTTCCTGCAAGAGATACTATGAATATGGCAAAAGATAGAAAATCTACGGTAAATATTTTAACGGCAAGAGGTTGCATGGGAAATTGCTTATTTTGTTCAGTCAATGCTTTTAATAAGTTATCTAACGGAAGAAAATGGAGAGGTAGAAGTGTTGATAGTATTGTAGATGAATTGGAGCAACTTCAAAATATGGGAGTTAAGTACATTAAGGTTATAGATGATAGTTTCTTAGAACAAGAAAGAAATGAACAGTGGGCAAAAGAATTTTGTGAAAAAATAAAATCAAGAGGAATTAATGTTTCATTAAGAGGATCTTTAAAAGCAGATCAGGTTGAAGATGAAAAAATAAAATATTTAAAAGAAGCAGGATTTCATTCATTTGCTTGTGGAATTGAAAATGGTTCTAATACGGCATTAAAAAGAATGAACAAGAGTGCTAGTTTAGAAGACAATAAAAGGGCATTAGATATCCTAAAAAAACATGGAATTTATGTTCAAGCAGGTTTCATTTTATTTGATGATAATACTACTTTTGAAGAATTAAAAGAAAATTATGAGTTCTTAAGAGAATATGATTGGATTATAACAAAAGGAATTTTTTCTGAGATGTTTGCAGCAGACGGAACTTTATATACTGAAAAGTTAAAAAAGGAAGATAAGATTGTTAAAAATGATGTATATGATAATAATAAATATGAAATTGTGGATACAAAAGTGAAATTAACATATAATGCTTTAAAAAAATGGCATAAATCACACATGAAGTTATATGATATGATTAT
>CABUJR010000031.1 GCA_902492015.1 uncultured Eubacteriales bacterium | reverse complement strand
AATTTCAATTACTTTCAATTCTGAGCTTTTTTTCAAAAGTTGACCAATCAAACCCGGAACCGTTGGCTAGTTTTAAGCAATCAACCACAGAAATGTTTGGCTAAAAAAATTGGAATCCAATCTAGGAGCCAACTTTTTTAATTTTTATTATTTCCTTGTCTTTCCCAAAACTTCTCATAAAGTTCTTTTGCAGTTTTAGGACTATCTACACCATCTTTATTTTTTACAGGTGCAAAATCATCTTCTCTTTTACCTCTAAGAATAGCAATATCATCAAAAAACTCGAATGCATCAAAAATGAAAGATTCAAACTTATAAGAATTAGGCTCTTGAGGAATTACTTCAACACCATTTTCATCTATATAAGAGTTCTTTTTAAAAGCACTATGATAAATTAAAGCTTCTTTACTAATTTTTTCAATAGCATCAATTGTATATAAATTACACATGATATGAGATTCACCATATTTTAATTCACCTTGAGAGTCTACTTCTTCAGCCATTCTTTCCGGTAATTCTGCATATTCAATTACTTTTGGATGCCCATTCATTTTACAAAAAACACCCACTTTTTCATGAGGGTTTGCCTTTACAATAGATTTTGAAGCAATTTGAACACCTTTTTTAATAGCCATTCCAAGTAATGTAACATCAGCCATTTTCAAAAGAGCATTATCAACTCCTCCAATAAATACCCATTTAACACCATTTTCTTTCATATGTGCTAAATTACCACTAGCTCTTAAAGAAGAATAAGTTCCACCATTTCCATCAGAGCCTGCTTTGATTTTTTGATCCTTATTAATTAGTAATTTTCCATCTTGACTTAGAATAGGTAATTCACCTTGAGTAAAAATATGTATTTTATTTTTATCATATCCAAAATAATTGAGTTTCTTTAAAAAATCACAAGTTTCTTGATTATTATCAATACTTGTCATAATATACCAAGGAATTACAACATCGTATTTTTCATTAGCCTCTTTTAAATTTTCTGCTAAAATCTCAAAAAGATATTTTCCTTTTCCGTAAACATCTAGTTTAAAGGTTCCTTTTGGCCCTGTGTGGCCTAATCTAGTACCTTGACCACCAGCCATTGTAACAACTGCGTATTCACCTTTTCTAATAGCAACTTCTCCTAACATATCAAATTCTTCTTTTTGTTCAGGTGAAAGTTTTGCTTTATCTAAATAAGTAATTTCTTCTATTTTATTTTCTTTAATTTCAATTTCCTTTTTCGTATTTTCATATAATTCCATCATTAAGTGAAAATCTATATGATTAATTTGTTCTATCAACTCTTCTTTTTTATTAGGTTCTAATTTTTTTAATAATTTGATAATATGTTCTTGATGATAAATTTTTAAAAGTTCAATTGTATCTTGCATTTTATCCATTTTAAGACAGCCCCTTTTTAAGTATTTACTTGTTTAATATATTATATGTTTTTTAGGTTAACATTGCCATTTTATCACATTTGCATTTCTTTAGCAAGTTTTTTAGAAAACTTGTCATATTTACTAAACCTATCCAATATACATTAAATAAAGTTAATGTACAAACATTTCCGTAGTTTTACATTTTTTTAATAAAAATATCGTCTGAAAGCATTGAAATATATGCTTAAATTTTTGTCAACTTTTTCTTCTTTTTCTCTTGTGGTTTCTTGTTGTTTGTGATATAATATTAAAAATATAAAAATCACGAAAGAAGTTGATGTTTATGTACTTAAAGAAAAGTAAAAATAATAAAACAGGTAGAACATATTTGTATATAGCTGATGGCTACCATGATAAAGAAAAAGGATATACTAAAACAATAACTATTCAATCTTTGGGATATTTGGATGTTTTAGAAAAACAATATGATGATCCAATTGCTCATTTTACTGAAGTTGTTAGACAAATGAATGAAGAAAAGAAAGAGCAAAAATTGTCTATTCCTATGCAGATTTCTCTTAATGAAAATTTAAATTTAAACACTAATAATTTATATAATTTTGGTTATGCAGCTCTTTCAAAAATTTACCATGAATTGGAAATAGATAAATTTTTAATTAGCAAATTTAAAGCTAGAAATTTTTCTGAATATAAAATTAATAACATTATGAAACTTCTTGTTTTTGCTAGATGTCTCTTCCCTGATTCTAAAAAATCTACTTTTGAAAATAAAGATATATTTTTTGAGAATACTGATTTTTCTTTAAAAGAAATATATAATGCTTTAACATATATTGAGCCTTTTAAAGAATCTCTTCAATCGTACATATACGACCATATTCAAGAACAATATAAACCTAAAAATGAATGTGTTTTCTATGATGTTACTAACTACTATTTCGAAATTGATGACCCTGATGAACTTAGAAAAAAAGGAGTATGTAAAGAACATCGACCTAACCCAATTGTTCAAATGGGATTGTTTATGGATTCTCTTGGCTTACCTATGTGCTATGGTTTGTTTCCTGGCAATACCAATGATTGTTTAACTTTAAAACCTATGGTTCAAAAGTTACAAAAAAATTATTCTATTGGTAAAGTTATTGTTGTTGCTGATAAAGGTCTTAATACTGGTAAAAATATAGTTTACCAAAAAGCTATTGGTAATGGTTATGTTATGAGTCTTTCTGTTAGAGGTGCTAACAAAGAGCTTAAAGATTTTGTTTTAAATGAAAATGGTTATGAATATAACAAAGAAAAAACATACAAGAAAAAGTCTCGTCGATATCCGAGAGAAGTAGAATATATTAAAACTGTAAATGGCGAACAAGTAAAAGCCAAAACTACTGTCGATGAAAAACAAGTTGTTTTTTGGAGTGCCGATTATGCCAAAAGAGCTAAAGTTGAAAGACAACCTGCTATTGAAAAAGCTAAAGATTTAATTGGAAATGTTAGGAAATATAACAAGAAAAATTGCTATGGTGCTAGTAAGTATGTAAAACATTTAGTATTCGATAAAAATACTGGTGAAATTATTGAAGCAAAATCTCAACTTTCTCTTGATGAAGATAAAATTGCTGAAGAAGAAACACTTGATGGATACTACATGATTGTAACTAGTGAAATGAAAAAAACTGATGATGAAATAATTGATATATATAGAGGCTTATGGCGTATCGAAGAAACATTTAAAGTTACAAAAAGCGAACTTGAGGATAGACCAATTTATATGTCTACAAAGGAACATATAGAAGCACATTTTTTGACCTGCTATCTTGCACTTGTTCTTTGTAGAGTTTTACAACACAAACTTAATAAAAAATATTCTGTTGAAAAAATTCTTAATAGTTTAAAAAATTGCAGTTGTAGCCACATCGAAAATAATTACTATCTATTTAATTTTTTTGATGAAGTGTTAAAAGATATTGGCGATGCTGTAAACATTGATTTTTCGAAAAAATATATGCGATTGCAAGATATTAAAAAAATTTTATCAGAAACTAAAAAATAAATTTTTTCACAAGAAAAAACGGAAACAATTTACACACTTGAAAGTTAGTTATATCAACTAATTCAAGTGTGTATTTCCATTATTTTACTGTAAAACTCAGGTTATATGTTTTTTAGGTTAACATTGCCATTTTATCACATTTGCATTTCTTTAGCAAGTTTTTTAGAAAACTTGTCATATTTACTAAACCTATCCAATATACATTAAATAAAGTTAATGTACAAACATTTTTATGAGATTTAAGGAGGTATATAGATGGAAAATACAAGATTGTATCAAGACATCGCAAAAAGAACAGATGGGGACATTTATGTAGGAGTTGTAGGACCTGTTAGAACTGGTAAATCGACATTTATCAAAAAATTTATGGACTTATTAGTAATTCCGAATATTGATAATGCATATAAAAAAGAAAGAGCAAAAGATGAACTACCACAAAGTGCTGGTGGAAAAACAATTATGACCACTGAACCTAAATTTGTTCCCAATGAGGCAATAGAAATAACTTTAGATAATAATTTAAAATTTAAGACAAGACTTGTTGATTGTGTTGGATATTTGGTAGACAATGCAATTGGATACTTAGAAGATGATATGCCTAGAATGGTAAAAACACCTTGGTCAGAAGAAGAAATACCATTTGAAAGTGCAGCAGAAATAGGAACTAAAAAAGTAATTGAAGAACATTCTACAATTGGAATTTTAATAACTACCGATGGAAGTATTACAGATATTCCTAGAGAAGACTATATTAAAGCAGAAGAAAGAGTTGTAAGTGAATTAAAAGCATTAAATAAACCATTTATAATTTTATTAAACTCAGAAGATCCATCATCTAGTTATACAAAAGAATTAGCAGAAACATTAAGCGAAAAATATGGAACTAGTGTTATTCCAACTAACTGTGAATATTTAAACATTGATGATATAAACAACATCTTTTCTAAAATATTATATGAATTCCCAACGAACCAAATTCGTATAAAATTTCCAAGATGGGTAGATGGATTAGAATTTAATCATCCTTTAAGAGTAAAACTATTAGACCAAATGAAAGAAGCATTTTCAGAAGTTAGAGTATTAAAAGATGTATCAAAATGTATTGACAAAATAAAGAAAACAGATATAATTAGCAAATCATCAATCGAAGATATACAACTAGGTTCTGGAAATGTCAATGTAGAAATAGCATTAAATGAAGAATTATTTTATCAAATTCTTTCAGAAATTACGGGTGTTAATGTAACAAATGAAGGAGATTTATTTAGTATAATATCAAATTTATCAAAAACAAAGAAGAAATATGACAAAATTGCATATGCCTTAGATGAAGTAGATAGAAAAGGATATGGAATTGTAACACCTTCAATGGAAGAACTTATCTTAGAAGAACCAGAAATGGTAAAACAAGGTTCAAGATTTGGTGTGAAGTTAAAAGCAATGGCACCTAGTATACATTTAATAAAAACAAATGTAGCAACAGAAGTATCACCTATTGTAGGTTCAGAAAAACAATCAGAAGAACTAGTAAATTATTTACTTTCTGGATTTGAAAATGATCCAAAACAAATATGGGAATCTAATATTTTTGGAAAGAGTTTACATGAACTTGTAAATGAAGGACTTCAAGCAAAACTTTCTAAAATGCCAGAAGATGCACAAGTAAAACTTCAAGAAACTTTAGAACGTATCGTAAATGAAGGCTCTGGTGGCTTGATTTGTATTATTCT
>CABUJR010000030.1 GCA_902492015.1 uncultured Eubacteriales bacterium | reverse complement strand
TTGTAGAAGGATGCATTGGTTTGCCATCTGCTTGTACAAATAACCTATCAGAATTAGTCCATAATTCGCCGTAAATCGATTTTTGTTCTTCATACCATAATTTATATTCCTCAAGTAAAGAAACGATAAATTCAGGTATTGCAATTTCTCTAATGGAACTCTCTGTTTTAGGAACCTTTGTGAAAACTCCCATATCTGATAGATATTGACTAGAACGATTAATACTGATAATTCCGTTTTTAAAATCAACATCTTGCCATTCTAATCCCATTAATTCTCCTAAACGAACACCAGTAAATACTGTAAGAATGATCGCAACTTTATACTTAGTATCTTCACTAGGTAATAGTTCAAGATTTTCTAGTAATATTTTAGTTTGTTCATCATCATAAGATCTTCTTTTTGGTTTTCTGGCTTTAGGTGGTTGAACACGTTCAGCAGGATTCGTCACTATTAATTGCCAATAAACAGCTTTATGAAGCATTGCTCTTAATAATCTGTGATGCTCTAAAATTGTTTTACCAGATAAGGGCTTTTTTGTTTTTGAACCATTGTTACCTTTTTTTCTAACTAACTGAGTATCTTTTTCAAGTAAATCATAGAATTTCATAATGTCAGTTGGTTTAATTTTGTTAATATAGAAATGCCCAAAGTATGGTAAAAGTCTTGTTTCCAACATTCTGCAATATCGTTTATATGTTGATGGAGCAAGTTCCTTTGAACCATAATCTCTTTTCCATATTTCTGTAAATTCAGAAAATTTAAGAGATTTACCATCAATTACTAAACCATTTTGTACTTCAGTAACAAATTTTGCTAGTTCAACTTCTGCATCTTTTTTATTTCCGTGTACTGTTTTTCTGTGTATCATAGGTTTTCCATCTAGGTCAAATCCTTCGGATACTGTTAGCCTGTAACTATTTTTTCCTCTTTTTTCTATACTCCCAGCCATTACTTATTTCACCTCCTTTCAAGTATGCCTATGGGTGGGAGGAGTATTTATATATTAGTTAACAAAGATATTATATAATAATAGTTAACAAATTGCAATAGATTTCAAAAATAAACTTAAAAAATTTATAAATGTAATAAAATGTAAAAAAATGTCGAAAATTTGAAAGCTAAAATCCTTTGAAAATACTGGATTATTTACAGAAAATATGATATAATACGACAAATATATAGGAGGAATTTACATGAATATAATAGAATCAGAGATAAGACAAATTTTTGCATCAATAGTATGGAACCATAAAATTCATGAAAAACATAGTGATATTAATTCTTTTTGGTTTAATGTTTTAGAATTTTGCAAGATATTATCTTCAGCAATTACTACATCAGGATTATTAACTTGCTTTTTTATTGATGAAGTTGCTTTAAAGATAATTACCACTGTTTTTTCAGCTATATGTCTATTTATAAATACTTTTTATAAAACATATAATTTAAAAGAATCAAGAGATAGTCATAAATTAAGCGCATTAGAATTTTTACAATTAAAAAATGAAACCATTTGTGTATTATCAGATATAAAATTAAATAAGATAGAATTGGATGAAGCTACTAAGAAGAGAGATGAGATATTATTAAAATATCATAATATATGCAAGAAAAGCTTATCTACATGTGATAGAGCTGTAAAAAAAGCATCAAAAGCTTTAAAAATACAAAAAGATAATACATTTTCAGATGAAGAAATAGATAGCTATTTACCTGTAGAGCTTAGAAAGGGAAAATAAATGATTAAAGATGATTTTTGTGATTTCTGTAACAACATAAAACTAGATAATTTTGAAGATATGCAAACAACAGTAAAAGGCATTACAAAAAAACTAAATAAACATTATTATGACATAGATGATGACGAATCTAATATGTATATTGTAGGTTCAGTTGGTAGAACTACAGCAATAAAAAATACAAGTGATTTGGACATACTTTTTAATCTACCTAAGAGTGTTTATGATAGAATAAATGATAATGATGGAAATAAACAATCTCAATTATTACAAGAAGTAAAAAATGTATTGAAAGAAAAATATCCTAATACAGACTTAAAAGGTGATGGACAAGTTGTAGTAATAAACTTTACAAAATACACAGTAGAATTAGTTCCAGGATTTAAGCAAAATGATGATTCATTTAAATATCCAGATACAAATGATGGAGGAAGCTGGAAGATTACAAATCCAATTCCAGAAATAGACGAATGTAAGAAAAAAGATGATGACACAAATGGAAATTTTACAAATATATGTCATATGCTTAGATCATGGAAAAACAAAAAAGGATTTAAATTTAAAGGCTTATTAATTGACACTTTAACTAATAATTTCCTTGAAAAGAAGAAGGAATATCAAAATTGTGGATATGAAAATTATTTAAATCTAGTTAAAGATATTTTTGAGTTTTTAAAGAATGAAGATAAAGATCAGAGTTATTGGTTTGCAATAGGAAGTAATCAAAAAATATATAATGATGATGGAGGAAAATTCGTAAAAAAAGCCACAAAAGCTTATAACAAAATTAAAGATTTAAATGAGGATTCTAAAAATTTAAATAAAGAATTAAGAAATCTTTTTGGAAAAGAATTTCCTAAAGCACAAAATGAGGAAGAAGAAAAAGAACAATACGCTTATGATCATACAGAAGAATTTATTGAAGATGAATATCCTGTTGATGTAGTATTAAATTTAAAATTGGATTGTATAGTAACACAAGATGGATTCCGCCCAGCTAGTTTAAGGGATATGATAACAAATCATGTGTTTCTAAAGAGGGATAAAAAATTAGAATTTTACATAGTAAATAAAGCAGAAATTATGAATTATGGTATAGATAAAATTCTTTGGAAAGTAAAAAACGAAGGAGATTTAGCTAAACAAAAAAACGATATTAGGGGACAAATTTTAGAAACAAATAGTTATACACATACTGAATATTCTAAATTTGATGGTGACCATTATGTTGAAGCATATATAATAAAAAATGATGTATGTATAGCTAAAGGAAAAATTGATGTTCCAATAAGGGTTTAAAAGAAAGCGAGAAAATATAAGATGAATTTTGAATTAAATTTAATAGAGAATTCATATGATTATATTAAAGAAACATTATACTATTATAAAAAGATAGGATATGATGAAAGCCATGATGAAGATAGAAATTCTATAGAAGAAAAAAGAAAGTGGAAAACAACATTTATATTATTGGTTCAAGCAATTGAATTACTATTAAAAGAAGCTCTGTTTAGAATTAACGAAAGTTTGATTTATGAAAATATTGATGAGAAAATTAGCGATAAAGCAAAAACTATAACATATTCGAAATCGATAGCAAGATTGCAAAATTTAAAGCCAAAATTGTTTTCACAAAATGAAACTGATTTATTGATTACTTGTGGTAATATAAGAAATAATTTTATTCATTTTAAAGTAAATGCTAATTCGATTGAAATAAAAAGAAAATATTGTAAGTTATTTGAGCTTTATATAAAATTACACTATAGAATTTTTCACCATAAATATCAAAATGAAGAATATAAATATGTTATTGAGAATATTTTACATAATGCAAAGGATTTTGAGGTTTTTAGAGGAATTGAGTTTACTAAAAAACAATTAAAACAGTTTAAAGAGGATATTGAGGAAAATCAATACTATTCGTATATACTTACAAAAGATAATAATGCATATAAGAGAATAAAATATGGAGATGAAGACAAATTTTATAATTATAAGTTCAATACGAATGATTCATATTATTCAATTGATTGCAAGTACTGTGGCGATTGTGGAGCTAAAAAAGGAGAAATTCATCTAGATGGATGTGACTGGGAAATGTGTCCTATATGTGGGCATCAATTAATATCATGTGATTGTGAATGGGGTGAATATATTTCTGATGACTATTTACTTGAAAATGATATAAGAGATATTATAGATTATGAAATGATTATATAAATAAGGAAAAGCAATAAACTTTTCCTTTATTTGTTTTCTTCCAACCATTTATCAAATTCTTTATAAGTTTTCTTTTCAGATCTAATGGCATCCATAAATTCCTTAGCTTGCTTTTTCCAATTTTCATAATCAATCTTATAAAATTCTATATCAGGATTACGGTTTACTAGCATTGCTTTTTTGGCATAAATCTTACGATATTTACCATAAACAATCTCATTTTCTTGTTTAATTCTTTGAGCAATTTGGTTTCCGATATCTCTACAAGTTTGTTTTCCTTTGTATAAATTATTACAGTAATTAATGCGTGCATTATCTGTTATAAAGTATTTACCACAATTCTTACATTTTTTTATAAGATATTTATTATTAAGTACAAATTGAAACAATGTAACATATAAAATTCCATAAATATTGTCATTACTAGAACTATAATCTGGTTCAACATCATAATCTGGAGCAGACTTAAAGAATTTGATTAAATCTTTTTCTGTAGATCCTTTAATACCAGATATTGTTCTAAAAGAAAAGCCTTGTGGCATAGAAAAGTAGTTATTTATAAATCTATCTAGCTTTTTAGCATGAGAGTTATAATAAATATAAAATCTTATTTTAGAAGTAAAATCTTTAATTTCTTCAATATTATTAATGTTAAATATATAATCAACAAATTCTGATAATAGTTTTTGACCACGTTTTGAGTCATTTTTTATTTCTTCAAAATATTTTTCAAATAATTCTTTTACTTTATTAAAAGAATAAAGTTTATTTACTTCAAATTTATTTATATCATCTTCACCAGTATATATGATGTATGAAGTAAAAAACTTAGTAAACCACATAAAACAATCATCATAATTATCAAAATTACAATTTAAAAAGTTAATAAGTTCAGTACAAAGTGTCTGAGTGGTAGTTGTAGTATTAATAGTAAAATAACCTGTATTAATGTTTTTTAGATTATAATATTTTGGCTTAGATGATTTTGTTTTTGCATATAAAAATGCTTTATGTGTAAGTGTTTCGTTCTTTGAAACAAATATACTAATAGGTTCATCAATTTTTAATTTGTTCATAATTCCTCCGTTAACAGTTTACGAAATTTAATAAAGTTAACCTGCTATCAAAATACACTAAAAAGTATTTACAGAGTTAACTACAAACAATATAATACATTTGTTAACAAAAGTCAATATTAAATTACAAAAAAACAGGAGGTGATATTATGGAACTACAAAAGATTCAAAGAACAACACTAACGATGAAAGAAGCAAGTGAGTATTTAGGAATTTCTTATTGGTTAATTAATCAACTAGTAAGAAGAAAGCAAATACCATGTGCTAAAGTAGGTGGAAAATATTTATTTAGAGTACAAGCTTTAGATGAATATTTAACAAAAATGGAACAAGAATCAATAGATTAGATTCAAAAGAAAGTGAGGAAAGGAGGATATGGCTAATTTACAATGGTTAAAATTATCTACGGATTTTTTTGATAATAACAAAATAAAATTGCTAGAAAGTGAAAGAGATGGAGATACACTAATTAGAGTATGGATACAACTTTTAACAATAGCAATGAAATGTAATTATCAAGGTAGATTATCAATAACAGAAGATAAACCAATGACAGTTGATGAATTTTCAAAGATTATGGGAAAGTCTAGGAAAAAAATCACAAAATGTTTGGAAAAATTTGAAGAATTAAAAATGATTATTATAGAAGAAAATTTTTATAAAATCAAAAATTGGTCTAAGTACCAAAGTGCTGATAAACTTGAAGAAATCAGACTACAAAATTGTTTAAGACAACAAAAATATCGTGAAAAAAAGAAAAGTGAAACAGAAAAAAGTAACGTTACAATAACGCAACGTAACACTAAAGAAGAGAAAAAGATTAGAAATAAAATAGAAAAAGAAGGAGATGAGAATAAAAGTGGATTTAAAGAATTCAAATTATAAAGTTATCACCAATGAAGGTGCAAAATGTGGATTTTGTAATAAAAATTTAAAGCCAATTGGATTGGATTATTTGTATGTAAATTATGATAAAAACATGATCGAATATGAAAGATGTAATTGTGAAAAAGCAATTCAATTTTGGAAAGAATTTGATTTAGAACAAGAAGAAAAACAAAGACAGGAAAAGTATAGAAAAATTATTAATAATATCTATAAAGATAACTATATGAAAAAGAGATTACAAAAATATAATTTTGAAAATTTTAGTGATACATACAAAGAGAAAAATGTTATAAATCAATTAATAAAATTTACAGATTTATGCATTAAATCTGAGATGAAGAATGGATTAATTATTTATGGAAATATAGGTTATGAAAAAACATATTTTGGAGCTTGCATTGCGAATAAAATAATTGAACAAAATAAAATTGTATTAATGGAAAAAAGTAGTTCTATAATTGATAGAATTAAAGCATCATTTAACAAAGAAGGACTATCAGAAATAGAAATTATTGAACTATATTCTAATGTAGATATGTTAATTATTGATGATTTTGGTAATGAAAATTTAAGCAAATGGGCTTTGGAAAAGTTATATAAAATTATTAGTAATAGATATGATAATGAATTACCAATTGTTATTACAACAAGATATAATAAAGAGCAATTAATTGAACAATTATCTACTGAAAATGATACAGAAATTTCAGAAGAAATCGTTGAAGTTCTGAATGAAATGTGTTATGGAATTGCAATTACAGAAGAAAGAAAAACAAAAGAAAAAGTTAGCATAAGCGACCAAACTATTTGCTAACTCAATCTAAAAACCTAATAAAATTATAATATAAATTATAACAATTGTAAATAGAAAAAGTTTGAATTTTTTGTTCAAACTTTTTCTAAAATACAAACAAGAGTTACTAAAAAAATGAATAAAAATTTCCCTCGGAGAGACAAAAAGGGTTTTAGGGATTTTTCCCTAAACAGCCAAAAGGGTGTCAAAACACCACGCTGGCGAATATTAGGTACTAAAAAATATTACCTATATTCGAGCAAAATAAATTTTGCTTATTATTAATGCTACATAAACAAGCATTAATAAATTTTTATATTAAGGAAGTGATGAAAAGTGTTCAGAGATTCGGAGCAAGCTTTAGATAGTATTTTTTTATCATACAATAAAATTTTAAATAGATTACACAATTTAGGATTAACGACTAAACATGGAAAAGAAATATCACATGTTGATTTAAGAAAAGCTATAGAGGTTATGTTAAAAAAACATCCAACTTGTAGATGGAGAAGTGAAAAAGTAAGAAGTAGAAAATATTTTGTTTTAATTGAAGGGTATTATTGGTTACTAAATGTGTATTTTCAAAAA
>CABUJR010000029.1 GCA_902492015.1 uncultured Eubacteriales bacterium | reverse complement strand
AATAGATTTTGAACAGGTAGCATAAAAAACTGTCCAACTTTCGTGGGTCACTTCATCTTCATAACACACAACAACTCTTATAAAAGTATTTTCTCCATTCTTAGCATTCCTTATAAATTCTTCTAATTCATTTCCATTATGAGAAATAATTTGAGAATTCTTTATAACAAAACATTCATCTTCTATTGCTTGTTCTTCATTATATTCCATAGGTAATTCTTCCAATGAATTAAATTTATCTGAAGTTGGCTTTATAACATCATATATTAATTCTATTTCTACATTTTCTCTATCTTGCTCTTTTGAAATTTTTGTTGATAAAACATTATTATTTATATCAAATTCCTCATTTTCACCATACTTTTTTAATTCAATATAAAGATTATCATTATCAGAACCTATATTTGATATATACGTTCCAGCTTCTTCGTAGTTTTCTAGAGCAATAACTAAAACAAAATAATCTTTAAAATCTTCTTCTGTTATTTCAATAATATTTCCAAATCTTTCTTTCATAGATAAATATTCCTCATAAGAATAAATTTTTTTATAAAATCTTCCATCTTCAAGAGTTAAATCTCCATAAAACTCGCTGTAATTTATTTCACCTATTGTATTCTTTTGAGAATTACTCTGCATTATTTCATATATAATTGTTCCCGCATAAGAAGCTCCAACAGTAGTTATAATAATTGCAATTAATGACAAAAAAGTTTGAACTCTTCTAATATACTCTGTGTTTTTATATTGGTGCTTTTGAAAAAAATCATTTTTATTTTTGGAAGAATTATATTCATCATACTTCTTCCAAATCTTGTCTGTAAAATCATTTCCAATCATCATATTTATATCCTCCCTTCTCAATTTGTTTTTTTAAAGCCTTTCTTGCTCTATGTATTAAAACTTTTACTTGATACATATTTTTATTTAAAATTTTACAAATATCTTTATATTGAAAATCTTGAAAATCTCTTAAGTATATTACAAGTTTATATTCATATTTTAAATTCTGTATATTTTCTCTGATTATTTCTATATTCTTGGACTTTACAATGTCAGCATCAAAATCTATCTCTTCTATTTGATATAATTCATCTTGATTAAATTCAATTTTCTTCTTTTCTTTCTTCAAATAATTTATTGCTCTACATTTAGCAATAGTATATAAATATGTTTTTAAAGTATATTTAAAATCATATTCTTTTTTATTAACTAATACATATAAAAAAGTATCTTGTGCTAAATCTTCAGCTATATCTGTATTTTTAACATATCCATTTATGAAATTTATTAATTGATTTTGGTATTTTATTGCAATTTTATTAAAAGCTTCATTATTACCATTTAGAAAATCTTCATACAATTCTACATCTATCTTTTCTTTTACTTCCACCTCTAACATATTTTTCCTCCTTTCTTTGTTAATTTTTATGTTTACACTTATAATACATTTATCAAGATAATTTGTTACACCTTTTTTATAAAATTTTTATTTTAGTAAAAAAGGTACTCTCTACTTATCTATTAAGAGAACAGTTTTTCAAATTTTGACATTCAAATGTATCATAAAAACTAAATTCTTTTAATTCTTTTTCCATAATGTCTTTTTTCTCTCCATAAACGTTAAAGGTGTTACTATTTTTTTAGTAACACCTTTTATTCTAATTTAATTATTTAATTAACAATTTTTTATTAAGTATTTCTTATCTAAAATATTTCAATTAAATATGATTTAACTATTATTTCTAACATTTTTGAATTCAACTGCATAAAAACTTCCAATCTCATTTTCTTCAATCACAAAATCATATAATAAAAATTTATCTTTTTGTTCTAAAACTTTTTGGTCAATTTCTTCTTTTTTCGTTTCTTGTTGTATTGCTATTTCAAAAACCTTTTGCCAATTTTTCCAAAATTCATCTGTTACTTCATTGTATCTAAAAACAGCATAATCTAAATCTGCGTTTCTCTCTAAATCTCGCTGTACTGAATATTCTACTAATCTAACTGTAAATCTATTGCCCTTCTTTGTTATTGTATCAATCGCATAATCAGTTCCTATAGTATCTCCATAAGGACTATATACATATTTTCCTGTTTGAACATTATATTTTGGAATATAATCTCCATCTGCATTTTCAGTATCTTTTTTTACATCAAGTTCTAAATTTGTTCCAAAAATTTCTTTTAACGTACTTACTAATTCTTGTTCGCTTACACCAGACATATTGTAATCTTCTTCATCATGATAATGAGAATATATCCATTTCTTATCGGCATCATTTATATTGTTAAATTCATATATTTTTACATTACCATCACAAACCTTGCTTATATATTCTTCAACAGCTTTTCTTTCTTCGTCTGTTATTTCTTCTACCACAGCTGAATTTTCAACTAGATTTTCTTCTAAACTCTCATTTTTAGTTACATTTTCTCCACTCGATAAAACCTCATTTTTTGTTCCTAAATAATTGTTTTGATAGATAATTACCAAGCATATTGCAAGTAAAATTATTAATATTACTATTATAAAAACCAAAAAATTATTCTTCATAGTAAGTCTCCTTTCTATATTTTATAATTAAAATATTTTATAAACACCCCCTATCCAAATAATTTTTTATCAGTATCTATTTTAGTTATTATATTATAAATATATATTTTTTTCTACCTTTTTACTAAACATTCACAATGCTTTAAAAATAGCATTTCCCCATATTATACAAAATGAAATTATAATTGTTGCAAAAAAATTGAAGTAGTTCCTTAAATTGTTCACCTAAGATGGAGCACTATTCAAACTTATCGTCTCTAACCATTGTAGTTCAAAGGTTTCATTTTTAGTAAGAGTCAATAGAAGATATTTTTTTAACATTTGTGCAATAATAAAAATCTGTTTATAAACAAGAAAACAACCCACACCAAAAACTCTTTAGGTGGATTGAAAAAGAAAATAATTAGTTATAAGTTAAAATTGTTCAATGTAGATAATTATAGTGAGTATACTGCTATTAAAGAAAATTAAAAATTACCCCCTTGCTATTCTAATATTTTTTATATAAAAAGCAAAAATAGAGCTAGTCTTATTCTCGCATTGAGATCAGAAAATTTTTCTTGATTAATTTTGTGTTTATATTATAGAAAAAAATTAACTTGAATTTTTAAAAGTAGGTAAAGATAGATTAAGATATATACAGAATCAATTAAAAAATATTATAATTTATGCAACTTTTTTTATTTGTGATATCTTTTTAATAGTTCATAATATTGTTTTATAAAAACTTGACTACTATTATACAATTCTATTAAAATAAATATAAATTAGGAGGAATTTATGAAACACTTAATTAGTTCTATTATAAGTTCTATTTTTATCATTTTACCATTACCACTTATAATTTTATGCATATACGAATTCAATAATTCAAACTATATTGTTAAAGTAGATAATAATAATATTAATACAATACAAAATTATTTAGAGAAGGACGATATTACAATTGATGGAAATGTAAAAGAAATTATACTACATTCTAAAATCTTTAGTTATGAATTAAATATAATATATGATACAAATGAAAATAAAAAAATTTATTACGAACGCCCAGATTTAGATAATCATTTTGTCAATTATTTAATAGAAAACAATATAAATAACAAAATGCAAATTATCGGATTACTATTAATACCATCTATTTTTATTAGTATTAATCAAATTACTAAATTAAATAAAAAGGAAATAATATATTGAGAAATAAAATAAAGCAGATAAAATTTATCTGCATAACAACCATTTTTTATTATCTATTTCCATTATATGTATAGTCCTAATTTTCTCCATATATTATCAAATTATATTACATTTCTATAAATAAAGTTTAATTTTGAGTCGTTATTCAGACTTTTTTACTAGAATACTTACATACTAAGAATTATAATTTTCTTGGAGTCATTGAGTAACAATTCTGACTATCTAAAATTATCAAATATAAATAAAATGAAGAATATTATAATATAATATTCTTCATTTTATTTATATTAATTTTCACTTAAACTAATTTTATATTCTATTTGTGTTAAAGGACTTTGAGTTTGATATATTGTTTTATCTCCTATGTTCTGATAATTTAAATCAAATAATTCTATATTTAAGTTATCACTTATTATAAATTCTTCTGGTAATTCAAAAGAAATTTTATGTATTAAACTTCCATCTTCCAATAATTCATCTTGTTTAAGCATTCTACATCTATTCAATAAATCGTTTTTTATAATTTCAGTATTATTTAAATCTATAGTTTGACTTTTATATCCAAAATTTTCTTCATAAAATTTATTACGGCTTATAATATATTCTATACCAGAATTCAATGAAATATGACCATTAAATCTATCCCCTAAACAGTAATCTGAATTATATACTCTTAATATATATCCAACATTATTTAGTTCATTTTCATTTTTGAAATTTAAATTAAAATTTAATTTTTTATCATTTTGATTATAACTAAAATCAGATAAACTTATTTTAAAATCATTTATATTTATGCTATTTTCTTCAATTAAATTTACATTTTTATCAAAAGATAAATTTTTTTCAATTAAATTTATATCTCTATATTTATTTTCATATCCTCTTACCCATATAAATGTAAAGATTTCATTTTTAAAAAAGGACATAACTATTAATACTACAACTATTAATAATATTATTAGTAATAAAATTTTCTTATATTTTTTCATATACATACCTCTATTTATTATTAAATATCAAAAATATTCTTTTGTCAATTAAAGTGTAAAAAAGTATAAACTATTTTTTAATGAAGCAATAGTAACAACTGAAAACGACGTAACAGTTCAAAGTACGACCGTACAACCACGGTTTTCTGTGGTTTACCCAATATCAGGTAGTACTTCCGGATATTTTTCGGGTCTTCAATCTTCAAACAATGCTAAGTTCGGCAGAATTCCTGCTGGAACATATCACATTAATTATTCTTTTGATTCGCAGGGGATAACTGGCGGTATAGCAATACAGTCTGGTTCTGAGCGTATTGAAAGAACGTTAATTGGGGATGGTGGCGCCCACAGCACAGAGAGTTTTGCTCTCAAAGGTGGTACATACACGATTACGGTAATTGGAAGTACCCAAAGTTATGGTATCGAAAAATACTATGGCTACAACCTTATCTTAGAATGATATAACTAAGTGTAATATACACAAATATTCATAAGATAATTTAAAAGGTTTAAAGTAACTAATTATTCTTAAAGCTATCTCTTTTTTTAAATAAATAGTCAATTATTTTGATGACTATTTCTCACCCCGTCAAATTGGGGTGAGTTTTTAATTTAAAAATTTTAAATATAGTTTCTATATATAATAGGCTTCTTAATAACATTAACTCACATCTCCTATATAATAGGATTGCTAAGAAACCTTAGCAATCCTACTTCTATTTATTATTTTGTTTTTTTAACAAAATTTTTGTTACACTTTTTATAAAATTATTTTTTATTATATTAATCATAAATTACATGATTTGAAAAAACACTTAAGCATACTATTCACTATTACTCTAGTATTTTTTGAACACAAAACTGAAAAATCGAGTAAATCTTACTCTCGCAATGAGAATAGCAGATTTTACTCGATTAATACTGGAGCCGCTAGTCAGACTTGTGTCTTAAATCGCTTATATATCAACACCTTTATTTATACTGGGTGACATTGGGAGACACTTTTATTTTATATGATACGACAGAACAGTTGCATTTGGGGCTGTGATTGGGGTTGTAAGGCGAAAAGTACAACCATCAAATTTTGCATTTTACCCCTGTTACCTACCGTTAAGACTCTATATAATATTATAATGGTGAATAATATAAATTTTAGTAATAAAATTATTAACAATTAAAACTGGAGAGCCTATCTATTTTAAATGATTATCTACAATGTTTTTATTTTAGACTTGAGACACCTATCCCGTTAATAAAGCTTTGATTATATTTATTTTAGTACTAGTGATATAAATAGAAAAACGGGGACACTATTGTGTCCCCCAAAAAAGTTTCAGGTGCATATTTAACTAACCTACGTTACTTGGGTATGTAGCTTATTGTTTAATATTAATCGCAATAAGCCCATGATTCGGTGATTGTGATACTTCTGTAGTGTGAATTCGTGGCATAACCATCAGCTGTTGAGGCATCAACCCAGACAGATACTATTCCGCCATGGGAAACCGGAAAATCATCAATTACGAATTCAGCTTCATCGTAATTGGTGCTATCCGAAACATACGTCTTGGAATAGCCATCCGATCTGGTTAATTCTACCGTTAATTTAACAGGATTGATTCCCTCATCACTCGTCGCTCTTTTGAAGTGAAATTTGAGAATCACCCTATGAACCCTAAGGTCATCCGGGTCAGCACGAAGCACTGTCAGAAAAGTTGAATCTGTGAAGGTTTTATTCATCACATAATTAATAGTTGTGCCGTAAGGGATTGTTTTTCCACCAAAGGAGTCCCGCGTGGTCTCTGCAGCTTCATACGAAACACTCGGAGTTGTCGTTTCTGCCGCAAAAGCTGTTGTCGTTGCAAATGAGCTTACCAACATACAAATTGCAGTAAGCATTACCACAATTTTGCTTGAAAAGTTTTTCTTCATGTTATTACCTCCATAATTACAAGCACCTTAACTTTTATTGAATCAAAAACTATATTCGTAGATTTTGATTATTGAAATAAGTTTCAACATATATATTATATCTCAATTTTTTTATAAATAAAAAAAAGGTAAAAAAGGTAAAAAATTTTATTTATAATATTATATAATGTAACTTGATTAACTTTTAAATTAAACCAAGCATATTATTCTTTTTCTAAAAGTATATTAACTGGTTTTCCATAAAAGTCAATAATAACATTAATTCTATTTGTAGCATTATATTTAGTCATTTCAAACATATCATAAAAGTTATATTCATTTAAATAAGTTACTACTGCAAAACCATTTTCATCATACTCTTTTTCATACTTAAAATTAGAATTCTGATTATATATTAGTGATGATGAAGGTAAAAATTTATCTCCATTAGAATTTATAATATAACAACCATCTGTTGCTTCTTCCCAAATAACTGGAGAATTTCCAGTTAATCTTATTGGATTAGATTTATTCATAAAATTACTGTACATTTCTACATATTTTGAGTCTCCATATAATTTAATAAAATCTTCCTTATTTTTTATCGTATATGAACTATATTCATCATAAATCTCTTTTTGACGATTCAATAATTCCTCTGGACATTCTGGATAATATATGTCTGATATCGTTATACCAATTATAAAACCTATATCAGTTGCTTTAGCTTCATACACATCAAAAGAATCATTATCACAACTTATCATTTTATATGAAATATCTTCTCGGTTATACATTTCATTAGGTACATCCAAATTAATTTCCCAATTACCTGATAAAAAAAAGTATTCTGAAAAATCTTCTAAATTTTCTTTTGGTGCAAATGTAATTTTATTAAAATATATATTTAATTCTTTTGATTTTGGCATTTCATCACCACTGATAACACAGGTTATTTTTATTATATTGGTTTCTGGATCTATCTCTCTTATATTATAGTTTGTTATACAATTTAAATAGTTTTCGCTAAATTCTAAGTATTCTAAATTTAGGTTATGATTATCACAAAAATTATTAAATATATATTCTTCATTAATAGATGGAGAGCATATTAGTTTATTTTCATCATCTAAAATGAACAAATCAAATTTAATATTTCCAAATCCTTCATAATCTATATTTCCATCTACTATTTTGTTTAGATTTTTATATTGGTTTATTTTTTTATCAAATTTAATTTCCATATTAAGTGTTAGTGTTGTATCTGTCATAAGAAAATCTGTTATTCTTATACCAGTTTCAAATGTATCTAATACTTCGTCTGAATTTTCTTTAGTAATGGTTACATCAGAATTTATAAATTCAATTTCTTCATTTAATTCACTTACATATCCATTTTCAACAGCAGTTTGAACACCTAACCCTATTCCAAATTTATCTTTTATAAAATTTTCTATATCTTTTGCAAATGCTGTACCTGTTATAAACATTATACAAAAACAAGCAACTAAACCATATTTTTTTATATTAAAACCTTTTTTTAAAAATTTTTTCTTATTTTCATCACTTTTAATCTGTGATATAACAATTCCTAACTTAAATTTTTGCTTAATATCTTCATTGTTTTCTTTCATTTTTCCCTCCCTGTATTAAGTTCTTTTTTTATTTTCTTTCGGACTCTATATAATCTGGTTTTTACATTAAATTCTGACATATTCAATTCTTTTGCGATTTCTTTAATGGATTTTGAAGAGTAATAGAACATATTAACAATTTTAAAATCAATTTCTTTTAATGTTTTAAACAATTTTTCAATTATTATAATTTCTGGTCTTTCTTCCATATCTATATTATTTTCGCAATCAGTTAAGATTTCTTCATAGTCAGATATATTATATGTAATATGCCTTTTTCTTAATTTTTCCTTAATTAGATTCTTAGTTATGCCAATAATATACGCTTTTAATGAGTACAAAATATTATCTTGATTTTTCCATAGCATAAAAAACGTATCTAATAATATTTCTTCTTTATCTTCATAGCTTAAACTATCCGCCATATTATTGATTATCGTATTAATGTATGGTGTATAATCATCTATTATTTTATCCCAATCTATTTGATTTCTCACTTTGTAATAATCTTCTATTTGCTTTAAATCATTCAATTTTTTACTCCTTTCATAAAACATTTTACATCTACATAGTGTTAATAACTATAAAAAAAGTAACACTTTTTATTTTTTTCAAAAAGTGTTACTTTTTTTTAAAATTTTTACACTTTTTATAAGATAATTTTATTATAATAAGAGAGGAATAAATGCAAAATCTATTAATAATTGATAATGATATATCATATATAGAAAATATAATTAACAACGTTTCAGAGTCAATACCTAATATAAAATTGTATAGTTTTTATACAACTAAAAATCCTAAAATATATACATGTATACAAAATAACAATGTTGATATAATTATTTTAAACTTCAATAAATTTCAAAATTTTTTAAAATTTATTTCTCAAAACAATATAGATTTCTATAAAAAATCTATATTTATTCTATATGACGATATAGAAAAGCTTAAAAAATCAGAAATAAAAAAATATGATAAGTATATATTTAAATATATAAAAAGAACTAAAAATATAGATATTTTACTAGAACAACTAAATGTATTAACTTTAAAAAAAGAAAATAATTATGATGAACTAATAATTGAAACAAAACTAAAAAGAATATTAGAAAATATCGGTTTTAAGTACAAACACTGTGGTACTAAATATATAATTGAAGCCATTAAATACCTATATATTAATCATGTAGAAGTATTTAAATTAAATAACATCTTTAATTATCTGAGTGATAAGTATAATAAACCACCTAATACAATAAAAGGTGATATAAGGGAAGCAACTAAATATATGTACGTTAATTATAATAAAAATTATTTAATAAATTTTTTTAATTATATTGAACTAGTACGATTACCAACTGTTTCTGAAATAATCTCAACAATACTTGAACAAATGTAATTATTACTGTTTAATTATATATTATAGTCTATATAAATTTTCTCAAATATATTTAAAATTCTCATATAATCATTTCGTGTAATACCTATATTTTTTATATAGGTATTTTTTACGACATTATTTTTTTTATCTGTTTTGTAATATTCATATAAATTATTCTCAAATATTTCCAATTCTTGCTGCGTATATAACTTATTTTCAATAATAATACCTATTTTCCTTAATATCTCTAATTCTTTTAGGGATAAATATTTATATATATTTATTATACGCTTATTAGAATACATATAATACCAAGTGTTATAATTTATTCCTTTACCATAAAATCTTTTACTCATTTTATAACCTTTCTTTTAAAATAAATTTGTTGGTGTATTGTCTATAATACGATTATATTACCTTTTTATAATAAAATCAATAAAAAGATTTTAATAAGGAAATACTATTAATTATGAAAAATACTTATAAATATAATGGAAAACTCAATGTAATTTCAGGTAATATTAGAAAGTACCGCATAATAAATAAAATGTCTTTATCACAATTATCCAGCAAATTACAATTACTAGGAATTGATATCTCAAAATCTTCTTTGCAAAATATCGAATCAGGCAAAAGAGTAGTTAGAGAATATGAATTTTATGCTTTATGTAAAACATTCAATATTACAATGGAAGAAATGCTAAAAGATTTCATAAAGGAATTAGAGTAAAAACTATTTATTTTTACATAAATAGTTTTAGTAATTATTTTTAATTAATACGTATAAATTCGTTTTTATATACATTTAAACAATTCTTCAATAAAATTTTTATTTGTAAATACATTACTATCATATTCATATCCAAAAATCATTTTAAAAAGTAGTTTTTTGCAAATTATTAAAGTTCTAATTGTTTTACTTTTTCACTAAATTAAATGTCGTAAACACTAGTTATATCAATAAAAAGAGACTTCATAAGTCTCTTTTTTGTTGTGTAAAATATCTACACGGCGATTTTCTTCAAAAAAGTCCTGTAATAGTATTGATATATAGTGTTACAAAGTTTGCAAAAAAACAAATTTTGTATCAAAATGTATCAAAATGTCTTTTTTTGTCTCAAATCCACATAAACATTGAAAATCAGAGTATTATGAAATTAGATCGTACGACAAATGATTATCGATAATCAAATATTTTAGAAAGGAATGCTTGATTTATGAAAAAAGAAAAAAAGCAAATTTAAGAAAAAGTATGAAAAAACATCAAGTTTTTTCAGTAGTGTTTGAGTTTATATAGAAACTCAAATACTACAACAAAATTATTATTTCACTTTCTATAGTAACTACTAGAATAATAATTTTGCTGGGGTTATTAGGGTACTCCCTAATCACAACAGAAACTCAATTGAGTTTCTAGTGTGTTAGAAACTTGAAGTGACCCACGAAAGTTGGACAGTTTTTTATGCTACCTGTTCAAAATCTATT
>CABUJR010000028.1 GCA_902492015.1 uncultured Eubacteriales bacterium | reverse complement strand
CAGACGATAAGAGGAATTATGCAAAATTCATATGTGAACCATTAGAGCGTGGATATGGAATGACAATAGGAAATTCTTTAAGAAGAATCTTATTATCATCATTACCAGGAGCTGCTATAACAAGTGTTAAAATAAACGGCGTAGTACATGAATTTTCTACAGTACCAGGTGTTGTAGAAGACGTTCCTGAGTTAATTGTTAATTTAAAAAGTGTAAGACTTAAAGTTTTTGATAATGAAGAAAAAATAATAAGAATAGATTTTAAAGGCGCTGGAGAAATTACTGCTGCAGATATTGTAACAGATGGAACAGTTGAAATATTAAATCCAGAGCTACATATAGCAACAACTTCAAGTAACTGTGATTTACACATGGAAATGACAGTTAATAGAGGTAGAGGATATAATGTTGCAGAGAAAAATAAGAAAGATAATAATCCAATAGATGTATTACCAATAGATTCAATATTTACTCCAGTAAAAAAAGTAAATTATTCTGTTGAAAATACTAGAGTTGGTCAAATGGTAGATTATGATAAATTAACAATTGAAGTTTGGACAGATGGTAGCTTAAAACCATTTGAAGCTTTGAGTTTAGCTGCAAAAGTTATGACAGGACATCTAGAATTATTTATAGATTTATCTGAAACAGCTAAAAATACTCAAGTTATGGTTGAAAAAGAAGAATCAAAGAAAGAGAAAGTTTTAGAAATGCCTATAGAGGAATTAGAACTTTCTGTAAGATCATATAATTGCTTAAAGAGAGCAGGAATTGCAACAGTTGAAGATTTAGCAAACAAATCTCAAGAAGATATGATGAAAGTTAGAAATCTTGGTAAAAAATCATTAGATGAAGTTACAAACAAATTAATTGCTTTAGGTTTAAACTTTACATCAGAAGAAGAATAAATTTTAAGAAAGGTGGAAAGCAAAGTGGCAGGAACAAGAAAACTTGGAAAACCAACTGATCAAAGACTAGCAATGCTTAAATGTCAAACAACAGATTTATTATTAAATGGTAAAATCGTTACAACAGAAGCAAGAGCTAAAGAAGTTAAGGCTTTAGCAGATAGTATTATAGCATTAGCTGTAAAAGAATATAAAAACTTTGAAGAAGTAGAAGTAAAAGTTGTTAAAGCAAAATTAGATAATAATGGTAAAAAAGTTACAGAAAAAGCAACAAGTAAAAATGGAAAAGAATATTTGAAAGTTGTTAAAGAAGAAAAGATGGAAAAAAGACAAAAAGATATGCCATCAAGATTAAATGCTAGAAGAAAAATAATGAAAAAAGTTAACAAAGTTGAAGGTGTTGACTTAATGAATAAGTTATTTAATGAATTAGCACCAAAATATGAAGGAAGAGTTGGTGGATATACAAGAATATTAAAAATGGAACCTAGAAAAGGTGACAATGCTGATACAGCAATTTTAATGTTAGTATAATTGAAATTATAGTTAGTTTTAAAAATGAACTTTGAAAGTAAAACTTTTGAAGTTCTTTTTTTATTTAGTAGGAAGTGCAGAGCACTTTCCTACTAAATAAAGGCTTACGCTCAATATTGCACATAAGTTTTTTTCAAAAAACTTGGTAGGGCGAACAAAGACGTGGACATTTGCATAAAATTTAGTCTTTTGAAATTATCATAATCTCCACTTTTGTTCTTTACAAAGAAAGTTCTTTGAGTTTTTCTATTTTGTTTTTTTCGAATTATAAAAATACTTCACATAAATAATGAGATATACATAAGATATATTAGATTTGTGTGAAAGGAGAAAAAGTATGTTAGAGGCTTGTATATATGGTATTATATGGTGTTTTGCCATTTATGGACTTTTAGTTATGATTCAAGAGATAACTAGAAATACTACATATAAAAAAATTGAAGAAAATATAAAATTAATAATGACAGTAAAAAATGTTGAAGATGGAATAGAAAATTATATAAGAGAAATTTCTTTAGGAAGAAATTTTTATAATAATTTAGTCATTATTGACTTAGATTCAGAAGATGATACTTTAAAAATTTTGAAGGAACTTGAAAAGGAAAATATTAACATGAAAGTTCTTTCAAAATATGAAGGAAGAGATTATTTAAGAAATCAGATAAATTGAAGCTCATAATAAATAAATTAAATTTGAAAAAAGGAATTAAAAAATGGAATTGAATAAATTGCAAAGAGCAAATATAATAAAACAGATTGAAATAAAATAGATGAGTTTAAATAAAAAACATTGAATAAAAATATTGAATAACAAAGATAATTAAAATGCGTATAAATTAAAATCAAATATCTAGTGTTATTTTCTAGATATTTGATTTTAACAGTTATACGCTAAAAGTTATATTTATTATTATTAAATTTCTGGTCCATCAGAATCATCACTATGTGGATCTGTAACAGATCTATCACTAGAACATTCTCGATTTTCGCTGTCAATTTGATCAACTTGAGAAGTATTAGACTCATCTCTAGTTGATTCTTGTTGTCTTTCTTCAGATGTTTGTACAGGATATACGCCGAATTTTGGCTTTATTTTTGAAACTTGAAGATCTGATGTATCTGGGTCTGAACTTACTGCAATAGTGCTATCTATAGCACCAAGAGCTTCAAATATATTTGTGATTTCACCTTTTTTTTCAGGTTTTATTTTTATTATTTTACTTAATTCTTCAGAAGGGGCACAAATTTCTTTTTCGTTCTCAACTAAATATGGCATATTTTCGCTATCATATTCAACTCTTTTTAATCCTGCTAAAACTTCATTTTGTTCTTGAGTTGTAAATCTATCAATAAAGTCATTAAAGCTAATGTTAAACATGTCTTTAAATGTATGACCATGAGTTAATTCATAAGATTCCGCAAAATTTAATAGTCTAAAGTTTTCATTTTTTTCATCATAAGTGATGTAAAGAGGAATTCTAAGTCTATGATATCGCTCTTTATCATCTATAGTCTTGTATCTTTTATGAGATGCAACACCATGTTCCGCAAAATCATGTTGTTTAGCGGTTCTAAATTGGTATTCAATATAAAAATTATTTACTTTTGGTGGTAATATACAAGGTGGTAATTTGGCAGGTTTTACTGAATCTGAATAATTAGGAATTACACATATATGAATGCTTTGATATCCACTAAATTTTGGCCACATATTGTAATCTTTAGCTACTGAATCTACATTTGGTTCATCAAATTCAGGTATTCTTTTTTCAGGAATAAAAAGTTCAACTTTTCCATTTTTTATTGATGTATCAAACCCATCGTTCGCTGGTCTAGATCTAATTTCACTTAATTTATTAGGATTGTACCTAGTATTTACTGATAAAAATTTAAAATCTCCTGGTCGCGCAACTGATTTTCTATTAATTCCTCGATTTTCCATAAAAGAATAGACTACTTGATATAAATAATCACTTTCAGCTTGAAGACCTTGCTTTTGAATTGATGAAGGGGGAGTTATAATCACTCTAGCTCCCATTAAATCTCTTAAGCTTTCATTAAAATAGGATAAATCTCTTTCTTCTACTATATACTCATTTATTTTTTCTCTTACTTTTTTTACAAAGCTTGCTGGAGATTTAATTCTAGCAGATATATCAATAACAGGTAAGTCGTTTGGATCATCTGATTTGAATGTACTTGAAAGATTATTATAATCTGCATTAAGTGTTTTTAAAAAATTAGCCAAAGTAGATGTACTATAAAATTCTGCAGATGGTTGATGAGAACTTTCTTTATAATAATCTAAAGCACAATAAACTGCTGAATAAATTTCTCGAGTTTTATTAGAAACATTGTTATTTTTTAAATATTTTTCAATATCTGATTTTATTTTTTTAATAACATCAGTTGAATTTCCTATGTAATGGTTTAATTGTAAGTCTATATCTTTTACTTCCCAATCATAAGTAGACCCGGATATAGACTTTGTATTATTTTTTTTCATAAATCCTCGCTTTTTAGAATATATCATTGAATTTGTATTTAAAAATACATCATATACTTTTTTATTATATCATAAATTGCCTTAAGAATCAATCATTTCAAGCCATTTCAATATTTGAAAAATCAACAATTATCGACAAAAATCGTATTGAAGATAAATAAATTGCATGATATAATAATATAGTGATTTTTCATAGATATTATAATTGATTATTTACAATATTAGAAGGCAAAACACAGAAAAAACACAAAAAAATTACAATTAAAAAATGAGAGGATTTAATAAAATGAAAAAAATAGAATTATTAGCTCCAGCAGGTTCTTTTGAAAAAGCTAAAATTGCATTTATGTATGGTGCAGATGCTGTTTATTGTGGTACTCCATCTTTGTCTTTACGTTCTAGATCAGAAGTTCAAGATGATGATTTAGAAAGAACAATAAAATATGCTCATAGCATAGGAAAAAGAGTTCATGTTGCAATAAATATTTTTGCATGGGATGAGACTTATGAAGAAATAAGAAAACAAGCAGCAGAACTTGACAGATTGGGAGTTGATGCTATTATTGTAGCAGATGGGGGAGTTGTAGATATAGTAAGAGAATACGCTCCAAATACCGAAATACATATTAGTACACAAGCAAATACTGTAAGTTATCATACATGTAATTTCTGGAAAAGAAATGGTGCTAAAAGAATTATTTTAGGAAGAGAATTAAATAAAGAACAAATAAAGAAAATAATGCAGAATAAACCTAAAGATTTAGACATAGAAATGTTTGTACATGGTGCAATTTGTTTTGCTTATTCTGGTAGATGTTTTTTAAGTGAATTTTTAGCTGCTAGAAACGGAAATTTAGGAGATTGTGCTCAAAGTTGTAGATGGGCATATAATGTATATGTTGAAGAAAAAAACAAACCAGGAAATTTAATGCCTGTTGAAACAGATGAAAAAGGAACATATATTTTTTCATCAAAAGATTTATGCTTAATAAGAGAAATTCCTGAAATTATCGAAATGGGATTAGATAGTCTTAAGATAGAGGGAAGGTTGAAAACCGAATATTATGTGGCAACCGTTGTAAATGCATACAGAAATGCTATAGATGATTATATAAAAGCACCAAATGAATTTGATCCAGAAAAATATATAAAAGAATTAGAAAAAACAAAAACTAGAGGTCTTACAACTTTTTATTTTAATGATAGAGAAAATAAAGATATTCAAGATTATGCTGGACACCAATATAATGCAGATTATGAATTTGGTGGAAAAGTGATAAAAACAATGGAAGATAAAGTATTAATAGAAATAAGAAATAAATTATCTGTTGGTGATACATTAGAGGTTATTATTCCAAATAAAATAGAACCATTAGAATTTAAAATAGAAAATTTATGGGATGCTGAAAGCTTTGAAGAAATTTCAACAGTTAATCCTGGAAAACAGGAACAAAAAGTTATATTAAAAATTCCTGCTAAAGTGGAAAATGGTTGGATTATAAGAAGAAAAAAGTAAGAAAAGCTTGATTTTTAGCGGGTTATTGAGTATAATATTAACATTCTAATTTAAATCAAAATATTTTATTCTTTAAAAAATCAAATTTTAAAAATAAGAAAATAAGTTAATAAGGGGCAAATATAGTATAATAAATCTATTACTATATTTGTCTTTTTTATATAATATGAAAGTTTTTTAGTTTTTTATTATATAAATTTTTTGTCAAATATTGTACATAAATTTTAAAAAAATTGGCAATAAAACAAAATATAGAGATTTGTATAAAGTCTTTTAGTGATATTTATTTTTTTCAAAATTTCTGTTCTAGAAATAACTTATGTCTATCTTATTTTATTTTGAAAGTAAATTAGAAATTCGAAATTAATAAAATTAAAAATATTAATTTCAAAATAGCGTTGAAACTAAAAAAGCATGTAAAAACATGCTTTTTTAGTTTTATAAATAATATAAAATTTAAAACTTTAACAAATATCATTCATATTATATAATCCAGTATCTTTATGAATTATAAATTGAGCTGCTTTTATAGCACCACTGGCAAAAACAGCTCTTGAGTTTACATTATGTGTAATTTCCAAACTTTCATTATTCCCAAAGAATATAACACTATGTTTACCAGCTTCGTTTCCACCTCTAATTGAGTGAATACCAATTTCCTTTTTATCTCTTTTTTCTCTTTTACTATGTCTATCATATTCATAGTGCATTTCTTTATTTAGAGCTTCATTTATACTGTCAGCTAAAATAAGAGCAGTTCCACTAGGACTATCTATTTTTCTATTATGATGAGTTTCAACAATTTCGATATCAGAATCAGAAAGTTTTTTTGCAAGTTCGCTAACTAATTTTGCCATTAGATTAATCTCATAAGACATATTTGAAGATCTAAAAATAGGGAATTCTTCAGAATATTCTTTTATTTTATTTATATCATCATCAGAAAATCCGAGTTGTGGCAATTACAGTTGGAATTTTGTTCTTTTTTGCAAAATTTAAGATATTGAAAGTAGCTTCTGGAATAGAAAAATCTATTATAACATCTGGAATTAAATTAATTTCATCAATATTTGTAAAAACAGGAAATGAATTATCTCCAGTATCTATTCTATCAAATCCACATAAAGTTTCAATATCTTGTGTTAATCTTATTTCTTCTGCAAGAACTTGTCCCATTTTTCCATTACAACCATTAATTAAAACTTTTACCATATTTATTTTTACCTTTTACTTATATTTAGATTTTTAAGAAATCTATAAAACTATTTGTATGATAACTTTGATATATTTTTTTTGATTTTTTTAATTACTTCATGAGTTGCACAATATTTATCAACTAAAGTAACAATATAACTTTCTTTATAAGAAGGAAATCTAATTGTAAGTGGCCACATATGTTTTACAATAATATCCTTTTCAAGATCGTTAAGTTCAAAAATTTCTAAAGCATTATTAAGCGCAATTCGAGGATGTCTGAAAGCATGAAATTTTTTTTGTCCTTCCACATGTTTATCTCTCCAATCGTAGTAATAAAAATCATGCAACATAGCTCCTCGAGCAGCTGAAATATAATCTAAGCCAAGTTTTTTACATATTACATAAGTATAGTAAGAAACGCACAAACAATGAGAAAATCTAGAACTACTAGCATGTTGAACACGTTCTTTTAATGCTGATATATTTTTGTTTGTAGCTATATCTTTTATAATAAATTTAAACTCAGCAAGATTAGGTTCTGAAACTATTAAACTGTTTTTATTTTCTTTTGTAATTTCCAATTTTAAATGCACCTCTTAAAATTATTGTATTTATACTATTGTATCATATTATTTTAATAAACCAAATGTTAATAATTCGCTTTTTAAAGAATTTTTTCCAGTTTCACTCATTTCAATTAGAGGAAGACGAGGAGTTCCAACATTATATCCAAGCATATTTAAAGCAGCTTTTACAGGAATAGGATTTACTTCACTAAACAAAGCTTTAATTAAAGGAATAGCTTTTAATTGTAAAGAAGTAGCTTCTTTGATGTTTCCTTGTTCAAAATTATGAACTATATTATGAGTATATTCTGGAGCTATATTGGATAATACTGATATAACACCGATTCCACCAACAGAAAGTATTGGAGTTATTTGATCATCATTTCCTGAATATATATGTAGATCATCTCCACATAAATTTGCAATTTCTGCTATTTGTGAAAGATTTCCACTAGCTTCTTTTATTGCTACAATATTTTCTATTTTTGATAGTTTTTTACAAGTAGCAGGAGTAATATTAACACCTGTTCTACTAGCAACACTATAAAGAATTATAGGTAAATTTGTTTCTTTTGCTATTGCAGAATAGTGTGCAACTAGCCCATCCTGAGTAGTTTTATTATAGTATGGGGTAACAATTAGAGCTGCATCTACACCAATGCTTTCTGCATATTTTGTAAATTCAATAACAGATGAAGTACAATTTCCACCAGTACCAGCTATAACAGGAATACGTTTATTTACAGTTTCTACTGCAAATTTAATTGTTTGTTTTTTTTCTTCTAAACTCATTGTAGAAGATTCTCCTGTAGTACCACATACAATAATGCTATCTGCTTTATTTGCAATTTGGAATTCAATTAATTTTTTAAATTCATCAAAGTTTACTCCATTCTCATTAAAAGGAGTAATAATAGCTGTTCCACAGCCTTTAAAAATAATTTTTTTCATAATAAATCCTTTCTTAAATAGAGAATAGTAAATAAAAATACTATTTCTAATATGGATTTTTTAGTATAAAAATATAATTATATAAATTTATGCTATTATTATATGCAAAATTAAAGAAAAAATCAATGCTAAAACAGTTTTAGATTAAAAAAATAGAAAGTTTTTGATATTGAAAAAATAAATATTGTATAGTATAATAATAAAGTAATAAATATGGGGATGTATTTGGTTTCGACAGTATTCTAGAAGGATAAATAGCGAGTAGTGGAGATGCCTGGCCACTTAAAAAGGCATAATTTAAAAATAAACGCTGATAATAAAGAATTAGCTTACGCTGCCTAATTGCGGCGACGTCTTACTTTTGCAACCTACGGCTTAAGATAAGGCGACGATTAGTAGGGAACGAAGTTAGTATGTGCTATTTGTGCTAATGGGAATTTTAAGATAGCTACTTCAAATAGACTTTGTTTATTAGGAATATTTGAAGGAAAAATTTTAATAAACTGCACTCGGAGAAGTTTATTTGGAAGGAATATTGGACAGGAGTTCGACTCTCCTCATCTCCACCAAAAGATTAAATCGTCGCACCAGACGAAAACCAAGAAATCAACTGTAAAAGGTTGATTTTTTTGTTGCCTTTTATTGAAAAAGAAGGGATGGTGTGATATGATATGGTAAATATTCTAAAAAAGAAAAACAAGATAAGCAGAGATTTACTTTCTAAAATTGAATGGGCTTGCCGTTTGAATTCTATAAAATTTGAACACCAAATGATATTAGAAGGTTGTTTAAGAATTATAGAACATACAAACTTGGCGTATGTAGAGCCACATAGAGTAATTATAAAGAATAATTTATATTTATTCTTTAATGAACATGATTACTTTTATGTGGGAGATTTAAGGAATAAATATCCTTTATTTAAACTACAAGAATACATAGCAAGGCATTAATTTTAGAGTTTTTAGAATTGCTTTTAATATAGAATATAAACTTTAAAAAGTGCCAATAGTTATGTATTTAGCTAAAGGCACTTTATTTAATGCCTACCCATTCAAATTGAAGGGAGGATTTAAAAATATGAATGAAGAAAGAAAAATTGCAGGAATATATATTCGTGTAAGTACAGAAGATCAAGCTAGAGAAGGATTTAGTTTAGGAGAACAAAAAGAAAAATTATTACAACTTTGTAAATTTAAAGAATACGAAGTATTTAAAGTATATGAAGATGCAGGAATATCAGCAAAAGATATGGCACATAGACCAGCATTTCAAGAAATGTTAGCAGATATGAAAAAAGGTAAAATTAATTATATTGTAGCTTATAAGCTAGACAGAGTTACTCGTTCAGTTCGTGATTTAGAAGAACTAATAGCAGTATTAGAAAAGCATAATACATATCTAGTATGTGATAGAGATGATGTTAATACCTCTACTGCTAACGGAAGATTTTTCGTAAGAATGTTAACAGTACTATCTCAGTTAGAAATTGAAATAGTAAGTGAAAGAACAAAGTTCGGATTAAATGGTGCTATAAAATCTGGACATTTGCCACGGCACTATTCCATTAGGCTATAAAAAAGATGGTAATAAGAAAACTGTAATAGATGAAACTACAAAAGATATTATAATTAGAATTTATAATATGTATTTAGAAGGTAAGAGTTATCAACAAATAGCTAATATCTTTAATCAAGAAAAAACATTAGCACCTAAAAAGTGGAGAGATTCTACTATACAAAAAATATTAGAAAATAGAGTTTATATGGGAGATTATGAACAATATAAAAGGATTGGAAAAATACAAAGTATAGAACCAATAATTTATATGAATGTAATAGAACCAATAATAAGTCGTGCTATGTGGGATGAAGTACAAAGACAGAAAGAGAAAAATCAAAGAGTTTATGCTAGAGATAGAGTTTATATGTTTTTTCAAAAATTAAAATGTCCTAAATGTAATAGTATAATGAAATGTAAAGGCTCTGGTGGTAAAAAGAAAAAATATATGTACTATAACTGTGAGCATTGCAAGATTTATTACAGAGAAGATAAAATTGAAGAATGTTTAGAAGATTTTATACTAGATTTAGTTGAATATGATATGGCAGTTAAAAAGTATTTCTTCCCTATACTAGCTGATAAAAAAGAAACAAATACAGAAAAGATAGATAAGGAAATTGAACTTTTACAAAAGCAAAAAGATAGAATTAAAAAAGCATATTTAAGTGGTATTGTAGAAATGGAAGATTTTTCAGAAGATTATAAAATGATAGAAGAAAAATTAAGTATATTAGAAAAGAAAAAATACGAAACACTTAATCTAAATTCTATCACTTTTACTCCACAACAGCTAATGGCTGATAGAGATATAGAACGAGAAAAATTAATTAGAAACAATACTTTAAAAGAAACAATAAAAGCAGAATGGAATAAAAAATCCAAAGAAGAAAAACAAGAATTTATTTCAAAATTTATTGAATCAATGAAGTTAATTAAAAACAAAAATGGAGACTTTAAAATTGAAAAAATAAATTTTAGAAGAAGTTATATTGAACAACTAACTAAATTTTTTCAAAGTGGAATTTTTGATATTTATGCACCGATTGAAGTTGATGATGAAGAAAAATTTGTTAAGACAAGTGTTAATATAAATCAAAAACAATTAGATGAATATATTGAAAGAATTAATAAAGAATTTGAAGTAGAATTTTATGAATTGTTTACAAAAAATGAAGAAGAATTTGAATTGAAATTAAACAAAGAAAAACAAAAATTGATTAGATTAGTTGCAGTAAAAAGTGATAAAAAAATTTATAAATCTAATGAAGAAAATGTAAAAATTGGTGCAATAATTTGTAATACAAAATAAAAAATGACAGGAAAAATTTATGTTTGCAATGATTTTTGTACTCCTACTGGAACTCTAACAAGCACTGAATTTTTCCTCCCTAGTCAAAATTCGAACTATGGGACTATGTCCCAAACCCTATATAAAAAATTGAAAGGAAGATGAACTATGATATTAAAAAATAATAGTGAAAAAGTAAAAAATTTAGTAAGATATTTTGAAACTTTAAGTATAGAAAATAAATTAAAATTATTTATAATTGTTTTAGAAAGTGACTTGATAAAATTAAAAATTGACAAAGAAAATTTGATTGAACTTTTAAAGAATTTCTTATGTGTTTTTGATAAGAACTATAACAAAAATAGAATTGTAACTTTAGAATATAATATGGATGTTTTTATATTATCAAAAGTTATGGAAATGAATTAAACTGAAAAAGAAAATTTTGTATTTGAATTAACTTATAGTATTTATAATATTATAAAAAAATAATAGGAAAAAATTTGATTTTCTATTGTTATTTAGTCGAATTTATAGTATAGTAATAGCATAGGAAATAAGAATAATTGCAGATGTGGTTGCCACTTTTAATCCACAACTTTATGTTGTGAGAACGGAGGTGGTGCTATGATAGAAGCTGTTTTATTAGAGATAATATACTTACTTTTATTTGCATTAGTTGTCGAAACTATTATAGTATTTGCCTTAATTATATTC
>CABUJR010000027.1 GCA_902492015.1 uncultured Eubacteriales bacterium | reverse complement strand
ACGACATGTTAAAATTATGTTATGAAAAAGCGGTAATTTAATATTGCAAATTATAAATAGGATAATTTAAACAAAAGTGTTTGAAAAATGTATAGTAATAATATATAATAAATCTATTGAAATCAAAAAAGGATGTTATTTTAAATGAAATTACTTATTGCAGAAAAACCATCTGTGGCAATGGAATTTGCTAAAGCTTTAAAAGTTAATACAACAAGAAAAAATGGTTATTTAGAAGGAAATGAATGGGTTATAACTTGGTGTGTTGGACATTTAGTTACAATGTCATATCCAGAAAAATACGATGAAAATCTTAAATATTGGAATTTAAATACTTTGCCTTTTGTTCCAGAAGAATTTAAGTATGAGGTAATACCAGCAGTCCAAAATCAATTTAATATTGTTAAAGGATTACTTACAAGAGAAGATGTAACAGAAATTTATATTGCAACAGACTCTGGAAGAGAAGGTGAATATATATATAGATTAGTAGATAAAATGGCAGAAGTAAAAGAAGATAAAATAAGGAAAAGGGTATGGATAGATTCTCAAACAGAAGAAGAAATTCAAAAAGGAATAAGAGAAGCAAAAGATTGGAAAGAATATGATAGTTTATCAGCTTCTGCATATTTAAGAGCTAAAGAAGATTATTTAATTGGAATAAATTTTTCGAGATTATTATCAATAATTTTTGGTAGAAGAGTTGCTAAAGATATTAATGAAGAAAAAGTTTCAATTTCAATAGGTAGAGTTATGACTTGCGTTTTAGGCATGGTTGTTTCAAGAGAAAGAGAGATTAAGAATTTTGTTAAGACAAAATATTATAAAATAATAGGAAATTTTGGTGATGAAAATTCAAATTTTAAGGCGGAATGGAAAGTAGGAGAAAAATCCAAACTATATAATAGTCCACTTCTATATAATGAAAGTGGATTTAAGAAAGAAGAGCATGCTAAAAAATTTATTATTAGTTTAAAAGATAAAAAGGCAGTTGTATCTGAAATAAAAAAATCTAAACAAAAAGAAAATGCACCATTACTTTTTAATTTGGCAGAAATTCAAAATGAATGTACTAAAGTATTTAAAATAAAACCAGATGAAACACTTGAAATAATACAAGAATTATATGAAAAAAAATTAGTTACATATCCGAGAACTGATGCAAGAGTTTTGTCTACTGCAATAGCTAAAGAAATTGGAAAAAATTTAAATGGTTTATATAAAAACTTTAAAGATGAAGAAATAAATTTGTACATTAAAAAAATGATTGAAGAAAAATATAGTACAAATTTAATTAAGACTAAATATGTAAATGATAGTAAAATAACAGACCATTATGCAATAATTCCAACAGGTCAAGGATTCGAAAATTATGATAAATTATCTGAACTTAAAAAGAATGTTTATAAATTAATTGTAAAAAGGTTTATAGCTATTTTTTATCCTGCAGCAGAATATAGTAAAGTTAATTTAACTATAGATGTAGAAGGAGAACAGTTTTATACAAGTGGCAGAGTTTGTATAAATAAAGGATTTTTAGAGGTATTAAAAAATAGAATAAAAAATGATGAAGAAAATGAAAATTTAACAATATTATCTAAACTAAAAAAAATGCAAGAAATAAAAGTTCTAAATTATGAAACAAAAGATTCAGAGACTTCACCTCCTTCTAGATATAATTCTGGAGGGATGGTACTTGCAATGGAAAATGCAGGAAAATTAATAGAAGATGAAGAATTAAGAGAACAGATAAAAGGTGCTGGAATAGGTACTTCAGCAACAAGAGGAGAAATTATAAAAAAATTAGAGAGAATAAAATATATTGAAATAAATCCTAAAACACAGATAATTACTCCAACAGTAAAAGGAGAGGCAATATATGATATAGTAAATAAATCAATACCAGATATGCTTAATCCAAATTTAACTGCAAGTTGGGAAAAAGGTTTAGATATGGTTGCTAAAAAAGAAATTGAACCAGAAGTTTTTATGGAAAAACTAAAAAAATACATAAATTCTAAAATAAACAAATTAGTAATTAAGTAATAGAACTATTTATGTAAAATCCTCATAATATGTAACAGAAAATATTATGAGGAGGATAATAATATGTATAGCTACATAATAAAAGGTGGAAAAAAGCTACATGGTGAAGTGGCTATTTCAGGTTCTAAAAATTCAAGTTTGCCAATTTTAGCAGCAACTATAATAAGTGGAAAAATAACTAAATTATATAATTTACCAGATATTGAAGATGTAAAAACAACTTTGAAAATTTTAGAAGAATTAGGATGCAAAGTAAAAAAAGATAAAAATAAAGTAATTATTAATTCAAAAGAAATGAATAGTACTGTAATTCCAGATGAATTAATGAGAAAATTAAGGTCATCTGTTATTATAGCTGGAGCTTTAATAGCAAGATTTAAAAAAGCTCAATTTTCATATCCAGGAGGTTGCGATATTGGCTCTAGACCAATAGATTTGCATTTAGAAAATTTTAAAAAAATTGGAATAAAAATAGATGAAAATGGTAGATATATAGAGTGCAGATGTGATAAAATAGAATCGAAAAATATAGAATTGGATTTTCCAAGTGTAGGCACTACAGAAAATTTAATTTTAGCAGCAATAATTGGTGATCATGAAATAACAATAAATAATGCTGCAAGAGAACCAGAAATTATTGATTTATCTAATTTTTTAAATAGAATGGGAGCCAAGGTATATGGAGCTGGGTCAAACATTATAAGAGTAAAAGGTGTAAAGGCTTTAAAAGATATATCTTATAAAGTTATGCCAGATCGAATAGAAGCAGGTACATTTTTAATTGCAGGTGCTATTACTGGTGGATCTATCAAATTAAGAAATGTTATACCAGAGCATATAAGACCAGTTATAAATAAATTAAATGAATGTGGATGTGAAATTATAACAGATAACAATTCTGTTTATTTAAATTCAAATGGTAGATTAAAAGCTGTTGATATAAAAACAATGCCATATCCAGGTTTTCCAACAGATCTTCAACCACAGTTTTCTACTCTGCTTACAATATGCAAAGGAACTTCTATTATAACAGAAAATATCTTTGAAAATAGATTTAAATTTATGCAAGAAATAAAAAGAATGGGGGCAAAAGCAACCATAGAAGGTAAGACCATGATTATAAAAGGAGTAAGAAAATTACATCCAGCAAATGTAGAAAGTACAGATTTAAGAGGAGGAGCTTCTTTAGTACTTGCTGCTTTAGCAACAAAAGGAGTTACAAAAGTAAGTAAACTAGAATACTTGTTAAGAGGATATGATAATTTTGATAAAAAATTAAATTCACTTGGAGCAAGTATTGTAAGAGAAGAAATATAAAATTTTAGAAGAATAAGTCAAAGTAGGTGATAGATTTGGAAGATGATGAGATTATTATTAATGTTAATAGACGAGAAAACACTTCTAATAATAAAAAATCAAAAAATAAGAAAAAAAAGAAAAATTCTAGTAAATCAGTGAAAAATAAAGAACAACCTAATAAATCAAAAGTTAAAAATAAGAAATTTGGCTTTGTAAAAGTTCTTCTTATTATGATAATTATTATTGTCCTAACTATTCTTATTTGTAGTTCTAGTTTATTTAATATAAATACAATCACAGTAGCAGGGAATGAAAAACTTTCAGATAATAAAGTAATAAGTGCCTCTGGTCTTCAATTACACACTAATATTTTTAAATTTAATAAGTCTAAAACGATTAGTAATATAAAAGAAAATGCTTATATAGAAGAAGTAAGCTTAAAAAGAAAACTGCCTAATAAAGTAGAAATTGATATAAAAGAAAGAGTAGCAACATATATGCTTCAATTTGCTGACAGTTATGTGTATATAAATAATCAAGGATATATGTTAGAGATTTCAAATGAAAAATTAGAAGTTCCAGTTTTAGTAGGATTTACAACAGATTTGAGTAATATTACAGCGGGAAATAGATTAAATAAAGAAGATTTAGAAAAAATGAATACAGTTATAAAACTATATGAAATCGCAAAAATAAACGATTTGGCAAGTTTAATAACTAAGATTGATATTTCAAATGACAAAAATTATACTATAATTTTGGAAGGTGAGGGAAAAACAGTATATTTAGGAGATGGTTCAGATTTAAATGCTAGAATGATTCACTTAATAACAATTTTAGATGCAACTAAAGGAAAAAAAGGTGAAATATTTTTAAATGTAGATTTAAATTCACAAAAAACATATTTTAGAGAAAGCGTAAATTAGTAAAGATATATAAAGAAGGGAGCTAAGTATGAAAAAAACAAATAAACTAACAATATCAATACTATTAGGTGTAATGTGTGTTTTTCTTTCTGCAGGAATATTTGTACAAATAAAGACTGTAAATGAAAGTACTCAGACAGTAGGAAGAACGCAGATGGAAAATGGACTTAGAGATAGTGTTTTAAGATGGAAAGAAAAATATGAAAATGCATCTGAAGAATTAGAAGAAAAAGAAAAAGAACTTGAGATAGCCAGAGGAAATGTTGCAAACTTAGATGATTCTGCTAGTTCTTTAAATGAGAAATTATTTAAGTACAATACTTTATTAGGATATACAGATGTAAAAGGTCAAGGAATAATAATTACTTTAGATGATGGTGATTCAGCTGGATTAAAAGGTTTAGGAGCAAGTAGTTATATTGTTCATGATGGAGATATTAGAGAAATAATAAATGAATTGAAAAATGCAGGAGCTGAAGCAATTTCAGTTAATGGACAAAGAATTACAGCAAGGACAGCTGTTTCATGTATAGGAAATGTAGTCAAAATTAATGATCAAAAAGTTGGAGCACCTTTTGTTATTAAAGCTATTGGACCTACTACTATGTTATATGGAGCAATGACAAGAGCAGGAGGATATGCAGAGATACTTGAAATTGATTATGGAGTAAAAGTAAAAATAGAAAGAGTTGAAAAAGAAACAATAGAAATTCCAAAATATGAAGGTGTATATGAACAAAATTATGCATCAAATGTTGAATAGGGGTGAAGAAGATTGAAAGGAAAGATTACTTTAGCAATATCAATAGGTTGTGTTTCGCTTATACTAACAATGATAATATTTACACAATTTAAAACTGTAGAAGAAACAGATATAACTGCAATAGAAACTATGAGAGAAACAGAATTAAGAGAGGAAATTGCTAGTTGGAAAACAAAATATGAAGAAGTTGATGCTAAATTAAAAGAAACTGAAAATAAAATTTCTGAATATAATCAGGAATTAGATAACAATGAAAATAGTTCTAAAATATTAGAAGCAGAAGTAAAAGAGGCAGAGAAAAAGTTAGGTTATACAGATGTAAAAGGTGAAGGACTAATAGTAACAATTTCAGATGGTGAAAAAAATATAGAATATTATGATATATTAGATTTAATAAATGAATTAAATAGCGCAGGAGCAGAAGCAATTTCAATTAATGATGAAAGAATTGTTTCTACAACTGATATAAAACAAGTGGAGCTTAGAATTATATTAGTAAATACCAGAAGAATATCTGGACCATATACAATAAAAGCTATAGGAGATAAAAAAGCTTTAGAAGCAGCTCTAGTTATAAAAGGTGGATATGTAGATAGATTAACAATTGTAGATGGGAAGGGAATAGAGATAACACAAGATGACAATATTGTAGTTCCAGCTTACAATAAAGAACAAAAAGTAGAGTATATGAAAGATAATAAGGAGGAATAATATGATTTATATTGCTATAATTTTAGGATGTATAATAGGAGCAGTAATTGGAATAAATGCACCAGTAATTTCTTATACATATTCAAGCTATTTATCAATAGCTATTGTAGCAGCGCTTGATACTGTATTTGGTGGAATAGCTTCTGTAGTAAAAGGAAATTTTGATTTAAAAATATTTTTATCAGGATTTTTTGGAAATTCAATTCTATCAATAGCTTTAACTTATTTAGGAAATAGATTAAATGTAGATATATATCTTGCTGCTATAGTTGTTTTTGTAGGAAGAATGTTTACAAATTTAGCTATAATAAGAAGATATTATATAGATAAATGGGTAAAAAAAATAGAAGAAAAAAAGAAAAAAACAGAAATTGAAATAAAAGATAATGAAAATGTTTCAATAACAGAATAGAAAAGATATTTTTATAAGAGTACATAATTCAAATTTAATAATATAGAATATTATTAAATCAAATTATGTACTTTTTTTTATTTAGTAGTAAAGTGCTCTGCACTTCCTACTAAATAAAGTCTTGCGCCAAATATTGTACACAAGTTTTTTTCAAAAACTTGGTAGGGCGAACAAAGATGTGGACATTTGCATAAAATTTAATCTTTTGCAATTATCATAATGTCGACTTTTGTTCTTAAAAAAAAGTCGAAAATTGTCTTGAATTAATTAAAAAAATGATATATAGTAAATCTTGTATTGTAAATTTTCAAGAATAACAAAAATATTACATTTTAATTACAAAAATATGTCATTTACACTTGACTTTTTATCTAAAATGTAATATTCTTATCGCATAGGATTTTTGAAGATGAAAAATAATTAAATGGAGGAGTTAACTTTGGCAATAGGGGATATAATTGTTGGTATCGATATTGGAACCTCTAAAGTTAGTACATTTGTTGGCGAAGTTAATAATTTCAATCAAATTGAAATTATTTGTAGTACAAGTAGTAAGTGTCAAGCACTTCAAAAAGGAAAAATTGTTGATGAAGAAGAATTAAGTGCAGCAATAGCTAGAACAATAAGTGAAGTAGAAGATATTTCTAATTTCCAAATAAATTCTGCTTATACTACTATACCAGGAAAATATATAACAATAGTTCAAAACAGTATCGTAAAAGATGCAAAAGATAAGTTTGCTGGAATATCAATTAAAGATGTTGCTTCAGCAATAATACAAGTAAGAGATATAGAAATCCCAGAAGATAAAGTGTTAATAGATATAGTACCAGATAAATTTATCCTAGAAGATGGAAAAGCTGTTGAAGATCCAGTAGGAAAATTTAGTAGTAACTTTACATTAACAGCACAAATAATATTAGCAGAAAAAGAATATATTAAACAGTTAACTTCAGTATTTAAAAAAGCTGGAATAGAAATAGATGGTGTTGTTCCAACATCTTTAGCTGAAAGAAATTTAGTACTTGATACGAATGAATTATCAGATAATGTAATGATATTAGATATTGGAGCAGGAAATACAGAAATAGGAATATTTAATGGTTCAACTTTTGTTTATACTAATACAATTTCATTAGGTGGAGATAATATTACAAGTGATATAGCTTATGTATTAAATGTTTCTAAAGAAGAAGCAGACAAATTAAAAAGACAATATGGATTAGCATTAAGATCTTTTATAGATAATGACAATAATATAGTTCTTAATACATGTAAGGATATGGATTCAAAAAATATGACAATAAAGAGTTCAGATCTTATTGAAATTATTGAAGCAAGAATTGAGGAAATATTTACATTAGTCAATAAAGATATTACAGCACATGGAATAAAAAACAACATAAATAATGTTATTTTAACAGGTGAAGGTATTATTAATATAAATAAAAGTGATATGGCAGGAAAGATAATTTTAAATATACCAGTAAAAATATCTACTGGTAGGTTAGTAAGTACTGTAAAATCAACATATAGAGTAAGTTATGCTTTAGTAAGATATATAGCAGCTAGACCTTATGCTAAAACAGTTTCAAGCAGTATATCAGTAAAAACAGAACATAATTTATTCAAAACTGTTATAGAAAAAATAAAAGATTTTTTCTATTCTTAAAATCAAGTTTTTAATTTTTAATATATATATATAGTTTAAAAGGAGGAACTACCTTATGATAATGGATGAGAATGAGTTAAACTACATGATGGATGGAACAGCTACAATAAAAGTTATAGGTGTTGGAGGAGCTGGAAATAACGCAGTAAACAGAATGATTGAAGCAGGGATTAGAAATGTTGAATTCATAGCAGTAAATACAGACAGACAAACATTAAATGAATCAAAAGCAAATTCTAAAATTCAAATAGGAGAAAAATTAACAAGAGGACTAGGAGCAGGTGCTAATCCAGATATAGGTTCTCAAGCAGCTGAAGAAAGTAAAGCAGAAATTGCAGAAGTACTAAAAGGTGCTGACATGGTATTCGTAACAGCTGGTATGGGAGGAGGAACTGGAACAGGAGCAGCTCCAATAGTAGCAGCAACAGCAAAAGAAATGGGAATTTTAACTATAGGTGTTGTAACAAAACCATTTACTTTTGAAGGTAAAAAAAGATTAGCTCAAGCAGAACGTGGAGTAGCTAGTCTTAAAGGAAAAGTAGACACATTAGTAGTTATACCAAATGATAAATTATTACAAGTAATAGATAGAAAAACATCAATGATAGAAGCATTTAGAATGGCTGATGATGTTTTAAGACAAGGTGTTCAAGGTATTTCAGACTTAATTTCTGTACCTGGTGTAATTAACTTAGACTTTGCAGATGTTAGAACAATAATGCTAAATCAAGGTATGGCCCACATGGGAATTGGTTCAGCTAGCGGTGAAAACAGAGCAGAAGATGCTGCAAAACAAGCTATTCAAAGTCCATTATTAGAAACATCAATAGAAGGAGCAAGAGGAATAATTATAAATATCACTGGTGGTAGTGATATGGGCTTACATGAAGCAAATACTGCTGCAGAATTAGTACAAAGAAGTGCTGATCCAGAAGCAAATATCATATTTGGTACAGTTATTGATGATTCTATGGGAGATGAATTACAAATTACAGTTATTGCTACAGGATTTGAAAAAGAGGATGAAAGAAGAGGAACATCTCAATATGAAAATACTGTTTCTGACATTTGGAAAAGAAGAAACAATACTAATATGTCATCTTCAAGCTCTTCATCAAGTGACTCAAGTGGTGACTTAGATATTCCTACATTTTTAAGAAAAAATAAAGGATTAGGAAATAAATAATAAATTATAAAATATAAAAAAGAATAACATGAATAAAGCAAAGAAATAATCTATTTTTGTAGATTATTTCTTTTTTTCTGCCCTAGAAAATGACAAGATTTTTAAGTAAAACGTAATAAAATAACTTTGTCAAGAGAAAGAAAAATAATATAAAAAGTTTAGAAAATCATAATAACTTAAATGAAATTAAGAATAAAATTAAGAAACAAAAATAAATATTAATAAAAACATAAGAAAGGAAATAATAAAAAGAAAACAATGACTATATATTTAGATATAGTGTTTTTTGAGAATTTTATATTAAACTATATTATTATTTTATCAACTGCGATAATAAGCAAGTCAAGAATAAGACTTATAAGTATAATGATTTCTAGTATAATTGGTGGAATATTTTCTATTTTAAATTATATGATGAATATAGATAGTTTAGAAAATATGATTTTTAAAATAATAATATCAGTATTAATGATGCTAGTTGCTTTTAAAGAATATAAAATAAAAAAATTAATAAAACAATTGTTATTCTTTTATTTGGTATCATTTACTTTTGGTGGAATAGCATTCATGTTATTATTTTTTATTAAACCACAAAATATTGTAATGAAAAGCAATCACCTAGTTGGAACTTATCCATTAAAAATAACAGTTTTAGCAGGAATATTAGGATTTGTAGTAATTTTTTTGATAGAGAAAATTATAAAAGATAGATTAAATAAAAAATCTATGATATGTGATTTAGAGATTTTTTATAATGGGAAAATAAGAAAAATAAAAACTATGATAGATACTGGAAATTTATTAAAAGAACCAATAAGTAAAAATGATGTGATAATTGTTGAAAAGGAAAGCTTAGAAGGAATTGTTTCAAAAGATATTTTAGAGAATATTAAATATATATTAAAAGGAAAATGGCTACAAGAAGAAAGTATACATTCTTATAGAATAAAACTAATTCCATTTTCTTCACTTGGAAATGATAATGGGCTACTAATAGGATTTAAGCCAGATTATGTGAAAATTTATTCTGATGATGAGATTATAAGAAGTGATGTATTGATAGGAATATATGATGGAAAATTATCAAAAGCAAACCAATATAGTAGCTTAATAGGTTTAGATATTTTAAATAAGGAGGGAAAGAAAAATGAATTTGTTCAAAATGTTTAAAACTAAAATTATGAAAATCTTAGGAAAATATTTTTACAGAGATAATCTTGAAAAATTTCCAATTTTTTATATAAAAGGTAGCCAAACATTGCCGCCACCATTAGATATAATTGAAGAAGAAAAATTATTACAAAAATTAATGCTGGATGACCAAGAAGCAAAACAAATTTTAGTTGAAAGAAATTTAAGGTTAGTAGTTTATATAGCAAAAAAATTTGAAAATACAGGTATAGATTTTGAAGATTTGATATCTATTGGAACAATAGGACTTATGAAAGCAATTAATACTTTTAATGTTGATAAAAATATTAAACTTGCAACTTATGCTTCAAGATGCATAGAAAATGAAATTCTAATGCAGCTTAGAAGAAATACAAAGATAAAAAACGAAATTTCTATAGATGAGCCATTAAATAAAGATGGTGATGGAAATGAACTATTATTATCTGACATTTTGGGTACTGATAATGATATTACATCAAAAGCAATTGAAGATGAAGTTGATATGGCATTATTAAAAATTGCAATAAGTAAATTAAATAGTAGAGAAAAATATATAATGCAATTACGATTTGGAATAGATACTAATGAAAAGGAAAAGACACAAAAGGAAGTGGCAGATATGTTAGGGATTTCGCAGAGTTATATATCTAGGTTAGAAAAGAAAATTATGAATAAAATGAAAAAAGAAATTATGAGTAAAACAGGATAATATATCCTGTTTTATTACATTTATATTAAAAATATTGTAATTAAATTTAATTAAGGATAAAATAAAATAGAATAAAAGGAGATACTATATATAAAAATATATAAAATGGAGGTAGCGGCTTTGAACTCAAAAAATAATAATGAAAAAAAAGATAAAAAAAATGATGAAGTTTTAGACGAATTAGATTTATCTAATTTAGATGAGGTAAATGATGATGATGATATAATGTTACCAGGATTAGGTGATGATGATTTTATTCCAGAAGATGATAATTTTGACGATTTCGAAGATTTTGACGATATTGAAGAAGACGATGATAATGATACATTTGAATTAGTCGATGATGAAGATGATGAAGTATTAGAACTTGATGACGAAGAAGTAGAAGATTTAGATGAAGATGACGATGTATTAGAATTAGATGACGAAGAAGAATTAGAAGAGATAGAAGAACTAGATGACGAAGATGACGATGCATTAGAATTAGATGATGAAGAAGAAATTGAAGAAGTAGAAGAACTAGATGAAGATGACGATGCATTAGAATTAGATGATGAAGAAGAAATTGAAGAAGTAGAAGAACTAGATGAAGATGACGATGCATTAGAATTAGATGATGAAGAAGAAATTGAAGAAGTAGAAGAACTAGAAGAAGATGATGATGTATTAGAATTAGATGACGAAGAAGAATTAGAAGAGATAGAAGAACTAGATGACGAAGATGACGATGCATTAGAATTAGATGATGAAGAAGAAATTGAAGAAGTAGAAGAACTAGAAGAAGATGATGATGTATTAGAATTAGATGACGAAGAAGAATTAGAAGAGATAGAAGAACTAGATGACGAAGATGACGATGCATTAGAATTAGATGATGAAGAAGAAATTGAAGAAGTAGAAG
>CABUJR010000026.1 GCA_902492015.1 uncultured Eubacteriales bacterium | reverse complement strand
ACGACATGTTAAAATTATGTTATGAAAAAGCGGTAATTTAATATTGCAAATTATATTTGTTAAATTTTGTAATATTTTGATTGATTTTAAACAAATATTACGATATAATAAAGATTATAATTAAATTATTAAGGAGGATTTTTTTCATGGCTGAAATATTAAAAGATGTATCAAGAACTTTTAACGAATTTTTATTACTACCAAATTTAACTGATGAAAGATGCATACCAGAAAATGTTAGTTTAAAAACACCACTTGTAAAATTTAGAAAAGGAGAAGAACCAAAATATAGTGCTAATTTGCCTATGGTTTCAGCAATAATGCAATCTGTATCAGGTGAAAAAATGGCTATAGCGCTTGCAAGAGAAGGTGGATGCTCATTTATATATGGAGCTCAGTCAATAGAGTCTCAAGCACAAATGGTGAGAAATGTAAAAAAATATAAAGCAGGATTTATTATAAGTGATTCAAATGTTACAGAAAATACGACTATAAAAGAATTAATTGATTTAATTGAAAGAACTGGTCATTCAACAGTAATGATTACAGAAGATGGTTCAGCCAATGGAAAATTTTTAGGATTGGTAACAGATAAAGATTTTAGAATTTCTAGAGTTATTTTAGATGAACCAGTAAAAAATTATATGGTTCCTAAAGAAAAAATAGTTTTTGCAAGAAAAGGCATTTCTTTGCATGATGCTAATGATATGATATGGGACAATAAAATTAGTTGTTTACCTATATTAGATGAAAATGACAATCTAGATACTTTGGTATTTAGAAAAGATTATGAAGCTGATAAAGAAAATCCAAATTCTTTACTAGATGACCATAAAAGATTTATTGTTGGTGCGGGAATTAATACTAGAGATTATGCAGAAAGAATACCAGCTTTAGTTGAAGCAGGAGTAGATATACTTTGCATGGATTCTTCAGATGGTTTTTCTGTATGGCAAAAAAATACAATAGCTTGGGTAAGAGAAAATTATGGAGATTCAGTAAAAATAGGTGCAGGAAATGTTGTTGATAAAGAAGGATTTTACTATTTAGCAGATGCAGGTGCTGATTTTATTAAAGTAGGTGTAGGTGGAGGCTCAATTTGTATAACACGTGAAACCAAAGGAATTGGGAGAGGACAAGCATCTAGTTTAATGGATGTAGTAGAAGCAAGAGATGAATATTTTGAACGTACAGGTGTGTATATTCCTGTTTGCTCAGATGGAGGAATAGTTCATGATCATCATATAACACTAGCACTTGCAATGGGAGCTGATTTTGTAATGATGGGAAGATATTTTGCAAGATTTGATGAAAGCCCTACAAGAAAAGTCAAAAGAAACGGAACTTTTATGAAAGAATATTGGGGAGAAGGATCAAACAGAGCAAGAAATTGGCAAAGATATGATTTAGGTGGAGCAGAAAAAAATAAGTTAACATTTGAAGAAGGTGTTGATTCATATATTCCTTATGCAGGTAGATTAAAAGATAATGTGGAAGTAACAGTTAGCAAAATAAAATCAACAATGTGTAATTGTGGTTCAATAACAATTAAAGAATTACATGAAAAAGCTAGATTAACAATGGTTTCAAATGTAAGTATAAAAGAAGGTGGAGCACATGATGTTGTTCTAAAAGAATTTGAATCAGGTATATAATAGATATAACATAAAAAGAAAATTATAATTAAATATGACCAAATGAATATAATAAATTTGTCATTAGAACAAAAACGTGGATATTATAAAATTTTTCCTTTTGTAATTTTTATAATGTCCACTTTTGTTCTTTTTTTATTTAACAAAATTATAGGAAGCAATAATTTTATATTTTTTGGCAAATATTACACTTTACTTATTGACAATTTTGAAAAATGATAATAAAGTAAGCATAGAACATTTATTGTTTTCATATAGATAAACTTTGCTATATTAAGGGAGGTTTTTTTATGAGGCATAATAGCAAAATTTTACTTAAGTTTGATTCGTCAGTAAGTATAGACAGAAAGATGAATATTAAGTTACGGATGCCTAATGAATTAGGCTATGTTCAAGATGTAAAGGTTCTTTTTAATAGGAAAGGAGAGAAACCAGGAGGAGAAAAAACAGAAGCATTAACCTATTTGGAAGCCGAATCAAATGCACGGTTTAGTGTATTCGCTAACCAAATACTTTTTGATTCACCAGGCTATAGAACATTCTGTATTCACTTAAAGATTAACAACCTTTTTTGTGAACTCAGATATGACGAGGAAACAGAAGAAGTCAAAATTAATGACCAAAGCAAAAGTTTTTGGGAGATGTTTGTGTATTATCCAAACTTTATTACTCCAAAGGAGATTAAAGGTGGAATTATGTATCAAATATATATTGATACATTTTGCTCAAAAGATCTTCCAGAGCATCTGAAAGGTAAAGTTGTTGAATGGGGGGCATACCCGAAATGGAAACCTGATCCAGATGGTGTTTACAGAAATACCCAGTGGTATGGAGGAAACATTAAGGGTGTAATTAGTATGCTCGATTATCTGGTATCATTATCAGTCACAGTAATTTACATTACGCCGATTTTTAAAAGCTCAACTTCTGATCGTTATGGTATTGATGATTATGAGAAAATTGATGAGCTTGTTGGAACATGGGATGATGTAAAAACCCTAATAGAAGAATGTCACAAGCGTGGAATTATGTACATTCAAGACGAAGTGTTTAATCACTCAGGTCCAAACAATCGGTTGCTTAAAGAAATACCTGAAGCATATTCTTGGATACAAAAGTATATAGAATACCAAGGATGGTGGGGATATGAATTACCTGAATTTAATAAATTCTCAGAGATGTATTATGGACTTCTGCGAAGAGTTAATGGTATACATTCCCAGTATGTTGACGGTTACAGGATTGATGTTGCAGACAACATGACAGATTATAGCTTAAAGTTTATAAAAAAAATTTTTGGCAAATACATGTTGATTGAAGTCTGGAAAAACAGCATCACTGGAGATTTTAGAGAGTTTCTTTATGGTGATGAAGGCGATGGAGTAATGAATTACCAATTTTCAAATGCGATTCATAGATTTGTAAGATTTAGAAACGCAAAATTTTTAAAGAAAATAATTAAAGAAATTTGTTCTCTTTATCCGCCTGAAGCACTAAATGGTTCTCCTATTTTCTTAAGCTCACATGATACACCTAGAATCCCTAATATTCTTTCAAATGAACTCATGAAGAATGAGGAATCTTATGAAAATATATGGGATATTGACAAAGATCCTAGGTGGTACAATGAGAAAGGAGAGATGGACACTTTTGCATTTAGAAAATGGGAATTTGAAAATGACGGTATTCCTAAGGAAATAAAAGAGGAAGTTTTTAAGAAACATCGACTAGCGGTTTTCTTCCAATATACATTTCCAGGTCTACCATCAGTTTTTGCAGGAGATGAAGTGTGGCTTTGTGGACTTAAAGATCCACATAACCGTAAATCTGTGCCTTGGGAAAGAATGCTTGATCTTTTTTATAAGAGAGCTTCTAAGAACTTAAAGGAAATAGATGAAAGGCTATATGATTTTTACTGCAAAATTGGAAAATTCAGAATGGAAAAACGAGAAGTGTTTTCTGATTCTAAAAATTTTAGGCTTTTTTATGTGAGTAGCACAAGAATTATGTATAAAAGAGATAATCTTGTGTTTATTGCAAATATTTGTAATCATGAAATTTCTATTTCAAGAAATCATGCAGACTCACAAATATATACCATAGACGGAGAAGCTTATAAAGATCAGAAAATACCTGCGTATGGAGCTATTGTAGCGGAAAGGTGAAGTTTTGTAACAATGCTAAAGGGAGTCATTTCTTTTGAAGTGACTCCCTTTCAATTTTTATAATTCTCACTTTTGTTCTAAATATAGATAGAATTATAAATTAAAAATGAATTATAATTTTAAAAAATATGAGATTGGATTTCATATAACTATTGATTTTAAGAGCTTTTTATAATATACTATTTAATACTAGTGAAGCATATTACTAGTATTTTTTATAAAAATAGAAAGGAATATAATCATGGAAGAAAGAAAAGAACTAATTTTAATCTTAGATTTTTTTGGACAATATAATCAATTAATTGCAAGAAGAATTAGAGAGTGTAATGTATATTCAGAAATCGTACCTTTTAATACACCAATAGAAAAAATAAAAGAAAAAAATCCAATGGGAATAATTTTCACAGGTGGACATGCAAATGTATATAAAGAAGATGCTCCAATGTGTGATAAAGAAGTATTTAACTTAGGAGTTCCAATTCTTGGAATTTGTTATGGTATGCAAGTTATGACACATACTTTAGGTGGAAAAGTTGAAAGAGCAGATAAGAGAGAATATGGAGTAACAGAAGTTAATGTAAATAATTCTACAAACTTATTTAAAGGATTTTCAGACAAAAATAATTTCTTAATGAGCCATACAGATTATGTTTCAGAGTTACCTGAAGGATTTGAAAATATAGCAAGTACAACAGATTGTCCTAATGCAGCAATACAAAATACAGAAAAAAATTTTTATGGTATTCAATTTCATCCGGAAGTTAATCTTTCAGAAAATGGTACAAAGTTACTAAAAAACTTTATTTATGATATTTGTGGTTGTACTGGAACATGGAAAATGAGTTCATTTGTAGAAAATACAATTAAACAAATTAAAGAAAAAGTTGGAGATAAAAAAGCTTTATGCGCTTTATCAGGAGGAGTGGATTCTTCTGTTGCAGCTTCTTTAATGAGTAAGGCAATAGGGAAAAATCTTACCTGTATATTTGTAGACCATGGACTTCTTAGAAAAAATGAATCTGAAGAAGTTGTAAATGTTTTTGGAAATAGAGAAGATGTAAACTTTATAAGAGTAGATGCAAGTAAAAGATTTTTAGAGAAATTAAAAGATGTAACAGATCCAGAAACAAAGAGAAAAATTATTGGAGAAGAATTTATAAGAGTATTTGAAGAAGAAGCAAAAAAAATAGGTACAGTAGATTATTTAGTACAAGGAACAATCTATCCAGATGTTATTGAAAGTGGTGTAGGTCAAGGTATGACAATTAAGAGCCATCATAATGTAGGAGGATTACCTGATTATGTAGATTTTAAAGAAATAATTGAACCACTTAGAGATTTATTTAAAGATGAAGTTAGAAAAGCAGGATTAGAATTAGGTCTTCCAGAATATTTAGTATATAGACAACCATTTCCAGGTCCAGGTCTTGCAATTAGAGTAATAGGAGATATTACAGAAGATAAATTAAATATTTTAAAAGAGGCTGATTATATTTTTAGAGAAGAAATAGCAAATGCAGGATTAAATAAAAATATAAATCAATATTTTGCTGTTTTAACAAATTTAAAATCTGTTGGAGTCATGGGAGATGAAAGAACATATGATTATACAATAGCTTTAAGAGCTGTAACAACTTCTGATTTTATGACAGCTGAGTGGAGTAAAATTCCGTTTGAAGTTTTAGAAAAGGTTTCAAGCAGAATAGTAAATGAAGTAAAACATGTAAATAGAGTAGTTTATGATATAACAAGTAAACCACCAGCAACTATCGAATGGGAATAAATTAAAATAGACAAGGAGTTTAAAATAAATGAGAATATTAGCAGTAGGTGATATTGTTGGAAGAACAGGATTAAAAACTTTAAAAGAAGTATTACCTAAAGTTGTAAGCGAAAATAATATAGACTTTATAATAGTAAACGGAGAAAATGCAGCAGATGGTATGGGAATTACTGAAAAAATGTATAGAGAGATTTTATCTTTAGGTGTAGATGTAGTAACAATGGGAAACCACACTTGGGGTAAAAAAGAAATTTTTAATTTTATAAATGATAAGCAAATTGTAAGACCAGCTAATTATCCATCTAATAATCCAGGTAAAGGATTTGACATATATGAATGTAAAGGAAAGAATATTGCTGTAATTAATTTGATTGGAAGAACTACAATGTCAGTTCTTTCAGAAAATCCGTTTTTAGTTGTAAATGAAATTATTGATGAAATAAAAATGGCTGTTGATATTATTATAGTTGATTTTCATGCTGAAGCAACTGCTGAAAAAATTGCTTTAGGATACTATTTAGATGGAAGAGCAACAGTAGTATATGGTACACATACACATGTTCAAACTGCTGATGAAATGATTTTAGAAAAAGGAACAGGATATATAACAGATATTGGAATGACAGGTCCAAAAAGATCTGTTATAGGAATGGATGTAGAAGTATCTTTTAAAAGATTTGAAACTTCATTGCCAGAAAGATATAAGTTATCACCAGATCCAAAAGGTAAATTTAATTCTTGTATGTTTGAAGTTGATGATAAGACAAATAAAGTAGTAAAAATAGAAAGAATTAATATATAGAAAATAAATTGATAAATAAAAAAATGTCGTTTTTGCCCTAAGAAAATAGTCGAAAAAAAGATTTTAATATATAATAAAATCTACTTATAAAACTTAAGACAAAAAACGACAAAAGCCTTGAAAAAACTGTAGAAAGCTGACGTACGAAACTTGGAAAAATTGAGGAAAAAATATAGACTTACCATTTTTATTATTGTAAAATAATTACATCGAAACACAAGATAAAATAAAAATAATAGGAGGAAGAAAAATGGAAGTTTTAAAAATTTCATCAAAATCAAACCCAAATTCAGTTGCAGGAGCAATAGCAGGTTTGGTTAAAGAAAGCACAAGAGCAGAGATGCAAGCAATAGGAGCAGGAGCTTTAAATCAAGCAATAAAAGCAGTTGCTATAGCAAGAGGTTTTGTAGCACCAGCAGGAGTAGATTTAATTTGTATACCAGCTTTTGCTGAAGTTCAAGTAGAGGGAGAAGATAGAACTGGTATAAAACTAATCATAGAATCAAGAAAATAGAATTCAAATTTCAAATATAAATTTAATAATTGAATATTACTTATATAAATGTATAGCCAAAAACTATACATTTTTTTATTTATCTCAAATATTAGTCTTGAAAATTGATAAAAAATAATATATTATTGTGCGTGTAGAAAGGTAATGAAAAAATGAGTAATAATAATTTTTTTAAGTATATTTTTGCTGCTGTTGTAGTATTTTTAATAGGTTATACAGCATATATAATATTTCAAAATAATACAAAAGGAGAAGAAGAATCATTAGATCATACTTCAACTTTAACTAATATTCAAACAGATTTGAGATTTGCTATTGCAGAGCTTGATAAATTTAATCCTTTGGTTAGTAACAATAGAAATGTTCAAGAAATAACAAAAATCATATATGACCCATTAGTAACCTTAAATGCAAATTATAAATTAGAGTATTGTTTAGCAGAAGAAATTGCAAAAACAGATGATGTTACTTATGTTGTAAAATTAAGAAAAGGTGTTTTATGGGAAGATAGAAGTAATTTCACAGCAGAAGATGTTAAATATACTATAGATTTAATAAAATCTGGAATTAGCCCTGTATATTCAGAAAATGTAAAATATATAGCAGATACTCAAATAATTGATAGTACTACAATAAAAATAATTTTAACAGAGCCAGTATCATTTTTTGAATATAATTTAACATTTCCTATAATGTGTAAAAATTATTATGAAGGTGAAGATTTTGCAGCAAGTGAAAAATTACCAATTGGTACAGGAATGTTTAGAATTTCTGAAGTTAGTACAAATGTTATAAAATTAGTGCCAAATGAATATTATTGGAATACTTCAAGAAAGCCTATGGCAACAGAAATTAATGTTAATTTATATGGAACTATTGGAGAAGTTTATACTGCATTTAAAAATGGAGAAATAGATATTTTATCTATAAAAATTAATAATGTAGAAGATTATATAGGAACTTTAGGATATAAAAAAATAGAATTTAAATCAAGAAATTATGATTTTATTGCTTTTAATACAGCAAGTGAAATTCTTTCAGATTCAGCGGTTAGAAAAGCTTTAAGTTTAGCTGTTGATAGAAATAGTTTGGTTGGAAATTTAGGAGAAGGATATATAGCTTCTAATTTTAGTTTAGATTTTGGTTCTTGGTTATATACAAAAGATTTAAATACACAAATAGATACAGGACAGGCAAGTCAAATTTTAATGAATGCAGGCTGGGAAAGAACTGCTAATAATTGGCAAAAAAGAGATGAATCAGGAACAAGAACTTTAAGCTTTAGATTGGCAGTTAATAGTGAAGATGAATTAAGAACTAGAGTTGCAGAAATCATAAGGGATCAATTTGCGAGTTTCGGTGTACAAGTAAATATAGATTATTTACCATATAATTCTTATGCTGAAGCAATAAATACTGGAAATTATGAGGCAGCAATTACAGGTATAAGAGTTGGATTTAGTCCAAATGTAAATACTTTTTTTGCAAACGGAAATATTGCAAATTATAATAATGAAGAGGTATTTGAAATAATAAATGCTGTATCAAATACAACAGAAGATAATGTTTTATATGAAAACTATGATAGATTATATGATATATATGCAGAAGAAGCACCATATATAGGGCTTTATAGGAATACAGAAACAATAATTTATAACCAAAGTTTAGTAAATAATATAACAGCAAATTGCTTTAATATTTATCATAATATAGAAAAATGGTATAGACAGTAAGCAAATATAAAAGTTTATAAAATTATTATAAAAAAGTATTGACAAAAGAAAAATTAAGGATATAATAAGAACATAAGTTTTGCAAACAAATATTTGTTAAATAAAATTAGGAGGAAAATATGGGAGACAATCAAGAAAAAAGAAAAGCATTAGATGCTGCAATGAGTCAAATAGAAAAACAATTTGGAAAAGGTTCTGTTATGAAATTGGGAGATTACAAATCAATGAATATTGAAGCAATTTCAACAGGAGCATTAAATTTAGATATAGCTTTAGGAATAGGTGGTATTCCAAGAGGAAGAATAATAGAAATATATGGTCCAGAGTCTTCTGGTAAAACAACACTTGCATTACATGCTGTTGCAGAAGCTCAGAAAAAAGGTGGAGAAGCTGCTTTTATAGATGCAGAACATGCATTAGACCCATCTTATGCTAAAAAAATTGGTGTAGATATAGATAATTTAATAGTTTCTCAACCAGATACAGGAGAACAAGCTTTAGAGATAGCAGAAGCATTAATAAGAAGTGGAGCAATAGATATTATAGTAGTAGACTCAGTTGCTGCACTTGTTCCAAAAGCTGAGATTGATGGAGATATGGGTGATTCTCATGTTGGTTTACAAGCAAGATTAATGTCACAAGCTTTAAGAAAATTAGCAGGAACAATTAATAAAACAAATGCAACAATAATATTTATAAATCAATTAAGAGAAAAAGTTGGAGTTATGTTTGGAAATCCAGAAACAACAGCTGGTGGTAGAGCATTAAAGTATTATGCTTCAGTTAGAATGGATATAAGGAGAATAGAATCTATTAAACAAGATGGATCAGTTGTTGGAAATAGAACAAGAGTAAAAGTAGTAAAAAATAAAGTTGCTCCTCCATTTAGAGAAGCTGAGTTTGATATAATATATGGAAAAGGAATTTCAAAAGAAGGTTGTGTTTTAGATTTAGCAGTTAACTTAGATATAATTGAAAAAAGTGGTTCTTGGTTTAGTTATAATGGAAATAAAATAGGTCAAGGTCGTGAAAATGTTAAAAAATATATTTTAGAAAATCCTCAATTTATGGAAGAGATAGAAAAGAAGGTTAGAGATAATTTCAATAAAGCTTTTGAGAATGCTTTAGTAGATGATGATGAATCAGCTGATGAAGAACAAGAAACAGAACCAGAGGAATAAATATAACGCTAACTATCAATATTTTTATTGGTAGTTAGTAATTTTATATAATAGGAGATTTATATGGATGAGAAAATAAATTTAGAAGAAGAGTTTAAAAAAATAAATGAAAAATCTAGTTTAAAAGATATTCAAGATTATATGAAAAAAATGATAATCTCAAGAGGATTTGATAATGAAACACCACAAGATATAATGCTACTTTTAACAGAAGAACTAGGTGAACTAGCTAAAGAAGTTAGAAAATCAACACATATAAAAGTAGATGAAAAAGCTACAAGAACTCAAAACCTAGATAAAGAAATAGCTGATGTGTTTAATTATATTGTATGTTTATGTGTAGCAACAGATACAGATTTGTTTCAAGCTTTTAAAGATAAAGAAGAAATAAATCAAAAGAGAACTTGGAAATAAATAAAAATAGGAAAATAATATTATGGAATTTACTAGTAAAGAAAAATTTGAAGAAGCAGAAAAAATAGAGAAATTAAGAAATAAAATACTTAAATATATCTTATATAAAAAAAGAACAGAAGCAGAAATAAGGCAAAAATTTATAGATGAAGATGAAAATATGTTAGAAGATGCAATAGAATATTTTAAAGAACAAAACTACATAAATGATAAAGACTATATAGAAAGAGCAGTAAAAGAATTTATTGCATTAAAAAAAATGTCTATAAAAGAAATTGTTTATAAAATATCTCAAAAAGGAGTTAATAAAAGCCTTGTTGATGAATATATTTGCGAAAATAAAGAAACTATGATAGAATATGAAATATCTTCTGCTAAAGCTATAATATTTAAGAAGATTCAAAGTCAAGAAGAAAAAGTAATAAGAGAGTATTTATATAAAAAAGGATATATGCGGAGAATGTGTGAATATTGCATTTGATGACATACAAGATAGTAGGAAGTAGTTATGAAAAAAAAGGTAATTTCGTTAGAATCAAATAAATATGAATTAAAATTAGATAATTTTGAAGGTCCTTTAGATTTATTATGTTATTTAATAGATAAAAATAAAATGGATATATATAAAGTAAGTATTTCAGATATTACAGACCAATATATTCAGTATATAAAAGAGCAAGAAAAATTGAATTTAGAAATAGCAAGTGAATTTTTAGTGATGGCATCAACTTTGCTTTTAATAAAATCTAAAGGTTTATTACCAAAAGAAGTAGAAGAGGAAGCTGAATTAACAGAAGAAGAATTATTAAGAAGAATTTTAGAGTATAAAAAATATAAAGAAATTAGCAAGTTATTTAAAGAGAGAATACAAATTTATTCAAAAAGATTTTATAAATTACCAGATAAGGTAGAGCTTCCAAAACAAACTTTAGAAAAAGAATTTTGTATGGATGATATTGTTAACAAATATAAAAATTTAATAAAAAGAAATGAAGATAAGAAAAATGAAAATGCAAAAAATATAGAGAATATTGCTGTTTTTGATACATATACAGTTGCTGAAAAAGTAAAAGATATATTTAGAGAATTGGTAAAGAGACCTAAATTTGTATTTAATAAATTGTTTTCTTTAAATGAGAAATCAAAATCAGAAGTGGTTACAGCTTTTTCAGGGGTTTTAGAATTGAGTAGAAGAAATAAAATAATAGCAGAGCAAGAACAAATCTTTGGAGATATTGTAGTTTCAAAAAAGAAAAGAGAAAAACAAGATTAAAGTACTGTAAAATCAGTACTTTTTTACATATTAGCATGATTGACTTTATTTACATAATATGGTAAAATGTTTTCGTAACAGATGTATTAAGAACGGCAGAATTGCCACCTAAAGAAAGGAGAATTTCTATGAGGGGAAATTCGAGACGGTTACTCATTAACTTGTTGGCTTTTGTAGCAACTATGTGCTTGCTCATGTCAACCAATGTTGTTGTGGCGTTTGCAGCAACGGAGATTTCTAAGGTTTCTGTAAAAACAGAGAAGAATGACTGGGAACAGGAAAACTTGGAAAATCCAACAGTTGAATCTGGCTCAAGCGGACGATACACTATTCCAATAGATACTATTGTTTGGGATAGGAAAGTATCAGAATGCAACCCAGGTGATACTGTAAAGGTAACAGTAAAGGTTGTGTCCAACGAAGGATACGTTTTTGATGATTCATTTTCCAAACGGGACTTTACTATTCAAAATGGCGAATATAAGTCTCATAAATACACAGAAGATGGTAATATTGAGCTGACCTTTAATTACAAAGTTAGAGGAATACTTGATGCACCAGAAGAAGTGTATTGGGACGGAACCAGTAGTAAACCTGGAAGGGTTAGATGGTCTAAAGTAAGTGGTGATGTAACTTATACAGTTAAAATTTATCGTGGAAATAACAGAGAAACTGTTGCAGAGGAAATCACTTCTACAAATTATGACCTTACTCCATATCTTAAAACAACATATTACTTTGAAAGAGATAATGTGTATGTAAAAGTAAAAGCAGTACCAAAAGACAAAGCAAAATCTTATCTTAAGGCTTCCGACTATGCAGAATCAGACTGCTTTTGGGATTGGGATGAAATTGATTTTGATCCTTATGGCCCAAAACCAACTCCAAATAAGCCTGAGTATGGCTATACCAGAAATACATGGCAACTCATAAATGGTATTTGGTATTGGTATGATAACGATGGTCAGTACGCTAGGAATGAGTTTAAAGATATTAATGGTCAAAGATATTATTTTATGCCTGATGGTAGAATGGTTACAGGATGGCAATATATTTCAAACCATTGGTATTTATTTAGCGGAAGTGGAGCTATGTTAAGAGCTACTTGGTATGATGATGGGAGTAATTGGTATTATCTGGAAAGCGATGGAAAGATGAAAACTGGTTGGTTTGACTGGAACATGAACAAGTATTATCTTACTGAGTCTGGCGCCATGGCAAGAGGATGGAGAAAAGTAGGAAATAGTTGGTACTATTTCCATCCAGGAGGAAACATGGCAACAAATATGTTTGTAAGGTCAGCAGATGGTTTGGTGGACTTTTACATGCAGAGTAATGGCATTTTGCAGACAGGTTGGATATACCAGAATGGCTGGAAATACATTGAACCCAATTCAGGAAGTCATCAAAAAGGCTGGATAACTTTGAGTGGAGTGACATACTATCTGGAGCCGGCAACAGCGACTATGGTAACAGGCAATTATTGTATTGATGGAGTTTGGCATTACTTTAACGAGAGTGGTGCAATGCTCTGGTAAATAAAAAGTAATAGTTTCGAAGGACGGTCCTATCTGTAGGACCGTCTTTCCATTTTTAGGAATAAATAATTTATAAAAGGAAAGAATAAAAGTAATATTAAGTAGGAGACAAAATTTTATGGAAGTTGCTTTGATTATTCTTTTTCTTATAATGATTGTAGAAGTATTGCTAATAGGATTTTTATTTTCTAATATAACACTGAAAATAGAAAAAATAAATGCTAATAGTATAAATAGAAAATTAACAGAAGTACATCTAGAAAAAATGAATATAAAATTGCAAATATATATTTTTAAATATATTAAAATTTTTAGTGTAAAACTTTATAAAAATTATTTTGAAATTTTAAAAATAAAGATAGATTATGAAAAGGTTTTTAAAAAATATAACATTACAGATAGAATAGATATTTACAGAAAGATTTACGAATTATATAAATTAATCAAAGAAAATCCTTCAAAAATTAGTTTAAAAAAAATAAAGCCTAGATTTGATTCTTTGAATTTGAATTTAACAATAAGTACTGAAAATTCAATTATTACATCTTTTATTATATGTTTTTTGTCTACCATTATTTCTATTTTGTTAAAAAACAATTTAAATAATAGAAAATATAATATAAATAAATTTCAATATAAAATTACTCCAATTTATTTAAACTTTGATAGTTTTAAATTAGATTTAGAATCTGATATATCTTTCAGTATGTTTAATATTTTAGAATTTGTTTATGAATATAAGAAACTAGTAAAAGAAAAGGAAATTATCAATAAACAAAAATCAAAAGAATTAGTGCAACAAATTTTTAAAAGAAGTATAGATGGTTTTAAAATTCTAAACAAAGTCAAATATATAAATAAACGAGTAACTGCTATAAATAATAAATTTTAATAATAATAAATTTTTGTAATTATAAATTTCTATAATAATAAACTTTTGTAATTATA
>CABUJR010000025.1 GCA_902492015.1 uncultured Eubacteriales bacterium | reverse complement strand
ACATTTTTTAAAATTTTTAAAAGATTTTTTTATAAAATTTTAAAGGCTGTTTTTTTATGCCAAAATCTGTATTTTTTTATCACATTTTGTCACACAACGTTTGATATTTTAGCACCTTAATTTAATAAAGTCAATACCTTTTTAAAATTTTTTTAAATTTATTTTTTTATATTAAAATTTAAATTAAATTCTATATTAAGATTCAACACTTATTTTTTAATTTACTTTAGTTAATAATCAATTATATATACTTAATTATCCTTGTTAATTACTATATTATATATAAAAAAATATATGCTAAGTATAATCCTTAACTTTTTTACTAATACTTCAAATAATAATTAACGACATATATGTTTTATAAATAATATTACTTATATATATTTTAGAAGTAAAGAACAAAAGTAAACATTACGATAATTGCAAAAAATTAAATTTTATGAAAGTGTCCACTTCTTTTATTTCATAAAAATTGGCTCTATAAAAAAGTGGACATTTTCATATTTTTTCTTTTACTATTTTTATAAGTTTCACTTTTGTTCTTTTTTAGAATTATAAAAACTCAAATCTTTATTTCCATAAATAGATATTGGTTCTAAATTACTCTCTATATTTAATAGTCTATTATATTTTGCTATTCTATCAGTTCTACATGGTGCTCCTGTTTTTATTTGTCCTGAATTTGTAGCTACTGCTATATCTGATATGCTTGTATCTTCTGTTTCTCCACTTCTATGAGAAATTACTGTTGTATATCCATTCCTTTTAGCAAGTTCTATTGTATCTAAAGTTTCTGTTAATGTTCCTATTTGATTTAATTTTATTAATATACTATTACTAGCCTTTTTTTCTATTCCTTTTCTTAATCTCTTTATATTTGTTACATACAAATCATCTCCTACAATTTGTACTTTTTTTCCTATTTTTTCTGTAAGTTTTACCCAAGATTCCCAATCCTCTTCTGCAAGTCCATCTTCAACAGATATAATTGGGTATTTATCAACCAATTCTTGTATATATTCTATCATTTCATTTGAAGTCTTTGTAACTCCTATTTTCCAAAAATAATACTCTCCTTCTTTTCCTATTTTTTTTGCTTCTTCATACATCTCTGTTGCTGCTAAATCTAATGCTAAAGCTACTTCTTCTCCAGGTTTATATCCTGCTTGTTTTATAGCTTCTATTATTAAATCTAAAGCTTCTTTTTCATCTTTAACATTTGGTGCAAAACCTCCTTCATCTCCAACTCCTGTTCCAAAACCTTTTGATTTTAAAATTTTCTTTAATGTATGATAAATCTCTGTGCATATTTGTATGCATTTTGAAAAACTTTTAGCTCCTATTGGCATAATCATAAATTCTTGTATACTAAGTGTACTATCTGCATGTTTTCCACCATTCATTATATTCATCATAGGTACTGGCAAAACTTTAGAATTAACTCCTCCTATATATTGATAAAATTCCATATCTAAAGAATTAGCTGCTGCTTTTGCTGTAGCTAATGAAACTCCTAATATTGCATTTGCACCCAATTTGGATTTATTTTCTGTCCCATCTAAAGCAATTAAAGCACTATCTACTTCTAATTGATTATATACATTCATGCCTATTAATTCATCTCTGATTATTGTATTAACATTTTTTACAGCCTTTAAAACTCCTTTTCCCAAATATCTACTCTTATCTCCATCTCTTAATTCTACTGCTTCAAAACTTCCTGTAGAAGCTCCAGAAGGAACAGCTGCTACTCCTATGAATCCACCTAAAGTTCTAACTTCAACTTGAATCGTCGGATTTCCTCTAGAATCTAAAATCTCTATTGCTTTTACATCTTCTATTTCCAAATATTTTTTCAATTTAAAAACCTCCTATTAAAATTTGCTTACAAAGTAAAAAAACTTTCTTAATAGCTTTATTATTTGATATTTACAAAATTTTAAACTCATAATTTTCTTTTTTAATAAATTTTCACAATGTTTATTTAAGATACACTCTTACTTCTTATAAATTGATATAGTTTCACTATTTACTTTTATAGAGTAATATTAATTTAAATTTCTCCTTACAATATACAAATTTATATATACTAGTCTTGCAAATAATTAGAAATTTCTTTATAATACTTGTATGAGAAAATTAATTGTAAGTGAAAAATATGATAATAAAAAATTAAATAACTTTATTTTAGATTCTTTTCCAAATTTAAACAAAAGTACTCTATATAAAGCTTTAAGAAAAAAAGATATAAGAATAAATAATGTAAAAGTTTCAGAAGACACTATAGTTCATTATAATGATGAAATCACTATATACATTGTTGATGAACTTCTTTTTAAATCTTCTAGTTTAAATATTGAAGTTATATATGAAGATAATAACATTATAATTTTTAATAAACCTGAAGGAATTTCTGTTACTGATGACAATAATTCAACACAAACATTTACAAACCTTGTAAAGCAAAAATATGGCTCTAATTTAAGTCCATGTCACAGACTTGATAGAAATACCAAAGGACTAATTATATATGCTAAAAATTCATTGTCACTTCAAATTATGCTAGAAAAATTCAAGTATAGAGAAATTGAAAAACATTATCTTACAAAAGTTTATGGTATTGTAGATAAAAATCATGAAATTTTAGAAGCATATCTTTTTAAAGATAGTAAAAAAAGCTTAGTATATATTTCAGATTCTCCTAAAAAAAATTATTCTAAAATAATTACAGAATATACTGTTATTGAAAAAAATAAAAAAGAAAATTATACAATATTAGATATAATTTTACATACTGGTAAAACACATCAAATTAGAGCTCACCTTTCTCATATTGGATATCCTATTATTGGTGACGGGAAATATGGTATTAATGAAATAAACAAAAAATTTAATTCTAAAACTCAAGAACTTTATAGTTACAAATTAGAATTCAATTTTAAAACTGATAGTGATATTTTAAATTATTTAAATAAAAAAGTTATAAGTTTAAAAATAAAATCCTTATAAAATTATAAGGATTTTATTTTATTAACTAACTTTCATTAACTTATACATTTTCTATAAAACTATGCTATAGTAAAATAGATATTTTTTTCATTACAAATTTTTTTATGGATAACAAATATATTATTATTAATTACCTATTGTAATTTTTCTAATATGTATTTTGTTAATACTTGATACCCTTCTTCTTTTAAATGTATCCAGTCATCTTGTCTATATTTTTTCTCTGTTTCTACAAATTTATCTGCTACATCTATATAACCAACTCCTCTTTTTTCACAAAGAACTTTTATTTGACTATATAAAGAATCTCTTCTAGATTTCATATCTGGTTTCTTAGATTCATCTATGGTTATTTTATCTATTGTAGGATCATCTATTAAAAATATTTGTAAATAATATAATTTTGCTTTAGGATATTTTTTTTGTAATTCAACAATAACTTCTTCTAAATCCCCTATTACAGTATTAGAATCTGACATTTTATTTATATCTTCTTCTACTGTTCCAATCTCTTTTTTTAAATCTTCATTTAAAAAACCTAATCCATATCCTATAATATCATTTGCACCACCATCAAAAACTATTACATCAGGCTCTCCTGTTAAAGTTTTTACTTGGTTTATCATTACAATATTATCTGTTCCAGTATTATCAGTAATTGTACTTCCACTTCTTGAATTGTTTATAAAATTAGAATTTGGAAGTGCCTCTTTTAAATAATATTCAAATGCTCTATCATCATTTCCATATCCTGCCATTAATGAGTCACCAATAAAAGCAATAGTCTTTCCATCTAAACTATCATCTAAAAAATTACTTAATATTAGCAAGAATATTATTAAAATTATTATTAAAATAACTACTATTTTTTTCATCTGTTCTCCTATCTTAAGTTTATTAGTTTATTCTATGTGACTTTTTATTTAAGTATTATTATTTAATTTAAAATTGAAAATATAAAAATTCTTGAGTAGTTCCTCCTGGTGCAAATAAAAATATAACATACAAACCAATACAATAAACCAGCCATCTTACTACTAATTTTGAAGTTCTTAACTTTTCGTAAATATCTATTTTCTTTATTATAAAATAGTCTAAAATTAATATTATTATTGTTCCTAAAATAACTCCCATTCCTGTATCTTTAGATAAAAGATCTAGAATACTTTTACCATTAGAATTAATCAAAAACATATTTCCAAACATTTTAATTGATGTACTCAAGTTTCCTACACAAAATAAAAAATATCCTATTAAAACTAAGCCAAAAGTTCTTGCAATTTGAAAAGCAGAATAAATTTTAGTTTTTATTAAATTTGGAAATTTCTTATAAAATTTATCATAAACAGGAGCAAGTAAAGTTGAAATAATTATTATACTTCCATGATACATTCCATATAAAATGAATGCCCATGTTGACCCATGCCAAAATCCAATAAGTATCCACAATATGCTAAGCGCAAAAACAGTTGGCATATTGTTTGCTAAAAATTTATTATTTTTATTCTTAAAGAATTTTCTAATTTTCTCAGATTTTTTACCTCTTAATATTGGATAATACACATAATCTCTGAACCATGCTCCTAATGATATATGCCATCTTCTCCAATATTCTGCTATTGATTTTGAAAAATATGGTGCATCAAAATTTTCAGCTATTTTAATACCTAACATTTTTGAACATCCTATTGCTATGTCCATATATCCTGAAAAATCTGCGTATAACTGAATTGCATATAATACTATTGCTATTAAAATATTTATTCCATAATAATCTTGTACATTTGTTGTTACTGCTGTAATTACAGGAGCAAGCTTATCTGCAACTACCATTTTCTTAATAATACCAACAACAATTCTATACATTCCTACTACTGCTTCATTATAATTAAAAGTTTTTCCACTAAATAAATCTATTGATAGCTCACTATATTTATCCATTGGCCCTTGTAAAATATGTGGAAAATATGATATGTACAAAAAATATTTAAAGAAATTTCTTTCTGCTTCATATTCTTCTCTATAAACATCTATAACATATCCTATGCTCATAAAAGTATAGAAAGATATTCCAAGTGGTAAAACAAAATTCCAAGCAGGAGATGAAAAGTTTATTTTAAAAATGTTTAATATAGCAGAAACGTTCTGAAGAAAAAAATCTGCATATTTCATTACAATAAGCATTGAGAGTGTTGTTATTATTGTTATGATAAGTGCTTTTTTCTTCTTCCCTTCTATTCTTTTTTTATAAATTTTTTTATTTTCTTTTGGCAAAGTATCTTTATATTTTTTTAAAAAATATTGCTGATTTTTCACATATCTATCTATTACCAAAGCTCCTAAATATGTTATTAATGTAGCCAAAATCACATATATTACATATTTTACTGAAGCACATAGATAAAAATAAACACTAGCTATTAATAAAACTATCCATTGGATTTTCTTTGGTACAAGGTAATATGCAAAAAATACTATACAAAAAAACACTAAAAATTTTAATGTTGTAAAGACCATTACATATCCTCCATTATAATATCAACCATTTCTCCAACATTTTGCATTCCAATAACATCTTTCATTGCAAATTTAATACCAAATTCTTCTTCTACTTCTGATATTAAAGTAATATGTGTTAAAGAGTCCCAATCTTCAATATCTGCTGCACTTGTTGCATCTGTAACTGTTATTGAATCATCATCAAAAACATCTCTAAAAATATCGTTTAACTTTTCAAAAATTTCATTTCTTTCCATAACTTTTTTTCCTTTCTTTAAATAAATTTTATTTTTATTAAGTTTTTATACTTTTATTAAATTTTATTTTCACCTAATTTCATATTTTTTAAATAATTTTATTTTTATCAAATTCTAATATTTAAATTAAATTTTACTGTCATCCAATTTTATATTTGTTTTGTTAAAATTAAAATTATCTACTTCTGCTTCAAATATTCCTTCTTTAACTTCTTTAAATCCTAAATTAGAATATATTTTCTCTACCATTGCATTTTTAGGTGTTTTTATATATTCACCTATAACTTTTTTGAAACCATTTTTCTTTGCTGTATCAATTATTGTATTAATTATAAATTCTTCCATTCCTCTTTTTAATACTCTACAACTCATAAGCCATGTATCTAAAAATAAAGTTTCTTTATCCTTTTTCTCCATTATTACAACACTTATTAAACCATAATCACCAAATTTATCTTTTAAAGAAAAACTCAAAGTTAGATACTTGTCATTTTTTAAAATTTCTTCTATTTCTGCTTCTGTATATCTTATTGTTCTTAAATTAAATTGATTTGAGCGCTGAGTTAATTGAGAAACTCTAGGAATTTCAAATTCATTAAATTCATGAGCAGTTGCAAGCATTTGTAAGCTTTTTAAATAATCATTAAAATCTTCAAAAGAACTTTGCATTGTTGCTCTACCAACTTCTGCTTGATATTGCTTGGTTCTATCTTTGTCGTTTTCTGAATATGATGCTGTTTCAAATAAATTCAAACTTTTTAAATAACTCAAGTACATTGCTGGATCTTCTGGTAAATCTGGTACTGTAATATCAGGTATTAGTTCTTTAACAAGATTTCTTTCAAATGGATTATCATCTATAAATACTAAACTATCCATTCCTATATTTATTGTTTCCTGAATATGTCTTATATTACTTGCTTTATCTTGCCAATTTGCTACAAACATAGATATATCTTCTAATCTTAAAACCATTTCAGGATGTTTTTCAAAAGGTTCTTTCGCAATATCTTCATTATTTTTACTACAAACTGTTAATATGATTCCTCTATTTTTTAGTTCTTTAAGCCACATCTGAAATTCTGAAAAAGCATGTCCTAGTCCTAACTCACCTATTTGTATAGATTTTAATCCATCATCACCAATTACTCCACCCCATAAAGTATTATCTAAATCTAACACTACGCATTTTTTTATTTTTCCATTTAAAGCTTTTATTATATCAACAACTTGTTTTGCAACTTCAGGTAATAAATTTGTAGAAATAGGCATTTTAGCTATATAATATAATTTTTCATCATGTAATTCGTTTCTACCATATAAATTTTGAATACTAGACAAATCTATTAAAAAAATATTTTTGTTTCTTTCTGCCTCTTCCATCAATAAGTAATTCAATTTTCTTATTTGATAAATAAAAGAACTTGATACTTTATTTGAATAATTACCAAAAATCCTATCATCTATCTCAACAAAATTAACTTGCATTATATTAGTTTTTAATTTTGAATTTATAGTATTCCAATAAGTTTTAATTTTATTTAATATGTTTTCTGCAAAATCATTTCTATTTTGAAGTTCTATTTGACAAAAATCTTCAAATAATTTTTCAGTAGACATGTAAATTAAAACACTATTAGGAGAATGACTATATAGCTCAGACATATCATCCATAACTTGTGCATCTATCTGATTATAATCTGCATCAAAAATATCTAAATTGTAACCTTCTCTATATCCATAACCTTTTAACGCTGTTGCTAAATGTTGTGTTGAGCAATTTCCTAAAATAGCAATTTTATAAGACTTTAAATCACTCATATCTTTTTTTAAATTTTTCTTTAATTCCACAAAACTAATTTTTTCCAATAATTTTCACTTCCTTATTTTAAATATTCACTATATTTTTCAACCAACATATTTGTAAACTGTGTTGCTCCATTTTCGTTTACATGAGAAAAATCACCTAACCAGTCTTCTGAAACTAGTCCAAACTCAGTATTTACTATTATATTTGGATATTTTTTTTGTAAATTTTTCATATAATCAATATATTCTTCTTTAAACCCTTCTTTCATATTAGCATAAGTTGACATATTTATAGGATGCTGTTCAATTATAACTTGTATTCCATTTTCTTCACATAATTGGATGCATTTATTCATATATAAATCAACTATATCATCTATTTCAAAGTGTTCCTGATTAGTTATTGAAACATTATTAGGTATGAAAAATTCTGCTGTTCCATAATAATGTTGTCCTTTTGTTTCTTTTACCTTTTTATATTCTTCTGTATTTATTTCATATCTATTTTCAAATAAAGCATTTTTTACTGCTGCATAATACTTATGTGGCATACTTAATTTATATTGCAAAAATTTTATCATTGGATTTTTTTCTGGAAATAATCCAGTACCAAGTATTTCTTTAAATTGGTTAGTTGTTATCCAGTCAAAATAAACTGTTCTTTCCCAAAAAAATTGATCAGATAATGTATATCCACCCATAAAATACATCATAATCATTGTTTTAGGAGGTTCATGATTTTTTAAATAATCCTGCATTAAGTAATATTGTTCTATAGGTGTTGCTCCTGCCATTGAAATATTGTATGTATCTTCTGATATCATTTTTGGAATTACTGCTGCTTTTGCTACTGAATCTCCAAAAATTAAAACCTTACTAGACTCTGTTTTATTTCTAACATAATCTAATGTCTCTCTATAATAAGCATACTCTTTATCAAATATATAGAAACCAAAATTCTTTGCAATTATTGCAAAAATTATCCAAACTACTATAAATAAAATTAGTAATTTTACTATAAATTTTACAAATCCTTTGTTCATCTTTTTCCTTTCCTATTATAAAATATCTCCACCTGTCATTGGTAAATTTAAGCCATTTATATACTCTGCCTCATCAGACATCAAATACTTTATCGCATTTGCTACTTCTTCTACTTTTACATTTCTTTTCATTCCTGAATTAGTTGCTGTCATTTCAATAATTCTTTCATCTATATTATCTAAAAAGCTTGTTTCAACCATAGTTGGCGATACAGCATTTATGTTTATTCCTTTTTCTTTATATTCTGAAACTAGTGAATTTATTAATCCCATAAGTGCATATTTAGTTATTACATAACTTGATAGATATTTTGGTGGTACTCCTTTTGTAACACTACTTAACATTACTAAAACTTTGCCATATTTTTGTTTTGACATAATTGGTAAAAAAGCTTTCATAAATTCAGCAAAACTATGTACTTGTATTTCCAAATCTGTTAAAGTATCTTCCCAATTAAATTTACTAAATTTTACATACTCGAATTTTCTTGCTGCTAAATGTAAAAAATGTGTTGGAGTATTATATTTTTCTTTTATATATTCTATTGATTTTTGGACTTCTTCTTTATTAGATAAATCACATTTTAGATAGTCTATTTCTATATTTTCTAATTCTTTTGCTGCATCTTCTAATTTTTCTTTATCTCCAAAGTAAACAGCTATTACTTTTATTTTTTCATTTTGCTTTTCAAGTTCTCTTAAAAATGCAATTCCTATATCAGAAGTAGCTCCAATTATACAATAAATTTTTTCCATATTACATTCTTGTATAATATAAGTTTATTATACAATTCTCCTTTCTAAAGTAATTTATAAAACCCCAGCTATAAGCTTTGCTGAACATACTTTTTTTCCTTCTTGATTTCTAATACTTGCTTTTACTGTTATTCTATTAAATCTATTATCAATTTCTACAACTTGACCAGTAATTTTTAAACTATCTCCTATAAATACTGGTGAATGAAATCTTATATCTTTACACTCTTGAAATAGGCAATTCTTTCCTGGTAGATATACACCAACTAAAGTAGAAAAGAAAGAAGCTGTAAGCATTCCAAATACTAAAACATTATCAAATCCCTTTTCTTTTGCAAAATTTTTATCACTATGTATTGGATTTATATCTCCTGTAGACTCTCTAAAATTATTTTGCATTCTTTCTGTTATTTCTACTGAAAATTCTTCTGTCATTCCTACATACATATCTTCTAACTTATATTCATTCATTGTTTAAAAATTACCTCTCTAATTTTTCTCATAATATCATCTAACTATATTTTTTTCAACTTATATAAATATAAAAACGTACTATTTATTATATGGATAATAAAATAGTACGTTCATGTTTAGTTGATTAAAATAAATCAAATTTGTAAGAAATATTTTAGTTAAAAAAACTTTCAAATTCTTCGCTTGTAATCTTTTCTTTTTCTAATAATGTTTGTGCTACTTTATCTAATATATCCATATTTTCCATAAGTATTTTTTGTGCAGTAGTATATGCATTATCTATTAATAATTGAATTTCATTTCCAACTTCATCTATAACTTTTTCTCCAAAGATTTGTAATTCATAAGGATCATCAACTTTTAATGAAATTGGTCCTAATTTATCATCCATACCATATACAGTAAGCATGTCTCTTGCTATTCCTGTTGCAACTTCAATATCATTACTTGCTCCAGTAGAAATTTCATTTAATGCAAGTTTTTCAGCTGCTCTACCACCCATCAAGGCTACCATTTTTTCTAATAATTCAGTTTTAGATATATAATATTTATCTTCATTGGTTTTATACATTGTATAACCACCAGCTAAACCTCTAGGAATTATTGAAACCTCTTTTACATCTGTTTGAGTTGGTAAAAATTTACTTACTACAGCATGCCCTGCTTCATGATAAGCTGTTAATCTTTTATCTTTTTCAGAAATTACTCTATTTGTTTTTTCAAGTCCTACTGTTATTTTTTTAACTGCATTTTCAATATCTGAATTTGTTATTTGTTTATGTTTATTTCTAGTTGCTATAATTGCAGCTTCATTTAAAACATTGGCAAGTTCTGCTCCAGTAAAACCAGCTGTATCTCCAGCTATTTCTTTAAAATCAACTTCTGGTGAGAATTTTTTATTTTTACTATGAAGTTTTAATATACTTTCTCTTCCATTCAAATCTGGTGCAGGAATTGTTATTTGTCTATCAAATCTTCCTGGTCTTAATAAAGCTTTATCTAACATTTCAGGTCTATTAGTTGCTGCTAAAACTATAACTGTTTCATTTGTTTCAAATCCATCCATTTCAACTAATAACTGATTTAAAGTTTGATTATTTTCTGTTTCAGAACCACTATTACTTGTTCTTCTAGAACCTATTGCGTCAATTTCATCTATAAATACTATACAAGGAGCCATTTTCTTTGCTCTTTCAAATAGTTTTCTAACTCTTGATGCTCCAAGTCCTGCAAACATTTCTATAAATTCTGAACCACTCATTGATATAAATGGTACTCCAGCTTCTCCAGCTATTGCTTTTGCAATTAAAGTTTTTCCAGTTCCTGGTTTACCATATAGCAAAATACCTCTTGGAATTTTAGCTCCCATTTTCTGATATGCTTCCGGAGTTTTTAGGAAATCAACTATTTCTATTAACTCATTTTTTTCTTCATCTAAACCTGCTATATCATCAAATCTAACATCTGATTTCTTACTTCCATCTTCTCCACCATATACTTTGCCACTATCTCCACCAATTCCTTGCATTTTAAAAATCATTACCATTAAAACAATTAATAATAAAGTTGGTAATAGTGAAAATATAGTATCTGATATTCTTAAAATTGGATTTACAGATTTTTGATTTAGTTCTATTTGTACATTTTCTTTATCAACTTTTTCTTGAATTAATTCTGTAAAAGCTTGTATACTTGGAACAATTACTGATTTTTGTCTATCCTTTTCTTCACCTTCACCTTTTAAAGTTACTTTAACTGTTGAGCTTCCAGTTGTCATTTCTATTTTTTCAATTTTTCCCTCATTTATAGAAGTAATAAGTTCTGTATAAGCAAGCTCTTTTTCATCTTCATTTGTTTTAGTACTGAAATAATATATTGCAAAAGCGCTGATCAAACATAATATTATCAAAATTACTAAAACAATAGTTTTTAAAGTTTCATTATCCTTTGGTTTTCCATTCTTTTTCATAATCTACACATTCCTTTTCTATATTTCTGAACCATCAGGCTCTCTATTTTCTTCTACTACTGGTTCTTCTTCTTTTGTTCCTGTATCATCTTGTTTTTCTTTTTTTTCTTCAGAATTTTTTTCTTTTTTTTCTGGTTCTTTTTTATTTTTATCGTTTTCTTCATTTAACTCTTTTTTTACTTGTTTTTGAACCTCAATTATTTTCTGCAATTCTTCATTTTGTTTTATTAAATCATATTTAATCATTAATATTGCTGCAATTATATAAACATAAGCAATAAGTAAATACATTACATCAAAATATTTGATAACAAATCCTGTTAACATATAAACAACTAAATATATACCACTCAATATTATTGATAAAGTTAAAGAATATATTGATAATGAAAACATTGGAGGCATTTTAAATCTTACACCACAAAATCTTGCCGCAATATATCCAAATAAAGCTACTACCAATAAATAACCCAAATTAGTTATAATATTATTTATAAATATACCTATAAAATTTGCTACAAAATATACATTTACAAGTGCTCCAAATCCTATATTCTGAATGCTATTTACTAATTCTTGCTTATTTGCAAAATTTAATCCTAATTGTTCTAATTCTTGATCACTAAATAATTCCTGATAAGTCTGTTCAATCGTATTTCCATCAAGCATATATATAACTTTATCTTTTAATAAAACTAGTCCTAAATCATCTGAATACATATTTTCTTTATAAGTTTTTAGTGTTTCTTCAGATACATTATCATCTGTATTTATATATAATCTAAATCTATAGTCATAATCATAAGCTTCAACATTTCTTTCAAATTTTAGAACATTATCTTCATATTTAAAATCAGGTAATTCATTTTGAATATAACTATATGCTGTATTTGACATTTTATAAAAATTATAAGAACTAACTATTGAAATTATTAAAGATATTAATAATATTAATATTAAAAAGAAATTAAAGGCAACAGAAGTTCTTTCACCTAAAAACATTCCATAATCTTCTAGTTTGAATATAGCTATTTTTATTCTTTTAAAAAAACCTATTTTCTTTTGACTTGTTTCCACTATATATACTCCCTTCTAATTTCATCATTTGCTTGCAATGGTGCTATATTTATTATTACCTCATCTCCAACTTGTATATCGCAATCTGATGTTATATCTATGATAGCATGATACATGCCAATTCTTCCTAAAACTTTATAAGTTTTATTTCTAATTTTTACTTTTAATGAATTATCTTTAAAAATCTTTTTTATTTCCATTCCAACTGATATTAGATTATTTTTAAAAGTAAAATCATCTCTTAGTTTATCTTTATTAAAACCATCAATATATCCAACTGGAATTACTGCTACTCTTGTTATTTTTTTAGTTCTATATATTTTTCCATAACTAATATTATAACCTTTTGGCAAAGTTTTTATTTCAGTAATTGAAGTTTTAAAGGTTCCTATTTTAACTAATCCATCTACCTTTTTTAATGTTCTACCTTGAAATATTGAGCCTAGTCTTACTGCATCTAGTCTCATTTCTGGATATTTTATAAAAGCTGTTGAAGATGCTACATGTAATTTTCCTACATTATACCCATATTTTCTTACTGCTTCAATACAATCTAAAAATCTTTTAAATTGTAGGTTTGTCCACTTTTCATCTCCGCATTTTGAAAAATGAGTATACATTCCCTCTATTTTTACAAAATCAGCATTTTCAAAAACCTTAATAATATTTTCTAAATCATCATATAAAAGACCAAATCTAGCTAATCCTGTATCTATTTTTATATATATCCTGATATTATCTTTTTTTATTTTTTTGCCGATTTGTTTTATTAACTCTAATTCGTAAAAATTGCCAACTGTTAGTATTATATCATTCTCTATCAATTTTTGTATTTCTTCTTCTATAATTGTTGGAGAGAGCATTATTATATCTTTTTCAATTTTTGCTTCTTCTCTGAGTTTTATTGCTTCTTGAGTAACAGCTACTGCTAAAGTGTTTATACCATTTTCTACTAAAAACTTAGAATATTGTATTAAATCTAAACCAACACCATTTGCTTTTACAACAGCTATTATTTCTGGCTTTTTATCTCCTTTAGTTTCTTGGTTAATCTGTTTTATAATTTCAATATTATTTTTTAAATCTTTTTTATTTATTTCTAATTTTTTCATAAATTTTCCTGTATTATATTTAATAAATCTTAAAATAAAATTAAATTTTATTTCGCATATTTTATTTAATAAAAAATTGAAAAAAATTTATATTAAATAAAACTTATGCAAAATTTATGCGTAAAAATTTTAACACTTATACAAAATATTATACTATGAATTTTAACATATTTTAATTATAAATTTAAACTTTTTTTGTTAATTTCTTTTTTTATAATTTGCAATATTAAATTACCGCTTTTTCATAACATAATTTTAACATGTCGT
>CABUJR010000024.1 GCA_902492015.1 uncultured Eubacteriales bacterium | reverse complement strand
TTAGTATTTGCAAAAGGAGATAAAGCTAAAGAAGCTGAAGCTGCTGGAGCAGATTTTGTTGGAGCAGAAGAATTAGTTCCAAAAATAGAAAAAGAAAATTGGTTTGATTATGACGTTATCGTAGCAACACCTGATATGATGGGTGTTATAGGAAGACTTGGTAAAATATTAGGACCAAAAGGATTAATGCCAAACCCTAAATCTGGAACAGTAACAATGGATGTTACAAAAGCTATTTCAGAAATCAAATCTGGTAAAGTTGAATACAGATTAGATAAAACAAATATTATACATTTAGGAATTGGAAAAGTTTCTTTTGGAGCTGAAAAATTAGCAGAAAACTATCAAACAGTTATAGACGCTATAATTAAAGCTAAACCAGCTGCTGCTAAAGGACAATACATTAGAAGTGTTGCTTTAACAACAACAATGGGACCAAGTGTATATATAAATCAAAGATAATTAATTAAATAGCCTAAGACAGTAGGTATAAAATAAATCCTACCGAGGTAAATAATAAGAGCGGACTTTAAAAGCCTCTTTGTTTACCTTGCAAGTCAGGTAACAAAGAGGCTTTGTTTTAGGAAATAAAAAAGTAAATAAATTAAATATATATAAATTAAATGGAGGTGAAATAAAATTGGCTAGTGAAAAAATTATTGCACAAAAAGAAAAAGAAGTAAAAGAATTAGCTGAAAAAATTAAAACTGCTAGTTTAGTACTTTTAGTTGATTACAGAGGAATCAATGTAGCTGATGTAACAGGATTAAGAAAATCAGTAAGAGAAGTTGGAGCTGAATATTCTGTTATAAAAAATAATATAACAAGAAGAGCATTAAAAGAATGTGGAATAGAAGAATTAAATGATGCTTTAATAGGACCTACAGCTGTTATTATATCTCAAGATGAATACTTACCACCATTAAAAGCTATTTATTCTTATGCAAAATCAAATGACTTCTACAAAATCAAAGGTGGAGTATTAGAAGGAAAAGTTTCTTCAGTAGAAGAGTTAACAACACTTGCACAACTTCCTTCAAGAGAAGAACTTATCGCAAAACTTGCTGGATGCTTACTTGCAAATGTTTCAAAACTTGCTGCTACACTTGATGCAGTTAGAGTAAAAAAAGAAGAAGAAGCTAAATAATAAGTTTTAGGTTTTTGATTTAATTAAAATTGCAATTAAAATAAAAACTAAAATCATAAAATTAAGCTTATAAAAAAATAAAACGAAATTTAAAAGTAAAAAATAAAAAATAATTAAAATTTAAAGAAAATTAAAAAATAAAAATATTAGGAGGATTTTAAAATGAGTGAAAAAACAGATAAAATGTTAGAAGAAATCGATAGCTTAACAGTAGTTGAATTATCAGAATTAGTAAAAGGAATTGAAGAAAAATACGGAGTAACAGCAGCAGCTGTTGCAGCACCAGCAGCTGGAGGAGCAGCTGAAGGTGGAGCTGAAAAATCAGAATTTGATGTTGTTTTAACAGAAGCTGGAGCAAACAAAATAGCTGTAATCAAAGTTGTTAGAGATGCTACAGGATTAGGATTAAAAGAAGCTAAAGAATTAGTAGATGGAGCACCTAAAGCAATTAAAGAAGGAGTTTCAAAAGATGAAGCTGAAGAATTAAAAGCTAAATTTGTTGAAGCTGGAGCAACAGTTGAATTAAAATAATTTAATTTAAAAATATAAAAGTATAAAAAGTCTTGCTAAAAAATGCAAGGCTTTTTTGTATTATAGAAAATTTATAACTTAAAAAATAATTTAAAATATTGTTAAGATAATCAAAAATAATTAAAAACACTGTTAGAATATTATTTAAAAGAAAATCTAAAATGTGATTTTATTCAAATAAAATTGTTAAAATATAATTATTTAAATATTTTGTATATAGTATTTGATAAAAAATTTATTATATGTTATATTTTTAATAGATTAATTTATTTTAGAAAGTGAGAAAAATGCAATTAGCAGAAACAAAAGTTATAAAAAATTTATTTTTATATATTGTTTTATTTACTATATTTATAGGTATAGTAGGAACTGTTCAAACATATTTTTACAAAAATATAAATAATATAAGTTCAAGTTTATATGCTAATTCTGAGATTACAAAATTGAATTTATATTTTTTAAAAGTTACTAAAACAGATGGAGTAGTTGTAAAAAAATACGGTTTAGTAGATGAAAATGACTTATCAAGTTATTATATTACTTTTGAAAATGAAGATAAAACAACAAATACTTTTATAAAATTAGGAAACATGCTTTATTTTAATAAAATAAAGTTATGTGAAAATGTTGAAGAATTTGTTATTAATGTAGACAATTCTATTAATCAAAGTATTTCAGTTAGTATAAAAATTCTTGGAGAAACTTATGATTTACAATATGCAATAAATTAAAAGAAAGGAGTGTATGATTAAAAATCATACAAAACAAAAGATGTTAAATAAGATATTATTCAAAATATTTGGAGCTTTTGATGTTTTTAAAGATTTTTTATTTACTTGGGGAATAAGAATATTAATATTTTTATTTGTTTGTGTTATTTTACATAATTTAGCGAAAATAAATGAAATATCTTCATTATATAATGGAGAATATAAGAAAATGTATCCTGTATATGATGAAGAAAATAAATTTATGAATTTATATACTGTAGGAGAAGGAAGTAAAACTTTAGTTATATTACCTGCATTTGGTTCACCTTCTCCTGCGATACAATATAAAACTTTAGTTGAATCTTTAAAGAATGAATATAAAGTGGTAGTAGTAGAGTATTTTGGTTATGGTTATAGCATGTCTATGAAAGAACATCCAAGAACAAATGAAAATATAGCTGCAGAAATCAAAAAAGTACTTGAACTTGCAGGTATTTCTGGTCCTTATGTATTAATGCCACATGAAACATCAAATGTTTATGCAATGTATTTCCAAAATGCATATCCAGAATTAGTACAAGGAATTGTTTCAATAGATGGAACATATCCAGCAGAAATTAAAGATGATTATTATAAAAAGCAACTAACAGATAGAGTTTCAAATGTAAATATTACTTCAATATTTGAACTTACAGGATATGAAAGAGTTTTAAGCTATGTTAAAGGTGATGAATTTTATATAGATAAAATGAAGAATATGCCAGATATATATGGCAAAGAAGAAATTAAAGTATATAGAAATAGAATAGGAAGTTCATATCTAAGTAGAACTATGGTAAGAGAAATAAATAAATTAGAGGATAATATGAATCAAATGCAAGATTATAAATATCCAGATTATTTACCAGTATTAGAAATTTTAGCAAGTGATACAGTTTCTAAATATAATAGTGCAAAGTCAAATGGAGCTACAATTGATTTAAAAGGATTAGCACAAGGAACAATTACAAATCCAGATATTCAGAAAATAGAAGAAATAAAAGGAGATAATGTAATTCAATTAACAAATCCAACAGAACTTATAAACTCTATTAGAAATTTCTTAACAAGTTTTTAAAATTAAAGTGGGAAATTAATTAATAATTTCCCATTTTTTGTAAAAGAAAAGGCATTTATAAATTTCTAAATTATACTATTTATATTTTAATATTTATGTAGATTTTAGGACTAACTTTCAAAGTTACATAATATTGACAAATATAGAAAAACGTAGTATTCTTATATAATATGAAAGAAAGTAAAGAGGTTAGAAATTTGAAAAAATATATAGTAGCTATTATAAGTTTTATAATATTAATAATTATTATGACAATTATTGTAATGTGTTTTAAAACAGAATCAGTTGTAAAAAATGAAGAAAAACTTCAAATTGTTGCGACTTTATTTCCACAATATGATTTTGCAAAACAGATAGTAAAAGATAAGGCAGATGTAAAATTATTATTAAACTCTGGTGTTGAAACACATAACTATGAACCCACAGGAAAAGATATGATAACTATATTAAGTGGTAGTGATATGTTTTTATATACGGGAACTAATTTAGAGCCTTGGACAGAGAAAATTGTACAAAATTTAGAAAGTACAAATTGCAAGATTGTTAATGTATCAGACGGAATAGAACTAATTACAATAGAAGAATTTGAAGAAAGACATATTAATTCAGAAATATTAATAGAAGAGCATGAAGAAGAACATAAACACCAAGAAATTTATGATGGACATATTTGGCAAAATCCTAAAAATGCAGTAAAAATGTTAGATAATGTTTTAAAAGCATTATGCGAGATTGATCCTGATAATGCAGAATATTATACTAAAAATGCAGAAGAGTATAGAAATCAGATTTTAAAGCTTGATGGAGAATTAAGAAATATAGTTAACCAGTCAGAAAGAAAAGAAATTGCAGTAGGTGGAGAATTCGCTTATGCATATTTAGTTGAAGAATATGGAATTAATTTTGTTAGTGTATATACAAATTGTGGTGAAGGAGAAGACCCAAGTATTGCAAAAGTAAAATCTGTAATAGATTATATAAACAAATATAACATACCAGTTGTCTATTATGAAGAATTAAGTGAAGGAACAGTTGCAAAAATGATTGCAGAGGAAACTGAAGCTGAGCCTTTAGTACTTTATTCAATACACAATGGCGATACTGAAAAAGATACTTATGTATCTCTTATGAGTAAAAATTTAGAAAATTTAAAAAAGGGATTGATAAAATGACTATTTTAGAAGTAGAAAAAATAAAAGTTTCATATTCAAATCATATTGCTTTAGAGAATATAAACTTCAAAATTGAAGAAGGTGAATATGTTTGTTTAGTTGGAGAAAATGGATCTGGTAAAAGTACATTAATTAAAACTATTGTTGGATTATTAAAACAAGAAGAAGGGAAAGTAGGTTTAAATATTTCTCTTGATGAGGTGTCTTATCTTTCACAAACAAATTTAAAAGATTTGAATTTCCCTGCAACTTCAAAAGAAATTATAATGTCTGGTCTGCAAAAACATGGAAAAATTCCATTTTATACCAAAAAAGATAAAGATACTTATGCTAAAGTTATAAAACAGCTTAAAATTGAAGATATTCAATATAAAAGAATAGGAGATTTATCTGGTGGTCAAAAACAAAGAGTTCTTATAGCTAGAGCGTTAATTAGAGAGCCTAAACTTCTAATCTTAGATGAGCCAGCAACTGGACTTGATTATAATATTACAAAAGAATTATATAAAATATTAGAAAAACAAAACAAAGAAAATAAGATGACTATAATAATGGCAACACATGATTTAGACGAAATACAAGAAATAAAACCAAGAATAATATATCTTGCAAAAACAATAAAATATGATGGAACTTTTGAAGGTTGGAAAGGATTTTAAAATGGAGGAAATAATTAATTTGTTATCATATACATTTATGCAAAGAGCAGTACTTTGTGGAATAGCTATTTCCTTTTCAGCAGCACTAATAGGAGTAATTTTAACTTTGAAAAATTATTCAATGATTGGTCATGGCTTAGGAGAAGTAGGATTTGCAGCAATATCACTGGCTGTTGCTTTAAATTTGCCATCAATAACTGTGTCTATTCCAATAGTAATAATTGCTGCAATTATAATAATGATTATAAGTCAAAAAAAAGGCGAATCAGCAGATATTATAATTGCACTTGTAGCTACTGGAGCTTTAGCTTTAGGTGTAATTATAACAGCTTTTTCAAGTGGCTTTGGAACAGATAGTTATAATTATATGTTTGGAAGTATTTTAGCTATGACAGCAGATGATGTAATTTTAAGTATAATATTAACAATATTATCAATTGGTATATATGTAGTATTTTATAATAGATTATTTTTAATAACTTTTGATGAAAAATATGCAAAAGCTTGTGGAATAAATGTAACCTTTTATCAATTTTTAATAGCACTTATTACTGCTTTGGTAGTTGTAGTGGGTATGAGAATGATGGGGACAATGCTTATTTCAAGTTTAATTGTTTTCCCAGCAATAATTGCAAAAAAATTTAGTACAAGTTTTAAAGGTTTAGTTATAATGTCTGTACTAACCTCAATAATATGTTTCTTAATTGGTATATTTGCATCATTTTTCTTAAATATGCCAACAGGTGCAGGAATAGTATTTGTATATATTGTATTATTGTTAATTAGTTCAATATGTTGCAAATTAGCAAAAATATAGTATAAATATATATTTTATGAATAAGGAGGTTTTGTATGATACCAAAAAAATTAAAAGCAGGAGATGAAGTAAGAGTAATTGCTCCCTCAAGAAGTATGACTATTTTAGGAGAGGATTGTAAAAAAATAGCTACTGAAAGATTAGAGGCTTTAGGCTTGAAAGTTACTTTTGGAAAATATGTAATGGAGGCAGACGAAGACTATCTAATAGCTTCTGCACAGCATAGAGCAGAGGATTTAAACGAAGCTTTTAAAGATAAAAATGTAAAAGCTATATTAACAGTTATAGGTGGTTTTAATTCTAATCAAATTTTAGATTTTATTGATTATGAATCAATAAAAGAAAATCCAAAAATTTTCTGTGGTTTTTCAGATATAACAGCATTATCTAATTCTATATATGCTAAAACTGGGCTTGTAACATATTCAGGACCTCATTATTCAAGTTTTGGAATGCTTAAAGGTTTTGAATATGAATTAGGATATTTCAAAAAAATGTTTTTCTCTGATGAAGAGTTTGAGGTTGTTTCTTCAAAAGAGTGGAGTGATGATTTATGGTTTATAGATCAAGAAAACAGAGAATTTATACCAAATGATGGTATGTTTGTAATAAATGAAGGAACAGCAGAAGGAGAAATCGTTGGTGGTAATTTATGTACTTTAAACTTATTACAAGGTACAAATTATATGCCTAATATAGAAAATAAAATATTATTTTTAGAAGATGATAATATGGCAGGAAAAATCTTTTTAATGGAATTTGATAGAAATTTACAATCATTAATTCATATGCCAGAATTTAAAACTGTTAAAGCTTTAGTATTAGGTAGAGCAGAAAAAGATTGTATAATGACAAAAGAAAAATGGATAAAAATGATTAAAAATAAACCAGAGTTAAAAAATATTCCTGTAATTGCAGGAGTAGATTTTGGACATACAACACCAATTATAGCATTTCCAATAGGAGGAAAAGCAAGATTAGAAGCAAAAGATAATAATATAAAATTATTTATAAAAGGATAAATAAATGGAAAAAATTAATACTAAAAAAGATAAAACATTAAAAAAAGAAAAAACTTGTATTTGTGAAAGTGATAATATAAAAAAAGTTTATGAATTTGAAGTAATTGGGGATATAAAGGGTAAAGCGAGACCTAGAGTAAATACTTATACATGTAAGGCATACACACCAACAGATACCAAAGATTATGAAAATTTAATAAAACAATATTTTAAGATAAAATACCCAAGATATGAAACTTTAGAAGGAAGAATATTTGTAAAAATATCAGCATATTTTAAAATTCCTAAAAATACAAGTAAAAAAAATACTGAAAAAATGCTAGTAGGAGATTTTAGCCCAACTAAAAAACCTGATATTGATAATATTGTAAAAATAGTATTAGATGCTTTAAATAAAATGGCTTTTAAAGATGATAATCAAATAACAAAATTAGAAGTTGAAAAATTTTATTCTGAAGTTGAAAAAATATGTGTAAGGATTGAAGAATACTAAATTTGTATATGTGGAAATATGGCAAAAGATGATAAAACAGTAGAAGAGAAATAATTAAAATAGTTTAATAAAAAAAGAAACTAAAATATTAAAAACTAATATAGAAAATATAAAGAATATAAAAATTATACAAAAAAGTATATAAAGTAAGTTAAATGCTAGCTTTTTAAGCTAGCATTTTTTCTGTTCTAGTACGACCTTACAATGAATACACTTAAAATGAAAGTATACATTTGGAGGTTTTTTAGAATTATGAAAGGTTTATCTATAGAAGAACGTGCAATAGCTGTTGCACATTATATAATTGAAACAGAAGATACAGTAAGAGGAGCTGCTAAAAAGTTTGGTATTAGTAAAAGTAGCATACATAAAGATGTTAGTCAAAGATTAATAAATATAAATTATGCTTTAGCTATGGAAGTTAGAAAAGTACTAGATAAAAATAAAGCAGAAAGGCATATAAGAGGTGGTATGGCAACAAAATTAAAGTACAGCCATAAACATTTAGAAGAGGAAAATAAATTAGAAAAGAAAGCATTTTAAAAACATGTTACAAAAATGCAACATATATGTAATACAAAAGATAAAAACAAACCATTAAACCATGAAACGATTGAAAATACTGAGATGCAGAAAATTCGACCAACTTGTCGGTTTTTGACATTTTAGTACACCTGTGATATAAAAATGTCATCAAATCGAAAGAAGTAGGTGATTGGAAAATGGGAATTTACAGATCTGAAATTGCAGACTTAAGAAAAAATATCGGAGAAAACATAGGACAAAAAATTATAATAAAAGAGTCTCCTGGTAAGAGAAGTAAGCCACAAGAAAAATCAGCAATAATTGAAAATGTTTATCAAAGTTATTTTAGAGTAAAATTTGAAGATGCTGATAGAGTTGGCTCATACAATTATACAGACCTTTTTACTCGTTCAGTAGAAGTTAGTATGTATAATGGAGAAACGTATGAACCATTAGTACAGCCACAATTAGAAGTTAAGAAAACAAGGGTTAGTCAACAACCTGTAATAGAAAATTCCTAAGTTTTAGGAATTTTTTTTTATTTACCTCATAAGATGTTATAAAAGATAACATTTAAGGAGGATTTTTTATGGAAAAAAACATTATAGTCATAAACAAAAAAACAGCTAGTAATACTAAAAGAATTGAAGTAAATGGAGATATAATTGTACCAGATATAAAGCCAGATATAGTTAATATAATTAATACAAATGCGATAGCATACATTTATAAAGAAGAGGTAAGTACTGGAAGAATTAGAGTGGATGGAAATATAGACACATATATTGTATATCTTGCAGATAATGGCGAGACAAGAAGTATGCAAACAACTCTAAGTTTTGTGGAGACTATAGAAGATACAAATATTACAGAAGTTTCTATTGCAAAAGAGAAGGTTTACTTAGAAAATATTGAAGCTAAGGTATTAAATGAAAGAAAAATTTCTGTAAAATCAAATTTACGAATAAAAAGTGAAGTATTTGAGAAAAGCGAAATCGAAATAAATAATGATTTTGAAGAAATTGAAAATGTACAAAAATTAAAAGAAACTTTAAACATTAAATCGATTATAGGGACTAATAAGGTAAAAACATCCATAAAAGAAGATATATCTTGTGATAGCTCATTTGATATAGCAGAGATACTAAAAACAGATATAGAAATTTGTAATTTAGAAAATAAAATAAGTTATAATAAAGTTCTTGCAAAAGCAGATGCTAAGATTAAAATAATATTTTTAGCTGAAGACGGAAGAATTGGAGTAGCAAGTTCAAATATACCAGTAATGAGTTTTATAGACATAGAAAAAATAGCAGATACAAATGAATGTAATGTGGAATATACAATTAGAAATATGCTTTTTAAAGTAAACTCAAAAGAAATGCACAGTATTAGCTGTCAAATAGATTTTGAAGTTTCTGTAGAAGCTTACGAAACAAAAACGATTGAAGTTATTCAAGATATGTATGGAATTAAAAATGCAATAGACTTTACAAAAAAAGATGTGGAAGTTCAAATAAGTAGTACTACAAAATCTGAAAAAGTTAATATTAATGAAAGAGTTTTAGTGGAGGATATTTTAAGTATTTATGATGTTGGAATAAATTGTAAAAATGTAAAAAGTAATAAATCTGGAAATTTTCAAAATTATGAGTGCGAGCTTAATTTAGAATTCTATTATGAAGCAGATAATAGAAATGGTTTAAATGTGAAAAAAGTTGCAATACCATTTATAACTAAATTTGAAGGAGAGGAAGGAGAACTAGAATTTGAAATAATGAAAAAACAATTCACAGTTAGTAACGAAAATGTGGATTGTGAAGTAGAAATCTTGGTTAAACAGTCAAATACAAATTTGAAAAAAATTAGTATTATTGAAAATGTAATATCAAAAGAACTAGATGAGGAAAATGACTATAAAATGTATATGTATTTTGTGAAACAAGGTGATACACTTTGGAATATTGCAAAAAAATTTAAAGTTTCAATGTGTGATATTATAAAATTAAATAATATAGAGAATCCAGACAGGATTAATATTGGAGATAGATTGTATATAATGAGATAAGAAAAGGAAAAGGGAAAGTTCTCTTTTCCTTTTCTATATAATAGGAAAGTTCCTCAATTAAATGTCTAGTTTTCTTCTATAGGAGGTGAAATGAAAGATAAATTATATTCTAGAAAAAGAATAAAGCTTCCAAATTTAAGAGAGATAAAAAGTTTTAAAATATTATTAATAATTGCATTAATTACCATTATTATAATACTTTCTTTATTTTGGCATTCTGCATATCCAGTATTTAAGGCAACTTGTGAAACTGCAGCATCTTCTAAAGGTGTTAAAATAATTAATGATGAAGTAAATAAAGTAATGAAAAATTATTCTTATGATAATTTAATAAAAATAGAAAAAGATACTGCAGGAAAAATTTCACTTATTAAAGCAGATGTTATAACAATTAATGAAATTGTAAGTGAAATTATTAAGAATATACAAGAAGAATTTGATAAAATTCCAAGAATTAAAGTTTTTATAAATATGGGATCAGTTAGTGGAATAAGTGCACTTAAAAATTTTGAACCAAAATTTGAACTTGAACTGGAAAGTGCTGGAAGAATGAATTATAATGTGATAACAGAATTTAAGTCTGTTGGTATAAATCAAACGCAACATAAAATTTATTTGCAAATTGATTCAACTGTGAGAATATTAACTCCATTTTCAACATTTGGAAAAGAAATTAAAACAGATGTAATCTTAACTGAAGCTGTTATTGTTGGAGATGTTCCAGATTCATATTACAATTTGGAAGGTATGGAAGCTTTGGATGATACATTAAACTTAATAGGATAGTAATTAACTACACAGAAAAAGTTGCTTAAAAATATTCTAAAAGTAAAAAGCAAAGACTATGTAAAATTAAGTCTTTGCTTTTTTTAAATATACAATTTTTATTAATTGGTATAAGCTCATAGTAAAATTCAAAATTTCGCTCATATAAATTGAAATAATATAACCTGCTAAACCAAGTTTAGGAACACAAAAATAAATAAAGCTTACACTAAGAAGTAAATCAAAAATATTTGTAACCATAACACCAACTTGAGAATCTAATCCTCTTAGTACACTATCTATAACTGTGTCTACGTATATAAAAATTGCAAGAGGTGCAAATATTTTAATATATAGTCCACTGCTTGAATCTTTATAAATGGTTTCTCCAAGCTTTTCTGAAAAAATAAACAAAAATATACTTAAAGAAATTGAAGCACCAAAAATACCTAACAGTAATAATGTGGTCATTTGTTTTGTTCTTTTATAGTCTTTTTTTGCATGGTATCTTGCAAATTCAGGAATAAGCAAGCTTGCAAAAGACTTTACTAAAATATCAGGAAACATGATTATAGGAAGTGCCATACCATTTATAATACCATAACTTGCAAGAGAAGAGGTACATGTAATACCACTTTTTTCTAAACTAGAAGGAATAATTAATTGTTTTAAAGTACTTAATCCAGAACGTACGTAAGAAGTAATTGCTATTGGAAGAGAAATTCTAAGAATTTTGTTTGTGTAACTTCTAGAATTATTTTTGTATAAGAGTTCGACTGAATTATTATATCTTCTTTTATCTAACAAGAAAATAATATAAATGTAAATAAAAGATATAATTTCAGAAATTAAATCTCCTAAGATTAAAGCAAAACAAGAATAGTTTATTCCTTTAGGTAAAAATAAGCTAATTAAATATGCACAAACAATTACTTTTGCTATGTGTTCAATAAATTGACCGATTGCATTTTTGTATATTCTACGTACTCCCGAAAAATAACCCGATATTGCAGAAGACATAGAAATTAGTGGAAGAGCAAGGCATACAAGATGAATAACGGATTTATCCACTTTATTATGTAAAAATTTACTAATTATGAAATCAGAATTAATCCAAAAAATGATGCTAGTAAAAATACTGGTAATTAAAGTAATATAGATGCAACGTTTCATAACTTTTTTTATACCACCCAGATTATCTAAGGCTAATTCTTCAGCAATAACTCTTGTTACGGCAAGGTTAATTCCAGAGGTTGCAAGAGTAATGCCAAAGAGATAAACACTCATAACAAGCTGATAAATACCAACATATTCAGCGCCAATTTTTTGAGAAACATAAGCAGTAAAGTAAATATCTATTCCTCTAAAAATTAAAGAGGTAATAATTAAAATAGAAGTATTAAAAATAAAAAATTTAAATCTTTTCAATTTCATCACCTAAAATACATATAGTTTTTATAGAGTATATGAAGGAGAAGTAGAAATAGAAGAAAAAATTAATATAATAGCTAGTAAAAATATGTTTCCAAAAAGTTACAAAAGAAAACAAAATGAAACAAAAAAATGCTTTTAAAAGGTTGAATCCGTAAAATTGATATGCTATAATTATTTGTGATTGCAACTATGAAAATAAAACAAAAGATATTAGATAGTTTTTTGGGGGAATTTAGAGCATGGAAGAACAAGAAATTGCAATACCATTTGATGTTGCTAGATTAAATGAAAATGCATTTCATAAAATATATAGAATTACAATTTCGGGAATAAAAGCTTTTATAAAAAGAATTATAGAAATATTTATATCATTAATAGGTCTTATAATATTTGTTCCATTAGCAATAGTAGTGTTTTTTCAAAATGTAAAAAATAAAGACTATGGAAAAGTGCTTTATACACAAGAAAGAATTGGAAAAAATGGTAAAATTTTCAAAATGTATAAATTTAGAACAATGGCGAATAATGCAGATGAAATACTTGAAAATATGCTAAAAGATGATGAAATTAGAGCAGAATATGAAAAATACAGAAAACTAAGAAATGACCCAAGAGTTACAAAATTTGGTAAAGTTTTAAGAGAAAAAAGCTTAGATGAATTTCCTCAATTTATAAATATCCTAAAAGGTGAAATGAGTATTGTTGGACCAAGACCATATTTACCTGAAGAAAAAGAAAGAATGGGAAAATATTATAATTACATAGTACAACATAAACCGGGACTTACTGGAGTGTTTCAAATATCTGGAAGAAAAAGAGTTGCTTTTTCTGAAAGATTAGACATGGATTTAAGATATCATTATAGAAGAACATTTTTAGTTGATTTAAAAATAGCATTAATAACAATGCTTGTAACATTAAGAAGAAAGAAAACTTATAATGTTGGGGAACTAACATTAGACACCTTAGGATACATATCAAGAGGATTTACATTATTCATAAAAAGAATAATAGACATAATAGGGGCAATTGTTGGAATAGCAATTCTTATTCCATTAACATTTGCAGTTTGGATAGTAAATAAATTAAATAAAGAAGAAGGACCACTTTTCTATTCACAAGAAAGGATTGGAAAAGATGGAAAACATTTTAAAATGTATAAATTTAGAAGCATGGTTGCTGATGCTGAAGAAAGACTAAAAACTATGCTTGAACAAGATGAAGATTTAAGAAAAGAATTTGAAGAAACAAGAAAATTAAGAAATGATCCAAGAATAACAAAAATTGGTAAAATTTTAAGAAAAACAAGTTTAGATGAATTTCCTCAATTTATAAATGTACTAAAAGGAGATATGAGTTTAGTTGGACCAAGAGCTGTTATTGATGGAGAGATAGAACTTTTTGGAGTACATAAAGATACTGTTTTAAGTGTAAAACCAGGAATAACAGGTTATTGGGCAGCAAATGGAAGAAGTGATACTTCTTATGAAGAAAGAGTTGAACTTGAAACATTTTATGCTAAACACATGTCTATTCCATTAGATATAGAAATTTTAGCAAAAACAGTCATATCTGTTGTAAAAAAAGAGGGAGCTGTATAAAGTGAGAGAAGAACCTATTAGAATTGCGCAAATAATGGGAAAGATGAATTCTGGTGGAGTAGAATCTTTTATAATGAATTATTATAGAAATATAGATAGAAATAAAATTCAATTTGATTTTATAGTAGATGAGGATTCTATATTACCACAAAAAGATGAAATAGAAAAACTCGATGGAAAAATTATAAAAATTCCAGGATATCAAAATATATTAAAATATATTTACTATTTAACTAAAGTATTAAAAAAAAATAATTATAAAATAGTACATTCTCATTTAAATTCATTAAGTGTTTTTCCACTATTTTGTGCATATATTGCAGGCGTTCCAGTGAGAATAGCTCATTCGCATTCTACGAGTAATAAAAAAGAAAAATTTAAAGATTTCATAAAAACAATTTTGAAATTGTTTTCAAAATTGTTTGCAACAGATTATTGTGCGTGTACAAAACATGCTGCAGAATGGTTATTTGGTAAAAAAATAATAAGGAATGTTACTATAATTCCAAACTGTATTGATGCTAAAAAATTTAAATTTAGCGAAAGTATAAGAAATAAATTTCGAAAAGAATTAAATATAGAGAATAAATTTGTGATTGGTCATGTTGGAAGATTTATGAAACAAAAAAATCATGAATTTTTAATAGAAGTGTTTCAAAAAGTACATTTAGAAAATGAGGATGCAGTTTTAATACTAATTGGAGATGGTCCCTTAGAAAACAAAATAAAAACTAAAGTAAAAGAACTGGGAATAGAAAATGCAGTATTATTTTTAGGTACGAAAAAAAATGCTAATGACTATATGCAAGCAATGGATATATTTGTTTTTCCTAGTTTATATGAAGGGTTAGGAATGGTAGTTGTTGAAGCTCAGTGTTCGGGAATGCATTGTATTGTGTCAAATGAAGTTCCAGAAGATGTAAAACTAACTAATAATGTGAATTTTTTATCTTTAAAATCTAGTGAAGAATGGAAAGCTGAAATATTAAAGCGTAGAAAAAAATTAAAAGATAGAGATAATCAGGAAAAATATATTATAGAAAATGGATATGATATAAATTCAAAAGAAAATCAATTACAAAAATTATATATGAAAAAAATAGAAACTATTAACTTAAATATTTGTTAGTAACATAAAAAATTAAAGAAAGGAAAATATAAATGAACATTTTTTATGTTCATGTTATTTAATATATGATGAATTGTATATGCTTAATTATATGTTATTTTGGAAAATTTCCTAACTATTTTAACGTGTGGTTAGAATCATGCAAAAAAAATAATAAAATAGATTTTTTAATAATTACAGATCAAAATATTAATATGGAAAACTCAAAAAATATTAAATTGTTAAACATAACTTTAAAACAATTAAATGAGATATGCAAAAGAAAACTAAGATTAGATATAGATATAAAAAAACCATATAAAATTTGTGATTTTAGACCTGCTTATGGAATTATTTTTGAGGATTATCTGAAAGAATATAAATTTTGGGGACATTGCGATTTGGATGTAATTTTTGGAGATGTAACAAAATTTATTCATAATGATATTTTATTAAAATATGATAGGATTTTAATAAATGGAAATTTATCCTTATACAAAAATAATAAAAAAATGAATAATTTATTTAAGAAAAATGGATCAATATACGATTATAAAACTGTGTTTGAATCAGAATGTTTTTTTGCTTTTGATGAATTTTCTGGAATTAATAGAATTGCTGAAAAAAATAATATTAAGACTTATGTTGGAAATTTTGTAGCTGATATTACTCCTAAATATAAAAAATTCGATTTATGTTACGAAAAGAATTATAAATATCAAGTGTTTTATTATGAAGATAATAAAATTATGAAAGCGTATATTAATGAAGAGGATAAAATATGTTACAAAGAATATAGTCATATTCATTTTCAAAAAAGAACAATAAATTTTGAAAATTATAAAAATATGTCTAACTTCTATATTACTTCTAAAGGAATTTTTAAAAAAGATACAAAAGTAACAAAAGAAGACATAAAAAAATATTCTTTTTATAATAAAAAAATAAATATATTATATGATTATATATTTTATAATATAGGAAAAATTTGTCATTTTTTTTATATTGATAATAGACAAAAAAAAATATGGATAAAGCAAAAATTAGACAAATTAAAATAGAGGTGAAATTTGTGAAAATATTGGTATATGGAATAAGTGCAGAAATAGGTGGAATTTCAGAATTTATGATGAATATTTCAGATAATATAGATGTAGATAAAATTCAATTTGACTATATTATAACTGGCGATACAAGTGTTTATGAAAGAAAAATAATTAGAAATAATGGAAAAGTTTTTTTTATATCTTCAAAAAAAAATCTTATAAAAAATATTTTTCAAATATATAGTATTTTAAAGAAAAATAGAAAAAATCACGAAATATTTTATTATAATACAAGTGGAATATATTATGCAATTCCTCTATTATTTGCATGCTTATTTAAATATAAAATTATAGTACATGCACACAATTCTAAAGATGAAACTAATGGATGGTTATATACAGTACTTAATAAATATAATAGAAGAATATTCAAAAAGCATATTCAAAAAAAATTAGCTTGTTCAGATTTAGCTAGTGAATGGGTATTTGGAACTAACGATAATGTAGAATTTATTAGAAATGGTATTGATTTATCTAAATTTCAATATGATGAGAAAAAAAGAAATTATTTAAGGAACAAGATGAATATTAGAAATGATGAGTTGGTTATTGGAAATGTTGGAAGACTAACTAAAGTAAAAAATCAAAAATTTATTTTAGAAATTTTTAATTTAATCCTTAAGGAAAAAAATAATTCAAAATTATTATTAATAGGAGATGGTGATCAAAAAGACTATTTAGTTTCATTGGCCAATAAAATGAAATTAATAGATAAAGTTATTTTTTATGGTAATTGCAATAATGTTAGTGAATTACTATTGGTAATGGATTTTTTTATTTTTCCCTCTAAGAATGAAGGTTTTCCAATAACTTTGGTAGAATCTCAAGCTACAGGACTAAAATCAATTATTTCTGATAATATTACTAAACAAGTAAAAATTACAGATTTAGTTTGCTTTAAAAATCTTAAAGAATCAGCAGATGAATGGAAAAAATATATATTAGAAAATTGCCAATATAATAGAAAAGATTATTCTAAAATCCTTGAGAAAAAAGGATTTTCTAGAATAGATACAGCAAATCAAATATCAAACATATTACAAAAGTTAGGAGAAGATTAATGGGGTATTTAATAATACTACTAATAATTTTATCATTATTCTTTTTTAAGAGAAAAAATTTAAAATATTATTTTATTATTATAGTTTTTATTTTAGCAATAGTGGCTTTTAATTTTGAACCAAGCAAAGAATATGATTTATATAGACACTTTAATATGCTAGATAACTGCAGATTATATGGGTTTAATTATATAATAAATCATCCAGATTATGAAAACTTACCAGTAGGAGCTACATACTTTTATCTATCCAGTTTGATTCCTACAAATGGATTTTTACCAATGGTAACAACGATAATTTCTTATATGTCTGTATTTATAATAATTAATAAATTTATAGAAGAAAAAGAGTGGAAGAAAAGTGCTATATTACTAGCAATATTTTCTTTCTTATGTATGTATAATTATTTAGGTTTAATATCTGGTATAAGAAATAAAATTTGTATAAGTATAGTATTTTATATATTATATAAAGATTTGATAGAAAAGAAAAATTTTGTAAAATGTATGATTGGATATATAGCTTTAGCATTATTTCATCCATCAATTTTTGTAGTAATAGCATTAAGATTGTTATTACTAGTAAAAGATAAGAAATTGCAAAGTATAATAAAAATTTTGTTACTATTATGGTCTTTTTTAAAAAATGTAATATTATCAATATTGTCTAAGTTTAATAACTTTTCAATTGTTTCTTATATAGTTACAAAAATGAATTCATATGATTTGGCGGAAGCTACTGCAGTTGCAAATGTCCCTTTATATACATTTGTTTATTTTACAAGAAATGTTATAATTTTGTTAATATTTTTAGAATATTATCGAAAAAATAAAAACAATAAAAGGTTTGAAACTTATTTAATATTTTCATCATATTTAATATGTTTTGTATTTGGAGCATTAAGAGAATATCATTTCTTTATACGAATGTCAGAATTATTATTGTTAGTGAGCCTACCTATAACAATTGCTTTTTTTAGTTATACAGAACCTAAAAAAAGCATATATCCATATTCACAAAAAATTTATAATACACTTTTAAAATTATTTTTAATTATAGAGTCAATATTATTTTTAATATTTTACATAGTAGGACAATATCAAATTTTATTATGAGGAATAATTATATGAGAGAATTAAAAAAATTAATCAATCAAGATAAAAAAAATTATAAAGAAAAAGCTATATTAA
>CABUJR010000023.1 GCA_902492015.1 uncultured Eubacteriales bacterium | reverse complement strand
CCATTAGCTCAGTTGGTAGAGCAGTTGACTCTTAATCAAATGGTCGGAGGTTCGAATCCTCTATGGCGCACCAAAGCAGTAGTTTTGTCTACTGCTTTTTTTATTCCATAGATTGTTTTAACATCCATAATTTCTTGCTATAATTTGCAATAATTTCATCTATAAAAGAAGATGTTTTATATTCTGTTATTTCATCTGCTGTTTTCTTTATACAAACTGCATCTTCTAATAATGTTGTAAAATCTTTTATAACTTCTGTAAAAATTTCTTTTGAACATATTTTTTTATTTTCAGCTTCTTTTAATTTAGTAGAACTTAAATAATCTTTCATTGTTCCTAAAGGTTCTCCGCCTATTGATAGTATATGTTCTGCTGTTTCATCTATTTCTTCATTAATATCATTATAATATTCCTCTAATTTTTCATGAACAGTAAAAAAATCACATCCTTTTACATTCCAATGATAATTTTGAAGTTTTCTGTAAAAAACATTTAAATCACTTAAAAAAACATTCAAATCTTTTAATAATTTTTCCATAATTTCTCTCCTTTTCTTTAATCTGTAACTATTATGGACTATTTTTTATAAGTTTATACATAAAAAAAGAAATACTCCAAAAAATTGGAGTATTTCTTTTTAGTATTTAATTAGATTTTTGAAGTTTAAGAATTCATTATTTCTTCAAATTCTTCTCCATCTATCTTTTCTTTTTCTAATAGAACATTTGCTACTTTATGCAATTTTTCCATATTTGCATTTAGTATATCTTCTGTTCTCTTATATGCTGTATCTATAATTCTTTTTACTTCTTCATCTATTAATCCTGAAGTTTCTTCACTAAAATTCTTTTGTTGAGCAAAATCTCTTCCTAGGAACACTTCTTCTTGTCCTGAACCAAATGTAATTGCTCCTAATCTTTCACTCATACCATATTTAGTAACCATTGCTCTTGCAATTTTTGAAGCTCTTTCTATATCATTACTTGCTCCTGTAGAGATGTCACCTAAAACTAAGCTTTCAGCAACTCTACCACCTAATAATGATATAATTTGTTCTTCCATTTCAGATTTACTCATAAATGATCTATCTTCTGATGGTCTGTACATTGTGTATCCACCAGCCATACCTCTTGGAATAATAGAGATTTGATGTACATCATCTTGTGTTGGTAAAAATCTACTTGCAACAGCATGTCCTGCTTCATGGAAAGCAACAAGTTTTTTCTCTTTATCACTTATTACTCTTGATTTCTTTTCTGGACCCATAGTTACTTTTACCATAGCATCTTCAATTTCTTGCATTCCTATTTCTTGTTTATCTCTTCTCGCAGAAAGTAATGCTGCTTCATTTAAAATGTTCTCTAAATCTGCACCAACAAAACCTGCTGTATTTTTAGCTATTGTTGATAAATCAACATCTTCTGCTAATTTTTTCTTTCTTGCATGAACTTTTAATATTTCTTCTCTTGCTTTTACATCAGGAGATCCAACAACTATTTGTCTATCAAATCTTCCTGCTCTTAATAATGCTTTGTCTAAAACATCTGGTCTATTTGTAGCTGCAAGCACAATAACACCTTCATTTGCTGCAAAGCCATCCATTTCTACTAATAATTGGTTTAATGTTTGTTCTCTTTCATCATGTCCTCCACCAAGTCCAGCACCTCTTTGACGTCCTACAGCATCAATTTCATCTATAAATATAATACATGGCGCATTTTTCTTTGCTTGTTCAAATAAATCTCTTACTCTTGATGCACCAACACCAACAAACATTTCAACAAAATCAGAACCACTTATAATGAAGAATGGTACTCCAGCTTCTCCAGCAACTGCTTTTGCAAGTAATGTTTTACCTGTTCCAGGATGTCCTACTAATAAAACACCTTTTGGAATTCTGGCACCCATATCTGTAAATTTCTTTGGTGATTTTAAAAAGTCTACTATTTCTGCCAATTCTTCTTTTTCTTCATCTATACCTGCAACATCTTTGAATGTTACTTTTGTTTTAGTATCATTTGTATTCAATACTCTAGCTTTACTTTTTCCAAATGACATTGATTTGTTTCCATTTTGATTTGGATTCATAAGTAATATCCAGAATAGTAAAAATATAATTAATATAACAAATGGAGAAAAAGCACTTAAAACAGTAAATAAGATTGATTCTTCTTCTTGGTTTAAAGTAAGTTGACCTGCAGCTAAATTATCAGAAATTTGCTCCATAAATGTATCTATACTTGGTATAACAACTTCTTTTTCTAAATTTCTAATTGTATTTGAAGTACTTGTTGAAGTTTCTGCATTTTTCATAGTAACATAAGCTACTGTTTTATCAGAAGATAGATTTATTTCTGATACTTCTCCTAAAGATATTTTATTCATTAATTCTGAATAACTCATCTTTGTATTTGGATTATTAAATACAGAATTTAATACTACAATAAAAATTATTCCTATTACTAGCCATACTGCTAGTGTTTTAATTCCATTTTTCAAAGTCTAATTCCTCCCAATATTTTGTATGCATAAAATATAGCATAGCATTTTTCCATTTGCAATAGCTTTTTTCAAAAGAAATATGTCTGTAATATTCGCATTTTTAAAGTATTACGGAAGCTCATCATACGCGCTCAACATATATTTTTTTATTTTTTATTACAATTTTAGTTCTCTTGTTTGGAGTTAAAAATTTATTACCAATATTATTGTTACATAATTTTATAATATCTTCTATATGTATCTTTTCTATCCCTTTAGTTGAGCCAAATATCTTATTTATAGCATATAATATTATTCTTTTTTGTATTGCCTTATCTTCTTTGTTAAATTTCTTTAAGTCTAATATAATTTTAGCCTCTTTTTCAGTATTATATACATCTTTTTTTGAAATATTTTCCTCTATACAAATATTTTCATAAGCTTTTTTAGTCTGAATATCTAAATAATTAATATCGTCTTTTACTATGTCTGATAATCTTATAATTGTATCTATAATATTAGGATTTAATTCTTCTTTTATATACGGAATAGCAATGTTTCTAATCTTATTTCTAGTATAAAGGTTCTCATCATTTGATTCATCATGTCTTGGATTTAGTTTTTCCTCTTCACAATAAGCTTCTATTTCTTCTCTTTTTGCTTCTATTAAAGGTCTTATATATTTTCCATTAATAGCTTCTATTCCTTTAATACCACTTAATCCTGAACCTCTTATTATATTCATAAATATTGTTTCAACATTATCATTTGTATTATGAGCAATTGCAATTTTATTTGCATCTGTCTTATTTTGTACTTCATCAAAAAAATCATATCTAACTTTTCTTCCAGTTTCTTCTAAACCTCTTCCAGATTTCTCTGATAATGCTTTTATGTTTTCATGAAGAATAAAACATGGTACATCAATTTTTTTGCAGAAATTTAAAACAAATTCTTCATCTACTTTTGCATTTTCTCTAATTCCGTGGTTAATATGTGCAACCACCATTTCAAAATCCAATTTTTTACTATTTTTAATTTTATTTAATATATTTAACATGGATAATGAATCTGGACCACCAGAAACTCCTAAAACAATTTTATCTCCATTTTCAATTAGATTATATTTTTTTATGGTATCAAATACTTTTTCTTCTAACATCTTATCCTCCTTTAAGGATTAATATTTAGCTTATATAAAAATGAGAAAAGAGAAAATCTCCTTTCCCATTATTCTATCCTTCTTCAAAATATCTTTTCTCTAAATTTGCAAATTTTGTATAACTTGGAAGCCATGCTAAATCAACAGTTCCTGTTGAACCTCCTCTGTGTTTTGCAAGTATTACTTCTGCTACATTTTTCTTTTCACTATCTTCATTATAATAATCGTCTCTATATAAGAAAATTACTATATCTGCATCTTGTTCTATTGCTCCTGATTCCCTTAAATCTGAAAGCATTGGTCTTTTGTCATCACGTTTTTCTACACCACGAGAAAGCTGTGATAAAGCAATAACTGGTATATTTAACTCTTTTGCAAGTACTTTTAAAGATCTACTAATTTCAGAAATTTCTTGCTCACGACTAGAATTTCTGCCACTTGCTTGAATTAATTGCAAATAATCTATTACAACTAGACCAATATCTTTTTCTAATTTTAATTTTCTACATTTTGCACGAATTTCCATTATTGATATACCTGCTGTATCATCTATATAAATAGGTGCTTCAGATAATCTTCCAAGTGTTGAAGCAAGTTTTACCCAGTCATCATCTTCTACTTGACCTGTTCTTATTTTATTACTATCTACCATTGCCTCACTGCATAAAATTCTGTTTCCGACTTGTTCTTTAGACATCTCTAAATTAAATATGGCAACACCTTTACCAGCTTGCAAAGCAACATTTGTTGCTATATTTATAGCAAAAGCAGATTTACCCATTGCAGGTCTTGCTGCAACAATTATTAAATCTGAATCATGAAGTCCAGAAGTTCTTAAATCTAAATCCGCAAAACCTGTTGGTGTTCCGCTTAATTTTCCTTTTTGATTATATAATTCTTCAAGTTTTGCAAAAGATTCTACTAAAACATCTTTTATTGAGGTATATCCTTTAGAATTCTTTTTTTGAGATAAATCGAAAATTTTCTTTTCTGCCATGTCCATAATATTATCTACATCTTCTGTTTCATCATAACCTAAAGCTACAAGCTCATTGGCAGAATTTATAAGGCTTCTAAGCATTGCTTTTTCATCAACTATTTTTATATATTTTTCTACATTTGAAGTTGTTGGCACTCTTTCAGGAAGACTTGCTAAATATTCTAATCCACCAACTCTTTCAAAATTTCCAGTTTCTACTAATTCTGCTTTCACTGTTATTATATCTATTGGTTCACTTTTAGCATATAAACTTAATATTGCAGAATAAATTGCTTTGTTATCTTCTCTATAAAAAGCATCTGCTTTTAAAACTTCGATTGCACTAATAACAGAATCTCTATCTGTTAACATACATCCTAATATGGCTTGTTCAGCCTCAATATCGTGTGGTGGTACTTTTCCCAAATCCATACTTACATCCCTCTTACTATATAGATTAATTATTTATTTTAATTATTGTTTTGGCACAACCATTACTGATACTTTTGCCATAACTCCTTCATTTAGTTTTATATCTACTTTGGTTACTCCTGCAACTTTTATAGATTCATTAAGTAATACTTTTTTCTTATCAACATTTATATTAAAATCTTTTTTTAAAGCTTCTGCAATTTCTTTTGCTGTAACTGCACCAAATAATCTTCCATTTTCTCCTGCTTTTACTTCTATTTTAACAGTTATCTTTTTCATTTTTTCTGCGATTTCTTTTGCTTCTTTTAAATCTTCACTTTTTCTATATGCTATTGATTCATTTTTAGCTTTTAAATTGTTCATGTTTCCATTATCTGCTGGAACAGCTAAATTTTTAGGAAATAAAAAATTTCTTGCATATCCGTCTGCAGCATTAATAACTTGATCTTTTTTTCCTACGCCTTTTATATCTTGTTTTAAAATAACTTTCATACATCCTCCTTTTCCTTTAAAAATATATTATATATATTCTTAAAACTACTACAATAATAAGCTTTATGTATTGTATAACATTTAAGCATAAATTTCAAGTCGAAAAACATATCTATTTTAAAGCTATAAAACATACTTAATATTTTACAAGTAAAAAAACTCTTAAAATGTTTTAAGAGTTTTTGTTTTAGTTTCACTTTAATTTTGGTTTTAAGTATAATTCTTGTTTTTAATTTTAATATTTCTTTTAATTATTACTTTTTTATTTTCTTATATATTTTTCACTATTCTGTTTCTGCTAAATATTCTTCAATTTTTTCTATTAGTTCTTCTTTTGCCTTTTCAACAGAAACTCCTTCTAGTTGAGCTCCAGCCAAAGTTATATGGCCTCCACCACCTAATTTTTCTAGAATTACTTGTACATTTATATCTCCTATTGACCTTCCACTTATAAATACTTTTTCTCCAATTTTTGTCATTACAAAAGATGCTGTTATATCACTTATTGTTAAAAGCTCATCTGCTGCTTTTGCACAAATTAGGTTTCCATTTTCATTTTCTTCATCATATATAGCAATAGCTATTGTTTCATTGTGAATTTCTACGTTTCTTACTATATTTGCAATTTTATTATAACTTTCTAAATCTGCTTGGAACCATTTTTTTACTCTTATTATATCAACACCATATTTTCTTAAATATGCTGCTGCTTCAAAAGTTCTAACACCAGTTTTAAAAGTAAAATCTTTTGTATCAACCATAATTCCACCATATAAGCTTTCTGCTTCAATTAAAGTTAATTCAACATTATCTTGTGCATATTGTACTATTTCTGTTACTAGTTCTGCTGCTGATGAAGCATAAACTTCATGGAAAGAAACTAATGTATTTTCAATACAATCTGGTGCTTTTCTGTGGTGATCAATAACTATTTTTCTTTCTATTTTATCTAAAATCTCTGGAAATTCAACATATGAAATTTTATGTGTGTCTACAACAATCAATAAAGTATTTTCTTTTATAATCTCGTCTGCCTCATCTTCAGAGATTATCACTCCTTTGTATTGTTCTATTTTTTGAAGTGTCTCTAAAAACTTTCCTAAAGACTTTCCTTGTGGCTCTGAAATTATATAGCATTCTTTTTCTAAAGTTTTAGATAATCTATATAAACCTAAAGCTGAACCTATTGCGTCTATATCTATATTTTTATGTCCCATAATTACTACATTATCAGATTCTAAAATTGCTTTAGATATTGATTGAGATATTGTTCTCGCTTTAACTTTTGTTCTTTTTTCTACTTCTAAAGTTTTACCACCATAAAACTTATATTTTCCATTCTTTCTTACTACAGCTTGATCTCCACCACGACCTAAAACGATATCCATAGCAGTTAAAGCTGATTTATACTTTTCATAATTATTTTTTCCATCACTAGAAACAGCTATGCTTAATGTGATTGGTATTTTTCCATCATCTATCTCAATAGTTTTTACTTTATCTAATATATTAAATCTTTCTTTTTCAAATCCAGCCAAATATTGTTGTTCAAAAACAAAAACAAAATGGTCTCTTTCTGTTTTTATAATTAATCCGCCAGTTTTGGTTATCCATTCTATTATTTCTTTTTCAATTTTTGCAAGTAATTCTATTTTCTTTTCTGGTAATATTCTTTGTATTAGTTCTTCATAATTGTCTATCATTGCTATACCAATACAAATTTTGGATTTGTTATAAAGATCAAAAAGCTCATTATATTTGGTTTCATCCATAAAATACAAAGATACAGTATATTCTTTTTGTTTTTTCTTATCTCTTCTTTTAGCTCTTAATACTGTTCCTCTTATTTTATAAACCTTTTTATCTATATTAAATTGCTTAGTGATTTCAATAGTTTCATCATTGTTCTTTTCTATATCTAATTTAATTTCCTTAACAATAGGAACTAGATAAGTTCTTATATCTATATTTTGAAATTCATCAACAAATTTCTTACTTCTCCACACTATATTTCCATCTGTTTCTACTAAAACTAAAGGAATCGGTGTATTAATAAGATTTCCTTTAGATGCAGTTGATACATCTGAAGTAATATCTTGTATATGATTTTCGATTTCAGTTTTTTTCTTACTTGTAACCCATATAGTATATGCCACTATTATTCCAAATAGAACTATTGATGGTATTACCCAACTTAAATCATATACACATAATGCTATACATAAAAAACCTATTATTAAAATATACATTATATTTTTTGATGTGAGTTTATCTAAAATTTTACCATTCGAATTCGGCATAAAATCTCCTTTTTATTTTAAACTAACATTTTTATTATACTATTTTCAAGCCAATTTGTCAAATTTACATAATTTTCATTACTATAGTTATCTCTATTTTTAATTCTTTTATTCTATTTTTCAATTTTGCATAATCTTATAAAAGCACTTTCCTATTAAATAAAAAAGAGTAATTTTTTTATAAATTACCCTTTTTTATACTATTTTTTTATTGTTAAATCCACAGATTTTTCAGTATCTGTGGATGAATCATATACTGTAATAGTTACTTTTCCAGGAGCAACTCCTGTAACTATACCATTTGAATTAACTGTTGCGATTTCTTCATCACTTGATGTATATGTTAATGTATCTGTACTAGCATTTGATGGTGTCAATTTTAACTTCATTTGCAAATCTTTGCCAACTCTAATTGTTTTATTAGTTGTTGTAAATGACATTGATTTAATTGGAGTTATAACTCTTATATCTGCTGTTGCTTCTAATCCATCATATTTTGCTTTTATTGTGGCTTTTCCATCAGCTACTGCCTCTAATTCATTATCTTCATTTATTTCAACTACATCTTCATTAGAAGATTCAAATTCTACCCCTTCAGTTATTGTTTCTCCATCTTTAGAAACTGTCATAGCTAAAGTTTCTTTCTTATCTTTTGATGATAAAAACTCTTTTTCAATTTCAAGTGTTAATTTTGGCAGTATTGTTTCTTCTTTACTTTCTGTACCAGCTGTTTCTATTGAAACAAGTGCATATCCAAACACATGTCCCTTTCCTAAAACTAATACTAAAGCTATAACTGCAAGTATTATAAAGATAATCATTGATATTATTAATGCTTTTTTACTTTTCATTTGAATTCTCCTCTTAGTTTCAAAGATTATATTGATTTTGATTTATTTATTATATACTAACTATAACTTTAAATCAATACTTATAAATTTAATTTATATGTACTATTTAGATTCTATATAAAACTAAATATATATTAATCAAGTCTTTTTAATTCTCTCATTTTAGTCCACTCTTCTGGATTTTTCATAACTTCATTTGCAATTTCATCTATGTCCATTTCAGAAACATCTTCTATTAGGTTATTAACTATTTCATAAGTTAAAATTACCAAATTTCCTTCTTTAAAATACATTTTTTCTTTTATTTTTTCAGGAACTTCTATATCATATTTATCCATTAATTTTTTATTTAATATATCATAATCGTTATATATCTCTTTAGAAGTATGATCTATATATCTATTATAAAAAAGATAATCAGTTAATAAATGTAAAAAATATCCTCTGTTAAAACTATCATTTATTGTTCTATCTTTTAAAAACTCAAATAAATTTGAATAACAACTTTTAGCTCCATAATGTGTTTCTGATTTATCTTTTACTGAATCTGGATAAATAACACCTTCTATAAAATCTTCTATATTCTCAGCTTTTTGTGTATGTTTTCTCAAATATTCTTTAGCAACAGCCAAATGCATCATATATCCTGGCATTTTATCTTCCTTTCTACTTTTGTTCTTGATCTATTTCTTCTTTTTTTCTACCCTTTTTTTTACTTTTTTCTATAAATGTTGATGAAATTCCTTTTTCCGGTCTATCTGTAAATACAACATCTATTCCCATTTTTGAAAGTTTTTCTTCAAATTCAATCCAATTAGGATCTCCTTTCCAATCACTACCAGCAAAAATGGCATTAAAACTTTTACCACAAAGTTCTTTTACTCTTTCAACTGCTTTTAATTTATCATAATCACTAGTTATTATAGCCATATCTACATATCTTATATGTGATAAAATTTGTCTTCTCATTTCATCTGGAACACCAGCCTTTTTATGTTTGTAATTTTGAATCAATTCATCTGAGTTTACTGCAACAATAACAGTTTTACATTGTTCTGCCATTGTTTTTAAATGTTCTACATGTCCTTTATGTAAATTACTGAAACCTCCTGAAGCATACCCAACTTCATATTTTGGTAATGGTTCTTTTGTCTCTACAAGTTGATTTTTCTTTTTCAAAACACAAAGCTCTAAAGCTTTTTGAACTTCTCCTTTTTGCAAACTTTGAATTATAAAAGCTCCATCTACAAAATCTAATGCTTCTACTAAATTAATTCTGTCTTGATCATTTACTAAATTACTCATATCATCTCTTCCACGTATTGAGCTTATTAGCTTATTAGAATATAATCCTACATAAAATTTAGTACCAGCTTGTTTTGCTTCTTCATATTGTGATAATAATTTTGTAAAATTTTTATCATCTAGATATTGCAATATTCCTCTAGCCATATACACTTTCTCGCCCTGCACATCAAAAAAATTTTTTAATTCACCCATATTCTTCTCCTTTATAAAGTATTATTTATTATATCATTAATTTACATAAAGAACAAGACTATAACTTACTAGTATTTTCTGGAGAAAAAAGATTCTCATATCTCTATGAGAACCTTAAAATTTATTTACTTTATGATACTTCACCATCTTCTGTTTTTTCAGCATCTTCTGCTGTTTCATCATCAACTGGTTTTTCTTGTTCTGTATTTATTCTTATATTTTGATAACGTTTTAAACCTGTTCCTGTTGGAATTAATTTACCAATAATAACATTTTCTTTTAATCCCATTAAGTTATCTACTTTACCTTTTATAGCTGCTTCTGTTAATACTTTTGTTGTTTCTTGGAATGATGCAGCTGATAAGAAACTTTCTGTTGCAAGAGAAGCCTTTGTTATTCCTAGTAATACTCTCTTATATGTTGCTGGTTTCTTTCCTTCTGCAATCAATTCTTCATTTCTTGATTCTACTTCTAATAAATCTACAAGTGAAGCTGTATAGAATTCTGAATCTCCTGGATTTTCAATTCTAACTTTCTTAAGCATTTGTCTTGCTATAACTTCAATGTGTTTATCATTAATATCAACACCTTGATTTCTATAAACTTTTTGTACTTCTGAGATAATATAAGTATAAACACCTTCAACACCTTTAACATTTAATAAATCTGTTGGATTTATTGATCCTTCTGTAATTGGATCTCCGGCTTTTACTTCATCTCCATCTTTTACTTTTAGTTTAGAACCAAAGCTAATTGTATATGTTTTGCTATTTTCATTATTTGTGATGATAACTTCTTTTCTCTTTTTCTCATCATCTATTTTTACTTTACCATCAATTTCAGTAATAACAGCTAATCCTTTTGGATTTCTTGCTTCAAATAACTCTTCAACTCTAGGAAGACCTTGTGTAATATCTCCACCAGCTACACCACCTGTATGGAAAGTTCTCATTGTAAGCTGTGTACCAGGCTCACCTATTGATTGAGCAGCAATAATACCAACTGATTCACCTTCATTTACTCTTTCACGAGTTGCAAGTCCCATACCATAACATTTAGCACAAGCACCATGTCTTGCTCTACATTCTAATATAGAACGAACTTTTACTTTAGTGTATCCTGCATCAACTATTTGTTTAGCTGTTTTATCATTTATCATTGTATTTGAATCTACTATTAATTCTCCAGTTTCTGGATTTTTAATATCTTCTAATGGGTATCTTCCTACAAGTCTTTCTTGTAATGGTTCTATTATTTGATTTCCATCTTTAATGTCTTCTACTTCTATACCTTTTGTTGTTCCACAATCTGATTCTCTTATGATTATATCTTGTGAAACATCAACTAATCTTCTTGTTAAGTATCCAGAGTCTGCTGTTCTTAAAGCTGTATCTGTTAAACCTTTTCTAGCACCATGGGCAGAAATGAAATATTCTAGTGAATCTAATCCTTCACGGAAACAAGATTTAACTGGTATTTCAACTGCTTTACCAGATGTATTAGCCATAAGTCCACGCATACCTGCAATTTGTCTTAATTGGTTCATGTTACCACGGGCACCAGATTGAGCCATCATATAAATTGGGTTTAATTCATCAAAATTGTTTTTCATTGCTTCTGTAACATCATTTGTTGCTTTTTCCCAAATTTTAATAATAGCATTATATCTTTCATCATTAGTAATCATACCACGTTGATATTGTCTAAATATGTTTGAAACATCTTCATCAGCTTTAGCTAGTATATCTTTTTTAGCTGCAGGTACTGCAACGTCAGCAACAGAAACTGTTATAGCACCTTTAGTTGAATATTTATATCCTGTAGCCTTAATATAATCTAATACTTCTGCTGTTTTTGATAACCCATGAACATTTATACAATTTGCAACTATTTTTCCTAAATTCTTTTTGATTACAGGGAAATCAATCTCTAAATCAAATTCTCTTTCTGGGTCTGTTCTATCAACAAAACCTAAATCTTGTGGTATTCCTTGATTATATATTAATCTACCAACTGTTGTTTCTATTGTTTTATGTCTTACTGTTCCATCTTCGTCTGTTTTAAATCTTCTAACTTTTATTTTACAATGTAATCCAACATCACCATTTTGGTAAGCAATCATTGCTTCATCTTCATCTTTGAAGTATAATCCTTCACCTTTTTCACCATCTATTTGAACTGTTAGATAGTAAGCACCTAAAATCATATCTTGTGTAGGTACTGTAACTGGTTTACCATCTTGTGGTTTTAATAGGTTATTTGTAGAAAGCATTAAATATCTTGCTTCTGCTATTGCTTCTGGTGTTAATGGAACGTGAACTGCCATTTGGTCACCATCAAAGTCAGCATTAAATGCTGTACAAACTAATGGGTGAAGTTTAATTGCTCTACCTTCAACAAGTATTGGTTGGAATGCTTGAATACCTAATCTGTGTAGTGTAGGAGCACGGTTTAACATTACTGGATGATCTTGAATAACTTCTTCTAATATATCCCAAACTTCTGGTTTTAATTTTTCAACCATTCTTTTTGCATTTTTAATGTTATGTGCGATTCCTCTTCCAACTAATTCTTTCATAACAAATGGTTTGAAAAGTTCAACAGCCATTTCTTTTGGAAGACCACATTGATAAATCTTAAGTTCTGGACCAACAACTATAACTGAACGTCCAGAGTAGTCAACTCTTTTTCCTAAAAGGTTTTGACGGAATCTACCTTGTTTTCCTTTTAGCATATCTGATAATGATTTTAAAGGTCTATTTCCAGCTCCTGTTACTGGTCTACCTCTTCTTCCATTATCTATTAAAGCATCTACTGATTCTTGAAGCATTCTTTTTTCGTTTCTAACAATTATTTCTGGTGCTCCAAGTTCTAGTAATCTTTTTAATCTATTATTTCTGTTTATAACTCTTCTATATAAATCATTTAAATCTGATGTAGCAAATCTACCACCATCTAATTGAACCATTGGTCTTAATTCTGGTGGAATTACTGGAATAACATTCATAATCATCCATTCTGGTTTGTTCTCAGATACTCTAAATGATTCAACTGTATCTAATCTTTTTATTATTTTAGCCTTTTTTTGTTCACTTGCTTTAGCTAATTCTTTCTTTAATTTTGCTGATAATTTTTCAATATCTATTTCAGATAATAATTTTCTTATTGCTTCTGCACCCATTTCAGCTTTAAAAGAACCTTTGCCATATTTTTCTTCTGCTTCAATATATTCTTTTTCTGTTAAAACTTGGCATTTTAATAATCCTGATGTTCCTTTATCTGTAACTATATAAGATGCAAAATATATAACTTTTTCTAAGCTTCTAGGAGATATATCTAATAATAATCCTATTCTGCTTGGAATTCCTTTAAAGTACCAAATATGTGCAATAGGAGCTGCAAGTTCAATATGTCCCATTCTTTCTCTTCTTACTTTAGCTGTTGTAACTTCAACACCACATCTATCACATACTATACCTTTATATCTAACTCTTTTATATTTTCCACAATGACATTCCCAGTCTTTTGTTGGACCAAATATTTTTTCACAAAATAAACCATCTTTTTCTGGTTTTAAAGTTCTATAGTTAATTGTTTCTGGTTTTTTTACTTCCCCATGAGACCATTCTCTAATTTTTTCATCTGAAGCTAAACCTATTTTTAACTTATTAAAAACTTCTAATTCTTCCACTTTTAAAGTAGCCCCCTTATATTTTCTATTCACTTTTGGGTGGCATTATAGCTTGTTTTAGATATACACTGCTGAGCAACTTATCATGAATCTAAAACAAACTATTGTGCCTTATTCAATTAATTATTCATCATCATCTAAACTATCTAAGTCTTTAAATATTTTATCATCTGGTAAATCTTCTTCATCTAATATATTAGTGAAAAATTCGTCATCTTCTAATCCTTCTTCTGACTCTTCTAAATCATCTTCACTAACTTCAGTAAGATTTTCTTCTTCTAATTCGCTTTCATCAATTCTTTCTTCTATTCCATCTAAGCCTTCTTCAGTATGTTCTTTAATTTCGATTTCTTCATCTGTTTCACTATAAAGTTTTACATCTAATCCTAAAGATTGAAGTTCCTTTATTAATACTTTAAAGCTTTCTGGAATTCCTGGCTCTGGAATATTTTCACCTTTAACTATAGCTTCATAAGTTTTTACTCTTCCTACAACATCATCAGATTTAACAGTTAGTATTTCTTGAAGAGTATAAGCTGCACCATAAGCCTCTAAAGCCCAAACTTCCATTTCACCAAATCTTTGTCCACCAAATTGTGCTTTACCTCCAAGTGGTTGTTGTGTAACTAATGAATATGGTCCAGTTGAACGAGCATGTATTTTGTCATCTACTAAGTGGTGAAGTTTTAACATATACATTACACCAACTGTAATTGGATGATCAAATGGTTCACCTGTTCTACCATCATAAAGAACTGTTTTACCAGTTGTTTCAAGTCCAGCTGTCTCAAGCATTGCTTCGATATCTTCTTCTGTTGCACCGTCAAATACTGGTGTTGCCATTTTCCATCCTAACAATCTTGCAGCTGCACCTAAGTGAACTTCAAGCACCTGTCCTAAGTTCATACGAGAAGGTACACCAAGTGGATTTAAAACAACATCTACTGGAGTTCCATCTGGTAAGAATGGCATATCTTCTTCTGGTAATATTCTTGAAATAACACCTTTATTACCATGACGTCCTGCCATTTTATCTCCAACTGATATTTTTCTCTTTTGAGCTATATAAATTCTTATTACTTGATTTACTCCTGGAGCTAATTCATCTGAATTTTCTCTTGTAAATACTTTTACATCTACTATTGTTCCAGATTCACCATGAGGAACTCTTAAAGAAGTATCTCTAACTTCTCTTGCTTTTTCACCGAAAATTGCTCTTAACAATCTTTCTTCAGCTGTTAGCTCTGTTTCTCCTTTTGGAGTAACTTTACCAACTAATATATCTCCTGGTCTAACTTCAGCACCAATTCTTATAATACCATTATCATCTAAGTCACGAAGTGAATCTTCACCAACATTTGGTATATCACGAGTAATTTCTTCTGGTCCTAATTTTGTATCTCTACATTCACAATCATAATCTTCAATATGCATTGATGTTAAAACATCTTCTTTTACTAATCTTTCATTTAAAAGAATAGCATCCTCATAGTTATAACCTTCCCAAGTTGTGAAAGCAATAAGTAAGTTTTTACCTAAAGCCATTTCTCCATTTTGAGTAGCAGGTCCGTCAGCTATAACGTCTCCACGTTTAACTACTTCTCCTTCTTTTACTATTGGTCTTTGGTTAATACATGTACTACCATTTGTTCTCTTGAATTTTCTTAAATGATATGTTCTTTTTTGTCCAGCTTCATTTTTAATAACAATTTTGTCACCTTCAACTTTTTCAACAACACCATTTTCATCAGAAATTACCATAACTCCTGAATCTTTAGCTGCTTTGTATTCAATACCTGTTCCAACCATTGGTGAATCTGTAATCATTAAAGGAACTGCTTGACGTTGCATGTTTGAACCCATAAGTGCACGGTTAGCATCATCATGCTCTAAGAAAGGTATCATAGCTGCACCAACAGAAACTAGTTGTTTTGGTGAAACATCTATGTAATCAACCTTTTCTTTTTCAATTTCTTTTATTTCTGCTCTATCTCTAACTCTAACTCTTTTATTTATTAAACAATTATTTTCATCTAATGGCTCTGAAGCTTGACAAATAATATATTGGTCTTCTTCATCTGCTGTCATATATTTTACTTCATCAGTAACTTGACAGTTTTCTTTATTTATTTTTCTGTATGGTGTTTCAATGAAACCATATTCGTTTATTATAGCAAATGTTGAAAGTGCAGATATAAGTCCAATGTTTGGTCCTTCTGGTGATTCTATTGGACATAATCTTCCATAGTGAGTATAGTGAATATCACGAACTTCAAATCCAGCTCTTTCTCTTGATAATCCACCAGGTCCTAATGCTGAAATTCTTCTTTTATGTGTTAATTCTGAAAGTGGATTTGTCTGATCCATAAATTGTGATAATTGAGAACTTCCAAAGAATTCTCTAATTGATGATGTAATTGGTTTTGTATTAATTAATGTTTGTGGTGTTACAACATCTAAATCTTGTATTGTCATTCTTTCACGAACAACTCTTTCAAGTCTTGTTAAACCAATTCTAAATTGATTTTGTAATAATTCACCAACACATCTAATACGTCTATTTCCTAAATGGTCTATATCATCAATATATCCTAATCTTGGTTTTGCTGGATCACTTATATATGTGTTATATTCTAAGTTTAATAAGTAGTTTACAGAAGCTAAAATATCTTCTGTTACTATGTGTTTTGGAATTAATTCTTCTAATCTATCTTCAATAGCTTTTCTTAATTCTTTTTCATTTTTAGCTGATTCTAAAATGTTTTGTAATACTGCATAATTAACATCTACTTTAATTTTTAATTCATCAGCAATAGATGGATCAACATAAGCTCTAATATCTACTGTTCCATTTCCTATTACTTTTGCTTTTTTATCTTCTATGTTAACATATACAACATTTATACCTGAATCTTGAATTGCTTTTGCTGCCTCTTCTGAAATAACTTCATCTTTTTCAACTAAAACTTCTCCTGTTTCAGGATTTACTATAGTTTCACTTGAAATATGATGAGCAATTCTTGAAGCTAATCCTAATTTTTTATTATATTTATATCTACCAACTTTTGCTAAATCATAACGTCTACTATCAAAGAATAATCCATCAAATAGATTTCTTGCAGCTTCAACTGTTGGAAGTTCTCCTGGTCTTAATTTTTTATAGATTTCTATTAACGCTTCATCAGCAGTTTTAACTGGATCTTTTGATATAGTTGCTAATATCTTATCTTCTTCTCCAAAAAAGTCTATTATTTTTTCGTCTGTATCAAGTCCTATTGCTCTTAATAATGAAGTAACTGGTAACTTTCTTGTTCTATCAATTCTTACCCAGAATACATCATTACTATCTGTTTCATATTCTATCCAAGCTCCTCTTATAGGCATTACTGTAGCTGTGTATAGTTTTTTACCTACTTTATCATAAGTAGAATCATAATAACATCCTGGAGAACGTACTAATTGGCTAACTACAACTCTTTCTGCACCATTTATAACAAATGTTCCGCTATCTGTCATAAGTGGGAAATCTCCTAAATAGATTTCTTGTTCTTTAATTTCACCTGTCTCACGGTTAATTAATCTTACTTTTACATGTAGTCTAGTTGAATAAGTAGCATCTCTTTCTTTTGATTCTTCTAATGAATATTTTGTCTTTTCTTCCATGTAGTAATCAAAAAATTCTAATACTAGGTTTCCTGAATAATCAATAATTGGTGAAATATCTTTTAATACTTCTCCTAATCCTTCTTTGATAAACCAATCATAAGAATCTTTTTGAACTTTTAATAAATTAGGTATTTCTACAAAATCACCTATTTTAGAAAAAGTCTTACGTACACTTTTTTCGTGTACAATGTCTTTTACTTTTATTTTTTCCAAAATAAAATACCACCTTCTCTATAGATTTAGCAGGTAATGTATAATTATTTTCTAATAGGTCCCTCTTGCAATAAAAGGTTGTTATTCTCAAAACTCCCCCCTGCCAAAAGGCAAATTTTAAGGATAGTTCCTCTTTTACTCAATTCCTCCTATTAGAGATTCGCATAAAATTACTACAATATTATATAGTATTTATGTATAGTAAGTCAAGTATTTTTTTAATTTTTCTTAGGGAATTACGACTTTAGAGTGTAACATTTTATTTTTAAAAATTTTCAAAAATAAGAATTTGAGTATTTGAAATTTAATAATAATTTTTATTTTATTATTATAAAATAATTTATAAAATTAACAAGGGAAACACCTAAGTGTTCCCCCTGTCTTCCTCTTTTTCTACTTTATCTTCAAATTATTCTTCTACATTTGTGATAAAGCTTTCAATGGCCCTCGTGTCATTTACAGCTGCCGCGAACTTTACTGCACACCGGCCGAGATTTTCTTCTTTTCTTGCAATGTCATTCTCGGCTTCCGGAATTTCTTCCTTCGACGATACAAAAAGCAAGATATTCTCTGCAATCTTTTTAAGAACATCAAGAACCGGATTGCTGGCCACTCCGAACTTAATAAGCTCTTTTGCATCATTTACGAACTCTCCTCTGCATGTTCTAGCAGTTTTCTCCAGTTCACTTAAATGATTCCTCGCCTCTGTAAGTTCTTTGTCGGCCTTTGCTCTCTCTTCACTTGCCTCGCGGCGGTTTTCAAGTGCATCAGCATACATTGCCTCAAACTCCTTTTTGTAAATCCGTCTAAGGTCTTTTGCCATCTCTTTTCCCTCCTTATACTGTGGCATGTTGTTAGGTACTTGTTGATACTAAGGAAGCTTAGATATTTCTACTTCATAAAGCATCTATATTAAATTATAAAAGCTTTTTTACTATATGTCAATATTTTGATTTTTCAACCTCTATAAATAGTAAAATTAAATTACCGGTTTTGGATAAATAAAAAGACACATAAATA
>CABUJR010000022.1 GCA_902492015.1 uncultured Eubacteriales bacterium | reverse complement strand
TATATTCCTCTTTAGCTCAGTTGGTAGAGCGCTCGGCTGTTAACCGATAGGTCGTTGGTTCGAGTCCAACAAGAGGAGCCAAAACAAAGAATCTGTATAAAATAGATTCTTTGTTTTATTTTTTTATTATGACTAAAAATAGTATATAGAAACATGTATAAAAGACAGATGATTTTATTATCTGTCTTTTTTTATAAATATAGAAAAAAATTTTAAACTTTTTTGTTAGAATAATAATCTAATAAATGTAAATACAAAAATATAAAAGAATAGGAAATAAAATGAACGAGAATGTTAAGAAAATAATAACGATAATATTAATTGTTGTAATAGTTCTAATAATATTATTGTCAATTAAATTTAATTCTAGAAATACAGTATTAAAAGATACAGAAAATTTAACTCAAAATAATATGCAAGAAGTAAATACTGAAACGAAGATAGTATCTAATGAAGAAGAAAATAACATTATATTGGATAATAGTATAAAAGACGTACAGAATATAATAGCTACTAATGATACAGAGAATAAAAATACTGATAATTCGAATTCAATTAGAACTTTTGGAGAGAATGTAGCATTTATAGGTGATTCAAGAACACAAGCTTTTTTAATGTATGCAGGATTAAAAGATGTTCAGGATTATACTAATGTAGGGCTTATGGTAGATACAGCAATTACTAAAAAATTTATTACAAACGATGATGGAGAAAAGATAACAATATTAGATGACCTAAAGAAAAGAAATATTAATACAATATATATAATGTTAGGTATAAATGAATTAGGATGGATCTATAGTGAAATTTTTATTAATAAATATGAAGAATTAATTAATAAAATATATGAAGTAAAACCAAATTGCGAAATTATATTACAATCTATTATACCAGTTACTGCAACAAAGTCTAAAAATGATAAGGTATATAATAATAATAAAATATTAGAATATAATAAATTAATTAAAGACATGGCTGATAGAAAAGGTATAAAATATATTGATTTATGTCCGGCGCTTACAGATGAAAATGGTTGTTTGCCAGAAGAAGCTAGTACAGATGGAATTCATCTAAATAAAGAATATTGTATTAAATGGCTCAATTGCTTAAAATGATTTGATAAAAACAAGGATAGGAGATGACAAGATAATGAATAAAAAAATATTTGTGGCAATAATTGTAATTATTGTTATAATTATAGGAACGAAAGTTATATTTATAGATAAGAATAAAAATGTCAAAATTGATATATCTAAGTTGGCTGCGGAATTACTAGATTCACAAATATTTGAAGATAATTTAGATGAAATAGATAAAGAAACAGCAATAAAGAGATATGGATTTAATAGTGAAATAATAAAAAATATTAAAGCATATATAGGAACAGGAGCGACATCAGAGGAGATTTTAATTATAGAATTATCAGATAAAAATGGTATAGAAGAAATAGAAAAAAATATTGAAATGAAAATAGAAGAGCGAAAAAATGATTTTCAAAACTATTTACCACAAGAAATATTTAAATTAGAGAATTATGTATTAGAAAATAAAGGAAACTATATAATTTTATGTATTTCAAATAATTATGATAAAGCTAAAGAAGTAATTAATATACATAGTAATTAAAAGGAGTTAGGAAAGTGCAAGATGTAAAAGAAATATTAGTTGATTATATAAAAAACAATCAAGAAAAACTATATAGAGTTGCATTTAGTTATTCTAAAAATGAAGAAGAAGCATTAGACATTGTTCAAGAAGCAATAACAAAGGCATTAAAAAATATTGGAAAACTAAAAGAAGAAAAGTATGTAAAAACATGGTTTTATAGGATATTGATTAATGAATCTTTGCAATATATAAAAAGAAATAAAAAATTAATAACTTGCGAATTAAAAGAAATAGAAAGCAAATTAGAATGGAATGATAATATAACAGTTGAGGGAATTGATATTTATCAAAAAATTCAAAGTTTAAATGAAAAATTGCAGACAGTAATAATATTAAGATTTTTTGAAGATATGAAAATAGAAGAAATTGCTAAAATAACTAATGTAAACATAAGTACAGTAAAATCACGACTTTACAAAGGTTTAAAAGAATTAAAGAAAATAATATAAAACAAGAGAGAGGTGATAAAAATGAAAAAACTCGAAAAGGCTAAAGAAGTTTATGAAGCTATAAAAGTACCAAATGAATTAAATTACGTTGTTAATAAAGCAATTTTAGATAAAAAAAAGAAGGAAAAATCAGTATTAATATATGTAAAATATGCGGTAACAACAGTAGCATGTACATTTTTAACTTTTATATTTATGTTAAATGTAAATTCTAGCTTTGCTACAAATATTTCAGAAATTCCAATTATAGGAGATATGGCAAAAGTATTTACAATAAAAGAAGTTAATGAAGAAGATAAAACAAAATTAATAAATGCTAAAATTCCAGCATTGGAAAATACAGGTAATACGGAATTAGAAAAAAGAATAAATTATGAAATAATGTTAAAAATGAATGAAATTTTAGAAGAAGCAGAAAAAAGAGCTGCTGAATATAAAGAAGCAGTTATAGAAACCGGAGGCAATGAATATGATTATCAACCAATAAATATACAAATAGATTATAAAGTTGGCTATTCAAATGATAAGGTTGTATCATTTATGATATCAAAGTCAGAAACCTTAGCGAATACATATACAGAAATGTATTTTTATAATGTTGACATAGAAACAGGAAAAAAATTAAACCTAAGAGATGTTCTTGGAAATGAATATAAACAAATAGTAGATACAACAATATATAAAGAGATAGAAGAAAGAAGTAAAAATCCAGATAATATATACTTCACAGCTGATGAAGGAGGATTTGAAGGAATAGAAAATGAATATCAAGATTTTTATATTAATTCAGATGGGAAAGTTGTAATTGTATTTGAAAAATATAAAATAGCACCAGGATATATGGGAACACAAGAATTTGTGATAGATAAACAGATATTTTAAAATCTAACTCTTACTATATAAAAATAGTAAGAGTTAACTTTTTTAGGAGGACAAGATGGTATTTAGTAGTATAGTATTTCTATATATTTTTTTACCTATTATGCTTTTTATATACTTTATTGTTCCAAACAAATTAAAAAATGCTGTAATGATTATTGCTAGTTTAATATTTTTTGCTTGGGGAGAGATAAGATACATATTTATAATGTTATTGCTAGCAGTAATGGACTATATGTGTGGACAAAAAATCAATAAATATTGGGATGATAAAAATAAAAAAAGAATATTTTTGTTAATAGATATAGGAGTTAATCTTTTAATATTATTCTTTTTTAAATATTCTGACTTTATAATAACAAACATTAATAATATAACACATTTGAATATTCCATTATTAAATATTCCTCTACCAATAGGAGTATCATTTAATACATTTCAAAGTTTATCATATATAATTGACGTATACAGAGGAACAGTAAAATGTGAAAAAAGTTTTTATAATTATTTAACGTATACAATGCTATTTCCACAAATAATTGCAGGACCGATAGTAAGATATGAAACTGTTGATGAAGAGTTAGAGAATAAAAATATCAGTATAGACAATTTCACAGAAGGAATGAAAAGATTTATTATTGGATTAGGAAAAAAGGTTTTAATTGCAAATAATATAGGTGCTTTATGGCATGTAATAGAGATTGGAGATTATGCTTCATTAACATTTATATTAGCTTGGTTTGCAATATTAGCATTTGCACTACAAATATATTTTGACTTTAGTGGATATTCAGATATGGCAATAGGACTTGCAAAAATTTTTGGAATGGAATTTGATGAGAATTTTAATTTCCCATATATATCAAAAAATATAACAGAATTTTGGAGAAGATGGCATATAACTCTTTCTTCTTGGTTTAGAGATTATATATATATTCCATTAGGAGGAAATAGAAAAGGAATTTTAAAACAAATAAGAAATATTCTTATAGTTTGGTTTTTAACTGGAGCATGGCATGGAGCTTCCTGGAATTTCATTTTGTGGGGAGTATATTTTGGAGTAATTCTTATATTAGAAAAAATATTTATTTTAAAAGTACTAGATAAAGTAGGAAAAGTATTTAGTCATATATATACTATTATACTTATATTAATAGGATGGGTAATTTTTGCTTTTGAAGATTTAGGTGAAATAGAAGCATATTTGTATGCAATGTTTAATGTAAATAATTTTGTAAATAATGAAACTCTATATTATCTAAAAAATTATGGCTTAATAATGATACTAGGAATAATATGTTCAACTTTATTAGCAAATAAAGTTATAGATAAATTTAACAAAGCAAATAATAAAGGATTTAAAATTATAGAAGTAATAGTATATATGACAATTTTTATTTTATGTACAGCAAATTTAGTAAGTGATTCATTTAATCCTTTTTTATATTTTAGATTTTAGAAAAGATAAAGAGGTGAGAACTATTATGAATAAAAAAAATATCTATTTTTTTATAATATTTATTTCGTTTTGGACAATTATTATTATATTAAATTTTATATTGCCAAGTGAAGAATTCTCTGAAAATGAAAATAGAATTTTAGCCCAAATACCTAAATTTAAAATTGAAGAATTAATTACTGGAAAATATGTAGAAAAGTTAAATAATTATATAAATGATCATTTTGTTTTCAGAAATATGTGGTTAAAGCTAAAGTCAACTGAAGAAAGATTTTTGGGAAAAACTGAAAATAATAATGTATATATAGGTAAAGAAGGATATTTATTTGAAAAAATAAAATATACAGATAGCAGCAAAAAGAAGATACAAGACTTAATAAATACAGTAAATAAATTTAAAAAAGATACTAATATTAGAACATATTTTATGTTAATACCTACATCCATATATATAAATCAAGATAAATTGCCTGATTTTGCAGAAACATTTAGCCAAGAAAAATTAATAAAGAATGTATATAATATGACTAAAGATATAGAAACGATAAATACTATAGATACTTTAAAAGCCAACAAAAATAAATATATATTTTTTAAAACAGATCACCATATGACAAGTGATGGAGCATATTTAGTTTATTTAGAATTTTGTAAGCAAGCAAATATAATACCAGAAACTGAATATACAAGAGAAGAAGTAACTGATGGCTTTTTAGGAACTTTTGATTCAAAAGCTCAGTTGCTAAATCAAGAAAAAGATAAAATAGTTGTATACAAAAATTTAAATAATACAGAAGGAATAACAGCATATTATGATAAGTATACAACTAAAAGTATATTCAACGAAGAATTTTTATACAAAAAGGATAAATATTCCTATTTTTTAAATGGAAATAACGCAAAAGTTATAGTTAAGACTAAACAAAAAAATGGAAAAAAATTATTAGTAATTAAAGATTCATATGCACATATTATGGCACAATTTTTTTGTCAAAATTATGAAGAAATACATTTTATAGATCCAAGATATTATACATATTCAATAGAAGAATATGCAAAAGAAAATAATATAAACGAAACAATATTTCTATATAATGTTTCAAGCATTATTTAAAAATTTGTAAGTAAAGTTGAATACTTATTATTACCATAAATATGTAATAGAGTATAATTGATATATTTAATAACATTCATAGTCGGGAACAAGAAGTCTGTTATCTGTTGGAAAACAGGAGCCGTAGTGGTAATTTAATAACTATATTATTTTTTATTTAGGAAAAGGGCGGTCAATTTGCGACCGCCCTTTAGGTAAATAAAATTAATTATCTTAACTGGAAATAAAAACCGTATTCTTTGTAATACGTATCTCCAATCTTTGCTTCTTTTGTCTTTACGATTTTACCACCAAGTTTTTTGTAAAAATTGATGGCATTTGTGTTATCGCTTAGACAATACACAACCATGTTTTTCTTGCCAAGAGAATGTAACTGTTTGCAAGTTTCCAGAAATAGAGCTGTTCCAATTCCTTTTCTAAGTTCGGTAGGTTTAATGTAAAGACTAACAAGTTCAGAATCAAACATGTCAGCATTAGGAATTGGATTAAAACATGCATATCCAAGGACTTCGTCGTCTCTTACTGCAACAAAGACTAAATCTTTATATTCGTCAAAACTGCTTTCATACCTTCTTGTTTGTTCCTCATAATTTAGTTTCTTGAGATAGGTAGAAGAAATGATTGAATCGTAAGCTGCCTTCCATCCATCTACTTTTATTTGAGCCATTTGAGCCTGATCTTTAAGCTCATTTTTACGAATTAAATAATTATCTTTAGGCTCTAAAAGTAAAATAGAGTTATGGATATTTAAGCATGCTCTTATTAGCTTTGCATCGTCAATAGAGAAACTTATTCTTCCGACAAGTTCATCTTCATAAGGCCAAGAAATTGATTGACCGACTAAGAATCTTGTTCTTGATGTCTTATAAAAGAACTCAAGAAGATCCCGGTCTGTTCTGATTGCACTTCCCTTATATTTCATACCTTTAATTTTGGTAAAATCAAGAATTGCAAAAAATCCAGACTCAGGTATTAAATTTTCAGGAAAATCTACCATAGGGATACCAGACAGAACTTTTTTTGAGTTATCAGAGCTTAAAGTTTCATTTACAATTTCTAAAATTTTACTCTTAAACTCTAAATCTATGGTATCAATTCCACAAACAAGAGCTTTTAACAAATTAAATTTATATCTGTAAATAGCTCTTAATTCTGTGAAATAGTTATCATAAATTTGATAACGCTCGTTTGTTGCATTAAATGCTCCTGCAAGAGCTTTACCTATTATGTCTGGTGCAGAGTCCATTTCCTGAAAGATTCTGTTTACAATCTCTCTTATAATGATTTCATCAGCTACTACAAATCCAGCTCTTAGTGATGCCATAGAGTAGCTTTTTGAAAGACCAAAAAGAGAAATTGTATTTCTGAACATACCTGGAATTGTTGCAATAGGAACTGCAACATTATCTTTATCATAAGTAATATCTCTATATACGAGATCGTCAATGATAAAGACACCTCTTTTTTTACAAACTTCGGCAATTTCACAAAGAAGGGAATATTCCTTTTTGCCCATAACTTTTCCTGTTGGGTTATTAGGATTTGCATTTAAAAATGCAACTACTCTGGGAACATATCCTTTTCGCCTGTGATATACCTGTTGTAAAGATTCGTTAATCAGGTCAATTCTATTTGCAAGTTTGGAAGGATTAACTAGAAAATTGTCTTCTTTTTCAAGTTTTAAAATTTCTACTTCTGCACCTGCTCTTTCGGTTCGGATGGTAAAAAGACCATAGTTTGGACCAGTTACCAAAATAACGTCTCCAGGTTTGGAAATAATATTTATAATTTGATTGAACAGTACAGAGGTGGATACAGAAAAGGTGATATTATGAACTGAAAGCCCTTTTTCATCAATATCTTCAAATGAATAGGGTTCAGTATTTATAAAACCTTCTCTTTCTACATAGTCAAGTAATTGTTTTCTAATTCTGTCATCTCCTTCTGTGTAAGGATAGCGATACATCATATCACTATCAAGTGACTTTTTCATAGCAGATATTGCAGGCGGGAATGGTTTAAATTCTACCGGATTACCAGTACCTAAATCTGTGTCTGGCATTTCTACGATGTTTTCATCCCGGACTTCAAATCCGTAAAAATCAATTGCGTCTGCTATAGCTTGAACAGTCGGATTGAATTCCTCTCCATCCAGTCTAGTGCCAATGTTTGGCAGACCAAATCGGCGAGTTCTTAAATGTGGTTGCTCCCGCAAGAGCCTGTCAATAGCTTGTGATTTAGTAAGCATATTTTTACCTCCTATAAATGTTTTATACAAAATTATATCATAATTTATTCAATTTGACTAGAGTTAAAGCAATCTGAATTGACATAAAATCTTAAAAAGAGTATAATGTAAATAGAAACTTTGGTATAATGAACTTGCTAGTATAATTATTGGTAATGTTCATTTATACATATTCGACCTATTTCACATCCAAAAAGAAAAGGAGACTACAATGAAAAAAATCGTAATGCTGTTCGTGTTCATCTTTGCAATGATGATGACTGGTTGTGGAGAGCGGGACTCCTTGGTTCCAATTTATTCTACCGAACAGAACGACGCAGAAGTCATTGATGTTAATGTTGACATTGACGATATCAATGACATGTCCGAAGGATTTAAGATTGTCAGTACTGCTCAATTCACGCGTTACAGCTACAATGAGGAAGAAAAAACACTTATTTTGGATTTCAAGGCAGAAGGAGATATCTATTGTGAGGTAAAAAAGGAGGATGCAGAAAGCATCAAGGCAAATAAGTCTTGTGAAATTGAAGAAGAAGGTGAAAATATTCGGATTAAGTTTCCTACAACCGATTATAGCTATGCAGTAAAATTCGGTGATGGGATTGCAACTTATGATGGTAAGGACGTCAGGTTCATTGAGATTTATATCGGTTCTAGAAGGTAATTTAACGAGTGGCTTGAAAGGTGGGCGATATGTAGAAAGTGGCGGTATCATAATGATACTGCCATTTGACATTTATCAAAAAATGTTTATTCGTTTTTTGTAAAAAACGAATAGAATGGTTTTTATTTTTATGATATAATTTTCGTATGTAAATAATAATAAAATTGAAAATAGAATTAATATTGATGATACATATTTTAACGGCAAAATCAATGTTAAAATATGCAGACAAATTTGAAGAGGAGATTTCAGGGGTACTGGTTAATAGAGTTATTTTAGATTGATAGTTATGACATTTGTAGAGCATTAACAGACAATGGGATAAAAATTATTTTATTGATAACAGAAACGAATGTGAATATTGACGAACAAGATATGGAACTAATTAATAATTGGAATAAAATTTATGAAGAATTAGAAAAATATACTAAAAATTTATCAAAAAATTAAAAATAAAAACTTAAAAAGTTTTTCATAAATAGTTATTTTTATATGTAAGCAGTGTTGAAAAAAAATATAAAATAGAATATAATTTTTTATGAAAAATATTATATTAAAAATTAAAAAGGAAGATATTAGTTTATGGAAAAAGAAAAATCAGAAGAAAGAAAATTAACAATGTTTGATTTTATTGGAGAAGATAATTCTATTTATGATTTTTTAGGAAAATATGCAGAAATAGATGATTATAGTTATCTAGGTTTTTTAAAGTGGATAAAAAAATATGCAACTGTAGCGGGAGTAAAAAATGTAAATAAAGATTGGTTTAAAAAAACATATACACAAAAATTGGAAGATTTAATGGAAGATTTAAGAAAAGCAATATCAATTAATGAACCAGCTGAAGGAATAAAACCACTTAATGCACATGATAGAACATTGTTATTATTTAAGTTACAAGAAATTGAACCTTATAGAGAAAAATTTCAATCTGTTGGGCAATATATGGATTTACTAAAAAATAAAATTTCAAAAAATGAGTTCTATACTGAATCAGGAGAAATTGATGCTTATAATGATAAATTAAGCGAAGTATTACTAAAACAAGCTTTAAATGTTACAGATAAAGATAAGTTAGCAGATGAGATGGAAAGTATCTTTAATATGATTGTACCTACTATTGCAAGAAATAGAATAAGAGGAATGAAATTAAGTCCAGAAGAGGAAGCTACAGAATTAGAAAAATTACGTTTTATAGAAAAAATTTTAAGAAAACCTGCAGAATTGAAAAAGTATAATGAATTATTAGATAGATATTATAAAGAAATGGCAGAGCACAGAGAAAAAGTAGCATTAAGATTAGAATGTGAAACCAAAAGAGAAGAATATGTTAGAAAAGGGTTGTATGCATCATTACCAGAACAAGAGAGAATTCAAGCATTAAAAACTGGATTAGAGAGTGTAATTTTTAGAAAAAGCGATGGGATAAAGCAAAAAGAAGGAGCTTTTTCATGGGGGGTTGATTTTGCAAAAGAACCAGAGATTATATTAGATACAATGTCAGAATATTCTAATAATGGAATAGAGAATCAAAGAGTAGTTGCTATAGATTATGGAAAGTTTAGATATGATACTATCTTTAAACCAGATGGAAGACCAGCATTTTCATCAGATAATTTACACGTAGTTGGTGTTACTCGTATTGGTAAAGATGGTGTAAAAAATTATTTTGTAATAACACCACTTGATGAAATGAAAATAAAAAAATCTTCAGAATTAGAAGATGAGGATAAGAAAGTTTCATTCAAATATAATGGAGAAAAACAAAAAATAACAGGATATTTGGATTTTGATGAATATGTATTTGTAAAAGCCCCTAAGATACCTGAGCAAGATAGAGATTTTTGTACAAAAATATTATTTTCAGATTATATATTAGAAACAGCAACAAAGGATAATTATAGATTTGCTGGTCGTATAAAAGATACACAATTTGGTAAATCTATAGATGCTAGTGATAGTTCTGGTGCTTATGACTTATGGGCTATTATGTATGCATATAATCATCCAGGTCGTTGTGGCAAAGTAAGAGTTAACTCAATTGAACAAATTTTAAACAACTCTGAATTACTTTTAAAACATATGAAAAACGTACAAGCATTACATCCAGATAAAACTCATTCTGATAATGTGGTAATAAATGAAACAGGAACAGAAACTGTTCCAAAAACTTTTAATGAGGATGGAAGATAATATGTCTAAAAAAATATGGAAACCCGGTACATTTGTTTACCCAATTCCTGTAGCACTTGTTACTTCAGGTGATATGAAAAATTCAAATATTTTAACTGTAGCATGGACTGGTATATTAAATACCAATCCAGCTATTGTTTATATATCAGTTAGACCTGAAAGATATTCATATAAATTAATAAAAGAAAATAAAGAATTTGCAATAAATTTAACAAATGAAAAATTAGCTTTTGCTACAGATTGGTGTGGAGTAAGAAGTGGAGCTAAATTTGATAAGTTTAAAGAAATGAAACTTACAAAAGAAAAAGCAGAATTTATAAAAGCTCCGCTAATAAAAGAAAGCCCAGTATCAATTGAATGTAAAGTTATAGAAGAAAGAAATTTAGGAAGTCATACAATGTTTGTTGCTGAAGTTCTTTCAATTGATGCTGATGAAGAATATATAGATGAAAAAGGTGCATTTGATATTTCTAAATGCAATTTAATAGCTTACGCAAATGGTGGTTATTATAAATTAGGAAAGAAATTAGGAAAGTTTGGATATTCGGTAGCAAAAAAGAAGAAAAATAAAAAAAAATAGTATAAATTTTGAATTATACAGACAAAAGTTGCTTATAAAATTCAATTGTAATTATTTAAATCAAAAATTATAGGTTCATTAAAATGAAAATATTCTATAATTTTAATAAAATTTTGTATAATCAAAATCTATAATCAAAGTTGACATAAATCACAAAAACTGGTATAATATTAATGTTTGGAGTTTTTGTAAATGAGAGAAAAAATCGAAAATAAAGAATTAATTAAAAAAATATTAACTTGCTTAAATAAATCTGATTCCGATGATTTTTCTGAGGAGGATTTAGCAAGTATTGAAAATATATCTCTTAGTCCAAAGTTAGTTGATGGAAGAGAAACTGGACTTACTGTTAGAGATATATTTTTTTTTAGTAATTTAAAAAGTTTAACTTTAAGAGATTTTCATTTATCTATGGATGACATGCAACTAATTGTAGATAGAAAAGAAATTGAAAACCTCTCATTTATAAGTTGTGAATTTGAGGATATAGATTTTGATAAAATTTTTGTTTTACCTGAAAATTTAAAATTTATTTCATGTAAAAGCCTACCTAGAAAATTTCCAAGAGTAAAAAAAGTAGATATTAATTTATCCTTGGTAGATTTTTGTTCTCTAAGATTAGAAAGTGCTTTAGAACTTATAATTCGAAATTCGAAAGTAAAAAATGTTCATGATATAGAAAGGTATGAAAATATTAAAGTAGTTAACTTTGATGGAAGTAAATTAATCGGAGAAAATGGACAAGAAATTCAAGATATAAAAGTTTCAAGAAATACTTTATATAGTCATGAAGAAGAAAAGCGTTATGAAACAGCTAAAAGCACTTACCAAAATGAAGAAAATTTAGAAAGATAAATTGAAAAAATTTAAAGTTTGAAAATTGTAAAATACAAAATATTAAACTAGAATAATGAATACAAAAATTATAAAAAGTAAAAGATAGAAAGGGAGAATAATGGGAGAAGAAAAGAATAATCTAAAAAATGTACCACAGGAAAAATTTGATGTTAAAGAAGTGAGAATAGATAGAGTTCTTACAGAGCAAGATGTTGAAAAATTTAATGAGATGTCGCCAATCACTATTACTATCACAAATACAAGAAATCAAAATCCAAATGTGATAGGAAAACTAAAGAAAAACATCAGAATAAGAGTTCTTGGTGCATTTGATGAAAAAAGATTTCCAGAATATGCAAATGAAAGATATTATAAACAAACTATATATTCACCAGAAGAGATTTCTAAAGTAATTGAATATTTCAATAAAATAGAAGCTTTAGTAAGACCTGAATGGTCTGATCTTGAAAAGGCTACTTTTGGATATGTTAATTTAATGTCTGAAATTTCTCCAAAACATGATAAAGAAAAAAATGAAGATGAAAGACCATTACAACAATTATTAGATGGAAAGGCTGACTCTAAAGGATATGCTTTTATATACCAAGAATTAATGAATAGATTAGGAGTTGCATGTAGATATGTAGAAACTCCTAAGTCTTATGCTTGGAATGAGATACTAATAAATGGAGAATATTACCCAGCAGATTTATTTAGAGATGCTTCATTAAATCAAGAAAAAATAAAAAATGGTGAATTTGAGTTAAGAAATTTTTTATCAGATAAAGAATTTTATTATATACCAGAACATAATTTAGGCAAGAAAAAAGAAGAGTTTAATTCATTAGATCATTCTGAGATTCAAAAAGCTATAGATAAAACAAGGAATCCAGAAAATTATGTAAAAAAAGAAACTCCAAAAATTTCTTTAAAAAGTAAAGAATTGCAGGATGCTTTAAAAACTTCTGAAATTGCAAGTTTAGAGTCTTTTGGCGAAAGAGAAGAAATTAGAATTAATTTAAAAGATTCAGATGTTGCAGATTTAAGAAATGATTTATTAGAAATTGGAAAATACTATCCTAGAGCTTTAGATAATATCACTTTTACAAATAATACTGGTACTCATTTAGATATGCAACAAGTAGTTGATACCGTTTATGAAGCAAGAAAAAATGAAGGTGGAAAAGTTTCAAATCCAACACAAATTACTATCGAAAGTAATCTTTCAGAAGATTTTAATATAGATTTTTCTAATGCTCCAGAAGTAGAAATTGATAGAGATAGAAAAATAGACGGTATTTCGTATAGTCAAAAAATCGCTTTTGTTAATACTTCATCAACATCAATAAAATTACCAGATTTAAGTGGTAAAATTCCAAATTGTATTGATACTATTAGAATAGAAGATTGTGATGTTGAAGGGTTTAATATTAGAACAAATGTGGTATCAGGACCAGGCACAGGCGCTCTTGCAAATGTTAGAAGATTAGAACTTGTTGGTGGAAATACACATGGAATTAGTAATATAGTTGGTTTAGATGATATAATATCTCTAACTGTTGAAGGTTTAAGTACATCAGATTTTGATGATGTTATGAATATCTCAATTACAGATTCAGCTCAAACTGTAATGCCAAGATTATTTGAACTTAATATAGAAAATCAAAATTTATCTGGGAGAAATTTTTTAGGAGAAGTAAGAAATTCTAATATTATTGATTTAAATATTTGGAACTCTAGATTAGAAAACGTTGTAGGATTAAATGCGTTAAAAAATCAATTAATAAACTTAAAATTAGATAATAATAATTTAAGTATAGATGACTTAAAAAAGGTAAGTGAGCTAGGAAAAGAAACAGCTATATTAAGATATTCATTTTCTCGTAATACAGGTTTAACTAATCAAATTGACGGACTAACAGGAAATATTATATCAGATGAAACTTATAATTATTTAAATTCTTATTTTAGGAGAAGTGGATTCATAAAATATAGAGGCTTAAATTATACAAGACATACAGATATTACCGAACAAAAGAAAGAGATGTTAAAAGATTTTTCAAAAATAGATTTAAAAAATGTTCCTTATTTTATAGAAGATGCAGAAGTTTTTAGAAAAGTTTTACCATATACTAATAATCCAATGATGATAAAAGATTTAAATAGTTTTCAAACTTATTTAAATGATTCTTCGAACTACTTTGAGCAAGATTATTTAACAGATGGAAATTTATTATTAACCAAAGAACAATTACATTATTTAATCAATTCAGGAAAAAAGATTCCTCAAAATATAAATTTAAAAATTAATACAGTAGCAGAACTTTCAAAACAAGAATTAGAAAATTTAAAAAGAGAATGTGATAATAATGGTTTAAGATTAACAGGTGTCAAAATTTTTGATGATAGATACAAAGATGCAAGTCATCCTACACTTCATACTTTTGATCAAAAGGAGACACCAACAGATCTTTATGATATAGATGAATATTATAAAATAAGAAAAGCTTTAGAAGAAATAACAGAAGGAATTCATTCAGGAATGTCTGATGTTGAAAAATTTGCAGTAGTTTATGAAAGATTAGCAAATAAAATTACCTACGACTATGCTGTTGCTGAAGGGCCATATAGTAAGGAACATGCTTTATATTTAGCCAAATTATATTGTAAATCTAGAAATTTATCTGAGGGATTAATTGAACAAGAAGGATTTGATGTACAAACTAATTCTCCAGATACAACTTTAGCAAATAGAACAGTTTGTGCAGGATATTCAGATATTTTAAAAAACGCTTTGGATATGGTTGGAATAGAATCTGTTATAGATTCAGGAAATGTTAATCATAATAGAACTAGAAATACTTATACTGGTGGACATGCATGGAATAAAGTTAAGATTGATGGAATGTGGTATTATACTGATTTAACTTGGGATGCAGGCCAAAATGATTATAACTGGGCGTTAAGAGGTGAAGATAGATTTGTTCATTCAAATAATATAATACATAGGAATGGAGAAGAAATTGAATCTTATGGTCATTTTACTAGAATTGCGCAAGGTGAAAGATTTGAAAATATAGGAAGAAATGATTTTGATCAAGCTCTTTTAAAAGATACATTTTATAGAGTAAAAAATAATGAATTACCATCAAAATATCAAATAAATATACCAGAGAATCCAGATTTCACTTTTAATCCTACCGTAGATATAGAAAATATAAAACAACAGTATATTGATAGAAAAAATGATATGCTTGCAAAATATTATGGTGATAAAGATTATCAAAGAAGATATGATGAAATAGCACAAAGATATAGAAATAATGAAATAGAAGTAACAGATTCTGGAATTACATATAGAACTGTACAAGATTATGCAGAAAGAGAAGATGATGAAAAATTCTTGATTTTAGGTGAATATAAAAATGCTCTTGAAAGAATGACAAAATATGAATCGGGGGCCAATAACATATATTTAGGAACAGATGCTCAAATAAGAGTGCAATATGAAAAAGATAAAGAATATGTTGAAACAAGAAATTATACTTTTGATCAGCACAAAAACACACAAAAAGATTTAGCGACACTTGGAAAATACGGAGAAAAAATGCCATATATTCCTAGACAACAAGGAATGGTAAAAAATGTTTTAAGAGTGATAGGTAATGCGGGAATATTTGCAAGAAATGCCGTTGCTCCAATATATGGATTTATTGGTAGAAATATTGCTCAACCTTTACATAGAGTAATAATAAGAGGAAAAGATGCTTCTCCTTATAGAAACAATCCATATCATAGATTTGTTGCTAGAAGAGATTATTTTAATGATATTGCGAATCAACAAGATATTTCAACTGGAGAAAGACATCCAATAAGAAATTATTTAATGTCTAATGTTCAAGCAATAACTAAATATAATCAAGGAAATGAAGCTGTTTTAAAAGCTGGTGCATATGACATTCAAGATAATTTAAAAAGACAAGAAATGCAAAGATTAGGTAGAGACTTTTATAATACAAAAAAATCTGAACTTGAAAGTCAAATAACATCTTTAGAAACAGAAATTAATAATCATGGTGATGCAGAAAACTTAGAAGAGGCTAAAAATAAATTAAATGCTAAAAAAGCATTATTAACAAGATTAGATGAATATATTGTTACCTTAAATACAACAGGAAAAATTACAGATATTCAAACAGATGCAATTAGTCAAACACAACATGATATTGCAAGTAAAGAAGTTAATACATATAGAGTTGCTGTAATAAAAGGTTTTGCGAAACTTGGAATTAAAAAATTTGTTGGACCAAAAATAAAAGATTGGCTAACTGAACACTCAGAACGTACAATTACAAGAGAAGAACCATATCAAGCAACAATATTTACTGAAAAAGAAGTACAGGATCCACCAAAAACAATTAGCATAACAGAACAAAGACCAGATTATGATATTGAAGTCGATGATTTAATAGAAAGATCTAAAGATAAAACAGTTAATATGTATAGATCTGTATCTGGTGGAAATAGAGGAGAAATTGCTTATACAATTAGAGGAGATGAAGTTTGTACAGGATTCCATTTTCAAGATGGAAGCACTTGGGGAACAGGTTTTTCTGATAATGTGCCTCTTATGACAGATAAAGCCTGGCCGGCATCATTTTTGGATGCAAATAATAATTTAAGAGCAGATCTAACATTTAGTGAAATCGCCAAAGCTATATCAAATGGAGAGTTAAGTGAAGAAATTTTAGATGATATGACTCTTCAAATTGGAAATAAAGGCTGGGTATATGCTAGTGAATTATTTGATGGCGTAGCAAAAGAAGTAGAAGTTGGAACAAAAGTAATAGAAGGAGGAACTCATATTGAAATGGTTCCAGAAGTTGTTACAAGAACAAGAACTATTACAGAAGTAGTTAAAAATCAAAGAATAATTAATGCTTTAAATACTTTAAATAAAGGAGCAGATGTTTTAGGAAAAGTAGATACAGTTCATAATGTAGCAGAAGTCGTAAGACCAACACGTAGTGAAGAAAAAAACAATAAAAGTGCAAATAGAAGATACGATTATGATGATTCAGAATATTATGTATAAAATGGAGAAATTAAATTTATGGGAATATTAGATATTTTAAGTAATTTTAGAGATGTGTTTGAAGTAGGAAGGAAAACAACTACAGATAAAAAAGATAATAAAAGTAAAAAACGTAATTTTGATTTTGAAGATGGTGAAAAAATGCCATCTTCAAGAAAAGAATATAAGCAAAATAAAGCAGGTTCAAACAATCCAAGTAGGTCAAGTATTCCGCAAAAGCTAAATACTAAAAAAACAAAAACTACAGAAACGTATGAAGATGAAAGAGAATTTTAATAAAACATATTTTTTAAATTATGCCAAAAAATTCCAAAAAATGTTTGAAAATTATTGACATGCACTAGGTTTTGTGGTAAAGTATATAAGCATGTATTTGACATACATACAGTCACATCGTTAAAAATTTAAATATAAACTTTAAAGCTTCATTAAAAGTAAAACGGATAAAACGAAAACGGAGGTGTAGTTAGAATGGCGGCAAAAGGACCAAGAGAGAACATTATATTAGAATGTACAGAATGTAAAAGAAGAAATTATATGACATCAAAAAATAAAAGAAATAATACTGAAAGACTAGAAGTAGTTAAGTATTGTAAATTCTGCAAAAAACGTACAACTCATAAAGAAACAAAATAGTTAAACCTTTAGGGAGGAGTTAAGATGGCTAAAGAAGCAAATAAATCTAATAAAGATAAGAAAAATAAGAATGATAAAAAGGATAATAAAAACTTTTTTAAAGAATTCAAAGCAGAATTAAAAAGAGTTAGTTGGCCTACATTAAAACAAGTTGTTAATAATACTAGTGCTGTAATTGCAATTGTAGTATTAATAGCAGTTGTTGTTTTTGTTTTAGATGTTATTTTTGAAAACCTAAATAAATTTGGTGTAGAAAAACTAAAAGCCCTAGTTACATCTAGCTCAAGTGAAACTGTAGATACAAATGAAGTAGAAAACAATGATACTGGAGTTTCTAATGAAGCGGGAACAACAGAAGGAAATGTTGAAACTGAAAACAATAATACAGTTGAAACAGAAGATAAAACTACTGAAACAAGTGAAGATGGAAATAGTTCTGTAGAAGGAAATAATTAGTATTAGCTAATAAACAAGAATATAAAAGGGAGGCTAAAATATGTCTCGAGATGAGAATAAATTAGAGCCAAAGTGGTATGTAGTACATACATATTCTGGTTATGAAAATAAAGTAAAAACAGACTTAGAAAAAACAATAAAAAATAGAGAACTAGAAGATTTCTTTTTTAATATTGTTGTTCCAATGGAAGAACAAGTTGAAATTAAAGATGGAAAAAGAAAAACTAATTTAAAAAAAGTTTTTCCAGGATATGTTCTTATAAAAATGATAGTAACAGAACAATCATGGTATATAGTAAGAAATACTAGAGGTGTTACTGGATTTGTTGGATCTGGAACAGACCCTATTCCTCTTACAGATGCTGAAATAAGAAATATGGGATTTGATGAAGTTCCTGTAAATATCGACTATGACGTTAATGATAATGTTCAAGTTGTTAATGGACCTTTAGAAGGTTTTGTGGGAACAGTTCAAGAAATAAATAAAGAAAAACAAAAAGTAAAAGTTTTAGTTTCTATGTTTGGAAGAGAAACTCCAGTAGAACTAGAATTTTCACAAGTTCAAAAAGTTAATTAAAAGGAGGTGCTAAGTAAAAATGGCAGAGAAAGAAGTTGTAAATGTTATAAAATTACAAATAGAGGCAGGTAAAGCAACACCAGCTCCACCAGTTGGTCCAGCTTTAGGTTCAAGTGGTGTTAATATCATGCAATTCGTTAAAGAATTTAATGATAGAACAGCAAACCAACCAGGTATGATAATACCAGTTGTAATTTCAGTATATAAAGATAAATCATTCTCATTTATTACAAAAGTTCCACCTGTTGCAGTTCTTATCAAAAAAACTTTAGGCTTAAAGAGTGGTTCAGGAAAACCAAATAAAGATAAAGTTGCTAAAATAACAAAAGAACAAGTAAAAGCAATAGCAGAACAAAAAATGGAAGATTTAAATGCAGCATCATTAGAAGCTGCAATGAGTATGGTTGCAGGTACAGCTAGATCTATGGGTGTAGTTGTAGTTGACTAATTTAGAAATTTATATTTTTATAAATTTAAAATATTTTGGGAGAGTTAATAGAAAATTAATTCGTTAGTACCACGGGAGGAAAGAAAATGAAAAGAGGAAAAAGATATCAAGAAGCTGCTAAATTAGTAGACAGCTCAAAACTTTATGAAGCTAAAGAAGCTTTAGAAATTATTGAAAAAATGCCAAAACCAAAATTTGATGAAACAGTTGAATTACATGTTAAATTAGGTGTTGATTCAAAACATGCTGACCAACAAGTTAGAGGTACAGTTGTATTACCTAATGGAACTGGTAAATCACTAAGAGTATTAGTATTTGCAAAAGGAGATAAAGCTAAAGAAGCTGAAGCTGCTGGAGCA
>CABUJR010000021.1 GCA_902492015.1 uncultured Eubacteriales bacterium | reverse complement strand
TATTTATGTGTCTTTTTATTTATCCAAAACCGGTAATTTAATTTTACTATTTATATAGGTGCAGTCAAGTGGCTAGAGAAAATTGTAAATAACTTGAAAAAATAATATGTTATGATATAAAATATTAGTGAAAAAAATATTAGTTAAATTTGCCATTAAAAAGATAAAACAAAGTATTGGCATATATAATGTAATGGTAAGAGAAATAAAATAGATGATAAGTAGGAGAGATATGAAAAATACACTTATTGATTTAGTAAATTGTAATGCAATAATTGCTGGGAAATTAATAAAAGAAAATGATATAGTAAGATTTGAAAGAGTATCTAAAGAAGAATTGTCTGAAATTCCAGAAAAGGAAAGAGCTTATGCAACAACTTCTATGGGTAGAGCAATTTTTACTGTTGATGAGCAAGGAAAAGTACATAATTTTAAAGGAGTTGATTCTCATCTTCAAATGAACGAATTAGGTCCTGTAGAATTAACTAATGCAAGAACTATTGAGTATACAAATATAGATAATCCAGGTTCTTATAAAATTAGTGCTGTGGTTTTTAATAATAAAAAACCAGAAATTAGAATTAATGGCACAGCACCATTAGAAGATATTGAGATTGAGGGGGATATTAATAAAAAACTATCTGATATGGGTATAAAAGTACCACAAATTATTTATATTAGAGAGTTACCACAAGAATATAGTTTAAAATATGGGCTTCCAATTAAGGTCAAAGGTAGTTTAGAAGAATTTTCTTCTAGCTATGCAGAAGAAGATGATAAACGTAAAGCAAGATTAAAAAATATTTTTGGAGAAAATTATGTTCAAGAATTAGAAAATACTCAAAGACCAGAAAGTATGAAAGAATTTTTGGAAAGAGTTGGCTTTTTAAATTCTGATCAAATAAAAGAAGCAGTAGCAACTTTAGGTTATTCAATGGAAATTTTTGTTGATGCAGTGGATAAATCTTATTCAAGAGGTCAAAGGTATGGTCAAGCTGAAAGATTATTAGATAGTCCTTTTAGAATTTCAGATATTGAAATATATGTCAAAAATAATGATATAGAAAGTTTATTAGCAATTTTTGATTTTACAGAAAAAAATAATGAAGATTTTGCTAAAGACTTAGCAAAATCTTTTGGGAAAAATATTGCAATATTATTAAATAATGGTTGGGAATGTGAAAACTTAATTCATAGACAAGATTTTTCTTTAACTGGAGAATTTTGTGATGATGCTTATTTTGATATATTAGAAGAACAAGAATTACTAAAAAGAGATTATAAAGATGAACCACACAAAATAGATGCTTTAATAAATGAAAACAAACGCAGATATACAGGTCAGGTTATGCATATTGCGTCTTGTATAAAAGTTGTTCAAGATGCAATGAGACTTGTAGGTAAAGATGATAAAGAAATTGATAGTGTTTTGGATTCTTATGTAGAAAGTTTTACTGAAAACTTGGATTTTAAGGCAATAGGAAATGTATTACAAAAAGATGAGAAAGCAGCTTTAAAAGTTTTGGAAAAAGAATTTTCTGCAACTCAAAATTGGGTAGAAAAGATGGCAGGACAAGACAGAAGAGAAGGTTTTGTTATGGATGATGCAATATATAATTCTCATATAGGAAATGAAGAATACTATTCTAAAGTTGCAAAAATGATTACAGAAAGAATAAGAAGTAAAGAAAATAGAAAAGAAACCAAACCAATTAATGAGCTTTTTTCTGAAGTATTAGAAGAGATGAAAGATGTAGAATTATTAGACAAAATAAAGGGAACACAATCAGCTCAAAAAATGGAAATTGAAGAGAAAAAAGATATTTCTAAAATTTAATTAATAAATTAGGAGATTGTATATGAATAATGCAGAATATGAAATTGCATATAAAGAGGTATTAGAAATAATAAAATATATTCCTAAAGAATATTATGATAAAATACCTGAAAACGATATTAAATTATTTGAAACTAAAGCAAGTAAATCATATTTGTTTGAATATAATCCAAGTAAAACTTTGGATGAGCAAAATGTATCAAAACTTGCTAAAGGAATTATAGCAATTTTATTAAGAGATTATTTAGTAAATGAAACTCAAAAAGAGCAAATAATTTCTATACAAAAATCTTATAGAGAAAAATTAGAAGTAGAGAAAAGAAAAAAATATAGTTCGAGCAATATTTTTGGTGATTCTAAAAAAGTTATTGATAATCAAATTGATAGTGAAACAAAACTAATAAAAAAAGAAAAATGGTATACAAGAATATTTTTAATTTTTAAACATATTTTGAAAAAATAGTTGTGGAGATATTTAATGAAAATAGAATTAATTAAAGAACCTAAATTTAAGAAAGAAAATTTATACGAATTACAAAATTTTAATGAAGCAATAAAAGAAGATAGCATTATTGAAGAAAAAAATATTAATAAAATAAAAAAGCAAAATTTAACTATGTTAGATTTTAATTTTGAAGCGTGCATTTTTGAAGATGTAGAAATAACAGATGGAAGTTTTGAAAAAACATTTTTTACAGATGTGGAATTCATAAATTGCAATTTTTCTAATACGTCTTTTGAAAAATGTAATTTTATAAGATGTAAATTTACTAATTGTAAAATAGCAGGAACTAATTTTACAGATGCAAAACTGTATAATGTAAAATTTATTGAAACAAATGGAAATTATGCAAATTTTTCACTTGCTAGTTTAGAGAATGTGCTTTTTAAAAATACAAGCTTAAGAAATAGTTTTTTTCAAGAAAATAGATTAAAAAATTGGTTTTTAGAAAATGTAGATTTTACTCAAGCACAATTTTTTAAAACAAAATTAAAAGATATTGATTTTTCAAACTCAATAATCGAAGGAATAGCAGTAAATATTGATGATATAAAAGGTGCAAAAATAAATCAATTTCAAGTTAATGATTTATTATATTTATTAGGAGTTAAAGTTGTGTATTAATAACATATATATAATATAAAATCAAAAGGAGGAAAAGATATGGAAAAGTGGATATGTCCAAAATGTCAAAATGATGAATTCGAAAAAGATCAATTTCAAGCAACAGGAGGAAATTTTTCAAAGATATTTGATGTCCAAAATAAAAAATTTATTACTGTAACATGTACTAAATGTGGGTATACAGAGATCTATAAAACACAAACTTCTGCAGGAATGAATATACTAGATTTCTTTTTAAATCAATAAATTGTATTTAGTTGGTGATAAAATGGAAAAAGAAATAAAAAGATGTTTTTGGGCAAACCCTAAAAATGAAAAATATATTAAATATCATGATGATGAATGGGGAATTCCTGTTTATGAGGATAATAAACTTCTAGAAATGTTAATTTTAGAATCTTTTCAAGCAGGGCTATCTTGGGAATGTGTATTAAATAAAAGAGAGAATTTTAGAAAAGCTTTTGATAATTTTGAGTTAAATAAAATTTGTGAGTACGATGAAAATAAAATAGAGGAATTATTACAAGATGAAGGCATAATACGAAATAAATTAAAAATAAAAGCTGTTATAAAAAACAGTAAAATTTTTAAAGAAATTCAAAAAGAATTTGGTAGTTTTTCTAATTATATTTGGAGTTTTACAAATAATAGTATAGTATATGAAGTTGGTAAAAGTAGGTCAGAACTTTCTGATATCATTTCTAAAGACTTGAAAAAAAGAGGTATGACTTTTGTAGGTACAACTATTATTTATTCATATTTGCAAGCAGTTGGAATAATTTATTCACACGAAAAAGGTTGTTTTTTATATAAGGATTGTTAAAGTTCTAATTTTAAGAAATATTTAAGAAAATATAAAAGAAAATAATGTTATAATTTTTATAAGAAAAATTAAGGAGAAAATTATGACAGAGAATAAGAAGAATAAAGATATTTTAATTATAGTTCTATTAGTTATTTATGTTGCATTTTTAACTTGGATTATTTTATTTAAAATGCAATTTGATTTCAAATTCTTACCATATATACGTTCAATTAATTTAATACCTTTTGGAGATTCTACTATTGTAAATGGAAAGATTGATTTAACTGAAATAATAAATAATATGATTGTATTTATTCCAGTAGGTGCATATCTTGGAATTCTTGAAAAAAATAAGAAATTTATGACTAAAGTATTACCTATTTTTGGATTAAGTTTAGTTTATGAAATATTGCAATATATATTTCATATTGGTGCAACTGATATAACAGATTTAATTATGAATACATTAGGTGGAGCTATTGGAATTTGTGTAATAAATGTTTTTTATAGAATATTTAAGAATGAAGAAAAAGTAGATAAAGTATTAAAAGTTTTAGCAACTATTTGTACAATATTATTAATTTCTTTGGCTAGTATATTAATAATTGCAAATATTTAATTAAAGTAAAAAAAGATTGCTTCAATGAATTGGAGTAATCTTTTTGTATATAATAGAAAAGTTTTCTCAAGTTTTCTATTATATAAGCTTTTGCTTAATATTGTATACAAATTTTATTTATATAACAAAGTAATTTTTTTACCTTTTACTTCAATAAATTTTTCTTCTTTTAGATTCTTTAATTCTCTAAACATTGCAGAGCGATTTATTGCAAGATAATCTGATAAGTCTTTTAAAGTAAATGGTAAATAAATATTGCGTAAACGAGTTTTATTATATTCAATTTCAAAATATTCTAGTAATTTTTCTCTTATTTGCTTTTTTTCTAATATTTTAATTCTTTCATTTTTTTCTCTAAATTTGGTGTTTATAATATCAAATAAATTATTAAGAAAAGTATTGTAATAAACATGTTTTTGATTTTTTGGATTTATTAATTTATTATAATCAATAACTAAAACACGAGTATTTTCATTTGCTATTATTTGATAACTCTCTGTATCTGTTGCAGAAATGTTTGTACCAAAAATATCATCTTTTAAAAGGGTTTCTAATATTATTTCATTACCATTAAATTCAATGTTTTTTATTTGAGCAGAACCTTCTAATATAATTCCAATTATATTATCACTTTTTATAGTTGGTAAAATTTCTTGATTTTTATTGTAATGATATATATGAACCCCAAGAAGAACATAGAGTTTATTTATTTGTGCTGTAGATAAATTATCAAAAGGTTTTTTCATAATAAAATCTCCTAAAAATTGTTTCTTATATTTCAAGACTTTTACATAAAAGTTAAGTTTTGATTACAATACCATTTAGTATTTTTTAAAACCTTGAAATACAGATAAATAAGGTATTTTAGCATGTCTTTATGTTACCTGAAAATATTTTATCAAAAAACATTAAAAGTTGCAAGTGCAACTTGTATAAAATCATATTTATGAATAAAATCTATTCAAATAATTAAGGGGGATAAATCAAATGAAAATTATAAAAAGAGACGGACATATTGTGGACTATGAGCCAGACAAAATTAGAATAGCAATAAACAAAGCTAATAATGAAGTTAGAGGAAAAGAAAAAGCTTCAAAAGAAGAAATTGAAGAAATAATTAAATATATTGAAGAATTAAATAAAAGAAGAATTTTAGTTGAAGATATTCAAGATATAATAGAAGAAAAATTAATGGAATTTGATAAATATCAATTAGCTAAAAAATATATCACATATAGATATACAAGAGAGCTAGTAAGAAAAGCTAATACCACAGATCAAACAATTAAAGAATTAATTGAAGGAAAAAATGAGTATTGGAATAATGAAAATTCTAATAAAAATGCAGAAGTAGTAACAACACAAAGAGACTATTTAGCTGGAATAACAAGCACAGATATTACAAGAAGATTTTTACTTCCAGAAGAAATAGTAAAAGCTCATGATGAAGGAATAATTCATTTTCATGATGCAGATTATTTTGCACAAAATGCTTTGCATAATTGCGAATTAATCAACTTAGATGATATGTTACAAAATGGTACAATCATAAATGGAGTAATGATTGAAAAACCACATAGATTTATTACAGCAGCAACTATTGCTACTCAAATAATACTTGCTGTTACATCTTCAAGTTATGGCGGCGCAACAGTTTCACTATCACATTTGGCCCCTTTTGTAAGAGATAGCTATAATAGATATTATAAAAAATATGAAGAAAGAAAACTTAAAGAAAGTGATTGTAAAAAGTTTGCTGAAGAAGATACTAGAAAAGAAGTTGCAGATGGAGTTCAAACTTTTAATTATCAAGTAAACTCAATGACAAATACAAATGGACAAGCACCATTTTTATCAGTTTGTATGTATTTAGGAGAAACAGAAGAATATAAAGAAGAACTTGCAATGATAATTGAAGAATTCTTAAAACAAAGAATGTTAGGATTTAAAAATGAAAAAGGTGTATATATAACACCAGCTTTTCCAAAACTTTTATATATTCTTGAAGAAGATAATATTCATAAAGATAGTAAATATTGGTATTTAACAGAACTTGCTGCAAAATGTACAGCCAAAAGAATGGTGCCAGATTATATTTCAGAAAAAGTTATGCTTGAACTTAAGAAAAATGAATATGGAGATGGAGAATGCTATCCATGTATGGGATGTCGTTCATTCTTAACACCAGATAGAACAAATAGTTTAGGAAATATTGCTAAAGCTAAAAACTATGTAAAAGGAAAAGGTAAATATTATGGAAGATTTAATCAAGGTGTTGTTACAATAAATTTACCTGATGTAGCCTTATCATCAAAGAAAGATATGAAAAAATTCTGGAAGATTTTTGATGAAAGATTAGAGTTATGTCATCAGGCTTTACAATTAAGACATAAAAGATTAAGCAATGCAGTAAGTGATGTTGCTCCAGTATTATGGCAACATGGAGCATTAGCAAGACTTGAAAAAGGTGAATCAATTCATGAATTATTACATCATGGATATTCAACAATATCTTTAGGATATGCAGGTTTATATGAATGTGTAAAATATATGACAGACCACTCTCACACAGATAATGGCGAAGGAAAAGAATTTGCAATTCAAGTTATGCAAAAATTAAATGATAAGTGTGCAGAATGGAAAGCTGAAGAGGATATTGATTATAGTGTATATGGGACACCTATTGAATCAACAACATATAAATTTTCTAAATGCTTAAAAGATAGATTTGGAATTATAAAAGGAATAACAGATAGAGATTATATAACAAATTCATACCATGTTCCTGTATTTGAAGAAATAGATGCATTTACAAAATTGAAAATTGAAAGTGAATTCCAAAAATTAAGTCCAGGTGGAGCTATATCTTATGTAGAAACACCAAATTTACAAGATAATATAGAAGTTGTACTTCAAATGATAGAATTTATTTATAACAATATTATGTATGCAGAATTAAACACAAAATCAGATTATTGTCAAGTTTGTGGTTATGATGGAGAAATATTAATAGATGATAATTTAGAATGGTATTGCCCAAACTGTGGTAATAGAGATCATAATACATTAAATGTAGCAAGACGTACTTGTGGATATATAGGAAGCAATTTCTGGAATAAAGGTAGAACACAAGAAATTAAAGAAAGAGTGTTACACATAGATAATAAAGATGCTTAAAGGAGATTAATTATGAAATATAATAAAATAAGAAAAATGGATATTTCAAATGGACCAGGAGTTAGAGTTTCTATATTTATGCAAGGTTGCAGTTTTAATTGTAAAAATTGTTTTAATCCTGAAACACATGATTTTAACTGCGGAAAAGATTTTACAGATGAAACTATTAAGAAAGTTTTAGATTTATGCGAAAATGAAAATGTAGAAGGACTTTCTATCTTAGGAGGCGAACCAATGCATCCCAAAAATATAGATGGAACAACAAAACTTGCTAAAGCATTTAAAGAAAAATATCCAAATAAGAATTTATGGGCTTGGTCTGGATTTAAGTTTGATCAAGACTTAAAAGGAAAAGAAGTTTTAAATTATTTAGATGTTTTAGTAGATGGACAGTATATGGACGAACTAAGCAATCCAAAGTTAGCATGGAAAGGTTCAGAAAATCAAAGAGTAATAGATGTGCAAAATAGTTTAAGACAAAATCACGTAGTTACTTTATAATTTAAGAACTTTATTATAAACTGTTTTATTAAAAACTGTACAGAATTTTAATTCTATACAGTTTTTCTTTTTATATAATAAGAAAGTCTTATCGACTTCCTATTATATAAAGGCTTTGCCCAATATTGTACACAAATTTTATGAAATAAAATTTGGCACTAGAACAAAAACGTGGACATTTGCATAAAATTTAGTCTTTTGCAATTATCATAATGTCCACTTTTGTTCTACAAAAGTTTCACCCAAAATTAGAATGGCTAAAAATTGTTAATTATGTTATAATGCTTTTGAAAATATTTAAATAAAATTTAAAAATAGATTAAAAATAAAATTATATTATTATAAAAGGAGAAATTATGAATTTTTTATTAATAATATTAATGCCATTTATAGGAACAACTCTAGGATCTGCAATGGTATTTTTTATGAAAGATAAAATGAATAACAAAGTACAAAAAATGTTATTGGGTTTTGCATCTGGAGTCATGATTGCAGCTTCAGTATGGTCTTTATTAATACCATCTATTGATATGCTTGAGGAACAAGGAAGAATAGCTTGGATAGCTCCATCAATAGGATTTTTATTTGGGATAATATTTTTATTAATTTTAGATAGCTTAATTCCTCACTTACACTTGAATGATGACAAGCCAGAAGGAATAAAGGCAAAATTGAAGAAAACCACAATGATGGTATTTGCGGTAACACTTCACAATATACCAGAAGGAATGGCTGTAGGGGTTATTGCAGCAGGTGCAATGTTACAAAATACAGGGATAGGTATTAGTGCAGCATTAGCTTTATCAATAGGAATAGCAATACAAAATATTCCAGAAGGTGCAATTATATCGATGCCTTTAAAATCAGAAGGTGTTCCAAAGGCAAAAGCATTTTTATATGGAACTTTATCTGGAGCAGTAGAACCATTAGCTGTAATAATTACAATTCTATTTAAAAATGCTGTAGTTCCTATTCTTCCATTTGTTTTGGCATTTGCAGCAGGTGCAATGATTTATACTGTAGTAGAAGAATTAATACCAGAATCTCAAAGTGGAGAACATTCTAATATTGGAACTATTGGAATGGCAATAGGATTTGTAATTATGATGATTTTAGATGTTGCATTAGGTTAATAGAATTTAATTTTATAAAAAATGGAGAATGTTTTAATGAGTAAAATATTAAATGAAAAACTTATATTTTTAATCCTTTCTATTGTAGAAGAAATTCCTGAAGGAAAAGTTGCAACTTATGGACAAATAGCAGATTTAGCAGGGAAACCAAAAAATTCTCGTTTAGTAGGAAAAATATTGAGTATGTCAGAATATTTTGGAAAATATCCGTGTCATAGAGTTGTAAATTGTAATGGAAGGATAGCTCTCAATTTTGATAGCCAGAAAGCATTATTAGAAAATGAGGGTGTAATTTTTAAAGATGATAATCATGTTGATTTAAAAGTGTATAAGTGGAGGATATAATGTTTAAAATATTAATTGTTGAAGATGATATAAGTATTCATAATATACTAGAAGAGATGTTAAAACAAGAGGGGTATGTTATATATAATGCGTATTCTGGAACAGAAGCACTATTAATTTTGAAAAAAAACACAGTAGATTTAGTATTATTAGATTTAATGTTACCAGGACTAAATGGTGAAGAGATATTAAAAAATATTAATAATATTCCAATAATTGTGTTAAGTGCGAAATCAGCTTTAGCAGATAAAGTAAATTGTTTATTAAATGGAGCAAACGATTATATAACAAAGCCATTTGAAAAAGAAGAATTACTTGCAAGAATTAAAGTTCAGCTTCGCAATAATACAAGAGAAAGTGAATTATCTTATAAAGACTTAAGATTATTAAATGATAATCATACTTTATATGTTTCTAATTCAAAAGTAGGACTTACTAAAACAGAATATGCTATTTTAAAACAACTTTTATTAAATACTAATCATATAATAACTAAATCAAAACTACTTGACCTTATAAGTATAGATACAGAAGATTGTGATGAAAATTCTTTAAGAGTTCATATAAGCAATTTAAGAAAAAAGATAAGAAAATATTCAGACCTAGAATATATTGAGTCTATTTGGGGAGTAGGTTTTAAAATGAAAGAATAAATCTTAACAGTTTCTTAACAATTCCTTAACTGTTTTCTTAATATTTTTTTATTAAACTAATATCGAAAGGAGAAATGAATTATGGAATATGTTTTAGAAACAAAAAATCTTGAAAAAAAGTATAAAAAATTTAAAGCAATAAGTAATTTAAACATCCATGTTGAAAAAGGTGCGATATATGGACTTATTGGAAAAAATGGAGCAGGGAAAACTACTCTTATAAGAGTTATTTGTGGACTTCAAAAACCTACAAATGGGATTTATACAATTTATGGAGTAAAAAATACAGATAAAAATATTTTTGAAACAAGAAAAAGAATAGGTGCTATAATAGAAACACCATCTATTTATCAAAATATGTCGGCAAGAGATAATCTAATAGAACAATTTAAATTAGTTGGAATGCCATCATTTGATGAAATTGATGAATTAATTAAATTAGTAGGACTAGAAGATGCCAAAAACAAAAAAGTTAAAAATTATTCTTTAGGCATGAAACAAAGATTGGGAATTGCAATAACTTTAGCAAGTAATCCAGACTTTTTGATTTTAGATGAGCCAATTAATGGTTTAGACCCACAAGGAATAATAGATATTAGAGAATTAATTTTAACTTTAAATAAAAAATTTAAAATAACTATTTTAATATCTAGTCACTATCTAGATGAATTATCAAAAATTGCAACTAATTATGGATTTATTGATAATGGACAGATAATTAAAGAAATAAGTGCTGAAGAGTTAAGCAAAAAAATGGAACAAAAGATAGAGTTAACAGTAAAAGACACAAAAGAATTTGTTAAATATTTTGAGCTTAATAATATTTCATACGAAGTATCAGATAAAAATACAATTAATGTGTATGGAAAAATTAATTTATCAAAATTTATTAGTGAACTTTCAAAAAATCATTTAATAGCAGAAGAGGTACATGAAAAAGGAGAATCTTTAGAAAACTATTATATGAATTTAATTGGAGGTGGTAAAAATGATTAGATTATTAGATGCAGGTTTTACAAGATTAAAAAAAGATAAATTTTTTTGGAGTATGTGTATTTGTGTTGTTTTTATAGTATTATTAGTTCTTTATAATAATTATTCAAACATGAAAAAATATGATGAGATAATTGAGATAGATAGATTATTTTTCTTTTTCGGTACCTTTTTAGGTATAATGAGTTCAATTTTTACTAGTGTTTTTTTAGGAACAGAATATTCTAATGGAACACTTAGGAATAAAATTATTATGGGACATAGAAGATTTAAAATATATCTTTCAAATTTAATCATAACAAGTTTAGTAAATATATTTTTTGTAATAATTGCATTAATAACTGTTGCTATAGTAGGAATACCTATTTTTGAACCTTTATCAATGTCTATAAGTTTTTTTATACTACTTGTTTTTGATACATTTTGCTTTAGTATAGCATATTCATCAATATTTACTTTTATAAGCATGTTATTTTCAAATAAAACTACAAGTGCAATAACCTGTATAATTATAGCTATTATATTATTAATTATTGCTACAGTTATATTAAATGCGCTTATGGCACCTGAAATGATAACAAGTGTAGAAATGGTTGATGGAGAAATGATTATGAATGAAGTACCTAATTCAAGGTATTTAAAAGGTGCTGAAAGAGTTGTATATGAAAGAATTTTGGATATAATTCCAGCTGGACAAGCTTTTAATATTATGGGTGGAGAAACAAATTTCTTTCTTTTACCATTTTATTCTTTGGGAGTAATTTTGATATTTACAATTCCAGGATTATATTTTTTTGATAAAAAAGAACTAAATTAAAATTTTGAAAAGGAAGTAAAGTATGAGTATTTGGTTTTATTTTTCTATAATATTTCTTATAGTTATATTTATACTAATAATTAAAATTTTTGTTATAAAAAAATCTATTAGAGATATTGAAAAAGAATTTAATTTTATAATAGAATCAGATACTAATTCATTAATTACAAATTTTTCAAATGATACAGATATAAAGAATTTATCTCGTACTATAAATAAAAATTTAAGAAAAATTAGAAAGTTAGAAATTGAATATAATCAAGGAAATCAAGAATTAAAAAAATCAATTACAAATATTTCACATGATTTAAGAACACCACTTACAGCAATAAGAGGATATCTTGAATTACTAGATTATAAAAATTTAACAGAGAAACAAAAAGAATATTTAAAATATATAGAAATAAAAGCAAAAGACTTAACGAATTTAACAGAGCAATTATTTGACTTTTCCAAAAGTTTAGATTCCTTTAATGAACTTAATAAATCCGATGTTTGCTTAAACAATCTGCTTGAAGAAGTAATATGTAGTTTTTATGATTTGTTTACTAAAAATAATATAATTCCTGATATTTATATAACAAATAAAAAGATAATTAAGAATGTAGATTTAAATATGATAAAAAGAATTTTTGAAAATATTATTTCAAATGCAATTAAATATAGTGAAGATAATTTTAAAATAACTTTAGATGATTCTGGTATAGTTCATTTTTCAAATAAAACAAGTAATGTGAATTTAATTGATTTAGAAAAAATTTTTGATAGATACTATACAGTAGAAAACGGAAAAAAATCTACAGGTATTGGTTTATCAATAGCTAAACAACTAGTTGAGCTAAATGGTGGCGAAATTGATGCAAGTTATGATAATAACGAATTAGATATTGCTTTAAAATTTTAAATCACTATAAATAATGCTTATTAGAAATAAATAATTAAAAGTATATATTAATTATCAATAATAACACCTCTTATTATATTTACATAATATAGTAAGAGGTGTTTTTTATGAAAAAATTATTATTTATAACTTGGAGCATATCTTTTGGATATGGAACAGAAAAATCGATGGCAGATGTATTAAATAAAATGACAGAAAAATATGATATTACAATATTACCATTATTCAAAAACTCCAATAATAAGATATTTAGTGAAAAAATTAAAATATTAGAATCTTTAATTGATTATACAAAAAAAGATTTTGATGAAGAAAAAGAATTAAATAATTATTATAAGATTTTAGCAACACCAAGTTTGTTTAATAAAATGATAAAAGAAAAATATGATTGCATTATAGCTTGTAATCATAATGCGCCATCATATTTTGCATCTTATATATCAGATACTCCTAAAATTGTTTGGATAAGAGGAGATTTAAAAGAATTAGATTATAAAGGATATAATACTGTTACTGTAGAATATGCAAATTTAAAAAATGAATATGATATGCAGAATAATGTTTTTAAATTAGCTGATAATATTGTTGTTATATCAGACAAGGTAAAACAAGCTTTAAGTGACAATTTTAATATTAATGAAAATGTATATAAAATTTCAAATTCGATTGATAAAGAAAAAATCTTAGAATTAAGCAAGGAAAAAATAAATATACCAGATTGTCCAATTTTTTCTATTATGGGTAGATTAGATGAAAACAAAAATCAGATATTATTACTTAAAGCAGCAAAAATTTTATCTGAATATAGAAAGGATTTCAAGATATATATTTTAGGAGAAGGTGAAGAAAGAAAAAATCTTCAAGAATATATAGATAAAAATAATTTAGAGAAACAAGTAAAAATATTAGGATTTAAAGAAAATCCGTATCCTTATATAAAAAGTAGTATAGCAACAGTAACAACTTCTTTAAGTGAAGGATTTAGTTTAGTATTAGTGGAAAGTTTGTGTTTAAATACTCCAATATTATCAACAGATGTAGGTGTTGCAAGAGAGTTAATTGAAAATTATAATTGCGGAAAATTAGTAGGTTATGATGAATATGAGATAGCAAATGTAATGTTAGGTTATTTGGAAGAATATGATAAAACAAAAGAAAAACCAAAATTTAATATCGGGGAAGATTTTAGTTTAGAAAAAGAATTAAATGAAACAATAGTAGTAATTGAAGATACAATAAAAAAGGCTGCACAAAAATCAAATTTAAGAAAACTTTCATACCCAACAGAACAAATAAAATATGATGAATTAGAAAATTATGAAATAAAAAATAATTTACTGTATATATTGGAAGTTACAAAAGAAAAAGTAAAATATGAATTTTTAATTAATAGAAAATTAGAATGTGATAAACTAATAGTATTCAATAATGGTGCTGTAGCTGGAGGAAATGTAAAATTTCCTGTTTTCCAAAGACATAGTTTTGCAAAAGAACTGAAAACCTCTAGTATTTTTTGTATGGATCCAACTTTATATATAAATGGACTTTCTGCTGGCTGGGGAATAGGGAAAAATGAGAATTATTATTTAGAAAATAGTAGTTTAATATTAAAAAAACTTATAGAAAAGATGAATATAAAGTTGTCTGCTACAGTTATATATGGTACTTCTGCAGGTGGATTCCTTTCTATAATGATGGGGATTTATTTAAAAGATGCAAAAGTTGTTGCAGATAATAGCCAGCTAGATTTGAGTCATTGGATTGTAAAACCTGCTTTAGACACAGTAGTTATGTATTGTTTTGATAATATTATAGATATTTTAAATTATGAATATAGATTTAATATAATAAAAGCTTTTGAAAAATTTGAATATGTTCCTAAGATTTATTTGCATGTAAACTTATGTTCAAAAGCTGATAATTCAAAACAATTAGTTCCTTTTTTAGAACAGATGGAAAAAGTAAAAGGTTTAAAAGGATATCAAGATATAGAAGTAATATTGCATTACGAAGAAGAAAAAGGGCATAATGGTTTGGATAAAGCAGATGCTATTAGTTTTTTGTATAAAGTATTAGAGATATAACAATAATTAGATTTATTACAAAAATGTAAGTTGTAAAACGAATTTAATATGATATAATCTATACAAATATATATTTTTACTATTAAGGAGAAAAATATGGGATGTTTAGGAAATATATTATGGCTTATTTTTGGAGGCTTTTTTAGTGGAATTTCATGGTGTTTATCAGGAATTATATGGTGTATAACAATAATTGGAATTCCTTATGGAAAACAATGTTTTAAATTTGCAAGTTTATCTTTTGCTCCATTTGGAAAAGAAGTTGAATATGGAGGAGGGATACCATCTTTAATTGCTAATATAATATGGATTATATTTTTTGGGATACCAATGGCAATAGAAAACGCAATATTTGGATGTTTATGGTGTATAACTATAGTTGGAATACCATTTGGATTACAATTTTTTAAAATAGCAAAATTGGCTTTAGCTCCTTTTGGTGCTAAAGTAGAATAAACTTTAAATTTTAAGTTTATAAATTTAAAATATTTTATAATTTATTTATATGAATTATAGAATATTTTTATTTTTTATGATAATATAATTAAAAACTTATAATAAGTAATAATAAATGATTAACATTAAAGATAAAGTTAAGAGATTGTAAAGAAGTAGAAACATTTATTTATGTAGAGTTTTAAAAGTTGCAAAAATATAATTCAAATTTGCAATTTAAATTTTTATTATGGAGGAAAATATGGAAAAAATTAATGAAGAATTAAAAAGTTATGTTGAAGAAAAAGTATTGCCACAATATGACAAAAATAATATAGGTGGTCATGGAATTGCACATATTAATGATGTTATATCTAGAAGTTTTGAGATAATGAAAGAATTTAGTTTAAACTTAGATGAAAATATGGTGTATACTATAGCAGCTTTTCATGATATTGGATATAAAGAAGATAAAGATAATCATGAACAAGTATCAAGTGATAAATTTTTAAAAGATGAAAATATAAAAAAGTTTTTTAATGATGAACAAATTAAAATAATAGCAGAAGCTATTGTTGACCATAGAGCAAGTTTAGAATATGAAGCAAGAAGTGTATATGGAAAACTTGTATCTTCAGCAGATAGAGAAATTTCAGTAGAAAATATGCTTAAAAGATCTATTGAATATCAAGCAGATAAGCATAAAGATGAAAATCCAAGTGTAGAACAAGTTATTGAGTATTCTTTTAAAAAGTTATCAAGTAAATACGGAAAAGGTGGATATGCAAAAATGTATTATCCAGATAAAAAATATAAAGATTATTTAGATACAATGCAAGACTTATTAGAAAATAAAGAAAAATTTATAAAAGCTGAAAAAGAAATAGCAAAAAAGCTAGGAATGTAGAATTAAAAATAGATAAGTTATCATTTTAATTTAAAGTGAAAATAGATGAAATAAAAATCAGATATTAAAATATCTGATTTTTTTGTAACCTTTTTATTCTAATAAGATAATATATAGATGTAATCAATATATTAGAGAGGTAATCATGGAGGAGAAACTAATAGAAGCATATTTCTTTAAAAATGAAATTTCTATAAATGATATAGTTGATGATTATTATAATTACGTTCTAACTATTATTAGAAATTTTCAAAATATAGGAATTGAAGACACAGAAGAAATAATATCAGATGTTTTCTTTATAGTTTGGCAAAATAGAAATAACTTAGACAAAAAGGCTAAACTAAGTCCGTATATTGCAGGAATAACTCGAAGAATTATTTTTAGAAAGTATAAAGAAAATAAATTTGATTTTTCAGAAAATGAAGATTTAGAGAAAAGTTTTATTAATGATAGCAATCTAGAGAAAAGTTTGGAAGAAAAAGAAATGAATGATTGTATTATTAATAATTTAAAAACTTTAGGTGAAACAGAATATAAAGTTTTTACTAAATTTTATTTTGAAGATAAAAAAATAAAAGACATAGCCAAAGAATGTGGAATATCAACAAGTAATGCAAAAGTAACTTTACATAGAACTAGAAAAAAAGTTAGAGAATTTTTAAAAATAGGAGGTTTTTATTAAAATGGGAAAAGAAAAAGTTTTTGGAAATTTGGCAGAAAATGTAGGACTTGAAAAATTTAAAAAAGCTGAAAGAAAAAATGCAAAAATAAAAAGTTTTTTTGAAAAAACTTTTACAATTATTACAGCTTCATTATCTATTTCTGGTATGGTATTTGCAAGAAATATTTCTCAAACAATATATGATAATGTATATGAAACTGGTCAAGGAGTAGCAACAGCAATAAATGAAGGGTACATAGAAAAAACAGAAAATGATTACGTAAGTGAAAATACTGTTGTTGAAGATGAAAGTAGTGGAAATAAAATTGAAGATGTAGAAACAAAAATAAAAATAGACGAGTTCATTATGGATGATTTTACTTTAAGTATAACTTTTGATGTGGAATTTTCTGATAAAATAAAAGACATTATTAAACCTGAAGATATAAATCAAATGCAATTTTCAGAAATGATTATTTATGATGAAAATAATGTAGTTTTATTATCAACAAAAGCAACAATGTTTGATAAATTTAAAGAAGAAAATAATTTAGATTATGATTTTGAAAATGCACCAGCAGATAAAGTAATTGGAAGTGGTATGAGTTCTTATATTACTGAAAAAACAGAGAATAATGTAAAAGTAATTTATAATATTTATACTGGTGGAGATGTAGTATATCCAAAAAGTAAAAAATTAAATGTTCAGATAGATGAAATCAAAGTTGATTCTGATGTAGAAGTAAGACAAGGATATGAAGATATCAGAGTTACAGGAGATTGGAATTTTGGAGCTAATGTTCCAGAAAAAATGTATAACAGACAGAATTTAGTATATACTCAAAAAAGTACAACAAATAAAGATTTCAATGTAACTTCTGCTGTTGTATATAATACTGGAATAAAATTAAAATATACTTTCCCATCTAAAGAAGGTCCAGAAAAAGTAACAATTCCAGAAATTGAGTTTTATAATTCTTTACCTGAAGATAGCAAGTTAAAAACAATTGATATTTTTAATTATATTTCTAGAAAATTATATAGCCTACCAGAATATCAAAAATATGCAAAAGAAAGAATGGAAATTGGTAAATTAGACGAAGAATATGTAATAAATGAAAATGGTGAAAGATTTAATTTGACAGTAGGACCAGTAGAAAATGGTTCAGGTTTTGTAGATGAAAATAATATGTATAATCGTAGCGCAATGTATGATTTAACCACTTATAACTCAACAGATACAATAACTTTTCATATAGAATATAATGGAACAGAAGCTGATATAGTTTTAGAAAGGGTGGATGAATAATATGAAAAAAGTTTGTTATATAATATTTATTTTTATATTAATTATTTTTTTAAATACTAACTTATCTTTAGGAACAGAAGATGAAAGGATAATTAAAGACTTTATAAATGAAGAATTGTTAAATAGACAAGCAGAAGAAATGCCAAAAGAATTAAAAGAAAATACTTTAAGAGATTATACTGAAGAAAATAAAAAAAGAGAACAAGCTTATGAAAATGGGATAAAAACTTGGTTTGAGCCATATATGAGTGAAAATGTTCCTGAAAATCAAAGAATAAAAGAATATGAAATGTCTGGTTTTGGAAATAATAAAATAGTAGATAATAAATTAAAAGCAAATATATATGTAAATATTGTCCCATATTCTGAGGATAGTGTTTGGAATGAAGAATTTTCTGGAATTTTATTTGCAACTTTTGGAATTTATAATGGAGAATATTTACTTGAAAAAGCTTCAATATATCCTGAAAATTATGATAAATTTTTAGAAGAATTTGAGAAATATAAGGAAAATGCTCCAGCAACAACTGAAACAGTGGAATTTCAAGCACAAAAAGTAGAAAATTTAGAAGCAGTACAAATAGAAAAAATGAGTAATACAATTTTCATTATAAGTAGTATAGTTTTAGCTTTGATAATTTGCTATATTGTAATAAGAAATATTCATAAAAATAAATAATAAAATATAAGATAGTCATGACATGATATGATATGATACTTTATAAAAAAAATATTGACAAAATAAGATTAATTAGAATATATTATATAAAATAATATTTTAAATATTTTATTAAAATTTGAAAGGATTTTTATATGAATTTAGTTATAGTTACTAATTGTTGTTGTATGTAACAATACTCTATCTATTGTAGATATGAGTATTAATTTGCATACCTACAATAGTTAGTAATTATATAAAAGTAGAAACTATGTGTAGGAATATATTAACACTACTACACATAGTTTTTTTGTTTTTTAGGAGGTAAGTATGTTTGAATTAAAAACAATTGGAAATACACCAATGATAAAGATTAATTATGAATATGAAGGAAAAGAGAAATATATTTATACAAAATTAGAATATTATAATTTAACAGGAAGTATAAAAGATAGGGTTGCATATTATATTTTAAAAAATGCATATAAAAAAGGAAAGTTAAAAAAAGATATGCCAATTATCGAAGCAACAAGCGGCAACACAGGAATATCTCTTTCTGCTTTAGGCGCATTATATAATCATAAAGTATATATTTTTATGCCTGATTGGGCAAGCAAAGAAAGAATAAATTTAATGAAAAGTTATGGAGCACAGATTGTATTATTTTCTAAAGAAGAAGGTGGATTTATAAGATGTGTTAATGAAGCTGAAAAAATGGCAAAACAGAAAAATGCTTTTCTTGCAGATCAATTTGCAAATAAAGACAATTTTTTAGCTCATTATGAAACAACTGGAGAGGAAATAATAAAACAGCTACCAGAAGAAGTATCTGCTTTTGTTTCTGGAATAGGAACTGGTGGAACTCTTATGGGAATTGGAAAAAAATTGAAAGAAAATTTTAAAGATTTGAAAATAGTTGCTTTAGAGCCCGAAAAAATGCCTTTGCTATCAGGAGGAAAAATAAAAGGTCAGCATAGGATTGAAGGAATAGGAGATGATTTTATTCCAGAATTGGTAGATAGAAAAGCAATAGATGAAATAATTCTAATAGATGATGAAGATGCAATTAATATGTCTAGAAAGTTATCAAAAGAATTAGGTTTAGGTGTTGGAATATCTTCAGGAGCAAATTTTATAGCAAGTGTAATATTTAATAATAAGATGAAATTGCCAGTAATTACAGTGTTTGCAGATGATAATAAAAAATATTTAACAACAGATTTATCAAAACCTATAAATAATAATCATAATTTTATTTCTAATAAAATAAAATTAAAAAACTTTGAAATCTAATTTAAATATATAAGTTGATCTAAAAAATATATAAAAATTATTAGGTTCACAAATTTGAACAATGTTATATGAAACTAAATTTTGACAGAAAAGCTTCTAGACCATAAAAAATTTTCTAAAAGTCTTGAAAAACAATATAGTAAATGATAAAATCACAAAGGTATGTAATATAAATAAAATTAGATTATATACTAAAAGCACTATGTAGAAGTTTTAAATAATTGAAACATAAGTAGCATAAATTAATGGATACAGAAGAATTATTAGAAGTAATCAATAATATAAGGAGGAAGAAAAATGATTTATTCAAAAGAGTTAGAAAACATGTGCTGTGTAAAAAAAGGTGTAGACCATGGACCAGCACCAATACCAGAAGAAGGAAAATGGGTAAAAGCAAAAGATGTAAAAGACATATCAGGTTTAACACATGGTATAGGATGGTGTGCTCCACAACAAGGTGCTTGTAAATTAACATTAAATGTTAAAGAAGGAATTATTCAAGAAGCATTAGTTGAAACAATAGGTTGTTCAGGTATGACACACTCAGCTGCAATGGCAGGTGAAATATTAGTAGGAAAAACAATACTTGAAGCTTTAAACACAGACTTAGTTTGTGATGCAATAAATACAGCTATGAGAGAATTATTTTTACAAATTGTTTATGGTAGAACTCAAACAGCATTTTCAGAAGGTGGTCTTCCAGTAGGAGCAGGACTTGAAGATTTAGGAAAAGGACATACAAGCCAAGTAGGAACAATTTATTCAAGTTCATTAAAAGGACCAAGATACTTAAATTTAGCAGAAGGATATATTGTTGAATTAGGATTAGATAAAGATGATCAAATTATAGGATATAAATATGTTCATTTAGGAAAAATGATGGATAATATAAAAGCTGGAATTGAACCAACAGAAGCTATTGAAAAAGCATCTGGAACTTATGGTAGATTTGCAGAAGCTGTTAAGAAAATTGATCCAAGAAAACAATAGAAAATTAAAAGAAAATAATAGGAGGAAATATTATGTCAGTAACATTTGAAAGTTATGAAAGAAGAATAGATCAAATAAAACCTGTAATGGAAAAATATGGAATAAAGGATTTTGAAGATGCTTTAAAAATATGTACAGATAAAGGTTTTAACCCTTATGAAATTGTTAAAGGAGTTCAACCAATTTGTTTTGAAAATGCAGCTTGGGCTTATACTTTAGGTGCAGCAATAGCTATAAAAAAAGGATGCACAAAAGCATCAGAAGCAGCTAAAGCAATAGGTGAAGGATTACAAGCATTCTGTATTCCAGGTTCTGTTGCAGATGATAGAAAAGTTGGTTTAGGACATGGAAATTTAGCTTCAATGCTATTATCAGAAGAAACAAAATGCTTTGCTTTCTTAGCAGGACATGAAAGTTTTGCAGCAGCTGAAGGAGCTATAGGTATAGCAAAATCAGCTAACAAAGTTAGAAAAGAACCATTAAGAGTTATATTAAATGGTCTTGGAAAAGATGCAGCACAAGTAATTTCAAGAATAAATGGATTTACTTATGTAAAAACAGATTTTGATTTCTTTACAGGAAAAGTAAATGTTGTAGAAGAAATAGCTTATTCAGATGGAGAAAGAAGTCAAGTTAGATGTTATGGTGCAAATGATGTTAGAGAAGGTGTTGCAATAATGTGGCTTGAAGATGTTGATATTTCAATCACAGGAAATTCAACAAACCCAACAAGATTCCAACACCCAGTTGCAGGAACATATAAAAAAGAAAGAATTGAAGCAGGTAAAAAATACTTCTCTGTTGCTTCAGGTGGTGGAACAGGAAGAACTTTACATCCAGACAATATGGCTGCTGGACCAGCTTCTTATGGTATGACAGATACAATGGGAAGAATGCA
>CABUJR010000020.1 GCA_902492015.1 uncultured Eubacteriales bacterium | reverse complement strand
GAAGATGACGATGCATTAGAATTAGATGATGAAGAAGAAATTGAAGAAGTAGAAGAACTAGATGAAGATGACGATGCATTAGAATTAGATGATGAAGAAGAAATTGAAGAAGTAGAAGATCAAGATGAAGACGATGATGCATTAGAATTAGATGATGAAGAAGAAATTGGAGAAGTAGAAGAACTAGACGAAGGTGATGATGCATTAGAATTAGATGATGAAGAAGAAATTGAAGAAGTAGAAGAACTAGACGAAGATGACGATGTATTAGAATTAGATGATGAAGAAGAAATTGAAGAAGTAGAAGATCTAGAAGAAGATGATGATGATGCATTAGAATTAGATGATGAAGAAGAATTAGAAGAGATAGAAGAACTAGACGACGAAGATGATGATGCGTTAGAACTAGATGATGAAGAAGAATTAGAAGAAGTAGACGAAGATGACAATGTATTAAAATTAGATAGTGAAGAGATTGAGAATGTAGAAAATGTTAAAGAAGATAAAGACATTGAGGAATTAGATGAAATTTCAGAAGATAAAGAGCAAGAAGTCGAAGATAAAGAAGAGAAAAAAGAAAATTCTGAAGAAGAAAAACAAGACGAAGAGTCAGAAAATTTAAAAGATGAAAATAGTGAAGATACTAATAATACAGAAATAGTTGCAGACACTAGTGAAGGAGCAGAAGAAGGCGAGGAGAGTGAAGGCGAAGATACTGAAGAGGACGAAGTAGAGGAAATTACAGAATTACTAGAAGAAGATAAGGATGAAGAAGAAGAATCTGAAGAAGAAAGTATGTATCCAGATGAGCTAGTAGATTTGGAACTTGAGTGTATTTACATTGGATTGTTATTTAATAACCCAAAGGCAATGTCTAGATATTACTTAAAATATGATGATTGTAGATTTTCAGATGATGAACTAATGAATTTATATAAAATAGTACTATTTAGAGATGGTGAGGCTTATGCTCCAGCTATTGCTAAAGATAGGTTCCAATTACCAAGAGAGACACCAAATACTTATGATTTAAAATTAAAAGTTAGAAGAATAGCTGCTGCTAAAAACTATAATTTAGAAAATGTTTATATAGAACTTAAAAAATTATTTATATTAAAGAAAAATTATGTAAGTGCTGCAACTTCTGCTATACAACAAAAAATATTAGAAATTACAAATTATGAATTATATGCTGATATGACAGTCGAAGAAGTTGAAAGTGCTTTAGAGCAAATAACAGTTACAACAGGATTAAGTCAAGGAAGATTAAATAATGATGTAACTAGTTTCTTACTTGCTGGTGATAATGAATTAAGTAATGGTATATCAATACCTTTCAATATTTTATCAACAGTATTTAAAGGTTTAAGAAAAGGTGAAACGATGTGTTACGCTATGCCTTCAAACTCTGGTAAGAGTAGGTTTACAATAAATTTAGCTGCATATATTTCATTTATTCATAAAGAAAAAGTTTTAATAATTTCAAATGAGATGTCAGAAGAAAAAATGAAACTTTGTATGATAACAACAATTTTAAATAATCCAGAAATACAGAAACTACATGGTCAAAATTTACACATCTCAGAAGGAGAATTATTAGAGTTAAAATTCAGACCAGATAAAGGTAAGAGAGTAAAATGTGATGAAAATGGTTATATTTTAAGAAAACCTAATGAAACACAAGAAGAATATGTTGAAAGACTAAGAAAAAATTCAAGTGATTTTAGACATACAGTTGAAGTAACTGAATGGGTTAATACACAAGTAAATAACTCAATTTTCTTTATTCACATAACAGAACATACAAATGATGATTTAAGAAAAATTATAATGAATTATTATTACAAAGAAGGAATTCATTATATGTTCTATGATACTTTGAAAGCTGATACTGCTAATATCGGTAATAGTGATGAAGTTAAAAAGACAGCTACAATACTTTCAAATTTAGCACAAAAATTTAAAATATTTATAGCTTCTTCAATGCAATTACTAGAAAGTAGTACTTTACCTGTAAACTTGACAATCAATGATATGTCAGCAAGTAAAACAGCAAAAGAAGTTTTGGATACTTTATGTTTGATAAAACAAATAAGTAGACAATCACTTCATAAATATGAATATTCAGATACAGATCAATTCGAGAAATGTTATGATATTGATGTACCTAAAGATACTGATGTTAGATTTTATGCTTGTGTTGTTGACAAAAACAGAGCAGGTGCAAAACCAACTGTATTATTTAGATTAAATTTAGCTTATAATAGTTGGGAAGAATTGGGACATTTAAGATTAAAACAAACAGAAATTGAAGAAGATTAATAATTAAGAATAGTATAAAAAGACCTTCTTTTGGAAATAATGTAATTAACATTATTTTCAAGAGGAGGTTTTATTTTGATTAATAGAGTAGAAATAGCAAATGTAAACACCTCTAAATTACAAGTTTTAACAGTGGAAGAAACAAAGACCTTATTCAAAAAAATGCAAGAAGGTGATAAAAGTGCAAGAGAAGAATTAATAAATGGAAATTTAAGATTAGTACTAAGTGTAATTCAGAGATTTTGTGGCAGGGGAGAAAATGCAGATGATCTTTTTCAAGTTGGTTGCGTTGGATTAATAAAAGCAATAGATAATTTTGATACAAGTTTAGATATACAACTTTCAACTTATGCTGTTCCAATGATTATAGGTGAAATTAGAAGATATTTAAGAGATAATAATATGGTAAGAGTAAGTAGATCAGTTAGAGATTTAGCATATAAAGTTTTACAAGCAAAAGAAAAATTAAGTAGAGAAAATGGGAAAGAGCCAACTATTGAAGAAATAGCAAAAGAATTAGATGTTGAAAGAGAAGAAGTTGTCTTAAGTTTGGATGCAATACAAGATCCAGTATCACTTCAAGAACCTGTATATAATGATGGTGCAGATAGTCTTTATATTATGGATCAAGTAAAAGATAAAAAGAACACAGATGAATTGTGGGCAGAAAATATAACTATGAATGAAGCTTTAAAAAGATTAAATGATAAAGAAAGAATGATAATTGACAAGAGATTTTTTATGGGTAGAACACAAATGGAAGTTGCAGATGAAATAGGCATATCTCAAGCTCAAGTTTCAAGATTAGAAAAAACTGCTTTAGAACATATAAAAAGACTTTATAAATAATTAATTTTAACTAGTAATTTTTTATATTAAAATTGTGAAAATTAAAGTATAGATAAAGTATTTTGATATATCAAAATTCTACTAAAATTATGTCTTCTCCTATTATTTTTATTGCATTCCATGGTATAGTTATTTCATTACCTGTAGAAAAAATATTGAAAAATTTAGTGTTTCCAGGAACTATAATTTCACTTATAGTTCCTGTTTTAAAGTCAGCTGTTACATCTTGAACATATCCTAATCTTTTTCCATCTTTTATATTTATAACTTCTTTGTGTTTAAAATCTAAACCTTTTTTATCGTTCATAAAATCCTCCCAAAGTTTTATATTATCTAATTTTATATACTAAAATATATGCCTAATTTGATTTTTTATGCAAAACGTGATATAATTAACATAATTCTGGGCCTGGTTCCAGATAGAAATTTATGGAAGGGAGAGAAAGATTTATGTGGAAAAAGGCAGCGTGGGCAGTAATTCGGACGATATTAGCTTGTGTGTCTGTTGCTGTATTTGGCTTCGCACTGTATTATGTGTCTTGGGGGTTGAATCTGGCAACAGAGTGGATCATGGGTCAAATTGTTTGGATTAAAGACTTCGTTCAGAATGACATTTTCGCTGTAGTGATTATTGTTGTTCTGTTTGGAATAGGAACGATTGTCTGGGATCTGTTGAGCTCAAAGACAGCTGACATCTTCCAGAAAATCCGCAACCATTTCAAAAAGTAAATCTGAACTCTGGAGACTGGTGGGTATTTTGACCAGTCTCCTTTCATTTTAAAAATTTTATATATTTTTATATAGAATGCATAATTTTACAATATATGGAAAATATAATATTAAATAAATTCTAGAGGAGTAATTATGCAAATTAATAAATTAAATAATATTGTATTTTTAAAAGATGTTGAGTCTAATATTATTGAAGAGGCTTTTGTAGTTTTAAAGGGAAAAGTAAAAATAAATGATATACAAGAAAATGTTAAATCTGAAGAAAAAAATAATATAAATATTTTAAAAGAAGCTGAATTGTTAATAAACTCTAAATTAGATGAAAACAGTATTGAATATGAAAAATTTAAAGTAAAAACTTTAGAAAAAAAATATAAAAAAATAAAGATTATAAATACTATATTGTTAATTTCAATAGGAGTTTTAGTATTGATATTTAAGTATAGTCTATAATATAAATTTAATTTATTAAATTATTCATAAACCTTTTTTACATGAATATATTAAAAACATGTAAGAGAGGTGTATTTTTTTGGAAAGAATTTTAAATGACGAAGAAAAAATAAGAAGAGCAGAGGAAATATATTATAGAAGAAATAATCAAAATATAAATATTTCAGGTAGAAAAAGTACAAGAACAATAAAAGAAAAAGGAAATTTGAAAACTAAATTTTTTTTAAACCTATTAATTATGTTTAATATTGCAGTTATCATATTTTCTATTCAAAATAAAGATTATATATTTACACAAGAGTTTTTGGGAAAATTAAATCAATATAATATAAATTTAGGAGCAAAAGTTACTGAGTTTTTTTCAAAAATTTTAGCTGATGGAACTAAAGAAAATGATGAGGCTGCTAATATTATTGATGAAAATTCAGAAGCAACTCTAACTGCAGAAGAAAATAAAAATGTAGTTCCAAGTGAAGATAAAGAAAACATAAGTGCTATTGAGAATTTGGAAAGTTCTTTGAGTGAAATGGATTTAGATGTAGAAAATTTAAAAAATGCGTATAGTTTTATAAATCCAATAACAGGAATTGTGAGTTCAAAATTTGGTTCAAGAGAATCGGAATATCAAAAAGTAACTGGTTATCATACAGGAGTTGATGTTGCTGCCGAAGAAGGAACAATAATAAAAGCTTCTATGGAAGGAATTGTAGAACTAGTCTCATCAGAAGGTGATTACGGAAATCATATAAAAATTAGAAGTAATAATGTGAGTACATTATATGCTCATTGCTCAAAAATTTTTGTAAAAGAGGGTCAAATAGTAGGACAAGGACAAGAAATTGGAGCAGTTGGAAATACTGGAAATAGCACAGGACCACATTTACATTTTGAAATAAGAATAGATGATAGATTTGTAGATCCATTGAAAATTTTAACTTTTTAGAAAGGAAAAATATGAAAATAGAAATAAATTTAAAAATTATTGTATTTATAATATTATTTTTTTTATTAAATAATATTGATACATATTTGATATTTCTTTTGTTTGTATTCATTCATGAACTAGCACATTTATTTTGTGGAATATTAATTGGAGGAAAACCAAGAAAATTATATTTAAATCCATTAGGTGTGTCATTAGAATTTTATTCTTATGGCAAAAGCAATCCATTATATAAAATTTGTTTTTTTATAGCAGGTCCATTAATAAATTTAATAATAGCGGTAATCTTTTATTTTATACAGTATGATGAATATTATAAGACAAAAATAATTTATACAAACTTAGCTTTGTGTATTTTTAACTTAATTCCTATAATTCCATTAGATGGTGGAAAAATTTTAAAAGAAATTTTAAGAAAGTTTATAGGAATAGATAAGGCAAATAAATTTGTAATGATAATTAGTAAAACTTTTTTAGTAATTATATCTTTTGTTTATGGTATTGCAATAATAGAAATAAAAAATATATATTTATTGTTATTAATAATATATTTGTGGTATTTGTACTTTTTAGAAGAAAAAAAATATTTTTTATTTGAAAGGGTAAATAACTGCATAAAAAATATAAGTAAAACTTGAAAACAAATAAATTTAATAGTAAGCTATATATGATAAAGATAAAGAAAGGTCTATATAGCTTAAAATTATATAGTATTTTATAAATAAAGATCTTATAAAATACTAGAATATTAAGTTTATAAAAAGTTTAAAAACAAAATGAAAAGAAGCAATATATTTAGTTTAGGATTTTTAATAGCTATTTTTATTATAATTTTGATTATTATAATAAATAGTATTAAAACCAATATTCAATTAAACAGATTAAGTAATATGTTTAAAGATATAAATATTTTAGAAGATAAAATATCTATATATTATTTAGACAATGGAACAATTCCAATTAAATCAAAAATAGAAGATTTTACAAATTCTGTAAATCCAAATGATAATAACAATTATTATGAAATTGATTTAGAAAAATTGGAAAATATAAATTTGTATTATGGAAAAAAGAATGAAGGAGAAAAAGATATATATATAATTAATGAGATGAGTCACACAATTTATTATTATAAAGGAGTAAAATACAATAATTATAACGTTTTTTCAAAAAAATTAAACTATATGGAAGTAGAAATTGAAAATTATCATTAAAAACCTTGCAATTTTAAATAACTTGTGGTAAAATATTCCAGTATAATTTAGGTAAAACTAATTTATATCCTTACTCATATAAAAATATGGGTTTAATATCCAAAAGGAGGTGAAAAATAATGAATAAATACGAAACAATATTCATTATTAATCCAAATGTTGAAGAAGCTGGAGTTAAAGAATTAACTCAAAAATTTTCAAATTTAATTAATAATGATGGAAAAGTAGAGTCAGTAGAAGAGTTAGGAAAGAAAAAATTAGCCTATGAAATCAAGAAAAATTCAGAAGGTATATATGTATTAATTAACTTTGAAGCTGCACCAAGTTTAATAAAAGAACTTGAAAGAGTATATAGAATTACAGACGAAGTTATAAAATTCATCGTTGTAAGAAAAGACGAAGAATAAGAAGAAAGGTGGAAACCAAATGAACAAAGTAATTTTAATGGGAAGATTAACAAGAGACCCAGAAGTAAGATATACTCAAACTAACAATACTCTAGTTGCTTCATTTAGTTTAGCAATAAATAGAAGATTTGCAAGACCAGGTGAAGAAAGACAAGCAGATTTTATAAATATTGTAGCTTGGAGTAAAACTGGAGAATTTGTAAGCAAATACTTTAAAAAAGGTCAACAAGTTGCAGTAGTTGGAAGAATTCAAACTAGAACTTGGGATGACGAGCAAGGTCAAAAACATTATGTTACAGAAGTAGTTGCTGAGGAAGCATATTTTGCAGATAGTAAAAGAGATGGGGATGTATCAGATTTTGGAAATACTTTTGGAGAGTCAGTTACTCAAAGTGCTGAATTCCAAGTTACATCATCTGATGATGATTTACCATTCTAGGTTTAATTAATAATATATAAAGTTTAGAAGATTGGAGGATTTAAAATGGCTGATAAAAAACAAAATAAAAGAAACAATAGAAATAATCAAGATGATGATTTTAATCCAAAGTTTAGAAAAATGAGAAAAAAAGTTTGCGCATTATGTAATGATAAAAACTTTGTGTTAGATTATAAAAATATTGATCAATTAAAGAAATTTATCAATGAAAAAGGTAAAATATTACCAAGAAGAGCAACAGGTGCTTGTGCAAAACATCAAAGAGAAATTACAACAGCTGTTAAAAGAGCAAGACATATTGCAATCATACCATATACACAAGATTAGTGCGATTTAAAGTGTTAGTTTGTACTAACACTTTTTTGTTTACATTTGATAATAATTTTGAAAAATAGAGTTATTGTAAAAGATATAAATTTGATTTAAAAATGATAAAATTTATTATTATATAATATTAGATATAATAATTTTTAAGGTAAAATTAAAGAAATAATATTTAGGAGTAGAAAAGTGGGATTAATAGATAGAGTAAATCCAAAATTAAGAAAATATGTAGAAGAAAATGTTTTTCCAATGTATAAACTAAATGGTGAATCACATGGAATAGGACATATAGAGCAAGTAATACAAAGAACATTTGAAATTGTTGAAGAATATGAAAAAAATAATCCTGATAAAGAAAAACTTAATTATGATATGTTGTATGTAGTAGCAGCTTATCATGATATAGGAGATCATATTAACAGGAGAAAACATCATATAATTTCTGCAAATATTATGTATGAAGATGAAAATTTAAATGAGTTTTTTTCTCAAAGTGAAAAACAAATTGCAAAAGATGCAATAGAAGACCATAGAGCTTCAAATACTAAAGAACCTAGAACTATTTATGGTAAAGTTATTTTAACAGCAGATAGAAATAACAGTTTAGAAGATTTTTTCAAAAGAAGGATAAGATATTGTCTTGAACATCATCCAGAATATACAGAAAGCGAAGTTTTAGAAGAATTATATACTTCATCTGTAGAAAAGTTTGGGGAAAAAGGATATGCTTTTAAAAAATCTTATTATTTACCAAGTAAAAAATTAGAGAAATATTTAATGCAAATAAATACTCTTTTAAAAAATAAAAAAGATTTTGAAATGATAGGTGGTCATTATTATCGCGAGTATATGAAAGAAAATGTTTCAAATAATAGTCTAGCACAATTACCAGAAGGGTTAAAAACTAGTGATAACACTAAAACTTTTGAAGAATAAAAACTAAGAAAGGAAAAAAATATGAGTAGTATTTTGGGAAATTCACAACTTGCATTTAATAATATTACTGAAAGTAATGTTGATATTTTAAAATTAATAAAAGAAATTTCTAATAATATTGTAAATAATAAAGAAATTATTTTAAAAGCAAACAAAAAAGATATACTTGAAAATAAGGGTTTTGAGCTTGATTTTAATGTTATTTCAGAATTATTAAAAAAAATAAAGAATCAAAAAAGTTTGTATAAAACTAAATTAATTAGTGATTCTAAAAATACAATAACAGAATATGATAATTTAGGTGTTTTAGAAACTTTTTTTGATGGAAATACTTATGTTTTTATTGAAATTGCTTTAAAAACTTTAATTTCACATAATTCAATGATTTTTATTTCACAAAATGAATATATGAATTATACCAATTCTGTAATTTATAATATCATAAAAGATACATTAATTTCTAAAAAATTAAATCAAAACATTATTCAATTAGTATATGAATATAATATTTTAAAATATTGTGAAAATAATTTAATAATAAAAAAAGCGTTTGTGATTGGTAATACAGACTTACATAATACAATAAAAAGAGTATCTAAATTAGATACAAGTTATTTTCCTTATAGTGATTGTGATATTTATATAGAAAGTATAAATAATATAGACAAATTGAAAGAATTTATTGCTAAAAATGATAATGTGTTATTTAAAATTTATATAAACAAAAATCTAAATTTGGAAATGGAAGATGCTGAATATGTTAAAGATTTAAGTGAAGTAATAGAAAAGATAAGATTTGATAGTTGTGGTTATTGTACGATGCTTTGTAGTAATAATAAAAACACAAAATTGAATTTTTCTGAGATATGTAAATCAAAATATATACTTATAAATAAATTTATGAATTTTAATAAAGATACAGTTGATGTAAATATTGATGAATTTTATTGTAAGAAAAATATTATTTTATAATAAAGGGAGAAAGAAATGAGTTCATATAAAGAAATAAAAGATGTTTTAGAAAAAATACCAGAAAATCAATCTATTATAATTGCAGGACATGAAAATGCAGATATGGATTCAATAGGAGCTTCTCTTGCAATGGCATATTTCCTAGAAAATATAGGGAAAAAAGATATAACAGTTTTAATTGAAGAAAAAGATATGTTTAAAATTAATTGGTTTAATACTCAAAAATTTATTACTAGTAAAGTTGAAAAGGAAAACTATGTTTTTATAATGGTAGATTTAAATAGAAAAAGTAGATTAGGAAAATTTGAAGAGTATTTTGACAAAGCTAAAATGACAATAAATATAGATCATCATGAAGCAAGTAAAAAAGAAGCACAATATATTTTAGAAAATGCTAAAATAAGTTCAACCTGTGAAATTATATATAATTTGATTAGTATGTTTGATAAAAAAATGGATAAAAATATAGCATCAATGTTATATGCTGGAATTTTAACAGATACTACAGGTTTCTCGCATAGATTAACACCAGAAACTTTATCTAGTGCAGGAGAATTATTAAAATATGAGATTGATTACAAATATATCACTAAAAAAACTTTTTTAGAAAGAACAATGCCAGAAATTAAAGCTCTTTCTAAACTTCTTGAAAATATAAAATATGATGTATTCCACTATGTGATTATGGATAGAAAAGATCCTATTTTTAGTGATTTAGAATATTCTTTGTTATTTAAAAAAATGGTTCCTATACTTAAAAATATAGAGAATGTAGACGTAATGGGAATATTTTTAATTGAAAACGATAAAGTTTTTGGAGAATTTAAAGCAAATACAGATATTGATGTATCAAAACTTGCAATAAAATTAGGTGGCGGAGGACATAAAAATTCTGCCGGATTTACTAGTACATTATCATTAGAAGAAGTTTTAAAAATCTCTAAGGATTATATTAAAAAATATATTTAATTAATATGTAGCAGAAAATTATATACTTTTGCTAAATAAATATTTACTACAATAAAATTTGAGGTTGATATTTTGAAAATAAAAATATATAATAGCTAGGAAATAAATATTTGGAGGAAATAAAATGGAGAAAAAAAGAGGATTTGAAGTAGCAAAAGGTTTTGAAAATGCAGGGATAAATTTACCAATAAGAAAAACAAAATTTTCAGCTGGATATGATATAGAAGCAGCAGAAGATTGTATAATACCATCATTTAAAAAAGGAAACAAACCAACCTTAGTAAAAACAGGATTAAAAGCATATATGCAAGATGATGAAGTTTTAATTTTATGCAACAGAAGCTCTAATCCTGGTAAAAAAGGATTAGTAATGGCAAATAGTATTGGTGTTATAGATAAAGATTATTACGGAAATCCAGATAATGATGGACATTTTATGTTTTCGTTTTTTAATTTAAAAGAAGAAGACATTCAAATAAAAAAAGGTGATGTAATAGGACAAGGGATTTTTCAAAAGTATTTGGTAACAGATGATGATAAAGCAGAAGGAGAAAGAGTTGGAGGATTTGGTTCTACAAGCAAATAACCAAAATATAGATATATAAAATTATAAATTTTTAAATTTATCAAAATTAATATCAAGTTTTTTAAATGGCAATTTTTTTAAAAGAATTGTCATTTTTTATATCATAGGAAAATTCTTTTATTATAATATCCACTTCTGCTATATAATAGAAACAATCTTTTAAGCTATCTATTATATAAATGCTTACGAAAATATTGTACACGAATTTTATTTCATAAAATTTGGTACAATAAAAACTCAGATAATATATAAATAATATATTAAAACTCTAAACTAATATAATTTCAAGTATATTTTTAAATATGTAATAAAAATGAAAAAAAGTTTTTTTAAATTCGTTATATTTCTTTGACTTTTGGTAATTTTTGTAGTATAATTGTAATGTAGTAATTAAGTATTACTTGGAAGGAGTGACGAATAAATGTTTAAAATAGGAGATAAAATAGTTTATCCAATGCACGGAGCAGGTGTAATCGAAACAATAGAAGAAAGGGCGATATTAGATGAAAGACAATCTTATTATATAATTAAGATGCCTGGAGAAGTAAAAGTTATGGTTCCTACAGCAAAAGCTGAAGAAATAGGTGTCCGTAACATCATAGATAAAGAAACAGCCGGAAAAGTAATAAATGTTCTAGAACAAGACAGTACAGAAATGTCTATGAAATGGAACAAAAGATATAGAGATAATGTTGAAAAAATGAAATCTGGAGACATTTTTGAAGTAGCTGATATTGTAAGAAACTTAAGTTTTAAACAAAAAGACAAAGGACTATCAACTACAGAAAAGAAAATGTTACTAAATGCTAAGCAAATACTTGTAAGTGAACTTGTTTTAGCAGAAGATAAAGAAAAAGACGAGATAGAAGAGTTAGTTGAAAATAAAATAAATACTTCTTATGAAGTACATGGATTAGGAAACTCAGAAGTATTACAACAAGCAGTTGGAATGCCAGAAGATTCAACTAATAGCATTGTTAAGAAATTTGTTTCAGCAAACTAAAATATAAAAAAGATTATATATGTTTATATAATCTTTTTTTTGTTAAATAATAGGAAATTTTAAATTTCCTATTATTTAAATTATTTATATAAGAGCAAAGTTTTCTGAATTTTAAGTTATTTATTTATCTAAACTTTCTATTATATAAAAGCTTTATAAATATTGTACATAAATTTTATATAAATGAAAAAGTGATAGATTATAAGTTTGTATAAATTTTGACAAAAAATATTTTGAAAAAAATTTGATAAAATTATTATTAGATAAATTGACTATTTTTAAAGAAAAATAATATTAATAAAATGATTTACATAAAAAAATAAAGGATTTGAAAAATCTATGTCGAATATTATAAAAGAAAGGTTTTAAGGATGATTCAATACACTGATGAATTAAAAGAAGAAATAAGAGCAGCAAATGACATAGTTGATGTTATTTCTCAATATGTAACATTAAAAAGAAGTGGTAGAAATTTTTTCGGTTTGTGCCCTTTTCACAAAGAAAAATCACCTTCTTTTTCTGTTTCTCCAGATAGACAATATTTTCATTGTTTTGGATGTCATAAAGGAGGAGATGTATTTACTTTTATTAGTGAAATTGAAAGAATTTCTTTTAAAGAAGCTTTAGAATTTTTAGCAGATAGAGCCAGAATTGCGTTGCCAGAATCACAAAATTCAGAATTTAATAAAACACAATATTTAAAAGATAGAATGTATAAAATTAATGCTGAGGCAACAATCTTTTACCACGAGAGGTTATATCAACCATTAGCTAAAATTGCTCAAGACTATGTAAAACAAAGAAAATTAGATAACAATACTTTAAAAGCTTTTAAAATAGGATATTCAGGAGAATATAATGAACTATATAAAAGATTAAAAGCAAAAGGTTTTAAAGATGAAGAAATTTTAGCAACAGGTCTTGTAAATAAAACTGACAGAGGAGATTTTATTGATAGATACAGAAAAAGGCTAATGTTTCCAATAATGGATGTTAATGGAAAAGTTATAGCTTTTGGTGGTAGAAAATTAGAAAATAACGATAAAATAGCAAAGTATATAAATTCTAATGAAAATTTAGTGTATTCTAAAAAAAGACATCTATTTGCTTTAAATTTAGCAAAGCAATCTACTTCAAAAAAAATAATATTAGTTGAAGGATATATGGATGCGATTTCCCTATATCAGAGAGGTTTTGATAATGTTGTTGCATCACTAGGTACAGCCTTAACAGAAGAACAAGGAAGATTATTAAGAAAATATAGTGAGCAAGTAATATTAAGTTATGATTCTGATAGTGCGGGACAAGAAGCAATTTCAAGAGGATTAACAATTTTAGAAGCACAAGGATGTGATGCTAGAGTTCTGCAAATGGAAGGCGCTAAAGATCCTGATGAATATGTTATAAAATATGGAAGTGGAAGATTTAATTTACTTGTAGAAAATGCGATATCATTAGTAGAATTTAAAATTAAGATGATTAAAAATAAATACAATTTGGAAAATGCTAATGATAAAATAAGATTTTTAAAAGAGATAACAACAATACTTTCAAATGTTGAAAATAAAATCGAAAGAGAAATATATATAGATAAAATTGCAAATCAATATAATATTTCTAAAGAAGCAATTTTTGCTGAAGTAAATAAAGTTACATATAAAGATGTTAATGAAAAGATTTTAAGTAAAACTATTATAAAACCTATAAAACCAACTGAAATTAGTCCTGCAGTGATAAAAAGAGAAAATATGATTATTTATCTTTTAATAAATCATTTTAGAGAAGCATATGAAAAAATTGTTACAAATATAACAATAGATGATTTAAAATTAGAAGAAAATAAAAGAATTTTTAAAGAAATATTAGAATCACCAGCTGAGGATAGTGAAAAGATTTTACAAACAATAGCAAATATTGAAGATCAAGATATACAATCACATGTTAGTGAAATTCTAGTTACTGATTACGAAATAAATTCAGTAGAAAAATGTATAGAAGATGTGATAAATATTTATAATAAAGAGAGATTAACAAACCAAAAAATGCAAATAGTAAAATCCTTGGAAAATAGTTCTAATTTAAGTAAAGAAGAAATAGCTAAGTTAGAACAAGAATTGAATGGTATTATAATAGAATTAGCTAAGAATAAGTAGGAGGTATAAAAGGATAATGAAAAAGACAGAAAAAGATGTAGTAGAAGAAATTAAAGAAGAAAAACCTACAATTAAGAAAAATACTAAAAAAGAAGATAATATAGAAGTAGTAAAGAACCAATCAGAAGTAGAGAAAAAAAAGAAAACTAAAAAAGAGGAAGAAAAAGTAGAAGAGAAGGTAGAAGAAAATAAAGAGGAAAATTCTAAAGAAACGCCAGAAGAATCAGAAAAAGATAAATTATTAAAAATAGTAAATACAGCTAAAGCAAAAGGAAAAATAACTTATGGAGAGTTAGCAGCTGAATTAGGAGAAGCAAATTCAGAACAAATAGATAAAGTTTTTGAAGCTTTTGAAGAAATAGGTGTAAATGTTTTAAAAGATGATGATGATTTTCTAGAGCCTGATATTGATGACTTAAATGAAGTAGAAGATATAAAACTAGAAGATATTGATTTAAATAATATAGAGGGAGTTAGCGTTGACGACCCTGTAAGAATGTATTTAAGAGAAATAGGAAGAATACCACTACTTACTTTTGAAGAGGAATTAGAACTTGCTCAAAGAGTTTTAGAAGGAGATGAAGAAGCAAAACAAAAACTTGCTGAATCTAACTTAAGATTAGTTGTAAGTATAGCCAAAAAATATGTTGGAAGAGGTATGCTTTTCTTGGATTTAATTCAAGAAGGAAATATGGGATTAATAAAGGCAGTTGAAAAATTCGATTACAAAAAAGGATATAAGTTCAGTACTTATGCGACTTGGTGGATTAGACAAGCTATTACAAGAGCAATAGCAGATCAAGCAAGAACTATAAGAATTCCAGTTCACATGGTAGAAACAATTAATAAATTAATTCGTACATCTAGACATTTACTTCAATTATTAGGAAGAGAACCAACACCAGAAGAAATTGCTGAAGAAATGGAAATTTCTGTAGAAAAAGTAATGGAAATACAAAAAATTGCACAAGATCCAGTATCATTAGAAACACCAATAGGAGAAGAAGATGATAGTCATTTAGGAGATTTCATTCCAGATGATGAATCACCAGCTCCTCATGATTCAGCAGCATATACTCTTTTAAAAGAACAATTAGAAGAAGTTATGAGTACATTAACACCAAGAGAAGCAAAAGTTTTAAAATTAAGATTTGGTCTTGAAGATGGAAAAGCAAGAACTCTAGAAGAAGTTGGAAAAGAATTTCAAGTTACTCGTGAAAGAATAAGACAAATTGAAGCAAAAGCTTTAAGAAAACTAAGACATCCTAGTAGAAGTAAGAGATTAAAAGACTATATGAATTAAATTATGTAAATCAGTTTAAAATATTTTAGAAAAACCCTTGATTTTAAAGGGTTTTTCTGTTATAATATAAATAGTATTTTGAAAAATGAAAGAAAAGAGGAGTGCTAAGTATAGCTTAGCCAAGATAAAATGGGTTTTATAAATAGTGTTTTGAAAGGAATAGGAGCTGGATTAAAGAAATTTGTTTCTGATGATCCAAATTTATATGTAGAAACTGCAGGAGAAGGTTTAACTACTTCTGGTGCTGTTGCTGTAAAAGATGGCAAAATGTCTAAAACAGAAGTAGCTGAATTAATGAGAGCTTTAAGAGAAAATGAAAGAGATGCTGAAAGAGTAAATCAAAAAATAGAAAATGGTGTAAAATTAACTCCTAGTGATAAAACAGATTTCAGAGATGATCAAACAATGGAAAAGGTAAAAGGCTCAAATGTATCTGTAAGACCAGCAGGAGAATTAGAAAATCATGAAAGACAACCAGGTGGAAGAGAAAGAGACTCAAGAACTCACTAAAATATTATAAAATATAAATGTAAAAGATAGTAAATTTATTTACTATCTTTTTTGATGTAAGTAATTTTCCGGCTAAGCCGGAGAATTTTTATTGCTCATAATCTTCTAGATAAATTAAAAAGATTTTAGTATGTTTTATTCTTAATTTGGTTAAATAAAAACTATATACAAAAGAAGGTTTTTAGCTGAAATTTGAAAGTTTTTCTTGACAAAATTTGCAAGCTGTGTTAAAATTTATTACTGTAAACTGCTTAGCTAAGGTTTTTAAAGACTATTTAATAAGATAAATATACAAAAATTAATCTTTGCTTAAACAAAATTTGCAAAGTTTTGTGTATTAAAATTACATATAGTTACCTAAGTTGGAAGTTAGCGAGTATACGAAAAGGGAGGTGCATTTTAAATGTACGCAATAATTGAAGCATGTGGTAGACAATACAAAGTACAAGAAGGAGATGTTGTATATTTTGAAAAATTAGATACAGAAGAAGGAAAAAAAGTTTCTTTTGATAAAGTTGTTTTAGTATCTAATGATGGAAAAATACAAGTTGGAAATCCTTATGTTACAGGTGCTAAAGTTGAAGGAAAAGTTGTTTCTCAAGGTAGAGGAAAGAAAATTTTAGTTTTTAAATATAAAGCTAAAAAGAATGAAAGAAAAACTAGAGGACATAGACAAGACTACACAAAAGTAGAAATTTCTTCAATAAAAATTAAAGCTGAAAAGACAGAAAAAACTGAAAAAGCAGCTAAATAATTTTATAACTTAGAAAAATAAAAATGTGTTATAAATAAAATACAGAGCGAAAGGAGTGAATCTTTCATGGCACATAAAAAAGGTCAAGGTAGTGTTAAGAACGGAAGAGATAGTGAGTCAAAAAGACTTGGTGTAAAGAAATCTGACGGACAAATAGTAAAAGCTGGAAATATCATAATAAGACAAAGAGGAACAAATGTGCATCCAGGAAATAATGTAGGAATTGGTAGCGATGACACTTTATTTGCTTTAATAGATGGAACAGTTAAATTTGAAAGAAAAGGTAAAGATAAAAAACAAGTAAGTGTTTATCCAGCAGAATAAATAATAAAATAGAAATATATCATATTTACTTTTTAAGATAAATATGATATATTTTTTTATATTATAGGAAAATAATTTATAAAAATATTTGAAAAAATATATAATATATGGTTTAATATTTTATATAGATTATACAAAAGGAGAAAAATATTATGGGAAGTAAATTTTCACCAGTAATAATAGTAGTATTAATAGCTGTTGTAATTGCAATAGGACTTTTTATTTTTTCTATTGTGACAGGAGATACACAAACAGAACAGCCCCAAGAACAAGTTTCAGGAGAAACTGCAACAAAACCAGTTATAAATTTAAGTAAACAAATGGATGATGAGGAAAATCCTCAAAAAGTAACAATAACAGTTAAAGCAACAACAACAGATGAAGGAGGAATAAAAGAGATTGTTCTTCCAACTGGAGAAGCAATACCAGGAGATACTGCTACATTTGAAGTTGATGAAAATGGTAGCTATGAATTTTTTGCAAGATGTGAAAATGGAGAATCAGATTCATTAAGTATAGATGTTACAGAAATAGCAGAAATTTCTGCTGATAATCCTTATGTTCCAGAAGGTTTTTCAGTTATAAATGATTCTGTTGAAGAAGGTTTTGTAATTGAAGATGGTGATGGTAATCAATATGTATGGATACCAGTAGCAAGTGGAAAACTAGAACGTGAAAATGCACTTAATCCAAATTATGAAGAAAGTGGAGGAGATGCTACTGCATTAGTTAATAGTGTAAGTCAATATTATGGTTTTTATATGGGAAGAGTAGAAGCGTCTCAATTTGAAAAAGATGGAGAAACAGTTGCAGCAAGCATGGTAGGTAAAGTTCCATGGACAAATATATCTTATTTAGATGCAATAGATTATGCAGAAAAATCAGCAGAAGCTTTTGGATATACAGATTGTTACACTTCAATTATTAACAGTTATGCATGGGATACAGCTTTAAAATGGATAGACCAAACTTATGAAAATTATTCATCAAGCACGAACTATGGAAATTATAGTGGAACAATTTATCCAACTGGAACAACCGAACAAGATATAGTAAATAATATTTGTGATATGGCTGGAAATGTAAGAGAATGGTCTACAGAAATTTATAAAGAAATAGGTGATGACTCATCTAAAAATAAAAAGGATGATGAAGAAAATTTAATAAAAAGAGTTGTTCGTTCAGGTGGAGCAAGTTTGAAAAGAACACCATCAAGTAATATTGGATATGCAGAAAATTCAGTAAATCCTTATTGGGGATTTAGATTAGTTTTATATAAACATGTAAATTAAATTTGAATAATAAAGATAAGGTATTAGATAATTTGCAAAAAAAGTAAATTATCTAATATCTTTTTTTATGATATATTGAAAAAAAAACGCAAATATTGTATAATAAATCCACTAATGGCGAGTAAATTGTGTACAACAAGTAAATATAGCAGGGAGGATTGTTATAAATATGGTGAATGAATATAAGACAAATAATTGTGGAGAACTTAGAATAACAGATATAGATAAAGAAGTTAGATTAGCAGGTTTTGTACAAACAATTAGAAATTTAGGAAAAATGATGTTTATTGATCTAAGAGATGAACATGGAATAACACAAATAGTAATTTCAGAAGAAGCGAATATAGATAATGTTAAAGAAATAGTAAAAGAATGTACAATTTCAGTAACAGGAAAAGTAGTTGAAAGAGCAAGTAAAAATGATAAAATTCCTACTGGTGATATTGAAATTATAGCAAATGAAGTAAGAATATTAGGTAAATGTAGAAGTTCTTTACCTTTTGAAATAAATGTAGAAGGACAAAATGTTAGAGAAGATCTTAGATTAGAATATAGGTTTCTAGATTTAAGAAATGATAAAATACATAAAAACATTTTACTTCGTTCTAAAATATTGAAGGATTTTAGAAGTGCAATGGATGAATTAGGTTTTACGGAAATTCAAACTCCAATACTTGCAAATTCTTCACCAGAAGGTGCAAGAGACTTTTTAGTACCTAGCAGATTACATCCAGGAGAATTTTATGCTCTTCCACAAGCACCACAACAATTTAAACAACTACTAATGGTGTCTGGATTTGAAAAATATTATCAAATAGCTCCATGTTTTAGAGATGAAGATCCAAGAGCAGATCGTTCACCAGGAGAGTTTTATCAATTAGATTTTGAAATGAGTTTTGCAACACAAGAAGATGTATTTGCAGTTATAGAAGAAGTTTTACCTAAAGTATTTAAAGCAAATACAGATTGGAAAGTTGATGAAGGACCTTTTGTAAGAATTCCATATAGAGAATCTATGGAAAAATATGGAACAGACAAACCAGATTTAAGAAATCCATTAGTAATTTCTGATTTAACAGATATATTTGAAGGTACAGAATTTAATGCTTTTAAAAATAAAACTGTAAAAGCAATTACAGTAGAAAATATGGAAGAAAAACCAAGAAAATTCTTTGATAATATGTCTAATTATGCAGTAGAAGAATTAGGAGCAAAAGGTTTAGCTTGGGTAAAAGTAGATAATGAAAACAATTTAAATGGCGGAATTAGTAAATTTATAGATGAAAATAGAAAAGAAAAAATATTCAATAAAATGAATATAAAACCAAATTCAGCAATATTCTTTATTGCTGATGATTATAACAAGGCTGTTAAAATTGCTGGAGATGTTAGAATAAAATTAGGAAATGAACTTGATTTATTAGAAAAAGATGCTTATAGATTCTGTTTCATAGTAGATTTTCCAATGTATGAGTTATCTGATGAAGGAACAATAGATTTCAATCATAATCCATTCTCTATGCCACAAGGTGGTTTAGAAGCATTAGGAAATAAAGATCCACTTGATATTTATGCATATCAATATGATGCTGTATGTAATGGATATGAAATATTGTCTGGTGCAGTTAGAAATCATGACCAAGAAATAATGATAAAAGCATTTGAAATTGCAGGATATACAGTAGAAGATGTAAAAGGAAAATTTGGAGCTTTATTTAATGCTTTTAGTTATGGAACTCCACCACATGCTGGAGCAGCTCCAGGACTTGATAGAATTATAATGCTTCTTGCTAAAGAAGATAATATAAGAGAAGTAATAGCTTTTCCTAAAAACAAAAAAGCAAGAGATGTTATGATGAATGCACCATCAAAAGTATTAGATAAACAATTAGAAGAAGTACATATAAAATTAAATTTGGATAATAATAATTAAAAGAGGTATTTATGAATATTTTTAAAAAAGTTTCTTTAATTACTGTTATAATAATTTGTGTTTTAATAGGAAAAAGCTTTGCAGCTACTGGGAAAGTAACAGCTTCAGCTGTTAGAATTAGAAGAGAAATGTCTACAGAGTCAGATATAATAACAAATGCATACCAAGGTGATGAAATAGAAATATTGAGCGAAGAAGGAGATTGGTATAGAGTAAAATATCAAGATAGTACAGGGTATGTAAAAAAAGAATTTGTAGAAACATCTGGAACTTCAAACACTAATTCAAATACTCAAACAAATACAACAACTACTTCAAATAGTAATGCAAATTCTAATGTAGATAATAACACAAATACAAATACTAATAACAATAGTGCAAACAATACTTCAAATGATAACAATAATAGCGCAGATAATTTGGTAAACAATGAGACTACTGCTGAAAACAATAATACAGTTAATGATTCTGGAAATGTTGTATCAAATTCAATTATAGGTTTAAAATTAAATCCTAATTTGATGTCTATAACTGTTGCACAATTTGAAGCTGGAAAAGAATTAACAAAATTAGATGAAATAAATAATTGGATAAAAGTAACAGATGGTACAGTGACAGGATGGATAACAAAAGTAAAAGTATCAGAAGGCAAAGAAAATACAGGAACAACTGGAAATACTGAAGATGCTAATAAAGAACCAGAAGAAGAAAATAATGAACAAAATAGCGAAAGTGGTTCAGAATCAAATGAAACTCGTACGAGTGGAATTGTTAATGTTGAAACAGCAAATGTAAGGGCAGAGGCAAGTAGTACATCAGAAAGAATTGGATTTTTAGATTATAATGATACTGTTACAATAATAGCAGTAGAAGGTGATTGGTATAAAATAAATTATGAAAATACCTCAGGATATGTTAGTAAAGATTTAATAACTTTACAAGAAAATAGAGATATAACATCGAGAAGCATTACAGAAAGTAGATTAGAAACAAATAATGAAGTTACTAGTGTTGAAAGCGAAATTAAAAATGAACAAGTTATTTCTGCAAATAATGGGGTTGAAGTTGCAGAATATGCAAAACAATATTTAGGTACAAAATATATTGTAGGTGGAAAGACTCCAGAAGTAGGTTTTGATTGCTCTGGTTTTACAAGATATGTGTATTCTAATTTTGGATATAATTTAGGAACAACATCTATAAGTCAAAGTAGTAGTGGAACAGAAGTTAGTAGAGAAAGTATGCAAATTGGTGATTTAATAATTTTTTATAATGAAGAAAAATCTAATGTAGGTCATACAGCAATATATATAGGAGATGGAAATTTTATTCATTCTGCAAACCCTGAAAGAGGTGTAGTTATAGATAATTTGAATACCAATACATATTATAATGAACGTTTAATTTCTGCTAGAAGAATTGTAGAGTAATTGTTTGGGGAAGAAAAGGAGAAAAAATTAGTAAAAAAATTTTAATATTTATAATATTGGGGCTGTGTTTATTAAAAAACATAGTCTTTGTTTTTTTATTTGAGAAAATATATCCAGAGAAGGCATCTAATGTAGAATTTATTGCAGAAGTGATGTATTTAAAAGAAGAGAAAGATTATAAAGATAAGTATATTTTAAAAATAATTGAAATGAAAGATATTTTATCAAATACAAAATATAACAAATTTAAAAATACTAAATTAATTTTATATACAGAAAAGAATTCAAAATTATTTCCTGGTGATGTCATTTTAGTAAAAGGTGTTTTTGAAAAAGGAGAACAAGCAAGAAATTATAAGGGATATAATTATAGAAATTATTTGAAAAAAGAAAAAATTTATGGAATTATTAATTCAGAGAAAATAGAAAAGATATATTGCAAAAAAGATTTTTATTATATATTTGGAAATATAACTAAAACTTTATATGATAAATTAGATGAATTATATGAAAGTGAATACTCAGAATTTTTAAAAGGAATACTTTTAGGAAATTCTAAAAATATAGATGAACAGATTAAAGAAAATTTTAGGGTAAGCAGTATATCACATATTCTAGCAATTTCTGGTATGCATATTTCTTATATAATAATAGGAATAGAGTATTTTTTAGAAAAAATTATAGCAAGTAAAAAGATTAGAAAGTATATTTTAATTTTTATTTTATTATTTTTTTTGATATTAACTGGTGGAACAGTATCGTGTATAAGAGCATGTTTAATGACTATAATTAATATCATAAGTTTTAATTTTCATAGGAAAAACAATATAGTTTTTAGTATGTTTTTTTCATTTATAATTATTCTATTCATAAATCCATTTTATATATTTGATATTGGTATGTGGTTATCTTTTTCAGCTACTTTAGGTATCATATTTTTTTATAAATTCTTTATTAAGTTATTTGAAAAAAGAGTGAATATTAAAAGAAATATTATTTTTGAATATATGTTTATTAGTATATCTGCACAAATTCTAATTTTTCCTATTATAATTTATTACTTTAATACTTTTTCATTAACTTTTTTTATTTCAAATATATTAGTCTCATTTTTTATTGGATACATAATAGGAATAGGCTATATATCAATATTTATGTCTTATTTATTTCCTGAGATAACAAATTTTTTGATTATTATAGAAAATGGATTAATCCATATTTTGTTTAAAATTAGTGAGCTAGGAAACTTAATTCCTTTTTCAAAAATTTATTTATCTACTCCTAAATTTTTTACAATAATTGTATATTATATTTTTATCTGCTATTTTATTAAAATTTTTAATAAAAATAAATTTTATTTTTTGAAAATATTATTATCTAAAA
>CABUJR010000019.1 GCA_902492015.1 uncultured Eubacteriales bacterium | reverse complement strand
ATATAAAATATAAAATATAAAATATAAAATATAAAATATAAAATATAAAATATAATCTAGTTAAATGAAGTTTACAAAATAAAAAAACTGGCGAATGGGCCAGAAAGAACAAATGAGTTCTTTTTTAGAAGGTTTAGAAACAAGACACATAAGTGCTGGTGTTTCTAACGAGATACTCGTTACTTCTGCCTGGAACAGGTTCGATGTCAACTCGTATCTCCACTGTTTTTGAGGAATTACGCATCATATCTTCCTGCATCTTTTTCATTTCGTTTGCCCGATCATAGCTGTAGCCAGGATAACCCTGCGAAATTCCTGCGGGATAAACCTCGTCTCTGCTGCCAATTCTGTAAGCGCTTAAATTGCCTTTAAACATAGTTTTGTTCCTCCTTAAATAAATGTGAATAAAATTTCGCTTATCATATTTATTATACCATAAAATTAGATAAAAATCAAAAAAGTGCTATTTTATAGCACTTTTTGATGTAAAATTTTAAAAATAAGAAAGGTAAAAATTTTTATTAAATAAATCTTCTAAATTTTTATTTTTAAGTATTAATAATTTACAAATTTTACTTATAGTTATTATTTTGAATAATCTTCTAAATTTTTATTTAATTGTGGAGAGATATTTCTTAAATCTGTTAATATACTTTTAAATAATTCCTGAGATTTTAAATAATCTGAGTTTATATCAATTAAATCTAAAATTTGAGCTAGTCTTTCATTATCTATTTTGGCAGAAGAATGCATAATTTCTTGTATATGAGCTGTAGCAGATTCTGTTTGTGATGATGTTTTACTATCATATACTAAGGTATCTTCTGTAAGATCTGATATATCTTTATTTCTTTTATATACTTTGATAGAATTAAAATAAGAATTACCAGAATTTTTATGCAAATCTTGTTCAAAAAATAGAACATTAGAACTAAATTTTTTGACAGTATCATTATGATAATCAAGTCCTGTATATCTTAAAGGAGTATTAGAATCACCACGAGTATTAACTAGACCTAAGTATCTTTCAAATATTGAAAAAGCACTTTCATTTATTGGTACAGCAAGAGTTGCAAGAGAAGTTGTATAACGAGTTTTTGAGTCATTTTTATAACGAGCAATAATTTCTTTAACCCACTCTAAATCTCTCATTGTTCCTGTAACAATTATATTTGTTCCTGGAAATTCTCTAAGAATAAGTTCTTGGATTATATAATAAATTTCATAAGAAGTTTGATTTGTTTTTATAGCAAAATCTTTATCAAATATATTTTCATGGTTTTGAATTATTTCATCATGATAATGCCTAAACATATCCATATTTAAAATAACATAATTCATATCTGGATTGTCAGTCATAATTTTTCTAACAAGAGTATCTTTCCCAGCACCAGTTGGAGCACCTAAAAAAATCATTTGAGCTTCTGGTAAATTTTCTTCGCTTTTGGTAAGTTTGTAGTTACTAACAATTTGAGCAATAAGTTTGGCATGTGAAGAGTTTAAAAATTGTATATTTTCTGGATGCTCTCTTTTTTCAGATTCGATTAATTTTTCAACTTTTAAAGTTAATTCTTCTAAATTATCCATTAATAATATCTCCATATTTTTTTATTAAAGCATTTAAATCATTTGCATTTCCTTTATAAAGTAAATCTCTGTCATGAAGAAGAGAGTTAAGTTCTTCTTTTAGAAGAATATTATTAGTATCTTTTGAAATCTTTATATTTAATTCAGCAATTTTTTGATTTAATTTATCAATTATTAAAGTAAATTTTATATTATTTTCCATAATATTTTCCTTTTCATTTTTTGAAAATTATATCATATAAGAAAAAGTGGAGCAAGTGAAAAAGTATTTATAATAAGAATTATTTTTCTTTATTTTATGCAATTTAAGTGATATAATTGTAAAAAATTTAATGAAGGAGAAAGTATGAAAGTATTAGTAATATCTGATATACATGGATCTGCTTATTATGCAGAAAAGATAAAAGAACTAGCAGAAAAGGAAGCTCCAGAAAAGATAGTATTATTAGGAGATTTATATTATCATGGACCTAGAAATGAATTAAGCCAAGAGTATGCTCCAATGAAAGTTGCAGAAGTCTTAAATTCTTTGAAAGAAAAGTTAATGGTAGTTAGAGGAAATTGTGATGCAGAAGTTGATGAAATGATTTCTGAATTCAAATTTGAAGATCATATTTTAACAGAAATAAATAATAAAAAAATTTATTTTACACATGGACATAAATATAATATAGAAAATATACCTTATGATGATTTTGAAATTATGATATATGGACATATCCATCAAGGATTCATCGAGAAAAAAGGCGATTTTATTTTTGCTAATCCAGGTTCAATATCATTACCTAAAGGTGGAACAGAACATAGTTATATAATATTAGAAAACAATGAGATTATATTAAAAAATGTGGAAGGTAAAGTTTTAGATTGTTATAAATATTAATATCTGTAAATTTTTAAAAATAAAAAAGATAAAAATACAAAAATAGAAAGGTGAAGATATGTATAATATAGGAATTATTGGAATAGGATTTTTAGGTGGTTCTTTAGCCAAAAGTTTATCTAAATCTAAAAAAGTAAAATCTATAATAGCTTCTGATAAAAATATAAACAGTTTAAAAAAAGCTTATTCAGATGGTGTTATAACAGATTATACTTTGGATATAAATGAAAAATTCAGTGATTGTGATATTGTATTTATCTGTACACCAGTAAGTTATATTGTAGAATATGTAAAAAAAATAAAAAAAGTTATTAAAAAAGATTGTATAATAACAGATACTGGTAGTACTAAAAAAACAATATTAGAAGAAACTAAGAAAATTAACGTAGAATTCATTGGAGCTCATCCAATGATAGGTTCTGAAAGATCTGGATATGAAACTTCAAAAGATTTATTATTTGAAAATTCATATTATATAATAACAAAAAGTAAGAAAAATTCAGAAGAAGCGGTAGAGAAGTTAAAAGAATTAATTTTAGAAATAAGAGCAATTCCTATTATTATTGATGCAGATAAACATGATTATATAACTTCTGTAATAAGCCATATTCCACATATAGTAGCATCAGCTTTAGTAAAACTTGTGAAAACATCAGATGATGAAGCAGAAACAATGAAAACACTAGCTGCTGGTGGATTTAAAGATATAACAAGAATTGCTTCTTCAGATCCTGTTATGTGGGAAAATATATGTGTTGAAAATAAAGGAGAAATATTAAATTCTTTAGATAGATTTATAGAGATTTTAGAAAATTTTAAAAAACAAATAAGTAGTAGAGATAAATTATATGAATATTTTGATAGTTCTAAAAAATATAGAGATAGTTTCATAAATAGAAAGATTAATGGTAATACAATGCCAGAATTAAATGTTAGTATAAAAGATGAAAATGGAGCTATTGCTAAAATTACTACTATATTAAGTGAAAATAATATTGGAATTAGAAATATTGAGGTATTAAATAACAGAGAAAATAATTTTGGGGCTTTAAGAATAGTTGTAAGAACTTATGAAGAAAGAGATTTAGGATATGATATTATAAAAAATCTAGGTTATGATATTGTAAAAATAAATTAATTAAAGATGAAACTTAAATTAATAATAAATTATAAAAAATATAGAGAGTTTAGAAGGGAATTTGGATGAAAGTAGGATATTTAGGACCAAAAGGAACTTTTTCAAGTGAAGCATGCAATAATTATTGTAAAGGTAATGAAGAAAAAATAGAATATAAAACAATAGTAGATACAATTTTAGCATTAGAAAATGATAAAATTGATGTTGCAATAGTACCTATTGAAAACTCACTTCAAGGTTGTGTTACAGATGCGATAGATACTTTAATTAAATTTGAAAATATAAATGTAATAGGAGAAGTTTTATTAGATATAAAACAAAATTTAATGGCAAATAAAAAATGTAACTTAGAAGAAATTAAAGAGATATATTCACACCCACAAGCTATTGCACAATGCAGAAATTATTTAGAAAAGAATTTTAAATCAGCAAAAGTAATACCAGTAGAAAGTACATCTTATGCAGCAAAAAAAGTAAGTGAGAAAGAAGAATTGTGTGCTTGTATTGGAAATCTGGAGTGTGCTAAAGTTTACAATATAAATTTAATTGAAAAAAATATACAAGACAATGAGTTTAATCAGACCAAATTTTGGATTTTAAGAAAGAAAGAAAATAGTAATACTACACCAAATAAAATGTGTATGATTTTTTCAGTAAAAGATAAGCCAGGTGCTTTATATAATGTTTTAAAGATTTTTAATGAATATAGTTTGAACCTTACAAAAATAGAATCAAGACCTGCGAAAACTGTATTTGGTGAATATTATTTTTGGATAGATGTTTCAATTAATAAAAACTGTGATGAAGATAAGGCAATAGAAGAAATAAGAAAATCTGGAATATATGTAAGAGTACTTGGAAAGTACTAGAAATTTATATTATATATAAAAATTAAATAAATTTGTTAAAATAAATACTTAAAATATTATAAAAACATAAAAAATGTTGATGTAATTATACTTACAAGTATTTATTTTTTTGAAAAAATATAGTATAATATTAAATAGTTGCACGATAACAAACTTTACTTAAAATTAAGAAGGAGGAATAGACATGTGTAACAACAAACCTTGGAATGCTCTGTCTGATGAGAATCTTTCCGAAGAGGAAAAAAAAGAGCGGATAAGGGTATTCAACATGGGGCAGTTTGCTGCTGGCTTCTTACAGAAGAAGACTATTGCAGAGATAGCAAAGCTTCATGGTGTTTCGGAAGAAGAGGTTATTGAGACTATGGAGGGAATTAAGGAAATCAACCCGTATCTCTATGATCAGCTTCAGAAAGAAAAAGAAGCCAGGGAAGCCAAATCGGCAGAAAAGTAAAACTGTGTAAAAGGGGGAGTTAACAGCTATGGGCGGAGAGGCTACTCTCCGCTCGAATCATATAAAATTGGTAGGTGAATAGAAATGATTTCAGAAAAAATGAAAGAATTAGTAAAGAATAATTCAGTTATAAGAGAAATGTTTGAAGAGGGAAATAGATTAAGAAAAATATATGGAGCAGAGAATGTGTATGATTTTAGTTTAGGAAATCCAAATGTTCCTGCACCTAAAGAAGTAAATGAAGCAATATTAAAAATAATAAAAGAAGAAGATTCTTGTTTTGTTCATGGCTATATGAGTAATAGTGGATATGAAGATGTAAGAGATAAGATAGCAAAAAATATAAATAAAAGATTTGATACAAATTTTAATTTTCAAAATATAATAATGACTGTTGGTGCAGCAAGTGGACTTAATATAGTTTTAAAATCTATATTAAATAAAGAAGATGAAGTAATAGTTTTTGCACCATATTTTTCAGAATATAATAATTATATTCAAAATTATGATGGAATAGTGAGAGTAATACCAGCAAATACCAGTAATTTTATGCCAAATATTAATGAGTTTGAGAAAAGTATAAATAATAAAACCAAGGCTGTCATCATAAATACTCCAAATAATCCAACAGGTGTCATATATAGTGAAGAAGTAATTAAAAATATGGCTAAGATTATGGAGGAAAAGGAGAAATTATTTGGACATCCTATATATTTAATTTCAGATGAACCATATAGAGAACTAGTTTATGATAATACTTCTGTACCTTATTTAACAAAGTTTTATAATAATTCTTTTGTGGTATATTCTTATAGCAAATCTCTTTCTTTAGCAGGAGAAAGAATAGGATATGTTGTAATTCCAAATTCTCAAGAAAATGCTAAAGAAATGATAGAAGCTGTAACTATTTCAAATAGAATAATAGGATGTGTAAATGCACCATCTTTAATTCAAAGAGTTATACCATATTGTTTAGAAGTTAAAACAGATATTGAGTATTATAATAGAAATAGAAAACTATTATATGATATAATAACCAAAAATGGATTTGAATCAATTTACCCACAAGGTGCATTTTATTTATTTGTAAAAACTCCAATACAGGATGATAAAGAATTTTGTAATATTGCAAAAAAGTATAATCTTCTATTTGTACCAGGTAGTTCGTTTGCTTGTCCAGGATATGTTAGAATAGTATATTGTGTATCTTATGAGACTATAAAGAATTCTGAAAAGGCTTTTGAAAAACTTGCAAAAGAATTTATATAATAGAAAAGTTCTTTTAACTTTTTAATTATATAAAGTTTTTTAAAAAATTGTAAGAGGAAATTGTTATGGAAAAAGTTGTTGTGGTAAGGGCTGGAAGAAAGCATAAAGATTTTATAATTAAGGCCAATAAAGTAATTAATTCTATAAATGAAACTAATCAAACAAATGAATTGGAAAATAATTTTGAAAAAGATTATTTTTGTGATGTTCCTAAATTTGAATGTTTGGTTGCAGAATATGCTGGAATACCAGTAGGAATGATATTATATTCTAAATTTTATTGGGCAAATGATGGTGAGGTTTTATGGATCTCTCAAATGTATGTAGAAAAAGAATATAGAAAAAAAGGTGTGTTTTTTAAACTAATACAGTTTTTAAAAGAAATGAACCAAGATATAAAAATAGTATCTTGTGCAACTGGAGAAGATAATATTAGAATGCAAAAAATATTGAAATATTATGGTTCTAAAGAAATAAATTTAAAGTTTTATTATAAGAAAATATGACATATGAATAATGAGTTTTATGAATATGATTTTACGAAAAAGTATTTAAAATTAGAAAACTAGGAAAGCAAGTGATAAATCTTACATCTTTAAAAATAGATGTTAAAATATTAATTGAAAAATAGTTAAAATTAAGAATGGGTGAAATATGGAATTTGAATTACCAGAATTTTTAAAAAATAAGTTGGAAGAACAATATGGAAAAGATGTAGCTGAGAAGATTATTGAAGGATATTCTAAAAATAGAAAAGTAACTTTTAGAGTAAACACTTTAAAAACTTCAGTGGATCAAATTAAACGAGTTTTAGAAGAAAAAGATATAAAATATAACGAAGTTTCTTGGAGTAAAGAAGCCTTAATTTTAGATAGTATAACTGAAAGTGAGATAGAAAAATTAGATATTTATAAAAATGGAGAAATATATCTTCAAAATTTATCTTCTATGTTACCTCCAATAATATTAAATCCAGAAGAGGGAAAAGATATTTTAGATATGGCAGCAGCACCAGGAGGAAAAACCACACAAATAGCAGCACTAACACAAAATAAGGCACATATAACTGCTTGTGAAATGAATAACATAAGAATAGAAAAATTAAAGTATAATATTGAAAAACAAGGCGCAAGCTCTGTTTATGTAATGAAAAAAGATTCTAGAAAAATAGATGATTTTTTTTCTTTCGATCAAATATTACTAGATGCTCCATGTAGTGGAAGTGGGACAATAAATTTAAATTATAAAGTAAATATTACTGAGAAGTTTATAGAGAAAATTTCAAAAACTCAATTAGATTTATTAAATAAGGCAGTAAAAGTCTTAAAAAAAGGATCTGAGATGGTTTATTCAACTTGTTCTATACTTTATGAGGAAAATGAAAAAAATATAGAGAACATTTTAAATAAAAATAATTTAGAAATAGTACCAATTAATTTAAATGGAATAGCGGACATGCCATTATTAGAGAGTAAAATAAAAGGAACTTTATTATTAGCACCAAACGAATTATATGAAGGTTTTTTTGTTGCAAAATTAAAAAAGAATTAAAAAAGAAGTTGAGGTAAAATTTATGTCAAGTGTTTTAGAAAAATTAGGAATAGATTTATCAAATTTAGATCCTGAAACAAGAGGTTTTTTGAGAGGATTAATAACAGAATATTCTAAAAATTTAAAAAAATTTAATGATCCTGAAACAAAAGAATATTTTCATAATTTAATTGCAGCAATGATGTTAGAATATCATAAAGCTTATGAAAGTTTTGATATAAAAGTACCATATAGAATAAAATCACCAAAAAGTATATTTGATAAAGTTCTGGATTATTTATCAAGGCAAGAAAAAAGTGTGTATGATTACAATGAACAAAATGAATATCAAGGTAAATTAAGAGAAGATATATCAGATTTATTTGCAGTAACAATAGTAGCATGCAATAGACCTGCAACTTTTTATTCAAAAGATCATGAAATTCAAGAATTAATAGAAGAGAAAAAGAGAAATCACATATTACTAGGAGAACTTCAAAAATTTAAAACAAGTATAATAAAAGAAGAGTTTCCTGGAACTGAAAAGGAAAATTATAATTATTTCTGTACTAAAAAACAATATTATGTGAATTGTATTATGGCATTAGAAAGATTAAAAACTTTGATAGATCCTAAAGCAACAAAATTAATAGGTTATTACAATAAATTATTAGCTGAAATTAGGCAAAATGTTCCTGAGAGATTTTTCTATGTTTGTGATAATAAAATTAAAGAATTAAACGAAACTGAAAATTTAGATACTACAGAAAAGCTTGAAAAAGCATATGAAAAAATCTATAAGGCAATAGAACAAGCTAATTTATCAGTAGAAGATAATAAAGAATTAATGAGAACGATAACAAAAAAAGATACAGATAGTGTTGATTATATAAATCTTGTAACTGATTTTAATGCAAGAATTCATGATAAATTAGATTTAGCTATGCTTACAAAGCAAGTTTGCTCAGTATTTGACAAATCAGAGGTATTAAAAAAATTTGGTGTTAAATTGCAAAAAGATACAAGCAAGAGAAAAAGAACAGAAAGAGGATATGTAGCTAATTTATACTATTTAGAAACACCATTTGGAAAAATAGAAATACAATTACAATCACAACATGAAAATGATGAAGGAAATTATGGGCATCCAGCACATGGTGAAATGGATAATAAAAGCATTCAAAAATTCCCAATTCCGAAATTAGATGATGAAAAAGCACTTCAAGAGTTTAGAACTTGTGTGGCACTTGTATCTCCACAAAAGTTTTTAGCACAATTTGATAATGGAGAGCCAAACAGGATTTTAACTCAGGTTTTTGGAAAATTTCAAAATTATAAATCTGTAGCAACACAAGTAAAAAGAGGCTCAAAAGAGGAAAAAGAAAGAATCGGATATTTTGCTAAATTGTACGCAATTAGGAGTAAACTTTTTCATAATGAAGATGCTCAAGAAAAAATAGAAAGTTTTATAGAATATGATATAGATCAATATTTAAAAAGCGACAAGTTTAAAAATATAATGGCAAGAGCTCAAGATGAAAGAGAAGAAATAAGATAGTTAGCTTTTAAAATACATACCTTGAAATAAATTATTTTCATTCATATATTTATCTATTCCATTTAAAATCCATTTTTTATGGGAATTCCAACTAGGTGCAAGTAATAAATCTTTAGGTGCATCTCCTGAAATTTTATGAATAATAATTTTTGGGTTTATATGTGTTAAAATATATGCTACTGTTTCAACATACATATCAAGTGAAATAGGTATGTATGTTCCTTTTTGATACATATTAGCAAGTTCTGTATTTTTTATTATATAAGTAGAATGAATTTTTAGTCCTTGAATATTATGATTATTTATAAAGTTGACTGTGTTTTTTATATCTTCTATATTTTCATTAGGAAGTCCAACCATGATATGTACAATAGTTTCAATTTTATATTTATTTAATAATTTTACTGCTTTTGTAAAAACTTTAGATTCATAGCCACGGTTAATAATTTTGGCAGTTTTGTCATTTGCTGTTTGGAGTCCAAGTTCCACAAATACTTCAAATTCGTTTTTGTAAGAGCTTAAAAGTTCACAAATTTCTTCTGTTATACAGTCTGGTCTTGTGGCAATGCTAATTCCAACAATTCTATCATCAATTAAAGCAGAATCATATTTTTTCTTTAAGTTTTCTATAGTGTCATAAGTATTTGTAAAATTTTGAAAATATACTATAAATTTATTAGCTCTTAAAGCTTTGTAACTATTAAAGAAATTTTGTACTTGTGATGGAATATCTATAAATTTTAAGTGTTCACCAGAACCACGATTTCCACAGAATACACAGCCTTTTGTGGAAAGTTTACCATCACGATTAGGACAAGTAAAACCACCATCAATACAAATTTTTAAAGTTCTTTCACCAAATTTATTTTTAAAATATTCATTTAAATGATTATATCTATTATGAATTTTCATAAAACTCCTTGTATATATTTATTTTACTTTCATATAAAATTATTCTTTAATCCTTATATATATTTATTTTATTATAATAAATTTGTTCAAAAAATTTTCAAACAATTACTAATATTTTTTTATGGCTCCCTTCCATCAAAAGATGAACTCTTTCCATAAAAAAATAAAAGTAATTGTAATTCAATTTTTCTCAATTCATTTTTATTATAATAAAATAAATATATATAAGGATAATACTAAATTTACTTAATATTATCATGAAAACATATAGTTTTCAAGGAAAATAACCTATAATAACTTTTAAAAAATAAATTTTTGTAGTATAATATGCAAAAATAATATCAGAATTAGAATAAGGAAAAGATTATGAATTTTAGAATAACAAATGGTTCAGTAACTTATGGGGCTGAAACTATATTAGAAGAAATAAATTTTGAGATAAAAGGAAAACAAAAGCTAGCAATAGTTGGAAGAAATGGCGCAGGTAAGTCCACTTTATTAAAAGCAATAATAAATAATGAACTTTTAAGTGAAGGAATAGGAACAGAAAAATTCAATATTTATAAAGAGGGCAATCCAAGAATAGGATATTTAAAACAAGTAGACTTTGAAGATGATAATATAACAATGCTAGATGAAATTTTAAAATGTTATAAAGAAATAATAGATTTAGAAAATAAAATGGAAAAGCTAGTTCTAAAAATGCAAGAAGATTCATCAGAAAAAACTGCAGTTGAATATACTAAATTACATGATAGATACGAATTTTTAGATGGTTACACATATAAAAAAGAGTATGAAACAGCAATAAATAAATTTGGATTTTCAAAAGAAGACAAAAGCAAAAAATTAAGTGAATTTTCTGGAGGACAAAGAACTAAAATTGCATTTATAAAATTATTGCTAAGCAAGCCAGATATTTTACTACTTGACGAACCTACTAACCATTTAGATATTACTACAATAGAATGGCTTGAAGAATATTTAAAAAACTATCCTAGAGCAGTTATAATTGTTTCTCATGATAGAATGTTTATTAATAAAATAGTTGATAAAATATATGAAATAGAATATGGATCAATAACAGAATATTCTGGAGATTATGAATTTTTTGAAAAACAAAAAAGAATTAATTATGAAAAACAGTTAAAAGATTATGAATTTCAACAAAAAGAAATAAAAAGGCTTACAGATATTGCCAACAGATTTAGATATAAACCAACAAAAGCTAAAATGGCATTATCTAAATTAAAACAAGTTGAAAGAATGGTAAAAGTAGAAGAACCAAATAAATATGATTTAAAAACATTTAAAACAAATTTTGATATTGAAAAGGAATCAGGAAATAATGTTTTAACAGTTCAAGATTTGGAAATTGGATATGATACATCATTATCAAAAATTTCTTTTAATTTATATAAAGGTCAGAAATTAGGAGTAATTGGAGCAAATGGAACTGGAAAGTCTACTTTACTTAAAACAATTATTGGAAAAGAAAAACCTATTAGTGGAAGTTTTATTTTAGGACACAATGTTAAAATAGGATATTTTGATCAAAAAATGGCAGAACTTTCTTCAGAAAAAACAATGTTTGATGATTTTTATGAGGAATTTCCAAATTTAACCGTAACCGAAATTAGAAATTCTTTAGCAGCTTTTATGTTTTATGGAGAAGATGTTTTTAAACAAATAAAAATGCTTTCAGGTGGAGAAAAAGTAAGATATACTCTTTGTAAGATATTAAAAACAAAACCTAATTTTCTAATATTAGATGAACCAACAAATAATATGGATATTGTTGGAAAAGAAACTTTAGAAAACATGCTTAAAGAATATAAAGGAACAGTAATTTTTGTTTCACATGATAGATTTTTTGTTAAAAAAATTGCTGATTGTATTTTAAGTTTTGAAAATGGAAATGCTAGATTTTATGATTATGGATATGATTACTATTTAGAAAAAAGAACAGAAAATATTCATGAAAACAAGGAAATTCAAAGAAAAGAAAAAGAAATAAAAAAACAGTATAATAATCCACTAAAGGAAAAAGATAAACTTGAAAGAAAAATATCTAAAATAGAAGAAAGTATATCAGAAAAGGAAAAAAATATTGAAGATATTCAAAAAGAATTACTAAAAGAAGAAGTATATTCAGATTATATAAAAGTGAGTGAGTTTCAAGAGAAAATAGACTTTTTAAAAAAAGAAATAGAAGAATATATGAATTTATGGGAAGAACTTCAAGAAGAATTAGAAAAAATAAATGAGCTTATAACTATATAGAATGTATGTAAGATATAAAAATAAAGTTTAAATTATTGGCAAAATTTTATTACTTGAAAATTTATTTTAAAATTTTTAAGATGATGTATTGTGTATTTTGTGTAAAAAATATTGATTTTTAATACAAAATGATATAATATATCTACAAATTTTGTAAAGAAACGGAGAAATTAAAATGGGAAAAACTTATATATTTGGTCATAAAAATCCAGATACAGATTCAATAGTATCAAGTTTAGTTATGGCAAACTTTGAAAAAGAAATGGGAAATAAAGATGTAGTATCATGTAGACTTGGAATGATTAATAAAGAAACAGAATATGTTTTAAATTATGCTGGAGTAGAAGCACCAGAATTAATAGAGGATTTAGAAGATGGTTCAGAGGTAATAATAGTAGATACTGCAAATCCAGGAGAGCTTATACCAAACTTAGCAAATGTGAAAATTAAAAAAATAGTAGACCATCATCAAGTATTAATAAACACAGGATATCCTTTGTTTTATAGAGCTGAGCCAGTTGGTTGTACAGAAACAATAATGTATAAATTATATAAAGAAAATGGAATTAAAATAGATAAAAAAATAGCAACTTTAATGATGTCTGCGATAATTTCAGATACACTATTATTAAAATCACCAACTTGTACAGATGATGATAAAAAAGCTTTAGAAGAATTATCAAAAATTGCTGAATTAGATTATAATACTTATGGAATGGATATGTTAAAAGCCGGAACAGATTTAAGTTCATTTACTATAGAACAAATTTTAAATTTAGATGCAAAAGCAATAAATTTAAAAGAAGTTAAAGCAATAATTGCACAAGTAAATACAGCTTCTATACCAGAAGTTATGAAAATGAAAGAAGATTTAGAGGCAGGAATAAATAAAATTATAAAAGAAAAAGATTTAGATTTATTCATGTTTTTAATAACAGATATTGTAAATAGTAATACACAAACAATAGCATTAGGAAAAAAAGCTGGTATAGTAGAAAAAGCTTATGGAGTAAAATTAGAAGATAATACAGCATTGTTAGAAGGCGTTGTTTCTCGTAAGAAACAAGTAGTTCCAATAATGACAGAAAATGCATAAAAAATTTTGTACACTAGAAAATAACTTTCTAGTGTACTTTTTATTCTTTAAATATTTGAATATTGTCGAATTTTGTTATAGATATTTTTAAGGAAATAATATATAATCATGATGATAAAATTAAAAAGGATTGATGAATTTGAACATAAAAGCAGTAGTAAATAAATTTAAAAATGCAAAAGCAAAACGTATTATTATATCAATATTAATCGCAATATTTATAGAAATTTTTATATGCAATTTTCCGATGTTTAGAACTTTATTGGCAAGTTCAAAAGATATAGATGCAAATTATACTATTTTTGAAAACAAAGTTGTAATTTCTAATATTGATGAAAGGATAACAAATATAAATTTTTATTTTAAAAATGAGTTATCAGATAAGATAACTTATAAGGTAAGATATTTAGCAGAAGAGAACAGTGATTTAATTTCTTTAAGGGATAAAGTAATTTTAGAAAATCAAAGACAATATATAAATTTAGATACACATTCAAAATGTAAAAATATAGAAATAGAACTTATTACAGATTCAGATTTAGAACTTGAAAATATAGTTTTAAATCACGCAAACTTTAAATTTAGTATAATTAGAGTATTTTTGTTATTTATTACTAGTGTTTTTTTTATTAAAATAACAGATAAAAGCATATATTCTTTAGAATATGATTCAAATGATAAATTACATAATTATAGATTTGTATTAAACTTGGTTGTGTTATGTTCATTTTTATTTTTGTATGTATTGTGCCAATATAAGACAGATAAATTATTAATAAAACCAGAAGAGATAAATAAAGAAGATTCAATACTTATGCAAACAGAGGCTTTTGTAAATGGAAGTATTGCTCTTTTAGAACCAGTGCCAGATGAATTGAAAAATATGGAAAATCCTTATGACAATGTGAAAAGAGAAGAAGTAACAAATTATTTATATGATGTTGCATATTATGATGGTAATTATTATAACTATTTCGGAATAGCACCAATAATTACAAGCATATTACCTTTTAGATTAATTACAGGCATGTATACTCATACTTACATTTTTAATATGATTTATATCTTAGGAATAGCTATTTCCTTAAGTGCTTTATATAAAAAAATAATAGACAAATATGTAAAAAAGATATCTTTATGTAATTTTTATTTAGGGTTTTATGCAATATTTTTTGGAGCTAATATTATAACTTTATTTAGAGGTGCAAAATATGACATAGTTGTTAGTTCTGGAATTATGTTTCTTCTGATTTCGATGAATTTAACAATGTCAATATATAAAAATCCAAAATATAAATATTTAAAATTAGTTTTGCTTGGAATGAGTTTAGCTTTAGTAGTTCTTTCAAAGCCAAATTTAATAATCTACTATTTTATAGTACTATATTTATTATTAGAGGGTATAAAAGAACTAAGTTTAAAAGAAAAGCTAAAAGATAGTATTTTTATAGCAGTACCACTTGGAATATTTGCTGTTTTCCAAATGATATATAATTATGTAAGATTTGATAATATTTTTGAATTTGGCGCAAAATATCAACTAACAAGTTTTAATATGACTTATTGTATGTCATTTACATTTGGAAAAATATTTGCTGGATTTTTTGAATATATTTTTAGAACTCCACAAATAAATCCATTAGTATTTCCTTTTGTATTTATTAATACAGAAACAAGCCTAGTATCTATGAATGAAGTTTGTTATGAAAATAGATTAGTAGGATTAATTGCAATACCTATATTATTTGTATATTTATTTACAAATAATATTTTAAAAGCAGAAAAAAGTAAATCTTTGTCTGGATTTATAAAAACAATTTTTATAATAAGTTTTATATCAATAATTTTAAATACATGTTTAGGAGGAATATGTGAAGCATATTCTATAGACTTTAAATTGATGCTTTGCTTAGGGGCAGTAGTATTATTACTAAAAGCTATTGAACAAGAAAAAGACAATAAGTATATGAATAAAATATTTTTAATTCTTTGTATAATGACTATTACTATAATGTTACCAATAGGACTTACTACGGAAAGCAATTTTTTATTAAACTTAAAAAGTTCTACAACAGTATTTTTCAAAAATATATTTGAATTTTGGGTATAGCCTGATAAAATTTTCTATATAAAATTGTTTTTTTAGAAAATTTAGGTAATGATATATATTGTATATATAATAAGTTAAAAAGGTAAAACTTATATATTGAAATATGAATACAATTATTATAAAATATAAAAATAAAATTGATTATGAGAAGGTGATATATTGAAATTTAGAAATGAAAAAGGAAATCTTAAAATAATAATACCAGTTGTTGTTTGTATTATTTTATTAATAATAGTAACAATAATTGTTATGAACTTTAATAAAAACAAAACTGTAGAGACAATACAAGAAGATCCTTATGAATATTTTACTATAAGCACTTTAGATGGAAAAGTTGGAGTTATAGATAAAAATGGAAATGAAATAATAAAACCAGAATATATTCATGTATATATACCTAATCAGTCAAAAGATGTGTTTGTATGTTTTAAAGATGAAAGTAATTATTCTATTTTTGATAAAAACGGAAAAGATATTTTTACACAATATAATTCAGTATATCCAATAGTTATATCAAGTGATACTTTGGAAATGGAAAAAAGGGTATTAAGTTATGAACAAGATGGAAAATATGGATTAATAGATTATGAAGGAAAAAAGATAACATCTGCTATATATGAAGAAGTCGCTAGCCTTCAAAACAAACCAGGGTGTATTAGAGTAAAAAAAGATGGATTGTATGGAGTATTAGATTCAGAAGGAAATACTATAATAGATGTGAAGTATAATTCAGTAAAAGGTGATGAATATTCTTCAGAAAAAGATGGTTATTTAAGAACTGGATATATAATTTCAGAAAAAACAAACTCAGGAATTATATATGGATATGTTGATTATACTGGTAAAATGATAATAGAACCTAAATATGAATCAATAACAAGAGCCCTAGAATATGAAGATGACGATATCTATTTAATATTTATGGATAGAGGAAAAAAGGGAGTTATAAAAAATAAAAAAGAACTTATAAAACCAAAATATCAATCAATAGTTTATTATAATACACCAAATATTTTTATGGTTGATAGGAATGGAAAGTTTGGATTTTTTGATAATGATGGAAAAGAAATTTTAAAAACAGAATATGAAAGTTATTCAGTAGCTGGAAATTATATATCAGTAACCAAAGATAATGCTATGTTATTATTTGATGTACATGGAAATTTAGTAAATACAAATAAATATAAAAGTATAATAGAAACCAATAACCCATCATACTTTATAGCACAGACTGAAGATGGATATTATAATATTATCAGTAAAGATGTTGAAATAAATGATAAATATACAAATATAACTTATGCTTTTGATAATTTCTTTGTTTTTACAAATGAGGAAGGAAAATCTGGAGTATTAGATATATATTCAGGAATTGAAATTGAACCAGAATATGACAATATAATAGTTCTAGAAAATGCAAGAGTTCTAGAAGCTAGAAAAGGAAATGAGCTTGATTTATATTCAGAAAAAATGGAAAGAACAATTACAATGCAAGATGCAGTTGTAGAGAGTGTTAGTGATGATTATACTTCTATTTATTCAAATACAGAACTTAAATATATAAATAAAGTTGGAGAGATTGTAAGTAACACAGAAGTATTTAAAGATTTAAAATTATATAGTTATCAAGCAGATGATGGAAAATGGGGATTTAAAGATGCTAATGGAAATTTAGTAGTAGAATGCAAATATGATATTGTAACCGAATTAAATGAATATGGCTTTGCAGCAGTTTGCCAAGAAAATAAATGGGGAGTTATTGATGAGTCTGGAAAAGTTATAGTTGTTCCAACTTATGAAATAGAAACTTATTATAGCCCAAGCTTTGTAGGAAAATATTTATTAGAAGAGCAAGAAACAGTATACTGTGTAGAGCTAGAAGGATAATAAGAAAATATTGATGTTTAATTTTATAATAAAATTATTTAGTATTATTATAAGATTATAATAAAATAAATGATATGATAAAGAAGATACCTTATATGAAAATATAAGGTATTTTTTGTAACAAAAGAAAAAATTAAACGTCTAATATATAACAATAATTTTATATAACAAAGAGTTTTAATGATATAATTAATTTATAAAATTAAAAATTATAGAAGGGGATTAAAATGCACGAAATAGAAGAACTATATAAACAATATTATAATGTAGTATTTAAATATTTAATGTGTTTATCTAAAGATAAAGATATAGCAGAAGATTTAACCCAAGAAACTTTCTATAAAATGGTAAAAAAAATTAATACTTATAAAGGAAAAGCTAAATTTTCAGTGTGGCTTTGTGAAATTGCTAAAAATACCTATTATGACGAATTGAGAAAAAATAAAAGATTATATAAAAATGAAAATATAGAAAATATAGTTTCAGAACAGAATTTAGAGAGTGATTATATAGAAAAAGAAGAAAAAATAAAAACTTATGAAAAGATAGATAAATTAGATGAAAATACAAGAAGAGTTTTATATTTAAGAATAAATAGTGAACTTTCTTTTAAAGAAATAGGAGAAATTCTAGGAAAAACAGAAACTTGGGCAAGAGTAACTTTTTATAGAGGAAAACAAAAAATAAAGGAGGGAGAAGAAAATGGAAAATAAGTGTAAGATTGTAACAGATTTGTTGCCAAACTACATAGAAAACTTAACATCAGAAGATACAAATAAATTTATACAAGAGCATTTGAACACTTGTGAAGAATGCAAAAAAGTATATTCAGAAATGAAAAGTGATATACAAGAAAATATAGAAAATACAGAAATTGTAAAAAAGATAAAAACATATAAAAGAAAAACTTTAGCAATAAAGCTTGTAATCTTAATAATATTAATAGCTATATTATTTCCAATAATTAAGAACATAGTTTTTAAATATTATATTGTAAGCAATGTTTTAGAGAAAAATATGGATTATGATATAGGAAATAATTATCGAATAGAAGAATATACAGATAGCATAGAAAGATATGAAAATCATATAACAACTTATTATCTTGAAGGTAAAATGAAAAAAGTATATGGTGATAAATTGTTAGAATACTATGATGGTAAAGATCATTACTATTTTGATGATGACCAAAAAACTTATTATGTAGAAAAAGATGTTCCATTAAATGATAATTTGAATATAGATATTAAAATTTTTGAAAATCCAGAATTAGAAGATAATTTTATAAGTAAGATAAAGTTTATATTAGATGAAGATGTAATTATACAAAAAATGGGATTTAGAGATGAGGAATATTATTATATAGCTGAAAAAAATGATATTTTCACTCAGATATATTTTGATAAAAATACTTTTTTTGCACAAAGAATATTAAATGAAAAAAGTGATGAATTCAATCCTGAAGAAAGAAAGGAATATAGAATAACAACTTCTGTTGTAAATTATAGATTAGTAACAGCTCCAGATTTTTCTTTATATACGCAAATAGAAAATAAAGGAGGCGATACAAATGAAAAATAAAAAAGAAGAAGTAAGTATTGATGAAAAATTGAAAAACATTAAAGAATTAGAAAAAGCTAAGAAAAAATATTTAAGATTAAGAAATACAGTCCTTATAATTTTAGGAATTTTCTTAATAATACTTTTAAGTTTCTTTTACAAATCTATTAAAATATCAAAAATACTGAAAGATAATATAATAGCTGATTTGGGTGATAATTGTAAAGTAAGTTTTTATTATAATGATGAAACAATAGCAAATCAAATAATATATATAAATAATGGTTTAATAAAAAATGTTACACCAATAATAACAGATGTTGGGTTAGGCGAATTAATTATTATCGGCACTATAGATGGATATAATTATATTATTAATGATATGATGTGGAATGGTGAAGCTACAAAAACATACACAAAAATAAAAATAGATGAAATTGAACTAGAAGGTTATGATATAACTAAAATAAATTTGCTAGAATCATTTTATTCAGGAAGCTATAAAGTTTCATTTTTAGATGTTGCTAAATTTATTATTGAAGATAAAGGAAGAATTGAAAAAGAAGAATATAATGGTAAAGAATATATAGTTCTAAGAAGAGGGGAATATGCAAAGTGTTATATAAATCCAGAAACAGGCTTAGTTGAAAAAATGGTCGGTGGAAATGATAAGAATAGAACTGAAAAAAAGATTGTAATTGAAAAAAATGCTGTTACAGAAGAAATAAAACTTCCAGATTTAAGTGAATATATTGATCAAACTGAGAAATTATATAATCAGTAAACATTTAGACATAAATTATAATTATAAATGCTAACTATATAAATTTGAAAAAAGGTATAGAATTATAAGTTTTTAGATTCTGTACTTTTTTTATTTAGTAGGAAAGTACTCTGCACTTCCTACTGAATAAAGGCTTATTCTCAATATTGCATACAAGTTTTTTTGATTCTTATTGAATACCATTTATATTCTAATATGATAAATGAAGGCTTTTATCTAATAAGTTGAAAAAAATTACGTAATATAGTATAATTTAAAGGATTTTAATTAAAGAATAGGAAAATTATTATGAAAGTAATTGTAATAGGTGGAGGACCAGCAGGTATAATTTCTGCAATTTCTTCTGCACAAAATGGAGATAATGTAATATTAATAGAAAAAAATAATTCTTTAGGAAAAAAGCTTTTAATAACTGGTAAAGGCAGATGTAATATAACAAGTGCTATAAATATTGAAGAATTTATAAAAAATATTCCTGGAAATGGAAAATTTTTATATAGTGCTTTTCAAAATTTTACAAACATAGATATTATAAAACTAATAGAACAAAATGGTATTAAAGTTAAAGAAGAAAGAGGAAACAGAATATTTCCAGTAACAGATAATGCTAAAGATGTATTAAAATGTCTTGAAAAAGAATTAAGAAAATATAATAATATAGAAATATTATTGAATACTAAGGTAAAAGAAATTTTAGAAGAAAATAGAGAAGTAAAAGGGGTATTATTAAACTCAGGTGAAAAGTTATTTGCTTCTAAAGTTATTATTGCAACAGGAGGAAAAAGCTATCCACTAACAGGCTCAACAGGCGACGGTTATAAGATAGCAAATAAGCTTGGACATACAGTTGAAAAAATACGAGGTTCTCTTGTACCACTTACTGCTGATAAAATGTTATGTCAAAGTATGCAAGGATTATCTTTAAGAAATGTAAAAATACAAATAAAAGATTTTGAGAAAAATAAAAAAATATATGAGGATTTTGGAGAAATGCTATTTACTCATTTTGGAGTAAGTGGTCCAACTATTTTAAGTAGTTCAGCTCATTTATTGAGATATAAAGAAATAGATAGATTGCTAAAAGAAAATAAAATAAAATTAATAATAGATTTAAAACCAGCACTTTCAGAAGAGGAATTAGACAGAAGAATTAGAAGAGATTTTGAAGAATTTATTAATAAAGAATTCAAAAATAGTTTAGAAAAATTATTACCTAAAAAAATGATAGAGCAAGCAATAAGATTATCAGGTATTAATGCAACTAAAAAAGTAAATGAGATTACAAAAGAAGAAAGAAGAAATTTAGTTAAGTTAATCAAAAATTTTGAGGTTACTATTGATGGTTTTAGACCAGTTGAAGAGGCAATAGTAACAGCTGGAGGAATTTCAGTAAAAGAAATAAACCCCAAAACAATGGAGTCTAAATTAATAAAAGGTTTATATTTTGCAGGGGAAGTAATTGATGTAGATGGTTATACAGGAGGATTTAATTTACAGATTGCTTATTCAACAGGATATACAGCAGGGATGAATAGTTAAATTTTGAATAGAAAATTTGTTAGGAGATAAAATGTTTAAAACAATTTCAAATGATTCTATAGCAGAAATAGTAGAGAAAAAATCAAAATTTATAGCAAATATATTTTATGTGGAAACACAAGAAGAAGCAGAAGAGAAAATAAAAGAAATAAAAAAGAAGTATTTTGATGCAAGACATAATTGTTTTGCATATAGTATTTTTACAAAAGATATGACTATAGAAAGATTTAGTGATGATGGAGAACCATCGGGAACAGCTGGCGCTCCAATGCTAAATATTCTAACTTCTCAAAATTTAAGAAATATAGTTGTTATAGTAACAAGATATTTTGGAGGTATTTTACTTGGAACAGGTGGACTTGTAAGAGCATATACAGGTGCTGTTCAAGAAGCATTAAAAAATGTAGAAATAATAGAAAAGTATTTAGGTTTAGAAGTAAAACTTGAAGTAAGTTATCCTAATTTAGAAAAATTAAAATATTATTTAAAACAAAATGAAATAAAAATATTATCAACAGAATATTTAGAAAACACAAAAGTATTAGTAGAAATGTCTGAAGAAAAATTGGATATATTATTAAAAAATAGAAATGAATTAAATTTTAATTTGATAAATATAGAAAAAATGAAAGAAAAATATATAAGCAAATAAAAGTTTCCATAAAGTTTAATTCTGTCTTTAAGTTGTCGAAAAATGTAGAACGCTAGTACACGAAAACCCAGTAATTTCAAGAAAAAACATTGCATAAAAAATTTATAAGTAATATAATTCGTTTTGTAAATATTTACATATTAAATTTTAGGAGGGATCAATTTGAAAGAAAAAATCAAAATACTTATTGCAGATGACAATATAGACTTTGTTTCTACATTAATTACATACTTCAATACTCAAGAAGATGTAGAAATTGTTGCGACAGCAAAAGATGGACAGGATGCTTATAACAAAATAATAACAGAAAGACCAACAGTAGTTTTATTAGATGTGATTATGCCACATTTAGATGGCTTAGGAGTTTTAGAAAAATTAGTTTCATCTAATATTGAATTACCAATTTGTATAATGCTATCTGCTGTAGGACAAGATAATGTTACTGCTCAAGCTATAAATTTAGGAGCGCAATATTATATTTTGAAACCTTTTAAAATGGATGTGTTAATGAAAAGAATAAGAGAATTAATTGACAAACCAGTAGAAAAGAAAGCAAATATTCCAATAGTTACAAAAGAAGTAAAAAATAATTATGTAGATATAAATGATCAATCAACTAAGGAAGAAATTTTAGAAATAAAAGTAACAAACATCATCCATGAAATAGGAGTACCAGCCCACATAAAAGGCTATCAATATTTAAGAGATGGAATAATAATGGTTGTTAACAATATTGAAATCATCAATCAAATTACAAAACAATTATATCCAGATTTAGCAAAAAAATATAAAACAACTCCATCAAGAGTTGAAAGAGCAATTCGCCATGCGATAGAAGTTGCTTGGAATAGAGGTCAAATAGAAACAGTAGATAGTATATTTGGCTATACAGTAAATTCGAATAAAGGTAAACCAACAAATTCAGAATTTATTGCAATGGTTGCAGATAAATTAAGATTAGATTTAAAAAGTGCTTAAGAAATAAACCTTCAAAGTTTATTAATAAATATAATGAATTTATTAATAAATTGTGAAGGTTTTTCTAATATATTGTATTGATTTTTATAACCTAATATAATAATATAAAGAAAAGAATTGTAGAAGGTTAAACTTGAAGATTTTATGAAAAATAACTAAAAAGTTATAATAATTATTAGGAGGTAAAATATGGCAATTCATAATGAAGCAAAAATAGGAGAAATTGCAAAAACTGTATTAATGCCTGGAGATCCAATGAGGGCAAAATATATTGCAGAAAATTTTTTAGAAGATTACAAATTAGTAAATAAAGTAAGAGGTATATATGCGTATACAGGTAAATATAAAGGAAAAGAAATAACAGTAATGGCATCTGGAATGGGTATGCCAAGTATAGGAATTTATTCTTATGAACTTTATAAATTTTATGGAGTAGAAAATATAATAAGAATAGGTTCTTGTGGTGGACATGTAGATTATTTAAAAGTATTAGACATAGTTTTAGTAGATAAAGCTTATACAGAAGGAAATTTTGCTAGAAATATGACAGGAAATGAATGTCATTTAATAGAGTCATCTTCATATTTAAATAATAAAATAGAAGAAACAGCAAAAGAAATAAATCAAAATTATGTAAAAGGAAATATGGCTTGTACAGAATGCTTTGATCCATACTTAGATGACCCATGGTTATTTGTAAATAGATTACCTGAAGAAGATAAAATAATGGGTTCAGAAATGGAAAGTTTTGCACTTTTTTATACAGCAAAACATTTAGGAAAAAATGCTGCATGTTTATTAACAGTATCTGATTCTTTATGTAGTAAAGAAGAACTAACTTCTGAAGAAAGACAAAATTCAATGAATAGTATGATAAAATTAGCTTTAGAAACAACATTGAAATTATAAAATATAAAGAATAGGAGAAAATATTTTAATGCAATCATTAAAAGAATTATATAAAATAGGAAATGGACCTTCAAGTTCACATACAATGGGACCCAAAAGAGCAGTAGAAATTTTTAAAAACAAAAATTTGAATGCAGATAAATTTAAAATTATATTATATGGGTCATTGGCATTAACTGGAAAAGGACATTTAACAGATTATATAATAAAACAAACACTTGAAGGTTATGAAACAGAAATTGAATTTAATAAAGAATACAAATGTGAAGTACATCCAAATACTTTTGATATATATGCATTTAAAGATGGAACTCAAGTATCTTATTGGAGAGTATATTCTGTTGGTGGAGGAACTTTTCAAGTAGAAGGAAAAAAAGAAATAACAGCTCAAGATATATACGAAGAAAAAAGTTTTAAAGAGATAAAAAAATATTGTAAGGAAAATAATTGCGACTTATATGATTATGTTTGCAAAGTAGAAGGTGAATCAATCAATAAATTTTTATATGAAATTTGGAGTTCAATGCAATCTACTATAAAAAAAGGTTTAAATGCAGAAGGGTTAATACACGGAAAATTAAATTTAGATAAAAGAGCAAAAGCTATTTATGAAAAGAAAATAGAAAAAGAGGATGAAACAGTAAAACAAAATAGATTATTATGTGCTTATGCTTATGCAACAAGTGAAGAAAATGCAAGTGGAGGAGTAATTGTAACAGCACCAACATGTGGAGCTTCAGGAGTATTACCATCTGTGTTATATTATATGAAAGAAAAATATGATATTGAAGATGAAAAAATTATAAAAGCTTTAGCTGTGGCAGGGGTAATAGGAAATTTGGTAAAAGAAAATGCGTCTATAAGTGGTGCAGAATGTGGATGTCAAGCTGAAATAGGAACAGCATGTTCTATGGCAGCTGCAGCATGTACATATTTATTAGGCGGAAATCTTGAGAAAATAGAAAACGCTTCTGAAATTGCAATGGAACATCATTTAGGTTTAACTTGTGATCCAATATATGGATATGTACAAATACCATGTATTGAAAGAAATGCTGTTGCAGCAACAAGAGCTGTGGAAGCAAGTAATCTATCAATGCTGTTAGATACAGAAAGAAAAGTTTCTTTTGATGTAGTTGTAGAAACAATGTATGAGACAGGAAAAGATTTGCAAAGTCATTATAGGGAAACAAGTGAAGGTGGACTTGCAAAAAAATATTGTAGAAATAAATATTACAATATAGAAATGAAAGAATAGAATTATATAAAAAGTAATATATTATTATAGGAAGAAAACGGGAATTAACATTTCTCGTTTTCTTTCATATTATATATACAAATAAGACAAGAAAAAGACACAAACATATAATATAAAATTAATACGGATAAATATTATTGCTAATTTATAACTACTAATTAATTCTAATATTCAAATATTATTAATTAATATATTATGAAACATGAATAAAAAGGTGGACATTTTTATAAAATTTTTTCTTTTACAATTTTTATAATGTTCATTTTTGTTCTTAACTAAAAAAGGTTTTACAATATAAAAAAATGAAGAATAATACTAGGAAATAAGATAAATAATAATATAAAATAAATTTTCTTTAAAAAAGTATTGACTTTATTAAATTAAGGTGCTAAAATATCAAACGTTGTGTGACAAAATATGATAAAAAAATACAGATTTTGGCATTAAAAAACAGCCTTTAAAATTTTATAAAAAAATCTTTTAAAAATTTTAAAAAATGT
>CABUJR010000018.1 GCA_902492015.1 uncultured Eubacteriales bacterium | reverse complement strand
ACGACATGTTAAAATTATGTTATGAAAAAGCGGTAATTTAATATTGCAAATTATAATTGAAAATTGGGAAATTGGAAAATTTGACTATTTATGTAAAGTGTGTTATAATAAAATCCTGCAATTATAGGAGGTATAGGCCATATGGCAAAAATTTTTATGCACCATCAGAAAATGATGGCAAATGAACCGATTCAGTTGGTAATTGGAGATCAAGAGATTCGGACCATCCTTGTAACAGAGGAAGAAAGAACGGCTAATCCTTTTGGTAGAAAGCCAATAAACAGTCTTGTAACAAGTGTTCATTATGCAACAGTATTAAAGAAAAATGGTTTTGAAAAGAGATTATTTTATAGAGACCAGTTTAATCATGCTATTGCTGTAATGAACGATTCCATTATAAATCTTTTTGAAAGTGGAATTAACTTTTATGTAACTGATTGTGGTGTGATTCTACTTTGGGATAAGCATGATATCTATTCTACTGTTAACATGCAAACTTTAAATTTTCATCCAGAATTAGATGAGCTCTTCAGAAGTTATTATATTAAAAAGATTTATTCAAGAAACGATAGAGAGTTCATGTCCTTGGTGAGTTTGAAGAACGGAAAGATCGAAGATATTCGATTCCATACCGAAATTAATCTTCAGAGCGATTGCTCAGTTAAAATTTTATTGCCAAAGCGCTTTATGTAAGCGTGACAAAGCTCTCACACAATTTGTGCGAGAGCTTTGTTTTATCTTATATAAATTAAATCAATATTATTTGAATACATAGTTTTATTATTTTATAAGAATTTCCTTACAATACATATTTTAAAATACATATAACATGAAAAACACTTCCAACAATACATTATAAATATTGAATGTACTGTGTAGACACGGTAGGTAAAAATGCAAGAAGAATAGATGAATATGTGAGAAACCGATTACAAGAAGATATGATGTATTACCAAATATCAATAAAAGAATATAAAGACCAGTTTAACGGGTAACGAGAAACGCATGTATCGAAATAGCCATGAGCCTTGAGGCTCTGCTTGTAACATAGCCTTTTAGACGTTATGAGTAAAAAGCCCCGGCTTAGCCGGGGAATAATTACTAAATTATAAGTTGTAGAGCTAATAATTGTAAATTCCTAACTATATCTTATTATTTATCATTTTTATTTTTTAATAAATAAATAGATAAACAGCTCATTCCTATTCCTAATAGGGTAATAGCATTATTCATATCGATTTGTTTTAATATAGAGGTTACGACAGTACAAACACCCATTCCAATACCAACTACAATTAAAATAATATTAATAATATCATTTATTTTGATATTGTCTTGTTTTTTTGTGCATTTAATAATTACTTTTCCTTTGAATATTTATGCTATTATCACTTTTTGTAGTTAAATATTTCATAAATAATCCTTGTACAAAAGTCTCACCTTTTTTAAAGTGGTACTCTTCTTCTTTCTCCTGGTTTTATAGTTAACTTTTCTAAAAGATAGATATCATAACCTGCAGTATAGACGGAATCTCTTTTTGGCAATGAATATTCATTGTATAATTCTATATCATCTTAAATGTCTTTTTTAAATTGCTCAAAACTTATTTTTTCAAAATCTCTCATAAATATCTCCACTACAACTTACTATTTATTTAACAAATATAATAACAAAGTTCTTAAAAAATAAAGAAAAATATTGTTTAGTTATATTACTAAACAAATTTTGAAAGGTTAAAAAAAGTTATGTAAAATTACTGGAAGGAAAAATGAGAGAAAAAACTACTTTTTATATGGTTTTACAAGATTTTGAAAGGTTAAAACAGAAAAAAGCCAGCTTTTTAGCTAGACTCTAAAAGATAATGAGAGGTTACAAATGCTTATGAAAAACACAAAAATCGTTGAAACTTTAGAGTTTCAACGATTTTCTTGTTGGTCGAGGTGAACCTCAAATAAATTTGGAAATTATTAGAATTACTGTATTTCAAAATTTTTATTGAGAAATAATTGAGAAGAAACTATATAAATGAATGATTTCTAGTGATTTTAAAAATATATTTAATTTTTAGGTTTATTATATTAATGATTGAATAAAAATATATAATTTTGTAAATAATATTGTTAATTTAATTGACTATGACACTGAAAAAATGATATAATTTCAGTGTGGAGGTAAAATTATGAAAAGTTATGAAAATATAGTAATTTTTGTAAAGAAAAAAAATAATGTAATAACAACTAAAGATTTTAAAGATGCTAAAATCGGATTTTATTATATAAATAAACTGATTAAAGATAATTATATATATAGGGTAGGAAGAGGACTTTATGGAAAAACAAATAGTTTTGAAGATGAATATTTTATAATTCAGAATAGATATAAAAATGCAATATTTTCTTATAATACTGCTCTGTTTTTTTTAAACAAAACAGAAGTAACTCCAAATAGAATAGATATAACAATACCAAATGATTATAATGTTAGTTCGATAAATACTAAGCAAATAAGAGTTCATTATGTTAGTAGAAAGAATATAGAACTTGGTGTGATAAAAATAAAATCACCATTTGGAAATAATATAAAATCGTATAATCTTGAAAGGACAATTTGTGATATTGTAAAAAATGAAAATAAATGTGGACTAGATATAGAGCAAAGAAATAAAATTATTAAAAATGCTTTTGCAAATAACGAAATTAATGGAACAATGTTAATGCAGTATGCTAAAAAACTAAAATGTGAGAAAAAAATAAAAGTAATAATGGAGGTAATGATATGATAAAAAATATTCAATCTTTAATGGATAAATCTAAAAATTTTGCAAAAGAAAAGGGCCTATCTGTTCAAGAAGTATTACAAAATTATATGTTTGAAAGATTTTTAGAGAGATTATCAAAATCAGAATATAATGAAAATTTTATTATAAAAGGTCGGTTTTTTATTATCTTCAATAATGGGAATTAATATGAGAACAACAATGGATATAGATGTAAATATTACAGGAATGGATTTTGAAAGAAGTACAATTGAAGAAATGATAAATAAGATTATTACTGTAAAAATAGATGATGATGTAACTTTCGAAATAGATAAAAATATTCCAATAAAAGAAGATAATGAATATAATGGTTATAGATTTAAACTAATTGCAAAATTAAGCAATTTAAGAATACCATTTGGCATAGATATTTCAACTGGAGATTTAATTACTCCAAGAGCGATAGAATACAGTTATAAAACAATATTAGAAAATGATAATATTGACTTATATACATATAATTATGAAACAATAATTGCTGAGAAATTAGAAACAATTTTAAAAAGAAATACTGCTAATAGTAGAATGAAAGATTATTATGATTTATATTATTTTGTAACTTATAAGTGGAGTGATATAGATATAACTATATTAAAATCAGCTATTCATACAACTTTTACTCATAGAAATTCTGAGGAATATTTAAAAAGGTTTAATACAATAATAAAAAATATTTTAGAAGATGAAACTTTAATTGCAAGATGGGACAAGTATAGAAAAGAACATGAATATGCAAAAGAAATTGAATTTAATGATACAATTAAAGCAATTTCAAAAATATACAGATTAATAATCTAATGAAATTTAATTTATTAACTAATTTATTATTGACCAATGTGAAACCCAAATAAATTTGGAAATTATTGAATTACTGTATTTCAAAATTTTTATTGAGAAATAATTGAGAAGAAACTATATAACTGAATGAATTTTAGTGATTATAAAAATATATTTAATAATAAAATATTTGATTTTAAAGGTTGGGATATTTTAGAAATTATAAGTATAAAATATACAAACATAATAAAAAACGACTATTTAAAAAAGTAGCCGTTTTAATAGTTATTTAAATAAATCTGAGTGAGTTCCTGTGCGAGTTAATACTAGAATAAGAGCATCATCACTTTTTTTATATATCAAAAGCCAATCTGGTTTTATATGACATTCCCAAAGACCGATTTGATTTTGGCTCTAATAAATGATTACAATATTTTTCAGGTAATAATTCACCGTTTGAAAGTAATTCGATTACTATTTTAAATTCATTTTCATCAAAATTGTTCCTGCTACGCATTTTGTTGTAATCTTTTTTAAATTTAGTAGTCATTTGAATTTTATATTTACTCATTCTCGCTATTCAACTCCTCCATTAATTCTTCAACATTATTGAAAGATTTGTATTTATCAGGATTTTTAATCATTTCTAAAGCTTCTTTTATTGCCTCTAGAGTTTCATCATTATATTTTGGTTTTTTTATATTAAAAGGAATGCTTTCAGTTAATACAACTTGTTTTAAGAAAATAGTAACTGCGTCAGCAACATTCATTCCTAAATCATCAAGAGTTTTTTCAGCTTCTCTTTTTAATTCAGGTTCTATTCTTATATTTAATGTATCTGTTTTTGCCATAACAAACACCTCCGCCTATTATTTATTGATATAATTGTAACACAATGCATATACAATGTCAATGATATTATATTATTTTATCCTAAAAATGTTACTTTATACATAATCTGTAGTTTTTTTCTTAAAGTATATAAATTTAAAGAATATTTTATATTAATGATAACATTTTTTTATATAATAAATTCTTGTTAAAACTTGTAATTGAATTTGCTAAATTGAGTTTTTAGAAAAATAGAAATTTTAAAAGTGTGAAATTTTCAAAAATACTAAAAAGTCCACAAAAAACTACTTTTCAAAAAAGAACTGTTTTTTATTATACAATTTATATAAAAAGAGAAAGGAGAGTTTTATGGAGAAAGAGTTTCTAAAAATTTTTAATTATGTTATTATATAGAATATAAGGAGATTATTATGAAGAATGAAATAAAAAATATTCCTATAAATACAATTGGCGAAATTTTACAAGATTCTTTTTATTTTTCATTATTATTACATATAAAGCGTTCTATTAAAGATATAGAAATTAAAAATTATATAGTAATGTTTATAAAAGGGTTATCAGTTATATTTGCTTATGAATTAGCATTATTTTTAGAAGAATATAATTTGTTAGAGGAAAATCAATATTTCAAAACAAATATGAAAGAAAGGATATTTAATGAAAGACAATGGGTACATCAATGTGTTGTTAATTCAAAAAAAATGCATTTAAAACTTGATAAGATGGGAATTGATTTTAAAAAATTAGTTTATGATATGAATATTGTTCTAAATGATTCAAATTTAATTGATATGAATTTTGAAACTTTTAATGAGGATAATGACTTAGAGTTTTGGAATGGCGTTTTTTCCATATTAGAAGATGTATCAGAATGTATTATTAAAACTATTTCAAACAAAACAAGGGCTTTGGAGAAACAATTCAAATTGTTTGATTTATATGCTGTAGATTTTTACAATAAAATTACTAGTAATATTTCTTTAAAGAGATATTCATATTCAACATATAAATTATTTAGTTTGACTACAAATTTATCAGAAATAGACAAAATTTTTATATTATATAGATATAGATTAGTTTCATCAGTTGAATTTATTCAAAAAATATTTGATGGATACAATTATGATATGGAATTTGAAAAAATGTTTTTTATAAAATTTGAAAACTATATTAGAAAGATAAAGGCATTAGTTATAGAAATTGTGGGTAAAGACCTCATGAAAATGAATTCTCAATATTCAAAAGAAGTATTAAAAAATATTAAAGAAGCTATAACAGAAAAAGAATTCTATTCATTAAATAGAAAAATAAGAAATAATATACATTACTTACATACTAATAGCCTAACTAATAAAGAATTAGAAGTAGTAGATAGAAATCAAGAAAAATATTTAAAAGTTATAAGAAACTCTTTTTATGAAAATATTTTCATTGATATAGATAATGAATGTGTGCAGATGACCAATTTTTTAAAGGAATGTGAGAGATTAGGATTAACTGATGAAGAAATCAAAAAAGATTATGAAAGAAAATATTTATCCTTTCTGTACACAGGAAAAATAGAATGACTAATAAAAAGTATCAAATTTTAATTTTTGATACTTTTATTAGTTATGTGGAAAAACTCGAGAAATTGAATAGGGTTGCTAGAAACAATAAATTATATAGGAAAAACTTTTAAAGTAGCAAAACATGTATTTAATTTTCAAAAAGATAGCTTAAAAGAATAGTAGATAGTTTTATAAAAAACAGATAGTATTAGATTAATTTTCATAAACTATAATTTCATAATACTATTTAAATTATATATAACCCTAGCACAGAGTGTGCTAGGGCGAAATTGAGAGAACAACAATAATAGTTTAATAGTTTACAATGTTACAAAAACTGACATTTTTTATTCGATATCAACCCATGTATGAATATAGGCAGAACGAGTTCCACCAGGAGGTGTAAGACCTTGTCTGGTGACAACATCATAGAAGATACCATAATATCCACCATCTACAGGAATATCATACCATTCAGTTGATACGACATAATAGAAACCGTTTTCATCAACGCCATTACCATCGTCTTTGCAGTAAAAGCGTTTGAACTTTCCAACAAACTGCGTTTCGATATCAACATCGCCTTTTCCATCACTTGATTTCCAAGCTAAAATAAGCCGAACTTTTTTACCATGATAATATCTGCTACCACCTTGCCGATTGTTATTGACAGTTACATCGCCAAGATAATGTCTGCCAGCGTACATGTGTGTACCAGCAGGATCATAATTACTTTTAGCGGTTATTAACATGTTTTCGATATCAAACTCATCTGTTGAGTTGATGTTAGGAGACTCAGCTGCAAATGCAGTAGTTACAGATGCAAAACAAGAAAGCATCATTACCAAACTGAGAAACATTACTGTTAATTTTTTCTTCATAGATAAACCTCCTTAAAATGTTCTCTCAATTTCTATACCTAGAATATCAAATATGATATAGTGGTATCAATTTGATTCAATGATATGGAAAATCCATATATTAAAATCTATTAGTATAATAACATAAAAAATGTTTACATTTAAAAAAAGATAAGAAAAGACAAAAAAAGACAAAAAAAAGTAAATTTATGCAACCTTACTATTAATTTTATTATCTAATAATAGGAGGCGAAACAATATGCTAAATATATTATTAATAGATAATGATTTTAGTAGATTAAAAAATATTATTAATACGGTATTTACTAAATTATCTAATTTTAATTTGTATGGGATTACTACAAATAAACAAGAAACATTTAAATTTATTAAAACTGGAAAAATAGATATTATTATATTAAATACTGAACAGAATAATGTAGTATGTAATGAGTTAATGAAATTTATTGTAGAGAATAATTATTATTTTTTAAAAAACTCTATAATACTTTTAAATAATAATCAAAAGATAAAAGAAGAATATTATTCATATATATATGAATATATTACTGTAACCAGTAATATATTTGAATGTTTATTTGAAATATTAAATAGATATTATCTAGAACATGAAAAAGATAATAATATTTATGATATAAAGAAAATTATATCTGATGAATTAAAGTATTTAAGATTTAATTATTCTTATAATGGGACAAGATATTTGCAAGATACAATATTAGAGTTATATAAGCAAAAAAATTATAATAATTATAATTTGCAAAAAGATATTTATCTAATAATAGCAAATAAATATCATAAAAGTATTAATAATATAAAAACTAGTATAGCATTATCAATTAAGATGATGTGTATAGATTGCAAGGACAATATTTTAAAAGAATATTTTTATTTATATGATTCAGAAGTTCCTAAAATTAAAGAAGTGATTTGTATAATATTTGAAAATATAATATATAAAAAAAGATATCTTAAATAAAGATATCTTTTTTATGTTAAAAATCAAAATAATTTCCACCAATAATTTCTCCGGTTGTGGTATCAATGAAATATTCAATAATTTTATTCGAATTTTCATAAGATAGTTTTACTAAATATACATTTCTAACTATATTTTGATTAAAATATTTACTTCCACTTACAGTTTCACCATTTGAGTTTGTAAATTTAAAATTTTCTTCAATATTATTTTCTAAAGAATAAATTGTGGAATTCATTTTTTCTATTGATAGATTGCAGTCAATATTTATTTTATTTTCATAATTATTATCATTGAATAACTGCAAATTTTTGTTTTTTGCAATTTGTATTGCTTCTTCTTTAGTAAGAACAATATCATTATTTTCAAAAGGATAATCTATTTTTTGTAATATTATAATTTTATTAATTTCTGGAATAAAGCTTATTGATATTGATTGATACTTATTTATAACATTATTATATTTTTTGGTAAATGTTGCAGTCCAAAACCAAGAATCTATCTCGTTATCTTTGTTGTTTGCTACTATGTTTGTTAAATCATAACTTCCTTCTTCAAAACCTAATTTTTTATATAAGGTTCTAGCAATGTTTTTAGCTTCCTCTCTAGATGTTCTATAATTTTGAGGTTGAATATCTAAATCACTACCAAAAGAAATGAAATTTCCATTTGTAGCATCTAGCATAAGACTTAATGTTTTTTCAGTATCATTATAAGCACTTATTTGAAAACATATAGAAGTATTTGAATATGGATTTTTGATATATTCTGATTTTTCGATAGTTATATTATCATAACCAATTTTGTTAAATTCATTGAGTGCTATATTTTTTAATTCAGATTCGTTAATAATATGATTTTTTTCGTTAGTATTGACATCAAAATCATTTATAGAAATTTCCTCAGGAGTCTTCCAAATATTTTCATATATTTTTACCCCAGCATATGCAATTCCAGATAATGTGATTACTCCAATAAGAAAACTAGCTGCGATATTTTTAAAACAGTATAAATGTAGTATATTTGTTTTTTTGCAACCATATTCAGCTTCATTAATAGCTTTATCAACTGCAGATTTATAATGTGATGGTGTTTCAAAGTTTTTATTAAAAATTATATTCATCTTTTCTTCGAAATTATCCATTTTTTATTTCCTCCTTGTATAATTCTTTTATTTTTTGTTTCGCGCGTGATATTCTAGATTTTATAGTTCCAACACTGGTGTTTAATATTTTACTAATTTCTCTATTTGTATATCCTTCCATATAGTATAAAGTGATTGCAATTCTTTCATCATAATTTAAGTTTTTCATAATATAATCAAAACTTAATTTTTCATCTACACTAGTTGTATTATTTGATGAAATGAATGTATTAACATATTGATAATCTTCTAATTGAATATTATTTTTTTCTTTATATATTATATTGCAATTATTGATAAGTATTTTTATAATCCATGTATTAAAATATTGCGTATACTTTAGATTTTTAATAGACTTAAAAGCTTGTAATATTGTTTCTTGTACAGCGTCTTCGATATCTGCCTCATTATAAAATCTTGTTTTGGCAATTCTATACATTTCATTTTGCAATCCTTTTATAAGTTTGGAAAAGGCATTTTTATCACCGTTCTTTGCCATTTCTACTAAATAATGATTATCCAATATAGAACCTCCTTTATATTTTTAGTATTTATAAATACATATATTAGATGTTTAATAAATAATATTGGTTGCATTAAATAGATATTTTATTAAAATATTTTTATGTATTGATATATTCTATTATAATTCTTGCAATTTCTTCAATAATAATTTTATTTGTAAAGTAATAACTATCATATTTAAAACCAAATATTTTTTCAAAATTTTTTTGAGACTTTTCTTCAATTCTACTATTTAAAGCATAAGAAATATAATTTTCTATTTGTTTTGTCGTTGATTTATAATAATTTTTTGAAATAGATTTATAAATATCTTTTAAAACTATATATTCATTATCACTTTTAATAACAAGTTGTATGGCAGTATTAATAAGCTTTGTACCTTTTAAAGTGGTATTAAGCCCTAAATCGCGTAATATATTATATATTTGAATTACTTGTTTAGGATTAACTATGTTCATCAATACTTTTCCCCCTAAAGTAGAATTAGAAGTAAACTTATCAAATTCGATAACTAATAATACTTTTTTATTACAATATTAATATACCAAAATTATGTAAACAAATCAAAAAAGTAAAATCTGCATTCTGTGCATGAAAATCTGCATACAGTGCAGATTTTTATACTGAATCTTATACTTTTTTACTGTTTGTAAGTTTTTTTGGGGTGAAAATTAATAAAAATAACAAAATTCTGCATACAGTGCAGATTTTAAATAAAAAAAACACGGGAGAATACGCAAGTTCCCGTGTTTATATAATTAACTAAGTTATTGAGACTAACTTAGATTAATTAACATTATTATAAAATATTTTTTATTTAAAATCAATAGATAATAATAGCATTAGGGTGAAAATATTTCCCCCAGTAAAGCCGAATGGCTAATGTGTTTAAAAAATAGTAGGACAACAACCTGGGCTTCCGTCCGCCATAAAATATGTTTTTGTTCATTTGCGTATTCTCCCGTATAAATTCTTCAACTAGAAATTCAATGAGTTATACGGAAAAATTGCAGATAAACATTTTTCGTATAAAAATAATCCAGGCAGTCTCAATGCCTGGATCAAATCATTGAACACAAGCACTAAGCCTGCGGAATGGATTAAATATTAAGCCTTTAAGCCATTCTAACTATATGAAGTTATATATATTATAGCACATAATGATACTAAAATCAATCTAATCTTAGAGAGAGTAAGCAAAGATTGAAAAAAATCTCTAAAAATGGTATAATTATATATAATAGTTTTATTAAAGGAGAGTTTGTTTATGCCTGAATTTAATAGAAAAGAATTTGGAGAAAGATTAAGAAAAATTAGAAAGAGAAAAGGTTTAACACAAGATAATCTTGCGAGAGTTATTGGAAAAGATGAAACTACAATAGGAAGATTTGAAAATGGTAGATTACTTCCAAATGCTGAAGAAATTTATCTAATATGTAATGAACTTGAAATTGATGAATATGAATTATTTAATTCAAGTGATAATTTATTAAGAAAAAAAGAAAGTAAAAATCCATTTGGAGTGAATAAGTTATATGTATATTATTACGGCTATTATCCTACGACTAATAGATTTGCTAAATGCAAGTTTGTTATTAATATAATAGAAAAATATGATTATTGTACAATAGAATTGTGCGACTATAATTCTAATAAAATATATTTACAAGGTCATTTAGAATCTGACAATTACCTTGCTTTTTTTAGATTTAATAATTATAGACCTACTAGTATAAGACTTGAATGCTCACAATTTAATGTTAATATTGCAAATGATATTGATGGACTTATGAAAGGTGTGTTTTTTGCTACTGGAAATACATATAATACAAGTGTTAAAAAATGTTTCTTTTCAAAAGAAGATTTAGAGTTTACGGATGAAATGCTTGAAGAATTAAAGATTACAGATAATGAATTTAAAAAAATGAAAAAAATAAATATTTGGTATGTAAATATAGAAAATAAACAGGACTTTGAACAATAAATATAAATTTGTAACTTTTGGATTAAGTTTTATACTTTATTCAAAGGTTTTTTTATTTAACGCAAAACAATTATAAAAAATCATATAAGTATTAGTTTAAATACACTTTCAAAGATTTTTTTGAAAGTGTATTTTCAGGTTTTTTAATGCATTTCAAGTGTTTTTAAGGGTTTTGAGTTTTAGAAATAAAAATTATTGTATTATGTAATCAGTTCGAACAAATAAAGGCTACCGGTAACCTAATAAAAATTAGGGGGTTTGATTATGAAATCAAAAAAGAAAAAGCCAAAGTTTACAAAAGCAGAAATCAAAGAAATACGAAAGTTTGAAAATCCAGAGTTTATAGTTTCAGTAAGTATAATTACTTATGAAGATTTAAAAAAGTGGAATTTAATAGATTCCAAAACATTAAGAAAACATCGAAAGAAGAAAATCAATAGTGATTATGAAGGCGGTGATGTTAATGAATAAAAATGCAAGAGTTATTTATAAAAGATTAACAGAGCCAATGAAAAAAAGAGGTTATATAAATCTTAATCACAGATTAGTAAATACAAAAGATGATTTAGTTGAAATTGCTGAAATATTTAGAAGTACACAGTACGAAACTTTTAGATTAATTTATATGAAAGAAAACCAAATTGTAGGTTATGAATCTATTAGCTCAAGAGTACCTAACTATGTAAATGTTTTTGAAAGAAATAAACAAGGTAGAGTAAATACAGAAAGATGTGTTTATAAAGTCTTAAATAGAATGAATAGACTAGGTGCTGATAGTTATTATATGGTGCATAATCACATATCAGGAGAAGCCAAAGCTTCAAATGAAGATTTAAAAACGACAGCTTTTTTCATTAAATACATAAAAGGGTTTCTAGGGCATTTAATTATCAATAATGAAAATTATTCTTGGATTTATTATGATGAAAAAGAAAATACTGTAAAAGTAGATAAGCAAATGCCTATAAATATAGGAAAAGCAAATAAGATGAGAAAAGTTTTAAATGAAAAATCAATTTATGATATAAAAATACTTTCAAGAGATGATTTAGTAAGTGTATTAAATACAATAAAAAATACACCAGACTATTCAATAGCAATTTTAACAGATTCTAAAGGTCAAATAAGAATGATTTTAGATATTCCAAATAACTTTTTCAATATGCAAGAAGAACAATTAAAGGGATATTTTAAAAACTTAGCGAGAATGTTAGGAGCTTCAAGAGTATTCTTTGGAACAAATGACAACGAAACTTATAAAAAAGCTTTGAAACATCAAATAAATGGAACTTTTAAAGACTGTATTTGTTACAAAAATGAGGACAATAAAATTTATGTTTATGAAAAATCGGATTTAGAAATAAAGTCAGAACTATTTGATGAACAAGTAAGAGTCTGTGAGAATAGTGATGAATATAAAACAGAAAATAAAAAAATAAGAATCCTCTATAAAGAAGTCGGAAAAGAGCCTCAAATAATGTTTATAGAAAATACTCTAGAAGCAAAACAAAAATTAGTAGGTGGACTAATTGAAGTAGTACCTTATGAAGATGTTCTAATTATTTGTAATGAAGAAGGAAAGCTTTTAGATATGCCACCAAATCTAGTATTTGAGTATGACTATATTGCAGGAAATTGTTTTGTAATAGGAGATGATTATAAAAACGCAGACTTTAAAAGTCTAACAGATGAAGAAATTCTTAGATATAGAGAGGAATTAAGAAAACGCTCTTTTAACTTTAAACAATATGAAAGAACTCAAGAGCGTTTGCATTCCTCCAAGAAGAAAGAGGAAAAAGAAAAATAATATGCTTGGAGCAGATAACTGTAAAATAAATGATAATCAAATAATATTAAATACTGTTAGTTCTGATGAAGTATTTGCAAATGGGTATGATCCAAAAGTAGTAGCATTTCAAAATAAAGTATATTCAAGTATCTGTAATAGAGTAGGTTTAGATTCTACAAGAGGAGAGCTTATTTTAGAAAGGTCGAAAGATGATGACTTGCAAGAAAGTAATGACTTAGTAGATATAGATTTAGAAAAGAATAAAGCTACAATTGGAAATAAAGAATTTAATGAGTATTTAAAAATACAAAAAGAGATACAAAACAAATTTGTAAATAAAGAAAATAAAAGCATAAATAATAATGAAAAAGAAAGCAAAGTTTTTAATGACGCAACAATAGAACTAATAGTAACAATAGAAAACAGTATTTTAAAATTTATTAAAACTATGACAGATAATCAAGATGAAGAATAAAGAATTAATAAATGTAAAGGAGATAAAAAATGGAAGAAATAATGAATAAAGTTACTGAAGAAGTACTTAATGAAATAGAAAATAAAGATATTAAACAAATAGTTATTGAACATAAAGAGCCTAGAAGTATTGAACAAGAACTAGCACTGGAAGCTATAAAAAAAGTAAGAAATCCTTTTGCTATGGTAAATGCAGAATATGTAATGAGAGATTTAGGCCTATGTAGAAATAAAGCATATTCACTTTTTAGAAGAGCAGATTTTCCGTCTGTAAAAATTGGTAAAAAACATAAAGTAATGTTTTTAGCTTATGTAATGTGGAAAATGAAAAAGAAAGGAAGAATTGTTTAGTTATGGGTAGACCAAAAGGAAATAAAGGTGGATATGTATTTTATGATAAAACTAAAAAAAGATGGATAGTTGAATATTATATGTTAGATACAAATACTCAACAAGAAAAAATACGCAGAAAATCTTTCATAGATGAAAAAGAAGCAAAGGATTATTTTAGCTCAATACAATGTCAAAAAGGAAATGAGCTGTTCATAAAAAATAATGGAATTCCCTTGAATGAATTAATGAGAGCAAATTTAAAAAGAAAATTTGATATGAATTTACTAGGAGAAACTCAATTTTCAAGAGTAACAAAGACTATTGAAAAATTAGAACAGAATGAGTTATTTCATAGAAAAATTGAAGATTTAACTAGTGAAGAAATTCAAAGATATCTAAATTCTCTAAAAGAAAATTATAGTAATTCATATATTAAAAAGATATATGAACAAATATCACAAGCTTTTAATTTTGCTATAAATAGAGGATATATAATCAGAAATCCTCTAATGGATGTAGTAAAGCCAAAAAGTATGAAAAAAGATAAAGTAGTAAGAGCTATGGAAATTGAAGAACAACAAAAGTTTACTGAATATTTGGAAAGTAAAACAATTGCAGAAGAACCGTACAAAAATGTATTTTTAATTCAAATGTTTATGGGATTAAGAGTTGGAGAAGCTTTAGCTTTAAGATATGGAGATATTGATTTAAGAAAAAATGTCATTAATGTAAATAAGACACTAACTAAGGATAAAAATGAGCGTGTAATAATGGGAGATACAACTAAAACTTATGCAGGCATTAGAGAAGTACCTATTCCAGAGTTTATAAGAGTTTCTATAATTGAACAAATGGTAATTGCTGAAAATAATCCAAATAAACAATTATTTATAAGTAATAATGGAAAGCTAATTGACGGAAAAAATGTTAATAGAATTCTAAAAGAAAGACTTTCAAAACTTGGAATTGAAGGGATTACAACACATAGTTTGCGACATACTTATGGAACTCGTTGTGTTGAAGCAGGTATGAGAGCAGTAGCACTTCAAAGATTAATGGGACATACTGATGTTTCAATTACTTTAAATACATATACTTCTGTATTTAATAAGTATAAAGCTTCTGAACTTGAAAAAGTAAATCAATATTATATTGATAATGCTTTGTATAAAATAAAAAAGCCAAATGAAGAATTAATAGGAGGTAACAATTTAATAGATGAAGGTTCTAAAGCAGACAAAAATAAAGAACTTCGGAGAATAGAAATAAAAGTAAAACCTAAATTTAGGTTTTACTACTAGATAAATTTTTAAATTTATCTAGCATATAAAAATAGTTTAAAAATAATATTTTAAAACTATTTTTATACAAGACCTTTAAAACTGTAAATCAAATGTAACTTGATTATTTGTGATTTTTTGTAACCAGTTGGGTACAAATTCACAAATGGTTTTAAAGAGTCTTGAAAGGATTATTAAGGGATTTTCCCTTAATCACACAGAACACTTTTAGCGTAGCGAATAAAAAGTGTTCTAGTGTGTTCTAACACTTTCGGTTAGTGTTATATTAGCTATTTAAGAAAGTATTAGAACATAAGTAAAGCTTCGTAGTAAAGCTAAAATAAAAAAGGAAGGAAATAAAAATATGAGTGAAAATAGTTTATTTGAATTATACAAAAGAGGAAAAATAACAGAGGAAGAATTAAAAAGATCAACAGGAATGGATAAGGTTTATAGAAATTATAAAAATGATAAATCTCACAAAAAAGATGAGAACGAAACTAAAGATTTTAGCATAGATAGTACTTTAAAAAGAGTATTAGAAAATGAGTTCGAAGAATTTAAACAAGAAACACTAAAAAAATCAAAAGAAGAAATATTTGAGAGTGCTTATGAAATTACTTCAAAAGAAGAAATTAAAGATAATTTAAAATACATGAATTTACATAGAGCAGAAAAGGAACTGTTAATTTTGCAAGATGATATTTTAAACGAATTTTATCACGACTGGCTAGATGATGATACACCACTTGGAGATAGTATGAAATCTTGTATAGAAGAATCTATTGCAGTTTTAACAAAATTTATAGGGAAAAAAATTAATTTAAAAAGGGAAAAAGATGAAAGGTAGGTATCTAAAGTGTGAGTTATGCTATTATAAGAAATGAAAATTATAAAATGGGACAACTTGCATTAATTTATAGACATAATGAAAGAAAAAATACTAATTATTCTAATAAAGACATAAACAAACAAAATTCGATAAAAAACTATTCTATAAAATCTATTAATACATCTTATCAAAAAGCCTTTAAAATTTTGAAAGAGCAATATAATTTAAAAGGACAAATAAAAAAAGTAAGTAATGTAATGTGCGAACTTATAATAACTTCAGATAAATACTTTTTTGAGTTGATAGGAGAAAATGAAACTGAAAGATATTTTCAAATGGCTTATGATTTTGTAAAAGATTATCAGAACTTAGGTGAACAATATATTGTTTCTGCAAAAGTTCATTTAGACGAAACAACACCTCATTTACATATAGTATTTATACCAGTTATCCACAAATTTGACAAAAAAAGTGGAAAGATGGTAGATAAAATATCTTGTTCAGAGTTTTGGAAGGGTAAAGATAGTTATAAAAAATTGCAAGATAGTTTTTATAAATGTGTAAAAGATAATGGATTTGATTTAGAAAGAGGAAAGTCGAATAATGTAGAACATCTATCTACTGAAAAACTTAAGCAAATTACAGACTATGAGAATATAAAAAGTGAACTTAAAAATAATAAAATAAAAGAAGTTGATAATACAAATTTACAAATGGTAGTAGCTCAAAACAAAAAACTTGTAGTATATACTAATAAATTAAAAAGTTATCTTGCTAAATCCTTTAAAGCGATGGAAAGAGTAGATAATCTGCAAGTTGAAAATAAAGATTTAAAACAAGAAAATTATGAGTTAAAAAAAGAAAACAAAAGATTAAAAGAGTATATAGAACATACTTTTGAATATGTGAGTTTACTATTTGATTTTTCAAAAAATAAACTAAAACGATTGGTAGATACTTTCGTAAATTCACTAAATAAAGAAAAAGATAAATAAAAGAAAGGTGGTAAAATTTATGGATAAAATCGAAGAAATATATGATAATATGCAAGAGAAGATAGTAAAAGAAATAGGTAAAGAGCCAGAGTTTGAAAGCTTATGGAACGAGTTAAATCAGTTAGATGAACTGCTTAGAAATAATATGGTAAAAGATGACTATGATTTATTAGACGATTATATGTCTAAAGAAGCTGAACTGATAGATTTAGAAAGAAAAAAGGCTTTTGCTTATGGCTATAAGTTATCAAATAAATTAATGATTGACTCTTTAAGAGAGTAAAATTAGGGCATATTTAATATGCCCTTTATTATACTTTGTATAATACTTTAATATTTAATTACTAATTCTTGAAGTTTATTAAATAATTTTTTTCTATATTCATTATATTCCCATTCTCTAACATAACATGTATAGGTTTGCTCATCTTTTCGTTCTTTCCAATTTAAAGAGGTTTCTGTTGTATCTATATCTTTATAACTTAAATCATTATTATTATAATCTTCTACAGATATTTCAAATTTTAAAATATAACATTTAGCAGATTCACCGAATCCTAAAATCTTTTTACTAATCGAAATAGGTAAAAAAGAAGTTGAATTATCTATATCTAATAATTTCATTAAATCTTGTTTATCTTCACTTGATATATCCATAAGTTTATTATTATTGCTAAAATATGAAATTATAAAGATAACAACCATTACAAAAATTATTATTAAAGATATCACTAAAATATTTTTCTTTTTTTTCATATATAAATTAAACCTCGAAATAAATTTTCAATTGACTTTAGCATTTGTCTATCTGTATTTATACTTTTTCTTTCTAACAAATATAATAACAAATTTTTCAAAAAAAATAAAGAAAAATATTGTTAGTTAAATTACTAAACAAGTTCTGAAAGGTTATAAAAAGTTATGTAAAATTACTGGAAGGAAAAACTCCTTCCAAAAATGTTAATTTTTGTTGATATGAGTAGTGTTTGCTGTTTTTTAGTTTTTCCTTCCAGCTTTTTTAGAAGGTGGAAGGAAAAATGAAAGGAAAAACTAATTTTTGTATGGTTTTACAAGGTTTTGAAAGGTTAAAACAGAAAAAAGCCAGCTTTTTAGCTAGGCTCTAAAAGATAATGAAAGGTTACAAATGCTTATGAAAAAGATAAAAATCGCTGAAACTTTACAGCTTCAACGATTTTCTAGTTGGTCGAGGTGACAGGGATCGAACCTGCGACCTCATGGTCCCAAACCACGCGCGCTACCAACTGCGCTACACCTCGATATATTAAAACTCTTCTATATAGAAGAGTTTTGGTGAACCGGAGACGATTCGAACGTCCGACCCACGCCTTAGAAGGGCGTTGCTCTATCCAGCTGAGCTACCGGTCCGTAAGACAATATTTATATTAACACATGATAAAAGGTTTGTCAATACTATAAATAAAAAATATCATAAAATTTTAAAAAAATTAAAAAGTATATAATAACAGAGGCATACGAGGTAGAAAACTACTTATTCGTATGCCTCCATTGTAGAGAGTTTGATTTTAATTTGGGTTTCTTCTTTGGAGATTATCAAACATATCATATTCGCGATCTGACTTTTTCATAATAGCAGATGCTGTGAAGTAACCTCCGAAAATGGCGATGATAACAAGAAAGATTGCAAGTAAGATGATCATTGTATTATCTTTTTTCTTGCTTTTTCCGCCAAATAAAGTTTTTGTAACCCGCCCAAATGCGCTTGGGGCATTTCTTGCAGCACTAATTGTATTATGCAATTGTGCATAGGTGTTCCATCCTGCAGTCAAACCATTTGACAATGTTTTATTTTCCCAGAAGTTTTTTAAGCTTCTTATCCAGATGTAAAATCCAGTGGGAATAATTGTTAGAACACAGAATAGATAAATTAGATCCGATGCTAGCTGTTCAAACATTAAGATGAGCTCTGGATCCACTTCTGCAAGTTGCATAATTATAGGTGATATAAGTAACAGAATATATCCATATACCATAGTAAATCCAGCAATAGCCATAATGTAACCTACTACGATATAGACTCTGAAGCTACCACCTACATACTTTGATTCTGTCCAATACCGGCCAACATAACTGGCATTAGCCCAAGAAATCCAAAAGTTAAGTGCGAGTACAAGTAGTAATAAAATTATCATAGTTCCTCTCCTTTTTTTGTGTGTTTCAGCAAATTGTAAGCTGAATGGGTTAATAGTTGCATAAACTTATTATATAATATTTTATGATAATTTTCAAATGGCACTAGATTTGAAAAAGGATAAAGAAAAAATAAGATATGATGTTACATTAATCATTTATTATAATAAGTTTGAAGAGACAAAATAGTTTTATTAATTAATAAAAAAGAAAAAAGGCTTAAAGCATAATGCTATAAAACCTTTTTTCTGGTGCGCCTGGAGGGACTCGAACCCCCGATCTCAGCGTTCGTAGCGCTACATTCTATCCAGCTAAACTACAGGCGCATTATAAAAAATAAAAATATAACAACACTAACTAATTATAAACTTGCAACTGGAATTTGTCAATAATTTTAAGGATTTCACTTGCAAAAAAAATATTTAATTGGTATGATTATACTGAAAAAATTTGATAGGTGATTGAAGAGTGAGAGATGAAAAAAATATAAAGCCTAAAAAATCAACTTTTAAACTTTTAATTCTTTTTATTTTAGCAATATTAATAGTTTTTTTCGTTGCTAAATATATAACAGATGATGATTTTAGGTATAAAATAGATACAAATCTGCTAAAAAAACAAGTTTCAGAATTAAATTTGAAAAATATTGAAATTGATTCTGATGACAATCCATCTGTCTTTGCCTATGATAAATATATAACTGTACTAAGTAAAAATACTTTAACTGAATATACTTCAGACGGAAATTCGGCGGCCAAATTAGATGTGAGTATTTCAGTTCCACTAGTAGAAACAAATGGAAAATATATGGTAATGTCAGAAAAAGGTGGGCAGAAAATATACTTAATTTCGGGAACAAGTATTTTATGGCAAAATAATATTGAAGGCAGTATTACCAGAGTAAATGTTAATAGAAATGGATATGTAAGTGTCATAATTCAAAGCACTATTTATAAATCAGTAATTATTTTTTATGATTTAAGTGGTAAAGAATTATTTAGGTCTTATTTGTCAACGAATTATGCTATTTGTACTGCTATTTCAACAAATAATAAATACCTAGCGATAGGTGAAATTGATTATTCTGGAACTATTATAAAATCTTATGTTAAAATAATTTCTGTTGATTTAGCTCAAACAGATGCCGAAAATTCTACAATATATACTTATGAAGCAGAAAATGGGGAGATAATTACAGATATAAATTATCAAGATAGAGAAAATGCAATTTGTATGTTTGATAGTTATGTTCAAAAAGTTGGTTTAGACTCAAATGAGCGACTTTATGAAATTACAGATGAAGATGTATTTGTTGATATTAATTTAAAAGATGGATATACAGTCATAAATAAACAATCTTCAGGGCTTTTCCAATATGAATATGAAATGAAGATAAAAGATACAGATAGTAAAGCAGAGAGTTTATATATACTAAATAATGATTTGCCAAAATCAATGAGTGTTAGTGATAATAAAATGGCTCTTAATTTAGGAAATGAAGTTCAAATAGTAGATACTAATGGATGGCTTTTGAAAAGATATACATCAAGTAAGCAAATAGATAAAATTGTTTTAGGAAATTCTATTGCAGGAATTGTTTATAAAAATAAAATTGAGATAATAGATTTATAGGAGGAAAAAATGGGGGTAATAAATTGGGTAGCCTTTGGTGGCATATTAGTTGATTTGGTAATTATTTCTATGATTATTTCATCAACATATTGGGGATATAGAAGAGGATTAGTTGCTGTTATTTTTAAAGTATTAGTATTTATTCTATCACTTTTAATAGTATTTCTTCTATATAAACCAGTTTCTAATACAATAATTAATAATACACAATTAGATGAGAAATTAGCTGAAGCGATTAGAAAAAATTTAGAAGGTACAACTTTATCAGATGGTAATCTTTTGGAACCATCAGAATCTAATTTTTCTTCAGCAGTAGTTGAACTAATAAATTCATTTGTTTCTGAAGCTTTAAATAAAGCAGAAAGTGATGCTGTAGGATATGTTTCAGTTCAACTTTCATATTTTATGATAAGAGTTGGAACAATGTTTGCTTTACTTATATTATCAAGATTTTTCTTATTATTTATAAGATTTGCTGCAGAATTATTAGCAAACTTACCATTTATAAAACTATTTAATAAATCAGGTGGTTTAATTTATGGTATTATTAAAGGATTTTTAATGGTTTATCTTATATTAGCAATATTCTCAGTAATTTCACCATTAATTAGCTCTTGGGGAATTATTAGCGCTATAGAAGATTCTACTCTAGGAAGTAAGATGTATAATAATAACTTTATAGTAAATTTAATAATAAAATAGGTTAGAATTAATAAAAAGATGGCAATTTTAAAATTGTCATCTTTTTTGATAAATATTTTATTAATATATTTTATGCAAGTATATTAAGAATATCTATATTTTTTGATATTCTACTTTTTTTATGATATACTGATTAAAATTTTAAATATAAGGAGTTTATATTGAATAGAATAAATAGCACAAATAACAAAAAAAGTGTAAAAGGTACAAAACGTAATGAAAGATATGAAGAAAAACCTATAGAACCTAAAAAAAGAAAAAAGAAAAAGAGTAAAATAGGATTATTTTTTAGAAGAATTTTTATTATTTTAATTTTAATTATAATAATATTTGGCGTACTCTTTTATCTTAAAGTAAAAGAAAATGGCGGTGGAAAACAGGGAATTGTAGCAACTATTCTTGGACAATCTATAGAAGATATAGAAAATTTAGAAAGAATTAATGTATTACTTTTAGGAATAAGTGAAGATTTAGACTCTAGACTAACAGATACAATAATTCTGTGCTCTTATGATCCACAAAAGCAAACAGCTTCAATGCTTTCAATACCGAGAGATACTTTTGTGGGAAAAAATAAAAATAATGCAAAAGGTTCAGATAAAATAAATTCATTATATTCAAAAGGTGTAAATAAAACAATAAAAGCGGTAGAAGATTTAACAGATATAGATATTGATTATTATATAGTAGTAAATACAAATGCTTTAATAGAAATAGTTGATATAATTGGTGGAGTAGAATTTAATGTGCCAATAGATATGGACTATGATGATCCTACACAAGATTTACATATACATTTATCTAAAGGAGTGCAAAAAATAGATGGAGAAAAAGCAGAGCAATTATTAAGATTTAGACATAATAATGACAATACAACATATCCAGAAGAATATGGTGGAAATGATTATGGAAGAATGAGGACACAAAGAGAATTTATAACTGAAACTTTAAAACAAAGTATGAATATAAAAAATTTACCTAAGATTAGAGAAATCGTTAATACCATATTTGATAATATAGATACAGATTTAGATATTGACGATATAAAACCTTATCTACCAAAAGCGGTAAATTTTGAGGTGAATACAATAATTAGTGAGCAATTACCAGGAGAGTCTGAAAAATGTAACAATGTATGGGTATTTATCCATGATAAACAGGAAACTAAAAAGATGTTACAAGAATTGAATGATAAGCTGAATTCATAAAATAAAAATTTATATAATAAAAGACTTGCTTTTTTATGAGCAAGTCTTTATAATATTAAAACAGTTTATCTTCTTCTTTTCTTTCTTTTTCTATTCATACGTTTTTTTCTTTGTAAAAGTGTTATTCCAACAAGTAGTAGTAAAATTCCAGCAACAATTATGAGAATTGTTAAATCAGTTTTTTCTACAACTTCATTACCAGCTAAAAGATTAGCACTATATTCTATGTCATCAACTCTATATTTAATTGTTCCAACAACTTCTCCGCTTATCTATAGGAGCTTCTAAGGTTTCATTCAATTTTATTTCAGGAATAATCTGATCAACATCTAAATCTTTTTTATTTATAATTGTAATACCTTTATCTATAAGTAAATCTAAATTTTTAGTTTCCTTTGTGGCATTTTCAATTTCTACAGTATCAATTAAACTATTTTCTTCTGTAATTTTTGTTAAAGTAAAATTGTCATAAGCATAATCAAACAATTCTTTAGTGTCAATAAATCTTCCACTTAATCCATCACTTGTAGTTCCACTATCTAATACAACAGATATAAATTCTAAACCATCTCTTGAAGCTTGAGCTACTAAGCATTCACCTGCTTTTGAAGTTGTTCCTGTTTTTATTCCTATAGCATTGCTATAATAATAATTTTTACTATTTTTATTTAGAAGCTCATTAGAATTACTGAAAGAACGATCTGCTTCAGGATGTTTATTTGTTGCAGGCAAGGTATAAGAAGTAGTAGAAACTAAAGTTCTAAAAGTTTCATTTTGCATACCATATTTTGCCATAAGATATAAATCATAAGCTGTTGTATAATGAGCATCATCGTGGATTCCATTAGGATTTACAAAATGAGTACCTGTACAACCAATTTCTTTAGCTTTATCGTTCATCATATTAGCAAATTCTTCAACAGAGCCTGCAACATGTTCTGCTAATGCACAAGCCACATCATTACCGGATTTTACCATTAAAGCATATAATAAATCATTAACAGTTAATTCTTCACCTGGATGTAAATCACATGTTACATATCCACTAGGAATTCCTTCTAAAGCACTTTCACTTATTGTAACAACATCATCAAGTTTACAATTTTCAAGGACGACTATTGCAGTCAGGATTTTAGTTGTAGAAGCTGGATACATTTTTTTTGTAGAATTTTTTTCATAAATTATACGACCTGTACTTACTTCAACTAAAATAGCAGAGCTTGCTGTAATACTAACATCTGATGCAAATGAGAAAGTCTGCAAACTAATTAAAATAATAAAAATAATAGTTAATATCTGTTTTTTTAATCTCATATTATCCTCACATATAATTTGATAAAAATATGATATATCATATTTCGACAAAATTCAATATAAAAATATATTATTTAAGTTAAATAAAAGAAAGGAAAGAATAATGAAAATATCAAAAAATACATTAATAAAAATAGTAGTAATTACAATAGTTTTAATAATTATTATGTACAATTTTTTTAATTCTAAGGATACTGAGGAGATAACTTATAGTAACATAATAATTACTGAAAATGAAAGTAAAATAGAAAATAAAAAAGAAGAAACAGAAACAATAAAGGTATATGTGACAGGAGAAGTTAAATCACCAGGAGTAATAAAATTAGAAAGTGGTGCACGAATTGAAGACGCTATTGGTTTAGCTGGTGGAATCACAGAAAAAGCTAATTTATCAGAAGTAAACTTAGCGTATTCTTTAGAGGATGGACAAAAACTTTATATACCTAGTATAGAAGATGAAGAAGGTGCTGAATATATATCTACAGAAAATGGGGAAAATGTACTTGAAAATGGAGAAGGAAGCAAAGGAGAAAAAGTAAATATAAATAAAGGAACATTAGAAGAACTTGAAAGTTTACCAGGAGTAGGTGAAGCTTTAGGAAAAAGAATAATAGCTTATAGGGAAGAAAATGGAAAATTTGAAACAATAGAAGAATTAAAAAATGTAAGTGGAATAGGAGATAAGAAGTTTGAAAGTTTAAAAGAGTATATAGATGTAAAATAAAATTTGTGTATAGTATTTGATAAAGTTTTTATATAATAGGAATTCTGGAGAACTTTCCTATTATATAAAAAGAGAATCATAAAAAATGATTCTCAATTTAATATGGTAATTTGGATTTTTCTATTTTAAACTTTTCCATTCATCTTCTTTGAAGCCTACTAAAACTTTGTTGCCACATACTAAAACAGGTCTTTTAATAAGCATTCCATTGCTTGAAAGCAATCTAATTTTATCATCATCAGAACAATTTTTTAATTCTTCTTTTAAATTCATACTTCTATATAGTAAACCACTAGTGTTAAAAAACTTACTTACAGGTAATCCACTAAGATTAATTATATTTTTTAGTTCTTCATAAGTAGGTGTCTCTGTTACAATATGTCTTTCTGTATATTTTATGTTATTTTCATCAAGGAATTTTTTTGCTTTTTGACAAGTTGAACATTTTGGATAACATATAAAAATATAGTTCATTTTATTACTTCCTTATTATGTATTTAGGTTTTATGGAATACCTATAACCAGAGTATTAATCAAATACTTTAATATTATATCACGTTTTTATGTAAATTTCTACCTTTTTAGGAATTTTTTTGATTATTTTGATAATTTAAATGTATAATAATTTTTAATGTAACTAATTTAATAATACAGATGCTTTTTATGATTTCATGCAACTGTAATAATTTATAATTATATGAAATACGTGAATGTTTATAAAAAATATGCATAGTATATATTAAATAGATAATAATAAGGTATAAATGGTAATGATAAGAAGATAATAGTATAATAAAAAGACGACAAATAGGACTGGAGTTATAAAAATAAAATGTTAATAAAAAATATATTAAAAAGTATTGACAAATTAGATTTTAGATAGTATAATATTCTTCGTTAAACATCGCGGGGTGGAGCAGTTGGCAGCTCGTCGGGCTCATAACCCGAAGGTCGTAGGTTCGAGTCCTACCCCCGCAACCAATTCATATATCACTAGAACTATAATGGTTTTAGTGATTTTTTGTTGTCTAAAAATTAGTTGCAATAATGTTTAAAAATGACAATATTATGTCGAATTGGGTAAAAATTGGGTAAAATAAATACCTCAAATGCCTTAAATATCAATAAAAATTCATTAAAATTTTATACTTTTTTAAACATAATAAAAGGCAATGGGAAACCTAAAAATATTTAGTTGCCTTTTATTTTTTATCGTGAAAATTTGTAATTTGTGAAAATTAGAAAAAAGTTCAAATTAAGACCTTG
>CABUJR010000017.1 GCA_902492015.1 uncultured Eubacteriales bacterium | reverse complement strand
TATTTATGTGTCTTTTTATTTATCCAAAACCGGTAATTTAATTTTACTATTTATATTAATTTCTTTTTTAAAGTTCTTAAACTTCTAAAAGTTTTCTCTGCAAACTTATATAATTTATAAATTAATGGTTTGTATGGAATATAAATCTCACCTATAAATTCTGTAAATTCTGCATTAAAACCTTTCTTAAATCTATATAAACCATATTGAGGATGTGATTCATCTACAACTCCAGAAACACCTCTAAAATCATACATATCAGCCCCTCTTTTTATAGCTTCTTGAATCATTGTCCATTGAAGTAAATAATTTGGCATAAGATTTCTATGTTTATTGCTACTTGCGCCATATAAATACCATACTTTATTTCCATACATAATCGGTATAATTCCAGCTATAGCTTCATCACCAGAATATGCCATTAATAACTTCATGTGATTTGGAGCAAGTTCATCATACATTTTTTCAAAATATGAAAGTGATCTAATTATGAAATTATCTCTTTCACCTGTTTCAACCATTATATTATGAAATACTTTTAAATCTTCTCTTGTTCCTTCTTTTATTACAACACCTTTTTTTATTGCTAATCTCACATTGTATCTAGTTTTTTGGTGAAAAGCAACAAAAATTTCGTCTTCTGTTTTTCCTTTTAAATCTAATCTAAATACAAATCTTGGTTGTATTTCATCTTTAAAATCTTTACTATCATCTTTTATTTTAAAACCTTTTTTTAGAATAATTTCTCTAAATTTTTCATCATTTTTTAAAATATCTGGTTCTATTCTAAGTACAAAAGCTTTATATTTTTTAGCAAGTAAATTTGCTCCTTCTACTAAATCTGATATAACTTCTTCATCATATAAATTACATACTGGTCCCCTTGCTGAATACATTATATTTCCAAAAATAGGAATTTTCCTTATCCAAACACATAAACTACCTCTTATGTTTCCATCTTTGTCTTCTGATAATATAACTTCTTTTATCCAGTTTGTCTTTACCTCGCCCCATTCAAGAGATTGTTGAAAATTACATCTTTCATGTGATTCTAAAAATTCTTTATAACGTAATTTATCACTTTCTTCTAATAACTTCACCTGTAATCCTCCCAAGATTTGTTTATTTTTCTACAATAGTTCCTTCTTTACTATCTTTTACTTTATATCCTTTTTCTATTAATATATCTCTAATTCTGTCAGATTCTTTCCAATCCTTATTTGCTCTTGCAATATTTCTATTTTCTATTAGAGATTTTATTTCTTCTGGTAATTCTTCTTCCTGTTTTTTATAATCTTTTAAATTAAGTCCTAAAACTTCATCAAATTTTAAAAGAAGTTTTTGAAATTTCTTTGACTTTTTAGGATTTTTTACTACATCCCAAACTACACTCATAGCTACTGGCATATTTAAGTCATCATTTATTGCTTCTAAAAATCTTTCTTCATAAGATTTTATTTCCTCATCTGATACATCTTCTGTTCCTTCACTATGTTTTAGATATCCATCTCTTAATCTATTTAATGCAATTTTTGCTGAATCCATTACTTCAAATGTAAAATTAATTTGTGCCCTATAATTTGAGGTATAATTAAACATTCTATATACTAATGGTTCATAACCCTTTTCTTCTAAATCTTTTAATGTATATAAATTATTCAAACTCTTTGACATTTTTCCGCCATTAATTTGTAAAAATTCAACATGCATCCAATAATTCGCTGGAATCTGACCACAAAATCCTTTACTTTGTGCTATTTCATTTTCATGATGAATTGGAATATGGTCTACTCCACCTGTATGAATATCAAAATGTTCTCCTAAATATTTATAGCTCATAGCAGAGCATTCTAAATGCCAACCAGGATATGACTTTCCAAAAAAAGAATCCCATTTCATTATATGATTTTCAGGAGCTTTTATCCAAAGTGCAAAATCAGATATATTTTTCTTGTTTTTATCAAATTCAACTCTTGCTCCAGCTTTTTGATTTTCTACACTTCTATTAGATAGTATTCCATATTTATCTAATTTTGATGTATTAAAATATACAGTATCTTCTGTTTGATAAGTAAAACCATTTTCTATAATTTTCTTTACATATTCTTCCATTATATCAATATGTTCTGTTGCTCTGGCTATTATTTCAGGTCTTTCAATATTTAGTGAGTCTATATCTTTTAAAAACGCATTCATATAAAACTCTGCAATTTCAAAAGGATTTTTATTTTCTCTTTTTGCAGCTTTCATCATTTTGTCTTCACCTTCATCAGCATCTGATACAAGGTGACCAACATCTGTAATATTCATAACATGTTTTAATTTATATCCATTATATTTTAAAACTCTTCTTAAATTATCCATAAACAAATATGCTCTTAGGTTTCCAATATGAGCATAATAATATACTGTAGGACCACATGAATACATTCTTATTTCATCTTTATTAATTGGCTTAAATTCTTCTTTCTTTCGAGTTAGTGTGTTATAAAATTTTATACTCATGTTTTATCTCCTTATATTAATTTTTGGGCGGAGAACTTCCGCCCATTATTATTTAATTTATATTAATTAATTATACAGTTGGTGTGTCTGTGCCTCCTCCGGTGCTTCCACCTTGGTCGCCACCAGAACCACTTCCACCTTGGTCTGTTCCAGAGCCACCACCTGTTGAGCCTCCGCCTTGGTCTGTTCCAGAACCTCCGCCTGTTGAGCCTCCGCCTTGGTCTGTTCCAGAACCACCACCTGTTGAGCTTCCACCTTGGTCTGTTCCAGAACCACTTCCGCCTTGATTTCCACTTCCTGATCCGCTACCTGAGCCACTTCCTGAGTCACTTCCACTTCCAGAACTACTTCCGCCTTGACTTCCGCTTGAACTTCCACCACTAGATGAACCTGAACCATTTCCACTACCAGTTGAAGTATTATCAGTTGGTGTACTTGGCGCTGCTGGTGCAGCTGGTGCTGCAGGAGCTGCTGGTGCAACATGTATTGGACATGTTCCTGTTGGAGCAGCTGTAATAACTCCTTGAGTATGCCAAACTGGATCTCTTTCATATTCCGGAATATATCCTTGTATTTCTGTTCTATTTGGGCAAAAATCTGTTGCAAGTTGTTGAGAATCATTACAAATTGCTACAACACCATGACCTTCACATACTTCGGTTGGAGCATTATCTTCAGAAAACAACTCTGTATATACATTTGCTCCACAAGCTTCTTGAGCTAATTTTCCAGATATTTTACATACTGTTTTTCTAACAATTCCATCTGGCTCTTCGAATGTAGCATCATCTAAATCTTCATGAATTTTTGTCATAACAGCATCCCAAATTTTTCCTGCTGGATTTCCGCTGAAAACAACAGTTGCACTTTGTGCATATCCAAACCAACAAGCTGCTGTATAATATGGTGTATAACCACAAAGCCATCTATCATAACTATTATTTGTTGTACCTGTTTTAGCTGCTACATCTATTCCAGACATTGCACAATATGGAGCTGTCATACCAGGTTTTGTTGGTTCTTTTAGTATATCTGTTTCTACATAAGCATTTTGTTCAGACATAACTCTTTTTTCTTCTTGTTTTGGTTCATATACAACATTTCCTTGACTATCAGTAACTTTTGTATAATATGTTGGAGTTATATATACTCCTCCATTCGCAATAGCTGAATATGCTGCTGCCATATCTGCTGGCGCAATTCCTTCATGCAATCCTCCAAGTGCAAGGTTTATTCCTTCTTCTGTAAAATCCGGTAAACCTACACTTTTGCAAAATTCAACTGCAGCTTCTGTTCCAATATTTGTTAATGCCTTAGCATTTGGAACGTTAAGTGAAAGTCCTATTGCTGTACGCATATTTACTAAACCATGGAAACCACTTTCATTTTTTGGAGTCCATGCATTAGAGCCTTCTCCCCATGTTGTTTGATAATCATAATATGTTGTTGCTCCTGTAACTTTTCCTGTTTCAAGTCCAGGTGCTATTACTGATAACGGTTTCATTGAAGAACCTGTTTGTTTTTTTAGTTTTGTTGGATAATTTAAATATCCAAGTTTTGTTGTTGCTGTTCTTTCATCTGCTGAGCCTGTTGCTGTTGCTGCAGCAACTACTTGACCTGTTTTATGGTCTTCTATTACCATTGTTGGAATAGAGTATTGTGTTATTGTTTCCTCTTTTCCAGTTTCTTCATTTTCTTGTTTATATGTTGTTTTTCTTACATAAGTATCTTTTACAATTTCTTCTTCTAGAGCTTGTTGAATATCTGTTTTTTGGGTTGTATAAATTTTTAAACCACTACTATATAAAAGCATTTCAGCAGCATCTCTATCCATATCTTCATTGCCTTCATTTTCTTCTAGTATTTGGTCTAAGATTTGATCTATAGCAGCTTCTGTATGATAAGATACATCTGTTGTAACGCTAGCGCTTTCACCTTGTTTAAAGTTTAGTCCGTTGTCTACTTCTGTTATTGCTTGATTATATTGTTCGTCATTAATAGATCCGACTTCTTTCATTTTAGCAAGAACAGTTTTAGTTCTATTATTTATTTTATCTTTCATTTCATTTTGCTTTGTTTCATCACCATCATAATCCGCAAATGGTTTATAAGAATTTGGAGAATGGTTTATTCCTGCCATAAAAGCACATTCTGCTATACTTAAATCCTTTGCACTTTTATCAAAATAATATACAGAACCTAGTTCAACACCATTTATATCATCTCCACCAACAAATATTAAGTTAAGATATAATTCAAGTATTTGGTCTTTTGATAGATAATGTTCAACTTGAATTGCTTTTGAAATTTCTTTTATTTTTCTCATTACTCCTGCTAATGCTGTTCTTTCTTTATCTTGTGTAATATTTTTAATAACCTGTTGTGTTATTGTACTACCACCAAAACTTGATTTTCCAGCATGTATTATATAATTGAAAGTAGCATAAGCAGTTCTTGGTATATCTATTCCGCTATGTTTGTAAAATCTTTCATCTTCTATTGCTACATAAGCTTTAGGTAAATATTCTGACATATCTGATAAACTTATACTCTTTCTTTTTGTTCCACCACTTAAAGTTGCAATTAAATTTCCATCAGCATCATAAACTGTAGAATTTTCGTATCCTACTTTTAATAAAGATTCATCAATCTTTAATTCATCGCCAAAAATTCCAAAAAATGCACCTACTAAAACACCTGATCCTATAATAATTAGTAAAATTAATACTATAAGAGTTATTTTAATAGCTTTTGAAAGTTTAGGATGTTTATCTTTAAATTTTACCTTTTCACTTTTTGATTTAGAGCTTTTTGATTTATTTTTTGATTTTTTATCTAAATCTGATGTTCTTATTCTCTTGGTTTCTTTATTATCAGTACTCATAAATCCTCCTTTTAGTAAAAACTTTTATGATAAAATACAAAAAATTTAATTTCCAATTTTTTCTTTTTATCAGTTTGTATTATATTACATTTTAGAAAAAAGATAAAGCTTTTTTATGTATTTTTTTCTTAATATTAAATTAAAAATTTGTACTTTTCCTTAATACGCAAATACTTCAAAAATTATCTTTAATTTTAAAATAAATCATCAATTTTGTTAAATAAATAAGCACCTTGTTTTATAAGCTCATTAGTACCTATAGAATTTTCTGAAGTTATATTTCCTGGAACAGCATAAATATCTTTTCCTTGCTCTAAAGCAAAATCTGCAGTTATTAAACTTCCGCTATTTTGGCTTGCTTCAACAACAATTAATTTTTTTGATAATCCACTAATAATTCTGTTTCGCAATGGAAAATTATATCTTAGTGGTCTAGTTCCTAATTTAAATTCTGAAATTATAGTCCCTCTATTTTCTAAAATCTTTTCAAAAATTTTTTTATTTTCAAAAGGATATATTTCATTATCAGAAATTCCTGTTCCAAGTACAGCTATTGTTTTACCTATTTCACTATCTAAAGCCCCTAAATGTGCAAATTTATCAATTCCAACTGCAAGTCCGCTTACTATATTTATATTTCTATCCGCTAGTTTTTTAGCTATTTTTCTTGCCATATTTTTTCCATAAAAACTTGCATTTCTAGAGCCAACTATTGAAACACAATCTTCATATAAATTTTCAATATTTCCTCGAACATATAAAAAAACTGGTTTATTGTCTATAAATTTTAAACTATCTGGATATTTTTCAGAAATACATGAAACTAAAAAAATATTATGTTTTATCATATAATTTACATACTTTTCTAAATTTCTCTTTTCATTTTCTTCTAAGATATTATCAATTTCGTTTTTCTTTAAATCTAATTTCTCTAAATCTTTTTTGTTCAAATTCCAAATTTTTTGTGCACTTCTAAATTTTTTTAATAATTCTAGTTTTCTTTTATTACTAATATTTATATTTGAAAACCATACTTCATATTCATCAATCAATAAAAATTCCTCCTTTTTTAAGCCAAAGTGGACATCATAAAAATTTCAAAAGGAAAAATTTTATGCAAATGTCCTAACAAAAAAGGGCATAGAAAATCTATGCCCCTTAATTTTAAATTTAAATTATATACTTTTCTTAGCTGCTTTAACCACATTACTTAAAAGCATGGCAATAGTCATTGGTCCTACTCCACCTGGAACAGGAGTTATATAACTTGCTTTTTTTGAAACTTCGTCATAATCAACATCACCACAAATACTACCATCTTCTAATCTATTAATTCCTACATCTATTACTACTGCCCCATCTTTTACCATATCTTTTTTTACAAATTTAGGTTTCCCTATAGCAGCTATTACTATATCTGCTTTTTTCACTTCTTCTTCTATATTTTGAGTTTTTGAATGACATACAGTAACAGTTGAATTTTTATTTAACATACATTGTACCATTGGCTTCCCAACAATATTACTTCTTCCTAGAATTACTGCTTTTTTTCCAACTGTTTCTATATTATATTCTTCTAACATTTTTACTATTCCATAAGGTGTACAAGATATGAAAGCATCTTCTCCTATACTCAAATTTCCAACATTTATAGGATTAAATCCATCAACATCTTTATCTGGTGAAATTGTTCTAAAAGCCTTATTTATATCTATATGTTTTGGAACAGGACTCTGCAATAAAATCCCATGTACTGAATCATCTAAATTTAATTTTTCTATTAGTTTCAATAATTCTTTTTCTTGTAATTTATCATCAAATAAATATTCTTCAAATTCTATTCCAACTTTTTCACAAGCTTTTGATTTGTTTCTTACATATACTTGTGAACCAGCATCATCTCCTACCATTATTACAGCAAGTTTAGGATTTATTCCTTTTTCTTTTAAACTTTTTACTTCTTCTTTTAATTCTTTTCTTATTTTTTTAGAAAGTTCTTTTCCACTAATTATTTCTGACATTTTTTATACATCCTTATCATTTTTATTTATATTAATATAATAAATTCCTCCACATACTAAACCTATTGCTAACATTGTTACTACAAAATACATTGTTTCAGCAATATTGTTTCCAACATCTGGAATTACACCTATTTCTGATTGAATTACTTCCAAATCAGTTTGATTTTCATCTACTATTTCATTAGTCACAGTATTATCAACTTCATTTTCGTCTGTTTCATCTGGTTTTTCTTTTGTTAATAATCTTGTTGCAACATAAACTTCTTTACCATTATATTTTATTCTAGACCATCCATTATCTGCAACACCTGTTCTTGTAACTTCTTGTCCTTCAGTTAAATAACCAACTTTTTCACTATCTGTTGACCAACTTTGTCTTAAATTACAACTTTGAGTTGCATATAAAGTCTCATTTACATCTGTAAATTTAACTTCTTCTGCAGCTGGTGCTGTTGTTGTAACATATTGACTTGATATATATGCTGTTTGACCATTATATTCTATTCTAGACCAACCATTACTTCCTACACCTGTTCTTTTAAGTGCTGTTCCTTGTTTTACCTGTCCTAATTTTGCACTACTTGTAGAATAACTTTGTCTAACATTACAACTAGTTGTTGCATATACAGTTTCATTTACATCTGTAAAAGTTACCTGACTATTATTATTACTGCTATTATTATCTGTTGGAGTACTTGGAGTTGATGGATTAGATGGCTCTTGTGCTGGAGGAGTTGTTGCATTGCTTTCTATATTTAGAGTTTGTGATTTTGATCCTCCATTTTCAACAGTATTTCCAGCTGAATCAGAAATTATTATTGCTGAAGCAGTAACAGTTGCCGTACCTTCAACTTTAGCATTAAAAGTTACACTATTTGGAAAATCACTCATTCCGCTATAATATACCAATCTTGCAGTAGAGGTTGTTCCATCACTAAATTTTACTGTTATAGTACTTTCCGCAGCATAAGCATTTGATGGTAAAATTAAAGATACTGAAAAATTTTCACCTTTTTTTACAGATCCTGGACAATTAATTCCAGCTTTACTATCTGCATTTACCTCTGGCATGCAAATTGATAACATTCCTACAATCATTATTAATAATATCAATAAAATTTGAAATATAACCTTTTTCATTTTTCAGCTCCTTTATACATTTTCTTCTGAATCTTGTACTGAATTATCTACTGTGTTGGTATTTGTTTCTATTTCAGTATCTTCTGTATCTTCATTTATCTCTTCCGCTTTTACAACAAGTCTTGTTGTTGCTCCACTTTCACATGTTATTAAAGTAATTTCTATTTTATCTTCAGGTTGAAGCATACATTCTAAATTATCTGGTTCAATAGAGAATTTTTCTGTTACTTTATACTTTGTTTCAACTAACTCATCATCAACTAAAGTAATTTCATCTCCAATTTCTAATTCTGAAAGTCTAGCAAAAATTTCATTATAATTATGTCCAATTAAACATAAATTTCCATAATTATTTAAACTTCCACCATATATCTTTCCAATTCCATATTTTAATGCATCACCTTCTACTGAATCTAATATGTATTGGTCAACATTTATTTTATCTATAACTACTTTACCTAAAACATCATAACCTTCTAAAGTCTTAATAATTTCTGCTTTTGTTTCTTGTACTGGAGTTTCCTCTACATCTTTTTCTTTGTTAAAAACAAATTTATAAACTAAAACTCCTACTACTACAATTACAACAACTATTCCTAAAATTATGAATAATTTTTTATAGTTAAATCCTTCTTCATCGTCATAATAGTCACTATAATCATTACCAAAATTATTATCATAATTATTATAGTTGTTTTCATTTTCAAAATCACGAGGATTTCCAGCATGTTTTCCACTAGCCATTTCTTACACCATCCTTTGTTTTTTATTATTTTATCTTATATTTTCTCAATTGTTTTAATTAAATTTGTACTAATTTAAATTTTTATTTAAGTTACTTATCTTATAAAAATTAGTCCTAAAATTATTACTCCAAGTATAACTCTATATATCGCAAATACTTTAAAACTGCCTTTTTTTAAATAATTCATTAAAAATTTAATAACAATTAAACCAACTATAAAGCTTGCAATTACTCCAACCCAGAATGACATAGAAGTTAATGCAAATTTTCCTATATCTACTAAAACTGCTGCTGCAACTATTGGTGTTGATAAAAGAAATGAAAATTTTGCAGCACTTTCTCTATCTATTTTTAAGGCTCTTGCTACAGTCATTGTTATACCTGAACGTGATACTCCTGGAAAAGCTGCTGCTATAGCCTGTGAAATTCCAACAAGTATTGATTGCTTTAAATTTATATCTTCATATTTATATTGGTTTTTAGCTTTTTTATCTATAATAGCTAAAATAATTCCCATTACAATTAATGCTGTTGCAATTAATCCCATTTCTAATTTAAAATTATCTCCAACTATTATTTCAGATATTTTATCTAACACTAGTGCCAAAATTCCAGCTGGTATTGTTGCTATTACTAAATACCAAAACATTCTTCCATCAGTTGAATCTTCTTTTTTTACTACTTTTCTAAATCCTGCTTTTATAAGTGTTATCCAGTCTTTAATAAAAAATAATCCTATTGCAATTAGAGTTCCAAAATGAAGTGCAACATCAAAAGAACCATTAAAATCTGCAACAAAATCTGGATTATTAGTCCACTCAAAAATCCAAGGTATTATATTTAGGTGTGCAGAACTTGATATAGGTAATAATTCTGTTAATCCTTGCACAATTCCTAATATTAAAGCCTGTAATATTGTCATTTTATCCTCCGTTTAATATTTATTCTATATTCTAATATTTATTTATTATAATTCTTTTAATACATGATATAAAGTTTCTTTAATAAACTCTGCTGAAGTAAGTGGAGCCACTTTTGCTGGTAAAGACAATGCCCAGATTACTTTTAAACCTTTTTCTCTTGCAGCTCTTCTATCTACACCACCAGGATTAGAAGCTAAATCAACAATCACAGCTTCTTTTTTTATTAAATCTAATCTTTCTGAATCTAATATTTGAAAAGGTATTGTATTTATTATAATATCAAATTTTTCTAAATTTTCATTTAAATCATTTAAATGTATTGGGTTATAACCATAAGCTTTTATCCAAGAAATATCTTCATTTTTTCTTGCCTCACAATATACTTTTGCTCCAATTCCATCTAGCATTTTAGCTAAAACTTTTCCTATTCTTCCAAATCCCATAACCAATACATTTGAACCATGTACAGTTCTTTGTGTTTCTTCCATAGCAATTTGAATAGTTCCTTCTGCAGTTGCTATTGTATTTAATACTGAAAATTCTTCTCTTTTTAATAAGTCTGTAAATTGTATTCCTTTTTCGTCTAGTTCATCTTTTATTCCTATATTTCCAGCAATTAAATACTTTCCTTTTAATGCTTTTACAAAATCTGGTAATTCAACATAATTTCTACCAAATGGTGCTGAAAGTCTTTTTCTATCACTAGAAAGTGGTACTGGTCCTACCACTACTTTAGAATAACTTACCGCTTCTTCTAATGTTGGACACATCTCCACACTATCTAAACTTAATAATTCCTCTGAATTTTCTAATGCATAAGTATATACTTTATACCCATCATTAATTAACATTTCAATAAGTTTTACAATTCTTAAATCTCCACCAACTACAGTTATTGATTTTTTTTCCATACTATTCACACCTTTTCCTCTCTATTATTTTATCTTGTAATTTTCAAATTACTTTTATTATTTAATAATATGTATTATAAAATTTATTATTACATATTATAAGTTATAAACAATTTTTAAGCTATCGTGAATAAATTTTCTTTAGTAATTATTAATTATTTCCAATTTCTTTTTGTCTTTGTTCTTTTTCCTTTTTCTTTATCTTTTCTTCTAATTCTTTATCTTCTAGTATTTTTTCTTTTTTTCTTTTTTCTTTATTAAATATATAATCCACTTTTTCATCAACTTTTTGCTTTGAAGAATTTTCACTCATTTCTTCAATTAATTTAAGTGTATCATCTAAATATTTTCTGGCAATTTCTTCTTGTTGTTTTAAAATAATACTTCTTCTTGCTTCAAAATCCTCTGTTTCATCTTCTTTTTCTTCTTTTACTGTATCATCCATTTTTACTGAAACAGTTATATATTCCTTTATTTTCTTAAATGTATTTTCTTTATTTGCTAATTTTAAAAGCTTTGGATCAAGCTCAATAGCTTTATTTAAAAATGTTATTGCTTTATCTTTTTCCCCTTTATATACATATATTTTAGCAAGTTGATAATAAGACATTGCTTCTAATTCACCATACAAACTTTTTTCAAAATATTTTTCTGCTGTTTCATAATCTCTTTGTATGAAAGCTATTAGTCCTAAATTATAATTTGCACCATACATTTTATGATTTATTGCTGCAGCTTTTTCATACATGTCTTTTGCCATTTGGAAATCACTTAGTCTTGTGTATACTATACCTAAATTATAATATAAATCAAAATCTGCTGGTTTATATCTTAAAGCCTCATTATATACATTCGCTGCTTCTTTGAATCTCTCTTGTTCACATAGAAGTTCCCCTAATAATATTGAAGCTTCATAGCAATCTGGTTTTGTTTTTACCAAAGTTTCAAGCATTTGTATTGCTTCATCTTTTTTACCTAAATCTCTTAAAAGGTCTGCTATTTTAAAGTAAGATTTATAATCTTTTTTATTTATATCTACAGCTGTTACATATTCATCAATAGCTCTTCTCATTCCGCCTTCTTTTTCATAACATACTGCAAGTAGCTTATGTCCTAAATAACTTTCTGGATATTTAGTAACTAGTTTAAGTAAAATTGATTTTGCAGTTTTCGTATCTCCTATTATCATAAAAAACTTAGCTGCTATAACACTTAATATTTCTGAAAAATTTATTCCTCTTATTTCTATAAAAATTATTAATAAAGGAATAATAATAGAAAATACATATCTTATTGTTCCACCTAAAATACTCTCATCAATTTTATTTAAAATTTCTAAGAAACTTACTATAATTCCTATTGTTTGTAGAACTAAAATAAATATATAATTACCATCATTTTTTCTTATTATCTTAAAGAAAATTATTATAAACAAAGATACTGCTAATAAATTGAATAATAATTGTTCAAACATAGTATTTCTCCATTTCTACATCCTTTAGCAATTTAATCTTCCTAAATTCTTGATAATTATATCATATAGACATTTTTTAAACAAGCTTATAAATAAAATTTTATAAAACCGTCATAGTTTGTTCAAAGCATTGCTACTCTAACAACTTATGGCGGTTTTATATTTCATTTATATTTAATTTATGTTACAATTTGATTATAGTAAAATTGTAACATAATACTTAGAATTTTATAAATAAATAGATTATTATGGCTATTTCAGAAATGAGTATTGTTGGCATGCCAACAGTAAACTTCATTTTTTTAGTTTTGTGTCTAAAAACATATATTCCAGCAATAGTTCCAATTCCTCCTCCTAAAACAGCAAGCATCATTAATGTTCCTTCTGGAATCCTCCAGTAATTCTTTTTGGCTTTATATTTATCAATTCCCATTGCTAAAAAACCTATTAAATTTATAACTACTAAATATATAACTATGTATTTTATTCCTATAGTTTCTACTATATATAACATATATTCTCCTTTATTTATACAAATAAACTTAACTGATTAGATTTCGTCATTCCTTTTAGACATCCAAACCTATCTAAAAGTTCTGTTACTGATTTTCCTATTTTAGAACGAGTCTGCATATCTTCTATACATTCAAAAGGCTCTTCCAATCTTGCTTTATATATTCCTTCTGCTGCTATTGTTCCAAGACCTGGAATACTATTAAGTGGTGGTCTTATTCCATCTTCTTCCATAAGAAATTTTGTACTATGAGATTTATATAAATCTATTGGTAAAAATTTTATTCCTCTTTCATACATTTCTAAAACTATTTCTAAAATTGAATACATATTTTTGTCTTTAGCTGTTGCTGCATTTCCTGCATTATCAATTTCTTTCATCTTAGCTTTTACTTTTTCTTTTCCAAATATCATACATTCACTATCAAATTCATCTGCTCTTATCGTATAATATGCTGTATAATAAGCCTTTGGCTCATGAACCTTAAACCAAGCAATTCTAAAAGCATTTGTTACATAAGCTGCAGCATGTGCTTTAGGAAACATGTATTTTATTTTTTCACAAGATTTAATATACCAATCTGGAACATCATGTTCTTGCATCATTTTTACATATTCTGCCCATTTTTCTGGATCTTTTAGTGCCTTTCCTTTACGAACTGTTTCCATTATTTTAAAAGCATGATTAGGTTCTAATCCTTTTTTCATTAAATATACCATTATATCATCTCTACAACCTATTGCCTCACTTAAAGTAACTGTTCCTTGATTTATTAATTCCTGTGCATTATTAAGCCATACATCAGTTCCATGTGAAAGTCCTGATATACTAATAAGCTCAGCAAAAGTAGTTGGCCTTGTATCTACAAGCATTCCTCTTACAAACTTAGTTCCAAATTCTGGAATGCCAAAACTTCCAACTTCTGAATTAATTTGTTCAGGTGTTACACCTAAAGCTTTTGTTGAACTAAATATACTCATAGTCTCTTTATCATCTAAAGGTACTTTTGTTGGGTCTATTCCAGTTAAATCATAAAGCATTCTTATAACTGTTGGATCATCATGTCCTAATATATCTAATTTTAAAAGGTTTTGATCTATAGAGTGATAATCAAAGTGAGTTGTTATAATATCTGATTTTGGATCATCTGCAGGATGCTGAACAGGTGTAAATTCAAAAATTTCGCGTCCTTTTGGTACAACTATAATTCCTCCAGGATGTTGTCCAGTAGTTCTTTTTACTCCAACACATCCTGCTGAAATTCTAGCTATTTCGGCATTTGGTTTATGTATGTTTCTTTCTTCAAAATAATTTTTAGCATATCCAAAAGCTGTTTTATCTGCAACAGTACCTACTGTTCCAGCTTTAAAAGTTGTTCCTTTTCCAAAAATTACTTCTGTATATTTATGAGCTTTTGCTTGATATTCTCCTGAAAAGTTTAAGTCTATATCAGGTTCTTTATCACCATTAAATCCTAAAAATGTTTCAAATGGTATATCCATACCATCTTTGTCCAATTTATGACCACATTTTGGACAATTTTTATCTGGAAGGTCAAACCCATTTTTTACTCCATAATCTGTAAAATCAGAATATTTGCAATTTGGACATCTATAATGAGGTTTAAGAGAATTTACTTCTGTTATTCCAGTCATATTTGCTACAAAAGACGAACCTACAGACCCTCTAGAACCTACTATATATCCATCTTCATTTGATTTCCATACTAGCTTTTGAGCTATAATATACATAACTGAGAAACCATTTTTTATTATGGAATCTAATTCTTTATCAAGTCTTGTTTGAACAATTTCAGGAAGTGGGTTCCCATATAATTCATGTGCTCTTTGATATGCTATATCCTTTATCATTTGCTCACATCCTGGAATATGTGGTGGGCATTTTTCTGGTGAAATTGGTTTTATTTTTTCACACATATCAGCTACTAAATTAGTATTGGTTACTACTACTTCATAAGCTTTTTCTTCACCTAAATATTCAAATTCCTTAAGCATTTCTTCTGTTGTTCTTAAATATAGAGGTGCTTGATTATCAGCATCATCATATTTTTGTCCAGCTTGAAGAATTCTTCTATAAACTTCATCTTGAGGATCCATAAAATGGACATCACAAGTGGCAACAACTAACTTATTTAATTTTTCACCTAATTCAACTATTTTTTTATTAAATTCAATTAGTTTTTCTTCTCCCTCAACAATTCCTTCTCGTATCATATATTCATTGTTTTTTAAAGGTTGAATTTCTAAATAATCATAATATTCTGCAATCTCTTCTAACTCCTCATCAGATTTTCCTGCAACTATGGCTCTATAAAGTTCTCCTGCTTCACACGCACTTCCCAGTATTAATCCTTCTCTATATTTATTAAACATTGTTTTTAAAATTCTAGGTTTTTTATAAAAATAATCTAAATGAGAATATGATATTAATTTATAAAGATTTCTTAATCCAATATAATTTTTTGCTAAAATAATAGCATGATATGAAGGTAATTTTTTAAAATCAGTTTCAAACACATTATCAAAATCATCTATAGTTTTAGCATTTTTTTCTTTTGCTCTTTCTATCATTTCTTTAAATACAGCAACCAATGTTTTTACATCATCTAAAGCTCTATGAGCTACATCTACTTTTATACCTAGTTTATCTGCAATAATTCCTAACTTATATTTTGTAAATTCTGGAAATATTGCTTTTGCTAAACGCAAAGTATCTATATGAGTATATTCAAATTTTAACCCTAATTGTTCACAATTATATTTCATGAAACCAATATCAAAATCTGCATTATGTGCAACCAAAACAGAATCACCCATAAATTCTAATACTTTAGGCATTACTTTATCTATAGTTTCAGCATCTTTTACCATATCATCTGTAATATGTGTTACTTCAACAACTTTTTGTGGTATTGGTTTTTCAGGATTTACAAAACATTCAAAAGTATCTATTATTTCTCCATTTTTTATTTTTATTATACCAACTTCTGTAATTTTTTCTGTTATATGTGAAATACCTGTAGTTTCTAAATCAAATACACAATATTCTGTATCAATAGATTGATTTTTAGAATTTACTACACAAGGATCTTTATCTGGAACAAAATATGCCTCTACTCCATAAATAACTTTTAAATCTGCTCCTGTTTTTTCTAAAAATTTATGAGCATCAGGAAAACTTTGAACTACTCCATGGTCTGTAATTGCAATAGATTTCCACCCCCAACTTATTGCCCTTTTTAATAAATCAGTACAAGGTGTTATTGCATCCATCTGACTCATTTGTGTATGCATGTGAAGTTCAACTCTTTTTACTTCAGAATTATCAATTCTCTTTTCTTTTTTTATTCCTGTAGATTCTAAAATAGTATTTGCCATTATTTCAACTTCTTTAGAATATGAACTATATTTGGCAACACCTTCAATTCTCAACCCTTTTGCTTTTGAAATTCTATCTTTAATTTGTTTAAATTTTTCCTTTTCCAAAAATGCTTTACATGCTATTGTACTTGTTCCATCAAAAAGATTAAACATAAGTATAATTTTTTCATTTTTTATTTCTCGTGAATCTATTGATCCATCTAAAATTTCACCATCAACACAAACTTTTAATTCAGTTGATTCTTCTGTTGGAATATCATTTATTTTTACAAGATCTGTTCTTATAGTTAAACTTCTTCCATAAATTAAAGGAGATTCTTCTCCTTGCACTTCTGGAGCCTTATTCTGATGTGCTTCTATTTTTGCTGCTAATTCTGGATTTTGTTTTCTCAAATTTTCTTTTAAGCGTTCTTCCTCTTCTTGCTTTCTTTGTTTTTCTTTTTCTACTTCTAACCTTTTTTCTTCTTTTCTTGCTTCAATATCAATTAAAGCTTGCTTTTCAAGTTCTATCAAAGCTTTTCTTTCTTCTTCGTCTCTTTTGGCAATAAGCTTCTTTTCATCTTCTATTGAAAAGATTTCTACAAATTCTACTTCATATTGTTTATTATATAAGTTTAATAATAAATGTTCTAATCCTTTATCAAATTTTTGCGCTATTAAAAAAGCAGCACCTCTCATAAATAAGTTAACAGTTAATTTTGAATTTTCTATACTTACTGTGCTATTATTTAAAATAGCTTTTCCTACAGGTTCTTTTTTAGCAATATATTTAATTATATCTTTCCAATCAGTTTCAATAGATGGATTTATAGAAATTCCATTTTCATAGTTTATATCTATAAATGCTTTATTTACTTTAAACCTGTTTACTAAGTATTCTTCAAAACTTTCTATTTCTCTAATACTTATTTGTTTTGATGATACTACTTTTATTTGTAATTTATTTGTTTTTTTATATAAATTTATATTCTCAATTCTTGTCTCTATTAAATTATTTTCTAAATTATAATCATTGAAAACTTCTTTTATATATTTTTGCATAGTCTGCCTCTTACTTCCTAATTTTCAATTTTTCCGACCACTTCTCCTATTTGGTTTAAAACTTCATCAACATTTTCTACATTTTTTAATTGGAAACCATTAAATATTGTTGTTCCAGGAATCACACCTTTTGCATATACACATAAATCTCCAAATCCAAATCTTTTTTGAGAAAATGTTTGGAAATATGTTATATCTGCTAAATCAGTATATTTAACTATTTTTTCTGTATCAAAAAATAAAAATTTAAAAGTATAAACAATTTTTTTATCATAAAAAACTGCTTTAGTTGCAAGAGATATTCTTTTATCTAAAAATAGTAATATTCCAAAAACTACTAGTAAAATTAAGATACAAGCAAATCCTTCTAAAACATTACCAAAAGCAAAACAACCGAAAGTTGAAAAAGCAAAAATAATTATTAACCAAACATATTTTAATATTAAATATGCTATTGAATATTTTCTTTTTACAACTAACCTTTCATTTACATCTTTTTTTAAGTCTTCTTCCTCTTGATATTTTTTGTAACAATTAGTACAAATATCTCCTTCTTTTTTTAATTTTGCTCCACAAATTCTACATCTCATTTTTCTACACTTCCCTCTATAAAATATTTATTTTTTGATAACTAAAAAATTCTTAGTATATCATTATAAGACACATAAAGAGAGAATAAAATTAATATAGCAAAACCTAATGATTGTATTCCTAACTCTATTTCTTCTTTTAGTGCTTTACCACGAATCCCTTCAAGTATTAATAGTACAATTCTTCCACCATCTAAAGCTGGTATAGGTAAAAGATTTGTAACACCAAGTGATAATGATATTAAACTTAATAAATATATGAAATCATAAATACCACTTGTTTGAGCTACTATATTAGAAATTCCAATTGGTCCTGTCATTTGTTCAATTCCTATATTGCCAGTAAACAGCATTTTTAAACTTTCTCCTATTGATAAAGAAAAATCTACTGTCTCCCAAAATCCATAATACATTCTTTCGCTAAAACTTCCATTTACTAAAGCTACCTGAATTCCTAAAATAAACATTCCATTATACTCAGTTGGTACAACTTCAAGTTCTATATTTTCTCCATTTCTATCTACTAAAACTCTAAGTTTTTCTCCATTTGATTTATTTACAGCATCTGTTATATCAGATTTTATCCTAATTTTTTCTCCATTTATCTCTAAAATTTTATCTCCTATTTCTATTCCAGTAGGATTAGTATCTGGAATTATTTCAGATACAGTTGTAGATAAATTATAACCAGAAAAAACCGATAACATAAAAAATACTAAAATTCCAAAAACAATATTTATTATAGGTCCTGCTGATACAATTAATATTCTGTGCAATACTTTTGCATTATTGAAAGATCCTGGTTCATCAGTTTTTTCAAATTCTCCAGCCATTTTTATATATCCACCAAATGGAATAGCAGAAACAGAATATTCTGTTTCTTTGCCTTTTTTAGTGAAAATTTTAGGTCCAAAACCTATAGAAAAATTTTCTACTTTGACTTTAAAAAATTTAGCTGCTAAAAAATGACCTCCTTCATGAATGAATATTAAAAATCCCAATAAAAATATTATTTTTATAGCATTAACTAAAATCAAATTCTTTTCCTCCTATAAGTCACTTGTTAAATGCCTATAAGCATAGTGTTAATAAAAAATATGCAAATGGTGCAATAAACATTACACTATCAATTCTATCTAACATTCCTCCATGACCGGGAAATAGATTACTAAAATCTTTTACTTCAAAATATCTCTTAATACTTGAAGCTGCAAAATCTCCTATTTGACCTATTATACTCAAAATAGCAGATATAATTCCAATGCTTAAATATGATATATCAAAATTTCCAAAATAATTTATAGAAAAAGTATATATTAAACTTATAACTATAGCTCCAATAATACCTGCCACACAGCCTTCTACTGATTTATTTGGACTTACTTTACTAAATTTTGTTTTACCAAATTTTCTTCCAATCATAAAGGCAAATATATCTGTTCCCCAAGCAGTAAATAGAATATACCAAACTAAAATCTTTCCAGATATTTCACCTTCAATTCCATATAATATTGGAATAAATACTGTAAAACCAAAAATATATAATATTCCTATTAGTGTATATGCTATATTTTCAAAGCCTATTTTCATGTTTGATATTATAACATGTAAAAATAATATTAATAGTAATACTGGTATTATTGCTGAAAGTCCCAAAACTATAAAGTCTTTAGGTAGTAAATGTATAAAAGCAATACTTGCCACCATTAAATAACTTATCCAAGATATAACTTTTGATTTATTAGATACACATTTTATGTACTCATTCATAGCAATTATTGCTACAATAGCCATAATAATATCAATTATATATTTATTTCCTACTATAAAAACTAAAATTACAATAGGTAATCCAATTAAACCTGTTAATATTCTTTTTAAATTTTCCATTCTTTTATCCTTTAACAAATTATTTTGCGCCGAATTTTCTATTTCTTTGACCATATATTTTTATTGCTTCATCTAAGTCTTTTTCTGTAAAATCTGGCCAAAGTTTATCTAAAAATAGAAATTCTGAATAAACAGACTGCCATGGTAAAAATCCACTCAATCTTAATTCTCCACTTGTTCTTATTAAGAGGTCTGGATCTGGAATATTTTTAGTATACAAATTTTCAGAAACTACTTCTTCTGTTATGTCATTTACATCAATTTCTCCAGACTCTATTTTTCTTGCAATTTCTTTTACTGCATTTACTATTTCATCTCTACCACCATAGTTTAATGCTATATTAAAAATAGTTCCAGTATTATTTTCTGTTCTTTTTATAGTTCTTTCAATGCTTTCTTGAAGTGATTGTGAAAGTACAGATATATTTCCTAGCACCCTTATAACAATATTTTCTGTATCTGCTTCTTTTGCAAAGTCATCTAAATATTTTTCTAGTAAACTCATTAAAGCATCTACTTCTTCCTCACTTCTTTTCCAATTTTCTGTTGAAAAAGCATATACTGTAATATATTTTAAACCAATTTTATTTGCATGTCTAACAATCTTTTTTAATGTTTCTGCACCTTGTTTATGTCCTAATTTTATAGGTAATTTTCTTTTTTTGGCCCATCTTCTATTGCCATCCATAATAATAGCAATATGCTTAGGCATATTGTTTTCTTCCATGACTACTCCTGTTTAAATACTCATAATTTCTTTTTCTTTATTTTCTAATAATTTGTCTATTTCAGCTATATATTTATCTGTTAATTTTTGAATATTATCTTCTATAGTTTCTCTATCATCTTCTGTTATCTCAGAAGCTTTGCATTTTGCTTTTGCATCTTCCATTCCATCTCTTCTTATTGAACGTATTGCAACTCTTGCTTCTTCTGCTGTTTTTCTTATATCTTTAGCTAATTCTTTTCTTCTTTCCTCTGTTAATTCTGGAAAATTTAATCTAATAACACTTCCATCATTATTTGGATTTAATCCAATATCAGATGCAAGAATTGCTTTTTCTATTGCTTTTAATACACTTGCATCCCATGGTTGAATAACTATCATTCTAGCTTCTGGAACAGAAATTCCAGCTACTTGATTTATTGGTGTTGGAACACCATAGTACTCAACAGTTATTTTATTTAAAATTGCTGGATTCGCTCTTCCAGCTCTAACTTCTGCTAAATTATCTTGGAAAACTCCTATTGTCTTTTGCATTCTTTCTTCTAAATCATTCAATTCCATTTTCTTTCAATCCTTTCTTTCCTTCTCGTCTATTTTTATTGTCTATCTTACTATTGTACCTACTTTTTCACCTTTTATCGCTTTTACAATATTTTCTGGTTCACTTATAGCAAAAACTAATAAAGGTATTTTATTGTCTTTACATAAAGCTGTTGCTGTTGAATCCATTACTTTTAAATCTTGTGCTAATACATCTTTATAAGAAATTTCATCATATTTTACTGCTGTTTTATCCACTTTTGGATCTGCAGAATATACTCCATCTATTGTTTTAGCAAGAAGTATAACTTCTGATTCTGTTTCAGCTGCTCTTAAAGCTGCAGCTGTATCTGTTGAGAAAAATGGATGACCTGTTCCACATGAAAAGATAACCACTCTTCCTCTTTCTAAATGTTTTGCTGCTTTTCTTTTTATGTATGGTTCTGCAATTTCCCTCATCTCTATTGCAGTTTGTAATCTTGTGTATATTCCTCTAGCTTCTAATGCATCTTGAAGTGCAAGTCCGTTCATTGCTGTTGCAAGCATTCCCATATAATCAGCTGTTGCTCTATCCATTTTTTGTCCTTGTCTTGCCCCTCTCCAGAAGTTTCCTCCTCCAACTACTATAGAAACTTGAACTCCCATTTCTACAATTTCTTTAATTTTGTCACAAATATTTCCAACAACATCTGGATTTATTCCATGACCTTCATCTCCTGCTAGTGCTTCCCCGCTTAATTTCAATAAAACTCTTTTATAGGCTATCATTTTGTTGCTCCTTTTTTTATTTTTATTAGATAAACAAATATCCAATTTATATTTTTTATATTCTATCATAAAATATTTTTTTTGACACTATTTTTTATATAAATTTTTATATTATTTTTTCTAGCAAAATTTCTCTATAAATTCTTCTTTAAAATTCTCTGGAATTAGTCTTATATTTTTTACTTCATCTTTTTTTACTATTGTTGGAATATAATTTCCTCTATCTTTATATTTGGGATCACCTGAAAATTCAGGTCCTGTTCCTGTTCCAAGAATTCCAGATTTATATATACAATAATATAAGTATTCCTCTGCTTCATTATCTATTTTCATATAATAAACTTGACTTTTTACTTCAACTTCTATACCAAATTCTTCTAAAATTTCTCTTTTTACAGCCTCTTCTAAACTTTTATCTTCTGGTTCAAAACCACCACCTGGAAAAACATAGTATTCACCATAAGGTTTATTTGTGTTTGGTGTTGGTTTAACATTAGTTCTGTGCATAAGTGCAAAACCGCCATCCATTTCTACTATTCCAGCAACCCTTATTCTTTTCATAAAAATCTCCTTTACTAAATTTTCTATTTATATTTTATAACGAAAAAATAGGATATATGAAAAGCCCATATATCCTTTTTATTTATTTTTTTATTGATAATATTTTTAATTTAATAATTCCGGCAGGAGCTTGAACTTCTACTACATTATTTCTTTTTTTACCTAATAAAGCTTGACCTATTGGTGATTCATTAGAAATTTTGTTACTTGCAACATCAACTTCTGTTGAACCAACTATTGTATATTCAATAGTTTCATTAAATTCTACATCTAATACTTTAACAATATTTCCAACTTGAACAACTTCAGTATCTATTTCTGATTCATCAATAATTTTTGCATATTTAATTTTTTCTTCTAATTCAGCTATTTTTATTTCATTAGCAGCTTGAGCATTTTTAGCCTCATCATATTCTGAATTTTCTGATAAATCTCCAAAACCTAATGCAACTTTTATTCTATCTGCTATTTCATATCTTACTTCTGTTTTCAATCTCTCTAATTCTTTTTCTAAATTATCATATCCTTCTTGTGTTAATAAAAATTCTTTTTCTCCCATAATCAGAACCCCCTTGTTTGATTTATACACTTACATATAATAAGGTTTATTTTTGAATTTGTCAAGTTAATTTGCTATTTTTTTTGATAAATTTAAATATTCATTTTTTCTGATTTTTCCTTTAATTCCATCTAAAAATTTTATGTTAATTTCATCAAATTCCAATTCCTTACTTATATTAACTGGGCTAGTGTTCTTATATATAAAACTTTCATATAATATTGATGAATCAAAATCCTTAAATTCAACTATATCTTTTAAGTATTTTCTTGGAAGTGGTATTCCATAAAAATTTATATTTATTCCATCAAATGCTTTAGAATTTATTTTTATTTTATCCTTTAAATTTATAATACATGCTTTTTTAGGTAAACTATATTTATTAACTTCTTCTTCGTTAAAATCAAAATTTAAAATTATATCACTTTTTATTAAGCTTTTTTTATAATTATTATTTATATTTAAAATTATACCTTTTTCTGTATATAATTCTTTTTCAATTTTTTTAAATTTTTTCTCATTTTCTGTTATTATATTAAAAACTTTTACTCTTGAAGCAATCTCTTTAATGTTATATGCTATTATTTCATTGATATCATTTGTAAGCATAGATATTTCTTGATACTCTATTCTTTCTTTTTTAGAAATAGCAATATATTCTAAAGTTTTAATTAACAAGTGTTTAAAAAGCCATTTACCATCAAAAACTTTTATATTTTCTTCTTCCAAAAATTTTCTCATTTTTTCATTTTCCAATAATTCATTAGATAAACAAACTCGTCCAATACAATTTTGTCTCATATATTTTGAAACTTTTTCTAAAGTTCTTTCTTTAAGATTTGGTAAATTTAAAATAATTTTATCTTCAACATTTTTTTCTTCTATTTTTTCAAAATTATTTTTCATTTTTAAAATTAAATCTAGTATATTATTTTTTCCTTTTATTGCGTTATTTTCTTTTAATTTAATATATACCAAAAAAATCACCTCTTTAATATATATGAAATACCTATTCATTTATGATATAAAAATAAGAATAAAATAAATTGTTTTACTAAAATATTTTTTAATCTTCTTAGCATTTTACTTTTATGCTAAAAAGAATAGACTTTTTATAAAAGTCTATTCTAATATTTTTATTTAATATTTATCTAGTATATCATTTTATATTGTGTTTAATATTTCAAAAAATTTGTATTTTTATTTAAAATAATAAGCAAAATTAGATAATTACATAGCTTCTCTATATAATCTTATAAAATCTTCTTTTGTTACTTCTCTTGGATTTCCAGGTTTACATGGATCTTCCATAGCTTTATCTGCAAGCATTTCTAAATCTTCTTCTTTGCAACCTGTATCTTTAACTGTTTGAGTAACTCCAACTGCTTTTGATAATTCTGTTATTTTCCATACAAAAGTATTTATAACATCTTGGTCATTTAAATCTCTAGCATCTGGTCTACCAATATGACATAAAATTTCTCTAAATCTATCAGCACATACTTCACCATTAAATCTCATTACTGTTGGTAATAAAATTGCATTTGCAATTCCATGTGGTGTATCATAAACTGCACCTAATTGATGTGCCATTGAATGAACTATTCCAAGTCCTACATTTGAAAATCCCATTCCTGCCATATATTGAGCTATTGACATATTTTCTATAGCTTTTGGATCTTTTTCATTTACAGCTTTAGGTAAATTCTCAAATATTAATTCTATTGCTCTCATATGGAACATATCTGACATTGTATTATGAGCTTTTGTTATATATCCTTCAACAGCATGTGTTAGAGCATCAAGTCCTGTAGCTGCTGCTGTTCCTTTTGGTAATGATTCCATTAATTCTGAATCTACTATTGCTAAAACTGGTATATCATGTGGATCTACACAAACCATTTTTACTTGTCTTTCTTCATCTGTTATAACATAATTTATTGTAACTTCTGCTGCCGTTCCATGTGTTGTTGGAAGCGCAATCATTGGCATTCCTTTATGTGCTGTATTTGATGCTCCATTTAAAGATACAACATCTGCTCTATCTGGATTTGTCATTATTATTGAAATTCCTTTTGCTGTATCCATTGCAGAACCTCCACCAACTGCAACTATTACGTCTGCACCAGAATTTTTACATGCTTCTACACCATCTTGTACATTTTTTACTGTTGGATTGGGTTTTACTTCTGAATATACTTCATAAGCAATTCCTGCTTCATCTAAAATTGATGTAACTTTTCCTGTAACACCACATTCATATAGTGCTTTATCTGTTACTACTAGTACTTTATTAAAACCTCTTGTTTTAATTTCATTTGATAGCTCTTGTCTACATCCTCTACCAAAATATGCTGTTTCATTTAAAACAAATCTTTCTGACATTTTAATTTCCTCCTTTGAATATTGAATAAAAAAATTTTATTCTTAAATTTATTATTACCAAAAATAGTATATCAATAAATAAAAAATTATACAAATATTTTTTATATTACCTATCATCATATTCATCATATTTATGAGTGTATGTATTATTGTCTCTATAATGATCATCCCATTTATGTGTGCGTGCAAGTTCATTATGTAATATAACATCTGAACCCATATCCATTAACACCATTGTTTTTTTACCTGAAATATTTGAAATTAAAAATGTTGTTTTTTTATCCCCAGAATTTTCAATATAATCTTGAAATGTAAACATTATATTATGTAATTCATCTTCCTTATCTTTATATGAAGCATCTTTTCTTATTACAAATTGTTTATTCTCAACTCTAGAATAATCAATTTCTACTAATGCATGTACGGAAGCATCTCTTATATGAGTAATAAGATCTGTAAAATCCATATACTTAGTAAAATTATTTTTACTAACATCTTCTAATAAATTATATACACTACCTAAATCCAATAATGGTATTATACCTCTAAAAATCCTATTACCTTCTTTTAAATTCTTTTCAATACAATTTTTAAACTCCAACAATTTTTCAATAGGTTCATTTTGTTTTAGTTTATTTCTTAATAAAAGTAAAATAATTTTATAAGCAGAATAAAAATCGTTTTCTTTTATTAATGATTCTAATTTTAATAAAGAAAAATCTTCTTTATAACTTTCAGGAACTTTTGAAATAAATTGACCTATATCTTTTTTAAAATTTTTATCGAAATCTTTTAAAACTTGAGAATATATTATTCCAGGTTTTTCATCTGGTGTTTTCTGTTTTTGTATTCTTATTTTTTCAAAAAAATCTCTCACTTCTTCACTTACTTTAAATTCATCTATTTTTTCTGATAAAAATATTGCTAATTCTGCAGTTGTAATAATTTTTTCTGATACTATTTCTAAAGTAGTATATTGTTTGGAAATTTCTTCATTTTCTTTTATATATTTTTCTACAAATGATTTTTGGGTTCCTGTATCTACTAATGAATTAAAATCTGGATAAATAAATGTTTTGTCAGTATCTCTTGTTTCAAATCCAACAAATAGTGTACGTTTATCTGGAATTATTCTGCCATCTTTAATTCGTCCCATTTTAGGAAGTCTCATGAACATAAGATTAATAATCTTATGTTCATCTTCATTCGTATCTATTATATTTTTTTCTTTATATTCTAATAATTTTTTCTCTAAACTTTCTTTATCTTCATTCTCACTAGACTTAAAAAAATTCAGAGCAAAATCTTTATATTCATCTATACCATAAAAATACGATATAGCTATTTTTTTCATGACTTCATTTTCATCATTATCACGAAAATTTTCCTTAAAACAGTTTAATGTTTCTTCTCTAAATTCAGAAGTTAAAATATAATAAAGCAGATCTGCTTTACTTACTTCTGATAATTCTTCAAATTTTAAAGATTCAAATATAAATTCTTGTGTTTTAAATTGGTTTATATAAGGCAAATTCAAATTTATCATTATTCTATTTTTCAAATAAGATGAAAAATCTTTTTGTTCTTCTAATTGAACTAATTTTTCAAACATATAAGCATGATATATGTTATATGACTGTATTACAGTTGCATATGCTTCAACATCTGTATCTATTGAATTTTCTCCATTTACTAATTTATCTAAAAATTCGTTTAATTTTAATCCATCAAATGATATATTTAGTGTATCTGTATTATTTTTTATTGTTTCATTTATTCTCCTGGCTAATCCTTCTAATTCGTCTATTTCTAAATCTAATCTAAAATTTCCCTTTTTAAATGAAATTTTACTGAAATCACTATCAATATTATAATGAGCATGAGCTAAACAATTTCTAAATTCAACTAAATTTATATTTGATTGATTAAAACAATTTAAAATTGATTGTAATTCCTTTTCATTTAACTGGCTAATATTTAATCTTTCTATAATATTCAAAATTGCTAATATTGAATTATTTATTTTAATTCTTTTATAAAATTTTTTAATATCTTGCAAATCTGATTCATTAAAACTTTGTTTTTCAAATATATCTATAAGTTTAAAATATATTCTTTTTACATTCTCAAAATTTTCAAATATATTTTCTTCTTCCATAATTTAAGCCCCCCAAAAATAATTATAGATTATTATTTAGTATATCAATAAAAAAAAATTGTACAATATTTTTATTTAACTATAATTATTATTGCTATATGGTTTACTTTTAGATTACAACCTAGCTTGCAGTCTTATCTGTAAAGCTCTTTGTTGTAATTACAAAAGGAGGTAAAAAAACACTCTTAATATAAAGCCACTGCAATCAACTATAGAACATGGTGGATGTGGAGAGTGTCAACCATCTTGTCAATCCGTTTGCAAGAATTCTTGCACAGTTGGAAATTAGTAGGGTGAAAATAAAAAGTAAAATGTCACGTTGACCATGCTCACACTACATTGTGTTTTAAAAGAAAAGGTCAGATTTACCCCCGACCTTTTCTTTTTTTAATAAATTTTATATATCTTAGATTTTTATTCCATAACTTTTCTTCTATTTACAGTAATATGACAAAAAGTATTTTCATTTCCATTTTGATTCTGTATATGTATATTAGTACTTTTTTCATTTTTTATCATTAAAAAATTTGGCTGGGGTACTGTGATTCGAACACAGGAATGTCGGAGTCAGAGTCCGATGCCTTACCGCTTGGCGATACCCCAATATTTAATTTAAAATTCTTAATCATTATATAACTTTACTAATTATTTTACAAGTTTTAAATTAAAATTTTTATGTACTATAATTTGCAATATTAAATTACCGCTTTTTCATAACATAATTTTAACATGTCGT
>CABUJR010000016.1 GCA_902492015.1 uncultured Eubacteriales bacterium | reverse complement strand
ATATTTTGTTTTAATTGAAGGGTATTATTGGTTACTAAATGTGTATTTTCAAAAAGAAAAATCTTTAATAGATGCTGATGTGGATTTTTTTGAAGATAGAATTAGACAATATGAAGAATTATTGAAAGTACAACACAATGAAAATTGGTGGAATGAAGACATGGATATAAAACAGTTATGCAATTACTTCAATAGGAAAGAAAATACTGTTAGAAAAGCTATTAAAAAAATGTGTGATAATGGATTTGAGCAATATAAATTTTTAGTTGATGGTAAAATTGTTATTTCTGGTAAAGGTGTTGAGTGGATTTGCAAAAATGTTTTTAAACAAAAATATTTGGAGTTGTTAGAAAAGTATAAGATGGAGTTAACAGAGTTATATGTTAAGACTGGATACCCTTATGATCATTTCTTTGGAAGAAACTAAAAATATATAATAAAGAGAAATATCAAGAATTATATTGAGAAAAAGAATAATTTGTGATATAAGATAATATAGAATATTTATACTGATTTGAAAGGAGGAAAAGATGGAAAATAGTGCAGATATAAAGGAGAATATATTGCTAAAAACAAATTATGAATTATTGCATATCCTTCTTAAAGATCATACGACAAATAACAATATTATTTGGGCTACTGATAATTATAGAGATAAAGGTATAGGATTTGGTGTTAAAGATAATATAAAAATTGAAAATATTACAGGCCATAATGGAAATGTAATTAAACCTAGAGTAAAGAAAAGTAAAGAAGAACAAGAAAAGAGAATAAGAGATAAGGCTGAAGTTTTTACTCCATCTTGGATTTGTAATTCACAAAATAATTTAATAGATAATGCTTGGTCAGGGGAAGATAATTTTTTTAATATTGAGAGTGATAAAAGTTGGATTTCAAATAAGGAAAGAATAAATTTTCCAACTAAAACGAATAAAACATGGCAAGATTATGTTCAAAATACTAGATTGGAAGTATCCTGTGGGGAAGCACCATATTTGGTAAGTAGATATGATAATGTTTCAGGTGATATTATAGAAGTAAATAATAGGATAGGATTATTAGATAGAAAATTAAGAGTTATAAATGAAAATGTAAATGATAAGTTAGAATGGATGGATTGGGTACAGAAAGCATATAAAAATACTTATGGTTTTGAATTTCAAGGAGATAATTTGGTGATTGCAAGAGAAAATTTGTTGTATGCATTTATAGATAATTATTTATACCAATTTAAAGAAGAACCACTAATTGAAGATATTATAGAGATTGCGAAAATTATTTCTTGGAATGTGTGGCAAATGGACGGCACAAAATTTGTAGTTCCATATAGTTGCAAAACGGATGAAGCAATTAATATGTCATTATTTGGAGATGTGCCACAAAAAATAAGTTGTATAGGCTGTGAAAAAAATAATTATAAAAAACATAATGGAATTTATTGTAAAATAATGAATTGGGAAACTAATAGACAAATAAAATATACTACATTATTAAATAGGAGTAGAAAAAATGGAAACAAATAAATTTACGTCAACATTTAGTTATAAGTTGATTTATATTTTTAGAATTAATGATGAAATTCATAGTGGAAAATTGAAAATAGGAGAGGCTACAGTTCATACAAATAAATCTTTGTTAGAATTGCAACCAAATTCTGAAGAATTAAATGAGGCCGCTAAAAATAGGATTAATAGTTATACATCAACAGCTGGTATAAAATATGAATTATTATATACAGAATTAGCAGTTGACAATAACGGTAATTCATTTAAAGATACAAAAGTTCATAATGTTTTATTAAGGTCCGGATTAGAAAGATATTATTTTGATACAGAGAATAAACAAAACGAATGGTTTGTTGTGGATTTGGAAACTGCTAAGCAAGCTATTAAGGCTGTTAAAGACAATAGACAGGCGTTAACTGCAAAACAGATCTCTTATGATAGGGATCCAATTGTATTTAGACCTGAACAGGAAGAAGCAATAAAGAAAACAATTGAAAATTTTAAAAAAAGTGATATTATGCTTTGGAATGCTAAAATGCGTTTTGGTAAAACATTAACTGCATTAGAAATAGTAAAAAGGCAGAAGTATAAAAAAACAATAATAATTACACATAGACCAGTCGTAAATAATGGATGGTTTGAAGACTTTAATAAAATATTTTCAAAAGATAGTGATTATAAATATGGTTCTAAAACTTTTGGAGAAAATATAGAAAGTTTAATTGATAGCGATAAACCATTTGTATATTTTGCTTCTATTCAAGATTTAAGAGGATCATCAGAAGTAGGTGGTAATTTTGATAAAGATGAACTAATTTTCAATAATAACTGGGACTTAGTGGTAATTGATGAGGCACATGAAGGAACAAAAACAAGTTTAGGAGAAAAGACAATCGATGGTGTCGTAAAGATACATGATGATTATAAAACTAAAGTATTGATGTTATCTGGAACACCATTTAATTTACTAAGTGATTTTAAAGAAGATGAAATTTATACATGGGATTACATTATGGAACAATCAGCTAAATTAGAATGGGATGCAGATATAGAACATTTTGGTGATTCTAATCCGTATAGCGATTTGCCACAACTTAATATTTATACATATTATTTAGATAAATTGATGCCTAGGTATGTGGATGTATCGGATAATGCATTTAACTTTAGAGAATTTTTTAGAACTTGGACAGGAGAATTAGAGATTGATCGAAAACCTATTCCAAAAGGATATGAAAAAGGAGATTTTGTACATAAAGATGATATAAATAGGTTTTTAAATTTATTGACTAAGCAGGACGAGAATTCTAATTATCCATATTCAACTAAAGAGTATATTGAATATTTTAGGCATTCATTATGGATGGTACCAGGAGTTAAAGAGGCTAAAGCTTTAAGTAAATTATTAAAAGAACATGAAGTATTTGGCTCTGGAATGTTTCAGATTGTTAATGTGGCAGGAAATGGTGATGAAGAAGAAAAATATGAAGAAGCTCTAAAGAAGGTAAGAACAGCAATAACAGATAGGCCAGAAGAAACTAATACTATTACAATTTCATGTGGAAGATTAACTACAGGAGTTAGTGTACCAGAATGGACAGCTGTTTTCATGCTTTCTGGCTCATATTCCACATCGGCTTCTAGTTATTTACAAACAATATTTAGAGTTCAAACACCAGCTAAAATTGGAGGCAAAGTTAAAGAGAAATGTTATGTGTTTGATTTTGCTCCAGATAGAACATTAAAAATGGCCGCACAGGCAGGTCAATTATCAGTAAGACCAGGTTCAGTTCAATCACAAGAAATTATGAGCCATTTTCTAAATTTTTGCCCAATTATTGGAATTGATGGTTCTAAAATGATTAAATATGATGTTACTCAAATGTTAAGAGAATTAAAAAAAGCAGTAGCTCAAAGAGTTGTAACCAATGGATTTGATGATAAGAATATTTATAATGATAATCTACTAAAAATGGATGAAATAGATTTGAAAGAGTTTGATGATTTAAAGAAAATAGTTGGAGTTAGTAAACAAACAAAAAGAATTGATAGTATTGATATTAACAATCAGGGATTTAATAATGAAGAATATGAGAAATTAGAAGAAGCTAAAAAGAAACTTAAGAGAGAGCTAACTGAAGAAGAAAAAAGGCTACTTGAAGAAGAAAAAGAAAAGAAAAAACAAGCTTCAACAGCAATGTCGATATTGAGAGGAATATCAATAAGAATACCATTACTAATATATGGAGCAGATATTGAAATAAATAAAGATATTGATAGCCAAAATTTTATTGAATTAGTAGATGATAAATCATGGAATGAATTTATGCCTAATGGCGTTACAAAAGATGTATTTAAAAAGTTTTCTAAATATTATGATAATGAAATATTTATAGAGGCTGGAAGACAAATTAGAAATTCAACATTATATGCAGACACATTGCCTATAAAAGAAAGAATACAAAAGTTAGCTGAAATATTCTCAATGTTTAGAAATCCAGATAAAGAAACTGTACTTACACCTTGGAAAACAGTAAATATGCATTTAGGAGACTGTATTGGAGGATATAATTTTAATTATCCAGATAAAGAACCAAGATTTATAAACCAAGGAAATGTTACCAAGGATTTATTTGAGAATAATGAGGTTAAAATATTAGAAATAAATTCAAAAACAGGTTTATATGCTTTGTATTGTTCTTATAGTATATATATGAACAGACTGTTAAATTATAATAAGCAAGATTACACGGAAGAAAAAAATGAAGATTTTTGGAGAGAAACATTAGAAAATAATATTTTTATAATTTGTAAAACTAAAATGGCAATGCAAATTGTAAAAAGAACATTAGCGGGTTATAAAGAATATAATGTAAATACTTTACTAATAGAAGATGTTGCAACTAAATTAGATGAAAATATAACAGCAGTTACTAATTATGTATTAAATGCTAATAGTTGGAATAAGGAAGGAGTGCAAATGAAATTCGATGCAGTGGTTGGAAACCCTCCATATCAAGAAATGACTGGTGGATATGGTACACAGGCTAAACCAATATATAATTTGTTTATAAATATGTCAAAATCAATAGATTCTAAATATATAAGCATGATTACTCCATCGAGATGGTTTTCTGGAGGTATGGGATTGAATGAGTTTAGAAAAGATATGCTAAATGATACATGTTTAACAAAAATTATTGATTATCCTAATACTAGAGATGTTTTTGATTCAGCTGATATTGCAGGTGGTGTTAATTATTTCTTATGGGATAAAAATAATAAAGCAGAATGTGAAGTTACTAATGTTATAAACAATGTTAAATATTCTTCATCAAGAAATTTAAATGAATTTAACACATTTGTGAGATTTAACCAAGCTATTCCAATTATTAGGAAAGTTTTTAATGTACAAGAAAATGGTAAAACACTAGAAAATGTGGTATCCCCACAAAAACCTTTTGGACTACCAACGAATTATAAACCTAAAGATAAAGGGGTTCCTTGCTGGTTTATACAAAAGATTGGAAAGAGATATGCCGATTTAAAAGATATACATGATGAAAATAAATTATTAAATAAATGGAAATTACTGGTTCCTAGATCTCCAATTGCTGGACAAACAGATTTCACTAAACCAGTTGGATTTTATTATGATGGTAATACGAATATTGCTAAACCAGGTGAATGTTGTACAGAATCATTTATTGTAGCAGGAGCTTTTGATACAGAAGAAGAAGTTAAAAATTTTAAATCATATTTATTTACTAAAACAGTAAGATTTTTACTTTTGCAAGCTGTTGTTTCACAAGATGTATTAAGAAATAAATTTTGTTTTGTACCTGATTTAGGAAAGTACGATAGGATTTATACAGATAAGTATCTTTGTGAAAAATGGAATATAACAGATGACGAATGGAAATATATTGATTCTAGAATAAAATAGGAGCAAAAATTAAGTTGAACAAATATATAAAATGAGCGAGCTAAAGTATAAATACAAAGAAGTTTCAAGTATAATAAAACATTAATAAGAAATATAGGTTAAAATAATATAAAAAGTAGAATGAAAGGAGAATATGTCGTATTTAAGTGATTAAATATAACATAAAAGGAAAAATAATGAGTGAGGAAATAATAGTCTGGGGAATTCATAATACGAATAATGAAAATTTATTATTACAAGATGAAGTCATAGCTATAGGTTGGCATGAAATGGGAGATTTATCCACAATAGATACAGATAGAGAATCTTATTATAAGGCCTATGATAAAGTTTATCCAAACAAATCAAAACAATCTATAGCAGGTTCTGCAGGACAACTATTTAGATTTGTTAATGAAGCTAAAATAGGAGATTATGTGATATATCCAACAAAATTTAATAGAATGATTAATATTGGACAAATTGAAGGGGAATATTTCTTTGATAGTAGAGAAACAGAATATAATCAAAAGAGAAAAGTAAAATGGTTAAAAGAATTACCAAGAGAAGAGTTTTCACAAGGTGCATTATATGAAATAGGATCATTTTTATCATTTTTTCAAGTAAGGCATTATGCAGATGAATTTATAAATGCTCTTCACAATGGAAAGAAGGTAAAAAATAATCAAGAAAATGACGATAATGCATTTGCAACTTCAGAGACTATATTAGAAAGTACCAAAGATTATGTATTAAAAGAGTTAAATAAAAATTTTAAAGGATATGAATTGGAGGATGTTGTCGCAGATTTATTAAATGCAATGGGATATAGAACAAAAATTAGTCCTCACGGAGGAGATAACGGAAAAGACATTATTGCATATAAAGATGAATTGCCACCAAGAATTATTGTACAAGTAAAAAGCCAAGATGGAAATATCACAGAATCTACAGTACAATCATTAAAAGGAACTATGGACGAAGGAGATTATGGTTTATTTGTAACTTTATCAGATTATGCAAAAAATGCTAAAATATATTTAGAAAAGCATCCAATAATAAAATCTATTAATGGAAGTGAATTAGTAGATTTAATTTTAAAATACTATGATGATATGTCAGAGAAATTTAAAGATACCATAAAATTAAAGAAAGTATTTATACCTGTAATTGAAGTGGAAGAATAAATTTAAAAATTGAGTTATAATAAAAATAATTAAAATTACTAAAGTTTTGCCAAATTTAAATTTTTATGAGTAGAAGGTAATAGAAATGAAAGCTGTAAATAGAAATGCAAGTGCAAGTGCTTTTGGATGGCAATTTCAAATTAATATAGCTATATATTTAATGATAAAATATTTTGGAAAATTTAAAGAAATGAAGATAGAAGGAGAAAAGGAAGATATTGAAATTTCATTAAATAATAGTAAAAAAATTTATGCACAAGCAAAATCAAAACAAAATATTAATGATGGTGATACGAGTTCATATTCAACAAAATTAAGAAAGGCTTTGGAATCATTATCAGATGTTAATGATAATGATTCAGAAAGCCTAATATATATAAGTAATTTAGAACCGAACCCATTAAACTCTGGAACAAATGAATTTGAATTAGTATCATTTTTCAAATATAATGAATTATCTTTAGCTTCAAAAGAAAAAATTGATATTCAACTTAATCAATTACAAAAGAACATAAATAGGGATAAATTAATAATTGCTAAAGTCCCTTTTTTTGGTGAAGATAAAGAAACAAAACAGAAATATATAATTGCCAAAATTGAAAACTTTTTAACTTTTATCAGTTCCGATTTACTACCATATAAAAATAGATTTCTACAAATGTTAGAGTCAGAAGCGCTACATAATGCAACTCAAAATAATATGAAATTAAAATTTAAAAAAGAAGATGTTTTGTGGAGACTTTTGATCTTAAAATTAGGCGATGGAAACTCAATAAAGTTTGATGAAAGTATGGAAATTGAAGAAGAAACTTTTTTTGAAGCATTAGATACGTATGATAGGATAATAAACTATAAAGAAGCTGACTTTGATGTGTATAATAAGATTAGCAATTTAATAATGAAAGCTAAAATAGAAAACAAAGAAATAAGAAGCAATCAGTTTGTTATTAAATATGAAAACGAAATATATGATATAGTTTTTAAAAATAATAAAGATAGCAATATGGAAACTATAGAGAAAGCTTGCTCAAAAATTATTGCAAAAAAAATATTCATAAGAAAAGGAAATATAATGCAAATGTTTGAAAGGGCTAACAAATATGAAAATTAGAAAAGTTATTATTCAAAGGAAAGATGAATATAGAGAATTTGTTTTTGATGATAAGATTAATTTGATTTATAGTAAAGAAAATTCAAAAGGGAAAACAACTTTGCTAAGAGCAATACTATTCGGGCTAGGATATAACATACCTGCAACAGATGGAATAAAGACTTTTGATGATTTTTTTATACATATAGATATAATAGAAAATGAACAACAATATTCACTTGAACGAAAAGGAGATATTGTTGTTTTGAATGAAAAAAATGAGAAAATAACTTATATAGTACCTGAACAATTATATGAGCTACATTCTAAAATTTTTAACATAAGTGAAATTATGATTCTAAATAATTTATTAGCTATTTTTTATATTGACCAAGAAAAAGGATGGACTCTTCTAAACAGAGGAATAATTATAGGAAAAAACAGATTTAATATAGAAGATTTTATTTCTGCATTATCCGATAAAGATGTTTCTTCAATTAATAATGAAATAAAAAAGATAGAAGATGAAATACGAAAATATAGATCACTAAAAAGTATTGCGGAATATAAAAGTGAAAATATTATTGAAGAAGTTACATCATATACCAAAAGTGATGATAGCGAGTTATATAGTCAATTAAAATTACTTAAAATAAGAGAGGCTGAAATAAAAAATGATATTAAAGATGTTAGTGGCATTTTAAAAGATAATAAAAAATTAGTTGATTACCTTGAAAAGTTAGATATATATGTAAAAATTTCTAATGATAATTCCGTTAAACTATCTAAAGATAATATATTAAATTATAATGAAAATCAGATTTTCTATGAAACAAGAAAAAAAGAATTAGAAATAAATTTAAGTAAAATTAAAAACGAAATAAATAAAATTGAAGATGAATTAAATGATAGAAATATATTATTCAATGTAAAGACTGTCGCTGAAGAAGTTGATGAGATGCTAAAAGATGTCAATATTAATGAAAAACAAATGGATAAGATAATTGGACAATTAACAAGAAGAAAACAAAAATTGATGAATGAATTGCATAATATATTATCAGAAAATAACATGTATTTGAATTCAATTTATAATACTATAAAAAAATATGCCAAAGAATTAAAATTTGATGAATATATTGGCGATAGTTCTAAATTTGTATTAACAAATAAATTAAAAGGCAAAACAGGAAGAATTTTGACACATATGTCATTTTCTTTTAAGATTGCATATTTATTAGAAATTAAAAATAGATATGGACTTAATTTACCTATAATAATTGATTCACCACGAACTAATGAATTAACAAGTAATGCTTCTATTGCTATGATAAAGATATTAGAGCGTGATTTTAAAGAACATCAAGTAATTTTTGCATCTGTATATGATTTTTTAGAAATAGATAAAAAGGTTATTGAAATGAAAGAAAATTTATTTTATTAAGTTAGTATATAACAGAATATATAGTTCTATTTTGGAAATAATTATAAAATAGTTAAATAAAACTTTCTTTTTTAGAAATAATATGATATAATATTATTATAATGAAAAGGAGAGTTTTTATTATGTTAGGAGAAAAAATAAAATTATATAGAGAAAGTAAAAACATGACGCAAGTTGAAATTGCAGAATCATTAGGAGTGAAACCAGCTACAGTTTCTAAATATGAATCTGGAACATTAGAACCTAATATTGAATCATTAAAAAAATTAGCTGAAATATTTAATGTTTCTATTGATGAATTGATTAAAGAAGATGATTTTAATATATCTAAAATAAATATTTTAGAAGTATTAAGAGAACAAAAAAATATGAAATTAAAAGGAAATCTATATCATAATACTCAAATTACATTTGCATATAATACAAATCATATTGAAGGGAGTAAGCTTACAGAAGATCAGACTAGATATATTTATGAAACTAACACCTTATTGGCAGAAAAAGATTCTATTACAGATTTAGATGATGTATTAGAAACGGCTAATCATTTTAAATTAGTTGATTATATGTTAGATATAGCAGGTAAAAAGTTAACTGAAAAGATGATAAAAGAGTTTCACAAGATATTAAAAGAAGGAACATCAGACAGTAGAAAAGATTGGTTTGTTGTTGGAGATTATAAGAAATTACCAAATGAAGTAGGGGGACTAAAAACTACAGATCCTAAAAATGTTGAGCGAGATATGAAAAAATTATTGGAATGGTATGAGTCTTTGAAACAAGTTACAATAAATGAAATAATAGAATTTCATGCTAAATTTGAAAAGATACATCCGTTTCAAGATGGAAATGGTAGAGTTGGTAGAATAATTGCCTTTAAAGAATGTTTAAAAAATAATATAGTACCATTTATTATTTTAGACAAAGATAAGCTATTCTATTATAGAGGATTGAATCAATATCAAACTAATAAAGAAAAAGGATATTTAATAGATACTTGCCTAAATGCGCAGGATCAATATACAGAAATGATGAAATATTTTTTGAGATAATTAGTAAAAGGAGAAGAGTTATGAATGATTTAATAGTTCTAAATAATAATGAGATAGCAAAAAATTTAACGGAATATGATGAAAAAATGTTAAATATATATAATTATCTAGGTTTGCCAACAGAAAATATATTAGTTGGTGTTGAAGAAAGAAAAAAAGTTTTTAAGAATATTGAAGATGTAGTTGACTTACTAGAGCCAGATATTGCTATAAAATCTACCTACATATCAAAGTTTTTATCAGCAGTAAGTGCTGGATTATTTGATGCTGCGTTAAATTATTTGTGGGATGAAACTGTTAACCAATTGAGATACAGAATTGCTCAATATGACATACAATATTTTTTTGATTTAGCAGTAACATCAGATAAAAGAAATAAATTATCAACTGAAGCTGATTTGGCAAAAATAGATGATAGCGAATTGATACAAGGAGCAAAAGAAATAGGTTTGATATCGGACATAGGATATCGAATGCTAGATAATATAAAATTTATGAGAAACTGGGCAAGTGCAGCTCATCCTAATCAGGTAGAGTTAACAGGTCTTCAATTAATTTCATGGCTTGAAACATGTATAAAAGAAGTAATATCATTACCATTATCTAATATTACTATTGAGATTAGAAAACTTCTTTATAATATAAAAAATAATGAAATAACTGACACAGAAGCCGAAATAATAAGTGAATTTTTTGGAGATTTAACATTTGATAAAGCAGATTCACTTTGTAATGGATTTTTTGGAATATATTGTAGAGAGGATACAACCATTGAAACAAGAAGAAATATAAAGATGTTATTGCCAAAGCTATGGAATATAGTTTCAGAGGAAAATAAATGGAATTTGGGCATTAAGTTCGGTAAATTTCAAGTAAATAACGATCAAAACGAAGCAAAATTAGCTAGAGAGTTTTTACAAATTGTAGATGCAGAGTCATATTTACCAGATAATATAAAAGTTGCTGAATTAAAAATTGAATTAGAACATTTATACATAGCACATAATGCACCAATGAATAATTTTTATTTAGAACCTCCATATGCAGAGCATATAAAAGGGCTGTTGGGAAATAATGCAGTTCCTACTTCTATAAATGATTATTACATAAAAGTCATAATAGATGCATTTTTAACTAATGGAAATGGTATCTGTTGGGGAGCGGACACCATATATAGAGAACTAATAAATAAATTTTCACAAAGACAATTTTTATTAGCAGTTACTTCTTTTTCAATAGATAAAATATCCAGCAAATTACAATTCTCTTTATGTATAAAACAGTATAAAGAGTTATTGAAAATAGCTAAGGCAAATGTAACTTCACCATTATTTATTGAATTAATAAATGAATTAGAGGGTTACAACAATAGCTTATCAGAGTTAAGAAAAAATGAAAAGCTTATGCAGAAGGTTCAACATTTAAGAAATATTATTAAATAGAGAAATTTATATTTTTACTAATTTAAAAAAGTATATAAAAATCCAAAGTTTTTTCAAAATTTTGAAAAAACTTTGGAAAATATATTTAATTAATTATCAAAGCTCCCACCAATCAACTGTACCCCATCACAAAATCCATTCCTATAATATTTCTCATTCCAATAGAAAATATAATCCATAAAATTCTCATCAAGCAGATCAAGTTGTTTCTTAACATACTTTTTATTCTGCTCAGGAACATTTTTTAAAATCCTCTCAGAGATCTCATCAAAATAAACAAAATGCTTTTTGTCCTCAGCACTTAAAGTGCAACACAAAGTTTCCTCTCTAGATTCTAACCAATCTTTCAAAATATCATCATTAACTTCTCTTAAATTATTCATAATCTAAATCCTCCTAAAAATTAAAATTTTTCTCAATAAAAATATCTCTTACAAGAGCCAATTTTCTAAGAACAAATGTACCATACCCATTGGGTAAAAATTGGGTAAAATCTACTCCAAAAATACCATAAAAAGACACAAATGTTCTACAAGCCAAAACTCTCGTAAATACTGAAATACCAACAAAAACTCTAATTTTCACAAAACCACAAAAACCGGTCAAACCTCGCTCATAACCCGAAGGTCGTAAGTTCGAGTCTTACCCCCGCAACCAAAGAATAGTGAAAAACCGTTAATTTTTAAAAATTAACGGTTTTTCTATTTTTGAGAAAAAGCTTATTTTTCAGTACTTTCACTGTTGTTAACCTTTTTTCACAAATATTAATTTTTATTAACTTTTAAACAACCACTCAAACAATTTATGTAAACAGTAAGATTTGTTTGTGTTTTGTTTGAGTAAGTCTTTGAAACAATAGTAGTATCAATGGTTTCAGGCTTCAAACAACATAAGGATAATGATTATATTAAATCTTTTTCATTATTTAGTAATAGATTTTCACTTGTTGATATTAAATTTTCATTCAAATAATATTTATTTACTTTATCTAATTCAGCTTCTTTAAATTTATCAAATACAGATGTGTAAGTATTTAATGTTACTGTAATATCTGTATGTCCCATTAGCCTTTGCACTACAACAGGAGCCATACCACTTTCTACACACCTTGTACCATAGCTGTGTCTTAAGCTATGTGTAGAAATACCAGTTATTCCAAACTGCGATTTTAAAATTCTTTGAAGTTCTGAATTTACATTTGTTCTTCGAGTGTATTTTTGATTAATAGGTTTAAATAATAGTTTCTCTTCATTATTGTTTTGACTTTCAGCTTTTTTCATTTGTTCTATTATATATGGATAAAGGAAATCTGGAATTGGTAAAATTCTTTTTCCAGCATAAGTTTTTGTTTTATTTCCCATAATTATAGCATTATTTTCATCTGTAGTTAAAGTTCTATGCACATTTAATCTTTTGTTTTTTAAGTCAATATCGTGAATTGTTAAAGCAAGAGTTTCTCCAACTCTTAAGCCCATATACATTTGAATTAAAAATACGTTTTTATACTTACAGTCATCTATAGTTTTATTTAATAAATAATTAGTAAAGTTTTGTTGTTCTTCAACTGTTAAAGCTCTTACTATTTTATTGTCTTTTAAGCTTTTAGGTTTTATTACATTTATCATAGGATTTTGCATTAAGTATCCTTTATTTATTGCTATTTTAAATGCTTGATTAAATTGTTGATATATTTTGCTTATTGATGAATTGCTTAAATGTTTTTGAGCATTTATATAAACTTGTAATTCTTCTGCTGTTATCTCATCTATATTTTTATTACCTATTGAAGTTTTTTCGATTTTTTCAATAGTTCTCATAACTCTACCATATTGTGTAGAGGTTATCTGATTTGTATCTAATTTTAGTCTTAAATTTGATTTCATTATTTCACATATAGGTATTCCATTATGTTCAATAAACAAAGGATTTTCCTTTTGATACATAATTGTTTTTAAATATTTTTTTGCGTCATCTTCAGTTTTAAAACTTTTAGTTTTCCTCATACTTTTTCCTGTGTTTTCATCATATTCTATATATTGTGCGTTCCAACGTTTTCTTTGTTTATTAAAGAATATATATCCTTCGCTACTTCCTTTTACTGCCATATAAAATATCTCCTCTCTTTAGTTTTTATGCAATTTCCATAAAGTATAAGCTAATAGTGTTATTTTCCTATTTTTTCCAACTTTAATAGATGGAAATTGTTTGTTTTTAAATAATGTATAAGCTGTGTTTATTCCTATATTTAGGTCTTTTGAAACATCATTTACAGTTAATAATTTATAAGGATTTTCAATATTATTTATTAATTCTTTTATTAATACTTCTTCTATATTTAATGTTTTATCTTTTGTTTGATTTAAGTTTATGTTTTCGTTCATCTTTTACATCTTCCTTTCTTTCTATAAATTTGTTTATCATTTTATTTACTCTATCCATAGACCAGTTTAATATTAAAGACATCCACTCAATACTTTTATTTATATAATTTTTTAAGTTTTTATTTTCTTGCTTTAGTCTTGAATTTTCAAGTTTTATATTATGATTTTCTATTTCAATATCTTCTAATCTTTCGTTTGTAGTATCTGTTAAATTTTTTATTCTAGTATATTGAGTTGCTAAAGTATTAAACTTTCTTATTACTCTTTTGTATTCTTTTTTTAATTCTTCTGTATCAATTATTTCTTTTTCTTGCTCTAAATTAATACTTTGCATTTCATATTTTTGTACTTCATAATTTGTTATTTTTTTCAGTTTATCTGTTTCAATATGTATATTACCTTTTTGTCCTCTTTCTAAATCAAAACCAGATTTTGTCATATAACTATAAAAATTATCTTGAAGTCTTTTATAACTGTCTTTTCCTTTCCAATATTCAGAGCAAGCAATTTTGTTTATTTGTTTTCCACTTTTTGTATCTAATTTGTGGACAACTGGTATAAAAACTATATGTAAATGAGGTGTTGCCTCGTCATTATGTACTTTAGCAGAAACTATAAATTCTTCTCCTAAATTTTGATAGCTAGAAACGAATTTATAAGCTGTTTTAAAATATCTGTAAGTTTCTTTTTCTCCAATTTTTTCAAAGAATTCTTTATCAGAAGTAATTACATATTCGCAAAGAATATTAGTTGTACTAATTACTCTACCTTTTAAGTCGTATTGATTTTGTAAAGTTTTAAAAGCATTTAAGTATGTTGTATTACATTTCTTTAGTGAATAATTAAGAGAAAATTTAGATTTATCAATATTCTTATTTGAATAGTTTGTATTTTTTCTTTCATTATGCTTATATAGTCCTGCCAAATTATCTTTTTTGTAATTAGTATTTCTGATAATTGCAAAACTCATAATAAATCACTATCTTTCTTGTTCATTATTATTTTTTATTTTCTTTCCGATATATTTTGTTAATGTAGCGATAGATTCTTGCAAACAAGGTTGCATTGACTCTCCAAGTGGTGTGTCACAGTCTAACCAGTCGTGATAAAATTCATTTAATATATCATCTTGAAGAAATAACATTTCTTTCTCTGCACTATATAAATTCATATTTTTTAATTCTTCTTTTAGTTCTTCTTTTACAGTAATTTCATAAGCACTATTTAAAATAGCTTGTTTATCTTTTTTCATAATATTTTTACAAAATTCTTTAAATTCTCTGTCTAATTTATTTGATAATGCTGTATCCAAGTTAAATCCTGTTTTCTTATTATTTCTGTTTTTATTTTTATAATAACCTTTACTATAGTTATAACCTTGAACATTTTTTATTTTAAATTCTTTATATACTTTATTATTTTTCATATTTTAAAATCTCCTTTTAATAATAAATTTTCATATTCAATTAATTTATAAGCTTCACTTTCTATAGAGCCTCACTTCGCAGTTTTACTAAATAATAACTTTATTTTTATGCCGAAAACATGAAAACTAATTTTCAGTTGAGGTGAACCAAAAATATTGGACAAAAAAATTAGTATGATTGGAGGTTCACCCAATATGTTTAGACACCCATTTGAGTTTAAGTTAGAAATTGTTAAGTTTGTTATTGAAGGTAAGCATTCATATTATCAAGCATTTCAACATTACAAAATCCATCAGGAACAAATTAGGGTTTGGTGCAATCTTTACAGAAATTCTGGTGAAGATGGCTTAAAACCACAAAAAATTAGAAAATATGATGGAAATTTTAAAGTTGACGTAGTAGAATATATGTATGCAAACCACTTATCTTTGGAAAAGGCACGTATGCACTTTAAGTTGCCGTCTTCAACGATAATTGCATTGTGGAAGCAAATGTATGATGAGAAAGGTCGTGAGTACTTGTTAAATAATCGATCAATAGCAATCGACGGAATGCAAGTACGACGAAACAAAAAGATGAGAAAATGTTCAACACCAGACACTTCTGATTTAACAGATAAAAGCAAAGAAGAGCTTTTAAAAGAAATCGAAGATTTAAGAATGGAAAACGATTACTTAAAAAAATTAGATGCCTTAGTTCAAAAAAGAATCAACCAACAAAAAAAGAAAAAGCATTAGCCGTTTATGAATTAAGGCATAAATATAAAATAACGGCTCTATTACGAAAGGCAAAATTATCAAAAAGTACATATTATTACGTTATAGACAATCTATCAAAGCCAGATAAATATGCAGAAATAAAAGATGTTATTAAGCAAATTTATCATTCAAATAAAGGTAGATATGGCTATCGTAGAGTGACTTTAGAACTTTATAATAGAGGTTATACACTTAACAGAAAAACAGTATATAAGCTTATGAAAGAGCTTAAGATACAATCTTTTGTTAAAGTTAGAAAGTATCGTTCATATAAAGGCAATTTTGGTGTTGTTGCCAAAAATCTTTTAAATCGTAATTTTAAAGCAAATAAACCAAATGAAAAATGGGTTACAGATATTACACAATTTGCTTTGTTAAATAGAAGATTTTATTTATCACCAATTATAGATCTATATAATGGTGAAGTTGTAAGTTATAATCTCTCAGAAAGACCTTTCTTCAAACAAATTGAAGATATGCTAGACAAAGCGTTTGAGCGAATTCCAGATAATTCAAATTTGATATTACATTCAGACCAAGGCTGGCAGTATCAATTAGAACGCTATCAAAATATATTAAAAAATAAAGGAATAAGACAAAGCATGTCTAGAAAAGGCAATTGCTTAGATAATGCATGTGCCGAAAATTTCTTTAGTATATTAAAATCAGAATTCTTTTATTCGAAAGAATTCGAAAGTATAAATCAATTCAAGCAAGAGCTTGATGAGTATATTTCTTACTACAATAATAGTAGGATAAAGCTAAGGCTAAATGGTAAAAGTCCAATTCAGTACAGAATGGAATATTACCCTAATGTAGCATAGAACTTGTCCAACTTTTGTGGGTCACTTCAAGTTTCTAACACACTAGAAACTCAATTGAGTTTCTGTTGTGATTAGGGAGTACCCTAATAACCCCTTAAAATTATTATTTATATTCAGTTCCTATAGAAAGTGAAATAATAATTTTATTGTAGTATTTGAGTTTATATATAAACTCAAACACTACTGAAAAAACATTGATGTTTTTTCATACTTTTTCTTAAATCTGCTTTTTTTCTTTTTTCATAAATCAAGCATTCCTTTCTAAAATATTTGATTATCGATAATCATTTGTCGTACGATCTAATTTCATAATACTCTGATTTTCAATGTTTATGTGGATTTGATACAAAAAAAGACATTTTGATACAAAATTTGTTTTTTTGCAAGCTTTGTAACACTATATATCAATACTATTACAGAGCTTTTTTAAAGAAAATCGCCGTGGAGATATTTTAAACAACAAAAAAAGAGACTTTTTAAGTCTCTTTTTATTGATATAACTAGTGTTTACGACATTTGATTTAGTGAAAAAGTAAAACAATTAGAATTTTAATAATTTACAAAAAACTACTTTTTAAAATGATTTTTAGATATGAATATGATAAAAATATATTTACTAATAAAAATTTTATTCAAGAATCGTTAAGAATTATATTATAAATATAAAACTGATTAAAATATATCATATCAATACACAATTTAATTAATATTAAAAAATATATATAATATTATAAAAAAGTGTAAGGTTTTTATAAAAATAACCCACTATATAAGTGAAGATATCTTTAAAAGGGAGATTTAAAAGTGAATAATGTAAAAGAACTAAAGAGTTATAAAAAAGAAGGTGAAATAGATTTAGATAAAATAATAAATGACTTTTCTCCATATATAAGAAAAATCATAAATAATATGGTTGGAGAAAATTTGAGTTATGAAGATAAAGAAGAAATTTTAGCTGATACATTTTTCATACTTTGGAAAAATCAAGCAAAAAATATCATGTATTTAGATTCTTACATAGCTGGAATTACAAGAAATTTAATAAAAGAAAAATTAGATAAAAGAAATATTACATATAATATTGAAGATTATGATAATTTTATTTCTTATAGTGATATAGATGCTCTGCTAGAAGATCGAATTGAAATAGAAAGATGCTTAAAAATTTTAAAGAAAAAAGAATTAGAAATTTTCAATATGTTTTATTATTATTCTAAATCTACAAAAGAAATTGCTTATGAATTAGAAATTTCAGAAATAAACGTTTGTACAAAATTAAGTCGAATAAGAAAAAAAATAAAAAAAGAGTTTAGTAAAGGAGGACATCATGGAAGATAATAATATTATTAAAGAAAAAGTAATTTCTAAAATATCTATATATAAGTTTAAAGAAGAAAATATAGCTATTAAAAAGCCAAAAAATTATAAATATATGAAGTATGGTATGGTAGCATGTATTTGTTTAATGTTTTCAACAGGAATAGTTTTTGCTAAAGAGATAGAAAGCTATATTAAAAAGATATTTAACAATTCGACAAAAGCTATTGATGTTGCAGTTGAAAACGGATATATACAAGAAGAAAATGTCGATTACATATATGATAAAGATATTGGAATAAAAGTAGATAATCTAATCGTAGATGACTTAAATTTAGATATTGCTTTTAATTTTGAAACTAAAAATGAAAATGTAAAATCAATTCGTTTAAAAGATTTTGTTATTACAAATGATAATGAAAAGGTGGTTTTTCAAAGTGGATTTAAAGGTGTAGAAAAACTTGAAGAAATTCCAATATATAATTCTGTAACTTGGGCAAATGAACCTATAAAATTAACAGATACAACATTCAGAGATTCAATTTTATTTGGTTTAAGACCTGAAAGTGAAGAATTTAAAGAATTATATTTTGATATTAAAAGTTTAGATTTAGTATATGAAAATGGTACACAAAAGACAATTGATGGAGATTGGAAATTAATGGTATCAATAGATGAAAAAATGAGAGTTAATACTAATATTATATATACACTTTTAGAAGAAAATAAATATGTGGAAAATGCAGTAGCAACTTTATCTCCTACAGGAGTAAATATTAAGTTAACTTTAAAGGAATCATTTGATGCTGCACAATACATTATGGACAATCTTGATATTCTAAATGATGTAGCAGTATTTTACTTAAAATATAATAATGAACTTATCTCACCATCAAACACAGAAGTTTCTAATAATCTAATGAATGAGTATATTTTAAGATTTGATTCGGTTAGTATATTTGATGAATTAAATGAAATAGAACTTTATTTAATTCCATTTGATTCAAGTATTACTTTAATAAAAAATGATTGAAAAATAGAAACAGACTAGCAGAATTCTTTGCTAGTCTGTTGTATGAAGAATAAGAATGTTTCTTTGATACAGCATATAATGGTTACTTTAAATAGCTTATTATGGGATTATGAAGCACTCACAATAAGCATATTGACTTTAATATTTTGAGTTCCATATGCGACAAGATATTTAAAATAATACCTTCCGCCATTATTAATTCCAACAGGGGTGCATAGTACATTTCCCCTACTACCTTGCCATTCTTTTATCAAGTTGTTGTTAGAATCGTACAACCGAATAGCAAGAATGGTACCATCAGATGGAATATTACCATTCATATCAGTAAATGTACAAATGGCGCCCAAATTATAGTAATTGTAGGTTCTTGTCGAACCGGTATGAACACCTGACATAGAAAAAGATTGGTCGACGATTGTGGTTAGCACACGCGGTTGAATGATGTTCTCGTCAGCAGAAACCTCTTCAGTTACAGAATTTCTTGGCGAAACTTCAGCTGCAAAAGCAGTAGTTCCCAAACTCGTGATAGCAATAATGGCTACCATGACTAAAGCTTGAATTTTTTTAAAAACTTTCATGTTTTTCCTCCTAACTGAGTTTAGCTTTAGCTGTACATTAGAAAATTGTTCTTATTCTTCATACTTTGCACCAATTAAACGTAAAATTATTGAGTCCGTCTTTTTGGTACAGCGTTCAATAAAAAGCATTGAACAATACTAATATTAATCATCTATATCCATAAAATCAAGAAAAGTGTAAATAAGTGCAGAAAAATGTAGATAAGTGTAAAAATGAAAGGAGACGAATATTATAAGAGAAGATATAAAAAAAGAAGTTATTAATTATGGATATTCATTAGCAAATTTAGGTACATTTTATATTATAGATAGCATTGAAATAGTTTGTAAAAGTGATAATCCAATAAAAATATTAAAAGATATAGAAAATAATATATATAAAAATTTAGCTAAAAAATATAAACAAAATTGGAAAACAATAAAATCAAATATTGTAAATGCGACTAATAATATGAACAATTTGAGATACTCTAAAAGCGAAAATAGTAAGATACTAAGATATTCCCCTAAAATGGTTATTGGAGATATTGCTGATAAAGTCAAATGTATCAAATAATAAAAGTTTGTAACAAATAGAATAAAAAATAAATTATAATATATTTAACATAAGAAAACATAAATTTTGTATGTACTATAAAAATTTGTTATGAAACGTATGGATAAATCATTGTTTAGTAATAGTTAAACTTTATTTGTTTTGATAGGTACATAGTATAAAATGTCTATTTTATGCAACTCAAAATCCATGATATAAAAGAATTGTTAGCAATTCTCAAAGTTATTAATTTCTTATTTACTTTAAACAATTCACTAAACAAAATATGATTTAATATTGAAAAATAAATATTTAAGCATTTCCCCGCAACCAAAATTTTATTAGAGTCGCAAGAGATTGCAGGCTCTTATTTTTTTGACCAAATATCTATTTTTACAAAAGTGGGGACAATTTGGGGACAGTCCCTACTTTATTATGCACTAAATAGCATATTTCAACCTTACTAATTTATATTAAACTTAGAAAATCAAAAAAGTAATTTTCGAGAAATTTTGAAAAGAGTTTTTATGCGAGCACTTTCTCTAACACATTACCAGCTTCTTTATTATTAGCTTCAACTGGATGCACATAGAAGTTTAAGGTAGTTGTTATTTGAGCATGCCCTAATCTTGATGCTATAACTGCTACATCCACATTTTGTGAAACGAGCAAAGTAGCATTTGTGTGTCGCAAACCATGGAAAGTAATTTTTGGTAAATTGTTCTTTTCAATAAAAGAACGAAACCAATCTGTAATTGTATCTGGATGCATCGGATTACCATTCCAAGTAACAAATAGTCTGTTTGAGTTAATCCATAAGTTTCCACATTTTTCTTTTTCTGCATCATACCAAGTTTTGTACTTATAAAGCATATTTATAACGATATCAGGAATTCCGACTTTTCTAATTGAACTATGTGTCTTTGGGTCTTTTACGAAAATGCCTTTATCAGCAATATACTGACTTGACTTAGTAATATTAACAAAACCTTCCTTAAAATCGATATCTGACCATTCTAAGCCCAATACTTCGCCTCTACGCATACCAGTAAACAATGTTAATATAACAATAGTTTGAAATTTAATTTCTTCATTTTCTAATGCCTCAAGTAATTGTTTACATTGAACATCATCATAGTATTTAATTTGAGGTCTTACGTGTTTAGGTGGTTTAACTCTATCTGCCGGATTATAAGGTAGTATCTGCCAATATACTGCATTCTGTAACATAGCATGTAGTAAACGATGATGTTCTAGTATTGTTTTAGAAGATAAGCTTTTCATTACAGTCTTTCCATTGTGATTTTTACATCTTTTTAATTGATGATCTTTTGAAAGATAATCGTAAAAACTCATAATGTGAGTTGGCTTTATATTGCATAACTTATAATGACCGAAATATGGAATAATTCGTGATTTTAACATTCCTTTATATCTTTCATAAGTTTTAGGTGCTAATTCTTTTTCACCATAATTTTTTCTCCATAAATCTGTAAATTCTTTAAATGTCATTGAAGAGTTCTGCAAAACAATACCATTTTCTATCTCATAAACAAAGTTTACAAGTTCTTTGTCTGCTTCTCGCCTACTATTAGCCTTGATACTCTTAGTATATTTGATTCTGTTACCATAGCTGTCAAAACCATGTGATACAATTAATCTCCATGAGCGTTTGCCTCTCTTTTCAAGATACCCTGCCATTACTTTTTCACCTCCTTTCAGCATACCTATGGCAAGGATTTTATATAAATTTATTTTTTTCTAGTTTCTTCTATCCATTGTTTAAATTCTTCTTCTGTTTTTTTGCCTTTTTTTATTTTTTGTCTAAATTCATTAGCTTCTTTTTTCCAATGTTCATATTTTGCTAAATACATTGGAATATCAGGATTTCTATTTGCTAACATCTTTTTTGCGGATAATGTTTTTCTATATAATGAAGTTATTTCATCTTTTTTTAACTTTTCATTGTAAGTAATCATTGCACCAATTTCTTGACATGTTTTACCATTTTCAAATATATTATCACAGTATAAAGTATTCTTTTTAGAAGATGGAATAAAGTAATTACCACAATTCTTACAAATAGCTATAGGTATATTATTTTGAACTAGATTTAATATACTTATTAAACATGCTGTTTCAATTGTATAGCAATTGAACTTAATATAGATAGATGTTTTTTTATTATATTCTTGAGGATGAGATTTCATATGATTTGCAAGTGATATAACTTTTTCTTCAAAATTTTCAAAATCTTCTGCTTTAGAATTCTTAGGAAATCCAAGATCTTTCATCGGAGATATATCATAAGATACTGTTGCAGCAGAAAGTAAGATGGTTGAATTGGCTAGATAATATGTAGAATCACACATTTGGTATAAATAAAATCTTTCTCCTATAGAAAGGTCATTTAAGTAATCTAAATTAAATAGATTATTTATAAATCTTATTATTGCATCAAATCTATTTTGATAAGCTATAAGAATTTCTGATCTTTGTTTGAAATTTTCTTTACAAGTCTTATAAAAATCTTCTTCAGTATAAAATACATTATCCTTATCATTAACAATATTTAGTTTTGAACAATTTTTAAATGGATTATCTAATTTATTAACTGTAAGGTTGAAGCTTATTGCTGGTAATCCATACTTATAAACAAATTCACAAAAAGAATCAAAGTTAGTAAAATCGTATTTTAGAAAATCTAATAATAAAGTTCCTAATTTCTGTTCTTCTTCAATATAGTCAGACTTATATAGTTTACACATATTATTAGAGTATTTTGAAATATATTTTTTATATTCTCTTTTACTATTAAATTCTTTTTCAGTTTTTAATAATTCATAAGAGTTATCATCTAAATTATATATCGCATTTACTTTAGAAAAAGTATCACGTATAAAATTTTCAGTATTTTTATTTACACCCATAATAATCATATTAAGTTGAGTAAGTGGTTCAAAATCCATAGTTACCTCCGAGTTAACAACTAAAATTAATTATAATAAATTGTTAAAATATATCAAAATAACATTAAAATTATTGACTAATCACAAATTAACAATTAAAATACAAAATATAAAATTGTTAACAATATTATACACAGCTAAATTTAAAATGTCAATAGAAAATTTTAAATTTGCTGATTTAAAAATTGGAGGTGAGAATATGGCGGTGGATAAAGTAACCAGAACAACTCTAACAGCAAAAGAAGCAGCAGAATATTTAGGAATTTCATATTGGTTAATTACACAACTAGTTAAAAGAAAACAAATTCCTTGTTCAAGAGTTGGAAAAAGAATTTTATTTAGAAAAGAAGCTTTAGATATTTATCTAAGCAAAAAAGAGAATGATTCACTAGAAGAATCTTAATAGAAAGAAGGGAGGAAATGGGACAAGTTGGATGGATAAAATTAAATATTGGTATATTCTCTAACAGAAAAATCAAAATCCTACTAAGAGAAAGGGAAGGGGACACCTATTTTAGAATATGGATTCAAATTTTGACTATTGCTGGAGAATGTAACAGAGATGGCGGATTATATATTAGTGATAATACACCATTCAAAATCAAAGATTTTACAAACATTATTGGAAAATCTTCGAAAACATTTACGAAAATTTTACAAAAATTTATCGATTTAGGAATGCTAATTTATAAAAATGATACATACTTCGTAAAAAATTGGAGCAAGTATCAAAGTGCTGAAAAGTTAAGGAAAATTGGAAAATCAAACAAAGCAATTGAAGAAATTAAAATAGAAAAAAGTTTTAATAATGACACAACAGAAAAGATAATAAAAGAAGAAAATAGAAAGGAGAGCAGAATAGATGAATCAAATTTTGAAACCCTCGATTGACAAAAATGATTTCATTGAATGTGAATATTGCAAAAATAAATTATACAGAAAAACAATAGAATGGAAATTATATGGTACAAAGAGAGTAATGACTTTAGATTATGAAAGATGCAAATGTAAGAATGCTCAGGAGCATTGGAAAGAATATGATTTAAAAAGAATAAGAATGTTAGAGGAAGAAAGAAAACTAGAATTAATGCAAGAGTTCTCAAGAAAGGTTGAAAAAATTATAAAAAATAGCAAGATGAGTAAAAGAAATTTAAGTTATAAATTTGAAAACTTTGAACCAAATACTAGTAATAAAAAAGTATTTAACAATTTAAAAAATTATAGTGAAAAATTAGTAAATGGCATAGAGAAAAAAGGATTAATTTTAGTAGGAAATAACGGAGTTGGTAAAACACATTTAGCTTGTAGTATTGCGAATAAGTTAATAGAAAATGGAATACCAGTAATATATGGTACATTAATTAATTTGTTAGCAGAATTAAAAAATTCATATGAGATAGATAATAGTATTTCTGAAATGGAAATTATTAAATTATATGAAAATGTTGACTTATTAATCATAGATGATTTAGGAAAAGAAAAGCCAAGTGAGTGGGGAATAGAAAAATTATTTACTATTATAAATAGTAGATATGAAAATAATTTACCAGTAATTATAACAACAAATTATAATCAGAATTCCTTAGTACAAAGGCTAAGTATTAATGGAGAAATAGAGACAGCAAAGTCGATTATTTCTCGATTATATGAGATGTGTTATCTTGTAAAAATAGATGATATAGATCATAGGATTAAAAAGAAAAAAGTTAGTAATTGCGGGAACAATAACTAACTAAAAAGATAACTTTTTTAAATATTTTCTATAAAAATTATAATTTATTTTTATGAAAAAGTAAATAAAAATTGATAAAAAAATTAGGACAAGCAATAAAAAAATATTTATAAACTTGTCCTAATTTTTTAAAGAAAATAATAAAAAACGAATAAAAAAATATCCCTCGGAGAGTAAAAAGGGTATTAGGGCATTTTGCCCTAAACAGCAAAAAGGGTGTCAAGACACCTAGCTGGCGAATATTAGGTACTAAAAAATACTACCTATATTCGAGCAAAATAAATTTTGCTAATTATTAATGCTTCGTAAACTAGCATTAATAAATTTTTATAGTGAGGAAGTGATGAGAAATGTGGAAAGATTCAGAGCAAGTTTTAGATAGTATTTTTCTATCATACAATAAAATTTTAAAGAGATTACATTTATCAGGAGCAACTACTAAACATGGAAAAGAAATAACACATACAGATTTAAGAAAAGCCATAGATGTTATGCTAAAAAAACATCCAACTTGTAGATGGAGAAGTGAAAAGATTAGAAGTAGAAAGTATTTTGTTTTAATTGAAGGATTCGCATGGTTAAAGCAAGTGTATTTTCAAAAAGAAAAATTTTTAATAGATGCTGATGTAGATTTTTTTGAAGATAGAATCAGACAATATAAAGATTTACTAAAAATAGAACATAATGAAGATTGGTGGAATGAGGATATGGATATAAAACAGTTATGTAAGTATTTCAATAGAAAAGATATTACTATTAGGAAAGCCATTAAGAAAATGTGTGATAGTGGTTTGGGAAAATATAAGTGGTTAGTTGGAAGTAAAGTTGTAATTTCTAAAGAAGGTGTTGAATGGATTTGTAAAAATATATTTAAACAAAAGTATTTGGAGTTGTTGGAGAGGTATAAGATGGAGTTAACAGAAAAATATATTGAGGCTGGGTATCCTTATGATGAGTTTTTCAATAAAAATTAAAAAATCGACAGATTTCTTCAGTTTTATTGAGAAAAAATGGAAGTTGTGATAGAATAACCTTGTTAATATAAAGATATTAATGGGGGCTATTATATGGGGAAAGAATATGAAAGTGAAGCAATGCTTGAAGAAAAATTAATAAAGCATTTAGAATTATTAGGTTATACAAGAGTTAATTTAAAGAATTTAGAAGAAGTAAAAGAAAATTTTAGAAAACAAGTAAATGCTCATAATATTGAAGAATTTAAAGGAAAAGAACTATCAGATAGAGAGTTTGATAGATTATATACAATGATTACTGGTAAAGGAGTTTTTGCTAGTAGCAAAATTTTAAGAGAAAAACAATGTATAGAAAGAGATAATGGAGAAAAAGTATATATAGAATTATTTAATACTAGACAATGGTGTAAAAACATATATCAAGTTTCAAATCAAATAACAAGTATAACAGGAGAAAAAGAAACTAGATATGATGTGACACTGTTTATAAATGGATTACCTCTAATTCAAATAGAATTAAAAGCAAGAGGAAAAACATTAAAAGAAGCTGTAAATCAAATTGAAAGATATAGAAGAACATCATACAAAGAATTATATAAATTCATACAGATATATGTCGTAAGTAATGGCGTGAATACAAAATATTTTGCAAATACAGATGGAGAAATTAACTTTGGCTATACATTTTTCTGGACTGATGAAGAAAACAATAGAATTAGTAATTTGAGTGAATTCTCTATGTATTTTTTAGAAAAATGTTTTGTGTCAAAAATGATTGCAAGATATATGGTTATTAATGAATCAGATAAACAATTAATGGTAATGAGACCATATCAGGTGTATGCAGTAGAAGCACTTGTAAAACAAGCATTAGAGACTAATAATAATGGTTATGTATGGCATACAACTGGTTCAGGTAAAACATTAACATCTTTCAAAGCTAGTCAGATTTTAGCAAATGAGCCTAATATTAAACAAGTATTTTTCTTGGTGGACAGGAAAGATTTAGATACTCAAACTTTTGATGAATTTAACAAATTTGAACCAGGTTCAGTAGATTTTACAAACAGTACATATAGACTAGTAAAAAATATACAAGACTCAAGTAAACCATTGATAATAACTACAATTCAGAAAATGGCAAATGCAATTAATAGTCCTAGATATAATGAATTGATGGAAAAATATAGAGATGAAAAAGTTGTGTTTATAATTGATGAATGTCATAGAAGTCAGTTTGGTGATATGCATAAAGCTATAAAAATGCATTTTAATAAAGCACAATATTTTGGATTTACAGGAACACCAAGATTTGCAGAAAATAAGAGTCAAGACGGAAGAACAACAGCAGACATATTTGAAAAATGTTTGCACAAATATTTATTAAAAGATGCAATAAGCGATGGAAATGTATTGGGATTCTCAGTAGATTATTATAAAACTATAGATGCAAATTTAGATAATATTGATTATATAGAAGTAGAAGGAATAAATACAGAAGAAGCATATATGGCAGATGAAAGAATAAACAATATTACAGAAGGAATACTGACTATGCATCCATTAAAGACAAATGATATGACATATACATCAATATTTGCAACAGCAAGTATACCTCAATTAGTAAAATATTATGATTGCTTTAAATCTAAAAAAACAGATTTAAAAATAGCAGCAATATTTACATATGGTCCGAATGAGGATTATGAAGGAAAAGATGAACTGTCATGCCAAAGTTTAGAAAGAATAATAAAAGATTACAATAAAACATTTGATACAAATTATTCGGTAAATACTTTTGATAGTTATTTCAAAGATGTATCAAAAAGAGTAAAAAATGCAGAAATAGATATTTTGATCGTTGTTAATATGTTTTTAACTGGATTTGATAGTAAGAGATTAAATACGTTATATGTAGATAAATCATTAAAACATCATGATTTAATACAAGCTTTTTCAAGGACAAATAGAGTAGAAAAAGCAACAAAGACACAAGGAAATATAGTAAGTTTTAGAACAACAAAGAAAGCAGTAGATAATGCTATAAGAATCTTTTCTGATACAAGTGATCCAGATGAGGTGTTGCTAAAGCCATATGAATATTATAAAGAAAAATTTATTGAGATAGCCAAAAAGTTAAAAGAGATAGTTCCTACGGTTGAATTTATAGATGGAATTCAATCAGAAGAGGAAAAGAAGAACTTTATAGTGGTATTTAGAGAATTAACAAAAATTTTAATAAAACTTAGAATTTTTAGAGAGTTTAAATTTACAGAAGAAGAAGTATTTATTTCACATCAAGAATATTTAGATTATAAAAGTAAGTATTTAGATTTAGCTACAGGTAAAGAAGTGCAAAATAGAGTAAGCATATTAAATGATATTGATTTCGAACTAGAATTAATGTACACAGATAAAATAAATGTTGATTATATATTAAATTTAATGAAATCAATCGATTTAAGTAATAAAGAACAAACAGATAAAGATATAAAAGACATATTAAATAAATTAGAAAATGCTGATAATAAGGATTTGAGATTAAAATCGGATTTAATTAGAGAATTCTTAAATAAAATAATTCCGACACTTAATAAAGAGGATTCTGTAGAAGAAAATTATTATAACTTTATGGATGAACGTCGTCGTAAAGAAATTGAAGAAATAGCTAAAAAGTATGATATTGATATTAATTTGTTAAATGATATTATAGGAGAATATGAATACTCAGGAATATTAGATACAGGAAAAATTAAAGAAAAGATAGATAAGCCTTTAATTGAAAAAGTAAATATAACAAAATCAATAAAAGATTTCATTGTAAATTTAATTAATAGATTTAAATAGAAGGAGAAATAGAAATGAATGTAGCAGAAAAACAAAACAAACAACAATCAGAATTACACTCTAAATTATGGAGCATGGCAAATGACTTAAGAGGTACAATGGATGCATCTGAATTTAAAAATTACATATTAGGACTAATATTTTATAGATTTTTGTCTGAACGATTAGTAAGCTATATTGAAGAAAAACTACTAAATAAGGATAAATTAACATATGAACAGGCTTGGGAAAAAGAAGAATATAAAGAAGCTATAATTGAAGATTTAACAAAAGATAGTGATGTTGGATATGTAATAGAGCCAGAATACTTATTTTCTAATTTGATAAAAAAGATAGAAACAGGAAATTTTGATATTTCAATATTAAATAAGGCGATTAGCAAAGTTTCTGAATCAACATTTGGAAATGCTAGTCAACATGATTTTGAAAACTTATTTGAAGATATGGATTTGAATTCTTCTAAATTAGGTAGAGGCGAAAAAGAAAGAAGTAAATTGATAGGTACAATAATGCAAAAAATAAATGATATAGATTTTGCCTTTGAAGATACAGAAATTGATGTCCTAGGAGATGCATATGAATATTTAATAGGACAATTTGCAGCAAGTGCAGGAAAAAAAGCAGGAGAATATTATACTCCACAACAAGTATCAAACATACTTGCAAAAATAGTTACTATGGAAATCAAAGACTTAAAAAATGTTTATGATCCAACTTGTGGTTCTGGTTCACTTTTATTAAGAGTAGCAAGACAAAATGATGTGAAAGTAAGTGCCTTTTATGGTCAAGAATTAACTTCAACAACATACAACTTAGCAAGAATGAATATGCTACTTCATAGAGTACCTTTTAATAGATTTGATATATATAATGGTAACACATTAGAAAATCCATGTGAAGAACATATGCAAATGAAATTTCAAGCAATTGTAGCAAATCCACCATATTCAGCAAATTGGTCAGCTGATGAAAAATTTATGAATGACGAACGATTTAGTGCTTATGGAAAATTAGCACCAAAGTCTAAAGCAGATTATGCATTTATACAACATATGATTTATTTATTAGATGATAATGGAACTATGGCAGTTGTATTACCACATGGTGTATTGTTTAGAGGTGCAAGTGAAGGTGTTATTAGAAAATATTTAATAGAAGAAAAGAACTATTTGGATGCAGTAATAGGATTACCTGCAAATATATTTTATGGAACATCAATTCCAACGTGTATATTAGTTTTTAAGAAATGTAGAACAAGTGATAATATATTATTTATTGATGCTTCAAAAGATTTTGAACCTGGAAAGAATCAAAATAGATTAAGAGATGAAGATGTTGACAAGATTATAAATACCTATAAAGAGAGAAAAGAAATTGAAAAATATTCTCATTTGGCAATTATGGAAGAGATAAAAGAGAATGACTACAACTTAAATATTCCAAGATATGTAGATACTTTTGAAGAGGAAGAAGAAATAGACCTAGATGAGGTTCAAGCTGAATTAGAAAGAATAAATGAAGAAGATAAAAAAGTAACAGAAGAACTTAATAAATATTTAAGAGAGTTAGGTTTAAAAGAATTGAAATAGCAGAAAAGGATTACATTTTAAAGTGTAATCCTTTTTAAATAAACATTTGTTGTAAAAGTGATTTTTTCATGTTTTGAAGATTAATATATGTTAAATTTTCAATATTAATTTTACAATCTATAGAATCTAAAATATTAACAATATAATTTTGTTTCGATATATTTGGTAAATTTATTTCAAAATTCAAAAATTCTTTTTCGGATAATTCTTTTTGACCAGTTCCATTAGCTAAAAATTCTCTTCTCCTTATGTAATCCATCTGAGAAATATAGTAATAAATATATTTAGGGTTATCTCTTTTTACTGAAAAACTCATAATGGCATTAGAACAAATGCAACCATCAAATTCTTTTGTTACTATAGCAATACTGCCATTGAAGTAATTTTGTTTTCCAATTATAATTTCATTCAAATTTCTAATATAAAAAGGTCTAGTATCAGCCATTTCTTTATTAGAATTATTTTTAGATAAACCATTTAAATTTAATTTTATATTCATTTTCTGATATTTAGATGTATCTAGTACTCTTGCTTTTGAACCTTCTTTTAAAATACAATTTAGTTTTACACTTTTCCATGTTGAAGATTCTTCTGAATTTAACAATTTATAAATAAGCCCTTTTTTATATATCTTAAGGGCATCTATTTTTCTTTGTTGCAGTTCTATTTTTT
>CABUJR010000015.1 GCA_902492015.1 uncultured Eubacteriales bacterium | reverse complement strand
TTTTAATTCTAATAATATAAAAAATGAAGTAGAAAAAGAAATAAATAATTTTAAAAATATGATAACAAAAAATAATAAAAATTATAAAAAAAATAATAAATTTAATTATGAAAAAATTAAAAATAAATTTGAAAATATAAATTTTAAAAAAGCAAATTTAAACTCAAAATTTAAATCAAAAAATAATAAAAAAATATTAAAATTGAAAGAAAAATTTGATAATAAAATAATAGTTATTACAGGAAATTATGGAAGTGGTAAAAGTATAGTTTCCTCAATACTTTCAAAGGTTATTAGCTCTAAAAATAGAGATGTATTATTAATAGATTTTAATTTTTTTAATACTTCTATAAATACAATTTTTAATATTAAAAAATGTTATAAAAAAATAGATGAATTTAATTATAAAAAATTAATAATTAGACTGGAAAAAAACTTAAATTTATTTTATAGAATTGATATTTTTTTAGATGAAAAAGGTGAGATAGAAAATTATAAATTATCTAATTTTTTAAAAGAATTAAAAGAGAATTTTGAATATATAATTTTAGATCTAACTTCAAATATTAAATATAAATTTATTAAAACAATTTTAATATCAGCAAATAAAATAATTTTTTTATTAGAACCGAATTTAATAGAAATAAAAAAGGCTAATAATATTTTAGAAATTTTTTTAAAAGACTTTAATATAGAAATAGATAAAATAAAAATTGTTTTTAATAAAACAAATAAATACCAATTAGCTGAAAGCATTTTAGAAGAATTATTTTCAAATTTTGAAATAATAGGAAATATAAAATATAGTGAAAAATATAATAGTTTAATAAATACAAATAAGTTTCAAAATATTGAGAAAAATGAATACGAAAAAATATACAAAAAAATATAGAAAGGAAAGTATGAAAGAAATAGAATTAAATGAAGATATAAATATAGAGCAAGACTTAAATCAAAGTTTAGGAGACAAAATTTTTGAAGCGCAAAAGACTTTTTTAGAATCAGATATTGGAAAAGCAGTAAATATGGCAGTGGATATTGGCTTAAAGGCTGTTTTACCAGATTTAATAGAAGATCAAATAATAGATATTAAAGATGTAATACTAAACCAGGGTTTTTCTGAAGGATTAAAAGAAGTCATTAATTCAGGTATTAATTTTGGAAAAAGTGCTTTAGGAATTATAACTGGGAATTTTGAAAATGTTTCTCAAATACAACTTGCAGTAAAGAATGGTGGAATATTAGATAAAGTATCAGATTTATTTGATTTAGCTCTTAATTTTGCTAAAAAGAAGAATTTAATAGATAATAGTATTTCAAATATGATTAAAAAAGGAAAAAATACAATAATAAGTTCCATAAGTAACAAAATAGAAGAAACCCTTACAAATCAAATAAAAGCAGTTGAGAAATTAGAAAATTATTGTGAAAAATGGAACCAATCTTACGGAAATAAAGACTTTTCAGAAATGGAAAAAGCATATAAAAATATAAAAAATTATTTATCAAAAACAGTGCCTTTGGAAAATGTAATTAATGAAGCAAGAAAGATAGAAAATCTACATAGCTTAATAAAAAATAATGGAAAGAATTTTGATATTACAGAAGAAGAAATAAAACTTGCTGAAAAATTATAATTAATTGAAATTAAAGAATATTGACTAAAATATTAAAAAAAGTTATCTAAATTAGATAAAAAAACGGTAAAAAACAGACAAGTTTTTGCCGTTTTTTCTTGATTTTTTGGTAATATTTTTATATAATGCAAGAGGAAAGAATTATAAGAAAAGAGGTTAATAAATGGAAAGGCAAGATGGAAAAATAATTGAAAGAAACATAGAAACAGAAATGAAAACAGCGTATATTGACTATGCTATGAGTGTTATTGTTTCTCGTGCATTGCCAGATGTTAGAGATGGTTTAAAACCAGTACATAGAAGAATTCTTTATTCTATGCATGAAGATGGTATAACATCAGATAAACCATACAGAAAGTGTGCTAATACTGTTGGATCTGTTTTAGGTAGATACCATCCACATGGAGATTCTTCTGTATATGATGCTATGGTAAGATTAGCACAAGATTTCTCAATGAGATATACATTAATAGATGGACATGGTAATTTCGGTTCTATAGATGGTGACGGAGCAGCTGCAATGAGGTACACAGAATCTAGAATGTCAAAAATTGCTGAACAAATGTTAGTAGACATTGAAAAAAACACAGTTGATTTTATGCCAAACTATGATGATAGACTTCAAGAGCCAACTGTACTTCCATCAAAAATACCATCATTATTAATAAATGGATCTTCTGGTATAGCTGTAGGTATGGCAACAAATATACCACCACATAACTTAACAGAAGTAATTGATGGTGCAATAAAAGTAATAGATGATGATAATGTTACAAATGAAGAATTAATGGAAATAATAAAAGGTCCAGATTTCCCAACAGGAGCAATGATACTTGGAAGAGAGGGAATAAAAGAAGCATATACAACAGGTAGAGGAAAAATAACAGTTAGAGCAGAAACTGAAATTGAAGAGATGTCTGGAAATAGACAAAGAATAATTGTTTCTTCACTGCCTTATCAAGTTAATAAAGCAAATTTAATAATTAAAATAGATGAATTAGTAAAAGATAAAAAAATAGAGGGAATATCTGAAGTAAGAGATGAATCAGATAGAAAAGAAAAAGTAAGAATTGTTATTGAATTAAAAAGAGATGCTAGACCTCAAGTAATTTTAAATCAATTATTCAAACATACACAAATGCAAGATACTTTTGGTGTTATTATGCTTGCTTTAGTAAATGGAGAGCCTAAAATTTTAACATTAAAACAATGTTTAGAAGAATATATTAAACATAGAAGAGAAGTTATTTTAAGAAGAACCAAATTTGAATTAGATAAAGCTGAAGCAAGAGCTCATATATTAGAAGGCTTAATAATAGCTATTGATAATATTGATGAAGTAATAAAAATCATTCGTGAATCTTATGATGATGCAAAAGAAAGATTAATGGAGAGATTTAAATTAACAGATATACAAGCTCAAGCAATTTTAGATATGCAATTAAAAAGACTATCTGGTTTGCAAAGAGAAAAACTAGAAGAAGAATACGCAGAACTTATGAAATTAATTGCTTATTATAAAGAAATTTTAGCTAGTGAATCTTTAGTTTTTGATATTATAAAAACAGAACTTTTAGAAATAAGAGATAAATTTGGTGATGAAAGATTAACTAAAATTGCAGCTGCAGAAGGTGAGTTCGAAGACGAAGATTTAATAAAAGAAGAGCAAACAGTAATTGCATTAACAAGATTAGGATACATTAAAAGAATGCCGGTAGATACATATAAAAGTCAAAAAAGAGGTGGAAAAGGAATTACTGGTATTGCAACAAGAGAAGATGATTTTGTTAAAGAAATATTTACAGCATCTACTCATGATACAATATTATTCTTTAGTAATAAAGGAAAAATGTATAGATTGCGTGGCTTTGAAATTCCAGAAGCTGGAAGAACAGCTAAAGGAACAGCTATTGTTAATTTATTAAATTTAGAAGGTGGAGAAAAAATTTCTGCAATAATACCAATTCAAAACTTTGCAGAAGGAAAATATTTATTAATGGCAACAAGAAATGGTTTAATAAAGAAAACTCCACTTGCAGAATATGATTCTAATAGAAGAACAGGTTTATTAGGAATAACATTAAAAGAAGATGATGAATTAATAGATGTTAGAATGACAGATGGAGAGGATAATGTTGTACTTGTAACAAGAAAAGGAATGAGTATAACATTTGATGAAAAAGATGTTAGACCAGTAGGAAGAACAGCACAAGGTGTAATTGGAATGAGACTTGATGATGGAGATTACATTATAGGAATGGAACCAATTATTTCAGGAAGTAAAGCTACATTACTTGCTATCACAGAAAATGGTTTTGGTAAGAGAACAGAACTTGATGAGTATAGAGTACAAAATAGAGGTGGAAGAGGAGTTATTACTTATAAAATAACACCAAAAACAGGAGAAATTGTTGGAATTAAGATAGTAACAGGTGTAGAAGATATAATGCTTATAACAGATACAGGAACAATTATAAGATTAAATACTGGTGAAATTAGTGTTCTAGGAAGATCAACACAAGGTGTTACATTAATGAGAACAAATGATGGAAAAGTTGTAAGTATAGAAAAAATAGTTGAACAAGAAGATGAATAAAAAAATAAAAGTGACTTTTGAAAGTCACTTTTATTATGTATAAAAATTTAATTTTATTTCGAAAGAGAGAGTTATGGATATATTAACATTAAAGTCAAAAGTTAAATTGGGTTGTATAAGATGTGAAAAATGTTGTATATATAGAGGAGATATAAGAATTAGTCCATTAAATTTGTGCAAAATATGTAAATTTCTAAAAATAATGCCCAAGGAATTTATAGAAAAATATACAGATAGATTATCTGGAAATGTACTTGAATTAGTATTGAAAACAGTAAAAGAGGAAAAGCAATGTATTTTCTATAATGAAGAAATAAAAGGATGCAGTATTCATGCAGTAAAACCAATGCAATGTGTAATGTTTCCACTAGTTCCAGAAAATTTAAAAAGAGATTATTTCTATAATTCAGAACAATGCATATTAGAAGAGGCAAAAGAAATAACAGTAAATGAATGGGTAAATGGAAATAATAAAATATACTCAAAAAATAAAGAAATGTATATAGAATGGATAAATTTTTTAGAATGGGCTCAAAGAAAAATTGATGATACTTTTTCTAAAGAAGAAATTGAGGAATTTTACAAAATTCTTTTTGAAAATTATAATTTAAAGAAATGGAATTTAAAATCTCAAGTTAGAAAAAATATTCGTATAGTTGAAAAAATGATAATAAATCATATAAATAAAAAGTAGAAGTATGAATTATATTGAAAAATAATTACTAAAAATTGATGTAAAAAAATAAGATGATCAGTTAAGAATAATTTGCTTTAACTGATCATCTCTTGTTATTAATTGATATTTAATTTGTTGATTATTTTTATATCTATTAATTTTTTATTTTTCTTTTTTACTTTTTTTGAATCTTAAATCTTCACCAAAGAATCTTAAAAATCTATAACTACCAGCTAATCTAGAGCCTATTCTAGTAGTATAAGTTTTAAACAATTCATCAACATTTAAATTGGTAGAGATAATGGTTTTAGTAATTTTGTGATTTTGATTTAATAGTCTAGTATTTATTATAGTAAATAATTCTGTAATTTTAGTATCTGTAATTTTTTCTGTTCCTAAATCATCTATAATAAGTAAATCAACATTTAATAAATTTTCATATAAATCAAATTTGGCATGTTCACGTCCAAATTTTACATCATTTATTTCATCAAACATTACTGGAGCTGTTTGATATAATACTGTTTTTCCAAGTTTTAATACTTCATTTGCTATACAATTTGTTAAAAATGTTTTTCCTACACCAGTATTTCCAGTAAATATAAGATTTTTTTCTTCAGGGTCATCAAAATTTTCTATAAAGTTTTTAGCTTTTTCTCTAATTATTTGAATATTTTCACGAGGTGAAATTTCAGATTTATATTTTTCTTTATCTGGTTTATCAGAAAAAATTCTTATATTAAAATTAGAAAAATTTTCTCTTTCTAAATTTCCCATATTTGATTTATTATATGCTATATCAAAAATTCTTTGTTTTAAACAAGAACACATTACAGATGAGCCATCTTTTTGAATATATCCAGTATCTTTACACAATTTGCAATCAAAATGTGGATTTAAGTAGTTATTTTCTTTAGAAAGATTTTTTATAAAGTTATTCTTTTCTTTAATTAAAGCGGTTGTTTTCTTTTTAAGTTCAGATATTAAAGAATTTTTTTGCTTTTGAGGTGCTAAAAGAATAGCTTTTGAGGTTTCAATAGAAATTCTAGATAGTTCATTTTCAATTTCTAAAAGTTTTGGATTAACTTTTAATAATTCTTTTTTTCTATTTTCTGCTTCTAAAATTGCTCTAGTTCTTTTTTCATCATATTCTCTTAAAACTTGTTTCAATAAAGAGTTATCCATTTTAGTATTAAAGCCCTTTTAAATGTATTTAGGTTTAAAACGGTAACCTATAAACCAAATTAATTATCATATAAAGATTCTAAATTATCAAAAGTACTTTGAGTATATTCGAAAGCTACTTTTTCAATTTGTTTTGTTTTCTTTTCTTTATCTTTAATAGATTGCAAATAAGTATTTACTTCGCTTTCAGTATGTAAATCCTTATTATGCCAATCTGTAAGAAGAGTATCTATATAATCAAATCTTACTCTATTATTAGAAGAAGCTTTTTTTAATGCAATTTCTATTATATCCATATTGTATCCGTAATTTTCAGTCCATTTTACTATATCTTCTTCTTCATAAGTTGTTAATTTTCTATATAAATTTAGTTTTTTAGCAATTTCATTATTTATGCTACTACGTTTTTCTTGTTTTTCAAAATATGCATCTAAATCGTTAAATGTTTTTATATTATTCTTACTCCAAGCATCTGCTGTTGCTTGAACATAATTTCTATGTAATGCTCTCTTATCATAGGCATAATTAAATAAGGCAAGCATAACTTGTTCATCAAAACCATATTTATTAAACCATAAATCAATATCATTATACCAAGAAGGAGACATAACCCCCTGAAAAAATTGAGAATTTATATTTTCAATAGCTTTTGCACGATATTGACTTTGAGAACTTTTAATAGCATCTTCTGGTGAAGATGTTACTTTTGGACTATATAATTTTGAAATCTCTATTTCTTGAATATCAGCTAGAGTATAGCCATCGGTTTTCTTAACTAAAATACCTTTTTCTTCCCAGTATTTAATAGCATCTTGAACAGTTGGAAAGTCTAAGGCTAGTGTTTTTGATAAATCATTTATTTTGATCTCTTTATTATATTTAGATAAAAAAAGCATATAGAAATATACTTTGACATAATTACCATTTGCTTCTGGTAGATATTCTGTGAAAAACATATCCGGTATCTCTGTACTAGAAAATAGAAGAGATTTCTCATTTTGTGATAGTTTCATATCAAAAACCCCTTTTCAAACCTTAAAAATTATTTTCTTTAGTACAGTTTGAAAAGATTATATCATTTTAGATTAGCAATTACAAGAATAAAATATTTTATTTTCTATTTATTTACAACATATTTATTTTGCTTATGATTCTTATTATATAGATATATATTTTGATTTTTTATAAATTTAGACATATATATAAAAATACAAATAAAACCTTCTTTATTAATTCCTAAGATACTTATTAAAATAATTGGAAAAAATAAAGAAACAAAAACATATATTTTAATATTTAAGTTTGTAAAAATAAAGTTTACTAAAAAATATAAAATTATTCCAATTATAGTATCTAAAATAGCAGTAGAATATTCTATAAAACCCAATAGTTTAGGTTTAAAATTATAGTTTTTTGGAAAAATAAATTTCATAAAAATCCTTTCAATTTAAAGTTTTGAATAAATTTTAAAATTAAATATGAGTTTAAAGTTTTTGCAGTTATTAAATTTATATTTTATTTCTTTGCTTGTATTTATAGAAATATTAAGATTTTAAGTTAGGTGAAAAAGATGTTTTTATATCTATAGATATTCCACCAAAGATTTCTTTTATATAACTATTAGCTTTTGATAAAGCATAGATTATTCCTACATATAGAAATTTGGAAATATTGCTGTTAGAAGTTAACTCTATTGAAAAAGAGAGTAATAATATAAGAGATATTAAAATTTGAACTAAAAGTAATGATAAAAAAATTTTTATCCAAGCCCTAAAGAAACTCTCAGATGAATTTGAAATTAAGCTTAAAAAAGCAAATGGGCTTAATAATATAAAGATTTGAATCATAATATATCTTAAAGAATAAGTAAATACAAGATTAATTAGTCCAAATGATGTAAAAGACTTGATTATTCCATCAATAGAGAAAAAATTGAAAGATTCATTTTGTATATAAAGATTTTTATTTATATTATCTATAAAACTGGAAAAACTTATTTGCATATCAAATAAATTTTGAGATAAATAAGAAATTCCATCTGTTATTGCCGAAATTATATTAATAATTTCTAAGCAAATCCACAAAGAAGAATTCATAATTGCTATAAAAATTATAGATTTAAAAATAAATTGTTTTGGAGAATCTATTTTAGAATAAGTTAAATGTGAAAATAAGTAATTTATTGCATAATATATAATAAATCCAAAAACTAGACTATTACATATTAATAAAATACCATCTTGACTAGATTCTCCAAGTATTTTTTTAAAAGAATTGTTTTCTAGTATATTATTATTTATAAAAGTTACTTCATCTAAAACTGAATATATTGTATTATCTATAGATGAAAACATCTTAGAAAAAAGTTCATTAATTGAATTTAATATAAGTTCTGTTAAATTAATATTTTCTTCGTTCATATTTATCCAATCTGATAATTTTGAATTACCTAATTTTAAGATAGTAAAGTTTTAAACATAGATAAGATTAAATCTATACATAAAATAAATCCATAGGAAAACAAAGTTCCTTTAATTAATTTATTTGCAGTACGAATTTTTTCTTCATCTCCAAAACTAAATTTTTTCATAAGTACGCCAGTTCCAACAGCAACAGCTGCTGCAGGAGTTGAAATTTTTAATATATAACTTTCTATTTTTTCAAAAGCTGAATTGAGAGTAGTAACAAGTTTCGGATCTGCTGCTGTAACATTGGAAGGAAAACAAGTTACAAAAAGAATGGAAACAATAAAAGTATATAATATGTAAAGATGTTTTTTATCTGGCATGTTAAATTTTTTATTTTTCATTTCTATTAAGTCCTTTCATAAAATTTTCTTCATTATAATATGGTATCATTTGTATTTGCATTGGTTTGAATATTTTTGTACCATCAGAAATAAAAGCTAGACTTTTAAAAGTTTCTAATGTTTGTGAAAAATAATTGGTGTCATATATATAATCATTTTGTGTGTATTTATTATAACTTTCTGATAAATTAGAATTCTTTGAAAAAAATTTATTTGTTATAAAATTAAAATTAGTTTCTTTGGCATTTTCAGAAATAGTTGTAGAAATTTTTTCTTTTTCTTCTTTTCCAATCTGTTTTTGAGCTTCTTCAATAGTAAACATATCATCTGTTCTAAACCAGAATTTATTAATTAAATTCTGAAGAATTACTTTAGTAGAAGCTTCGTCTTTTAGAGAGTTTTTTATGGATGAATAACTCTGAGTTGCAACAATATTAATACATTTTGCTTCTCTGCAGCCAGATAAGAATTCTGCATCTGTTGAAGTTACATATTCATGAAACTCATCACTAATAAAAGCTGATTTTCTGATAAAAACATTTTTTCCAAGTCTTGACATAACTTCAGTTTGAAAGTCTAGCTTTAAATATGTTGCTATTATTTTAGAAAGATTTCTGTATTCAGAAATGTTCATATTTAAAACAACAATTTTCCCTTTATCTAGTACTTCCTTAAAACCATGAAAATTAATATCTTCTTTTGATGGACAAAATGTTTTAGAAACATTGTAATCAGAAACAAATATATTAGTAATTCTACTGATTTCAGATTTTAAAATAGAGAGTGTTCTAGAATCTAGAGAGAAAAATTCTTTTTCAAAAAAATCAATAGAAGTTAGTAAATCATAAACCTCAGAATTTGAATATCTACCAGATTTAAAAAGTTCTTTTGTGATATTTAATTTTTGTGAATAATACTCTGGAAACATGATTAATTTATGAAGTTCTGAAAAAGATACATATCCATCATTATATAATCTACAAAATTTGATGCATTCAGCAATTATTTGTTCTGCCTTATCAAGCCAGTAAGATTCTGAAGAATTTGGACTGAAAAGAGTAAGAATAGTTTTTAATCTGTTAGCTAGGACAATAGGTTTTAAATCAGGTTTATCTAAAGGGTTATATTTAAATCCAGTAGTTAAATCTATTGAAATAACATCATTTAATCTATTAAATTTTTTAGCATATTCTATAACTTTAGAAAAATAGTTTCCTTTGACATCTAAAATAAGCATAGCTAATTTTTCTAAAGGGTTTGAAGAATTGTATTTTAATAGTTGTTTAGTAAAAGGATACATGGCAGAAGATGTCTTTCCAGTACCTATAGTTCCTGTTATTAAAATATTTTGATAAAGACCTTTTTCACTTATAAATATAGGGATATTATTAGAAATTCCAACAAATAGAGATAAAGAAGTTGAGTCTAGTAATGAAATATTGTTTAATTTTAGTTTATTTGTTGAAAATTTTGAAAAAACTAAATTTGAAAATTTGATATATAAAATTATATAAGATATACAAAAAGAAATTACATATAACTTTTTTAATAAAATCCATGTATCTGGATATAATGAAACTATATCAAATGGATGTAAGGCATAAGGAAATAATAAATAATTTGCTTCAAAAATGTTTTTAAAAATTGTAAAAACTAAGAATAAACTTATACCAAAGGAAACTATGAAAAAAAATGATTTTAGTAAAATCTTTTTCAAATTATTTTAATTGTTTTTTCTTGAATTCTAATTTAGAACCTTGCAGATTTTGCAAAAAGATGATCTCAAAAAGAGAATATAAAAAATAAATGATTATAAATATATTTATACCAAAACTTATGAAAAAAAGGTTTGTAAGAAATTCCAAAGGAATCACCTCTTTTCTTAAATTTTGTTTATAATACAATAATTTATAAATTTTGTCTATACTTTTTGAAAAAAATGTGATAAAATTTTATGCAAATAACAAAAAAGGCAATATTTTGTTAGAAAAAGATTAATTTTAGGAGGATAAACATGATAGATAAAAATACAAAAATAGGAGAATTATTAGAAATGGCTCCAGAAAAAGCAGATATATTATTACAAGCTGGAATGCACTGTTTAGGATGCCCAGCTTCACAAGCAGAAACACTTGAAGAAGCTTGTGATGTTCACGGAATAGATGTAGAAGAACTAGTTAAAGAATTAAACAAATAAACTAGAAAGATGGAGTAACAGTAGTTACTCTATTTTTTTGTTTAATAGGAAACTTTTCTGAGATTTCTAGTATATTATAGAATGTTTTCCAAATCTAAAGCCTTTTCCAATATTTGAAATTAATAAAGATTTGTTGTATAATAATAATATCGGGACCTGTAACTTTAAGTTTTGAAAGGCGAAAGTCGCCTATCAACCAAAAATATGAGGGGTAATAAAATGAAAAGAACTTTATCAGCTGTAGTTATGACGTTATTGGTGTTATTTGCAGTATCAGGATCTGTTTATGCAGCACCTAAGGCAGATACACTAGTAAAGAAAGAAGTTATTCATGAAGTCATTTATGCTAACATGGAGGTAATTCGTGTAAGCGAAACTATTGAAAACAATGTTGGAAAAAGATTTAAGTTGGAGTATGATGCAACTATTGAATGGCCAGATACAGATGCTGAAATACTTGCAAAGTTTCTTAATCATGAAGGCGGAACGCTTGAAGAGAAAGAGCTTATTGCAGGAGTGGTAGCGGCAAGAATGGAATCGGAAGAATTTCCAGATTCTGTAAAAGGAGTAATTACTCAGAAAAATTGGTTCTTCATTAATCCAACTTTTTGGAATTCAATTGCAGACCCAACTGACGAGGAGATTACTCTTGTCCAAGAAATCCTTGAAAGCGAAAACAATGGGGAGAAGTATTTTTATTATACCTTTAAACAGCCAGAGCTTTCTGACATGTTAGACATCATACGTTCAAATTATGATGTATATGAAACAGAGAATTACTTGTTTTATAGATAAAACTCTGTTATGAATCCATCTCAACCGAATCTAGGTCCCGTTCGGTTGGGATATTTTTTTATTTAATAAAAAAAATAATGACTTTTATATTAATTTAATATATAATATTGACAGTAATTTTTTAAAAATATATAATACAAACATAAGTTTGTGTGAAATAAATAAAAAACTTAAAATATAGACAATAAGGAGTTTTTGATGAATTTATTAGAAGGATTAAATGATAAACAATATGAAGCAGTTACAAATACAGAGGGACCATGTTTAGTAATAGCAGGAGCAGGAAGTGGAAAAACAAAAGTATTAACACATAAAATTGCATATTTAATGGGAGAAAAAGGTGTTAAACCATGGGATATACTTGCTATTACTTTTACAAATAAAGCAGCAAATGAAATGAAATCAAGAGTCGAGAGTTTAGTTGGAGATATTGCAAAAGATATGTGGATAGGAACATTTCATTCTATTTGTGTTAGAATTTTAAGAAAACAAATAGATAGAATTGGATTTGATACATCTTTTATAATATTTGATACATCAGATCAAAAAACTTTAATGAAACAAATTATAAAATCTCAAAATTTAGATGATAAATTATATTCAGATAAATCTGTATTATATGAAATAAGTAATGCTAAGAATGACATGTTAGAACCAGATAAATATATGGCAAAAGTAAAAGGAGATTTTAGAAAAGAAAAAATAGCAGAACTTTATGAAATATATCAAAAAAGATTAAAAGAAAATAATGCTATTGATTTTGATGATATTATTAATTTCACAATAAAAATTTTACTAGATAATCCTGATTTATTGGAATATTATTCTAGTAAATTTAAATATGTACTTGTAGATGAGTATCAAGATACAAATAAAGCACAATTTACATTAGTTACATTACTTGCTTCAAAATATGGAAATATTACTGTTGTTGGTGATAATGACCAAGGAATCTATTCTTTTAGAGGTGCAGATATTACCAATATTTTGAATTTTGAAAAAGATTTTCCAGGAACCAAAATTATAAAATTAGAACAAAACTATAGATGTACACAAAATATACTAAATATAGCAAATGAAGTAATAAAGAATAATGAAACAAAATATGAAAAAAAATTATGGACAAGTAATGAGAAAGGAAATCTTCCAAAAGTATTTAGAGGGGATAATGAATATGATGAGGCAAATTATATTGTAAGACAAATAAATACTTTAAAAATGGAAGAGTATTATAAATATGCAGATTTTGCTATTCTTTATAGAATGAACTCTCAGTCTCGTAGTATTGAGGATGTTTTAAGAAGAGAGGATATACCATATAAAATTGTTGGTGGTTTGAAATTCTATGAAAGAAAAGAAATCAAAGATATAATTGCATATTTAAGATTAATTCAAAACACATCAGATAATTTAAGTTTAACAAGAATAATTAATGAGCCTAAAAGAGGTGTTGGAAAAACAAGTTTAGATAATATTGATATGATTGCTGCCAATAGTGGAATATCTATGTATGAAGTTATAAAAAATGCCGATAATTATGGCTTAAATAGAGTGTTTGCAAACACTAGAGAATTTATAAATACAATAGAAGAATTAAAAACCAAAAAAGATGAGATAAAAGTATCTGAATTAATAAAACTAACTTTAAATCAAACAGGGTATACAAAGGCTTTAGAGCTTGAAAATACTGTTGAAGCAGAAAGTAGATTACAAAACTTAGACGAATTTTTAACAGTTGCAGTAGAATTTGAAGAAGAGTCTGCAGATAATTCTTTAAGTGAATTTTTAGAGGGAATTACTCTAAGTTCAGATTTAGATGGTATGGAAGAGAGTGAAGATTCTGTAACATTAATGACTTTACATAGTGCTAAAGGACTTGAATTTCCAGTAGTATTTTTAGTAGGAATGGAAGAGGGAATTTTTCCAGGTTATAAATCAATAGGAGAGCCAAAAGAACTTGAAGAAGAAAGAAGACTTTGTTATGTAGGAATTACAAGAGCAAAAGAAAATCTATTTTTAACTTGTAGTAGACAAAGAACTATTTTTGGGTCTACAAGTTGTAATGCAGTTTCTAGATTTATAAAAGAAATTCCAGCTAATATGCTTGAAGGTTATGAAGAAATTGAAGAAAATAGAAATAATACATATAATGAACGAGAATATGAATGGTCTTATGGAGAAAATAAAAGAAGCTCTAGCTATAATAATTCTGGATATGGAAGTTATTATGATAGTCCAGTATCAACTTATAAGGATATAGCAACAGCATCATCTAGAGGAGCTCAGAATACATTTCAATTTAGAAGTGCAGATAGCTTCTTAAAAAGTCTTAATAAAAATAAAAATGATAACATAGATTTAAGTGCATATAAAGCAGGAGTAAGAGTTTTCCATAAAAAATTTGGAGAAGGTATTATAAATTCTGTAGAAACAGAAGGAGAAGATTTAAAAGTAGATATCAATTTTGAAAAAGCAGGTCATAAAAGGCTAATGGCAAAATTTGCAGGTTTAGAGATTATAGATTAGAAAGTTTTAATTATGGAATATGAAGAAATTGTAACTGCATATAAAAATGGAAGTTTAGATATATCTGATTTTAAAAAGAAATTAGATATGGCTAGACCTTTAAAAGGTCGCCCAAAATATAGAGCTGTTGGTAAAATACAAGATAATTTTCTTATTTCAAGCCAAGTAACTAATTTATTGAGTATGTCTAAAACTCCAGAAAAAGTAAAAGCTTTTGAAAAAGATTTAGAAACAGTACTTGAAGAGTGTTTTACAAATTTAGTAACATCAATAAGAAACGAGAAAGCATGGAAATATATGGGACTTGTTCCTTCAGAATATTCATTAGAAAAGTTTAAAGCTCTTTCTAATGCTCAAAAATTTACTATAATACGAGAATTAATAAAAAAATATTATAGATTTTTAGATATACAAAAAATAGCAGATATGAGAGATGCTTTTAAACCTGATGGAGAATTTACAGATGAAGATATGCGTGATTTAGTATTTCTTAATCAAATGTATAATGGATTTGAAAACCAGTATATAAGAGGAGAATTTTTTTGTTTTGGTAAATCATTTTTAATGTCACTAATGAATTTTAAGAAAAGTAAAAAGCTAAGAATTGAAGAATATATGAAAGAAAAAGAACATTCAGTAAAAAGTGGAGATCGAAGAATATATAGAGAGTTTATAATGAATTCTAAATATTTTTCAACAGAAGATTATAGAGATATAATTGAAAATTTGACGATTGTAAATAAGACTTTAAAAAAATCATTTGGAAAAATAATAGATTATTATTCAGATATGTCAGAATCGGAATCAGAGCAAAGTGATTTGAAAGAGCTTGAAAATGAATTAAATGATTTAGAAAAAAGATATGCAGAAATGACTTCTTTAAAAATAGGGGAAGAAAAACTAAGAAGAATTAGGGAAAGAGAAGAATTAAGACAAAGGCAATTAGCTGAAAGTAGAAAACGTGCTGAAGAATTTGAAGAAAGACAAAGAAAAGCTATAGAAGAATTAAAAAAGGCTCAAGAAAAAGCTGAACGTGATAGAATAATTGGAGAAAAAGAAGGCTCTACTGGAAAGATGGGACAAGAAGTTGTTTTACAAAAGAACATAGTAGCAGCAAGAGAATTAGTAAAGCCAGTAATATTTTTTTGGTTTGGAAAAGATAATACAAATTTAGCTAAAGATATTGGAACAAGAAAGGTAAATGAGTTTTTTAAATCATTAAAAGCTTATGAAGATAAAACAGGTGTAAGATTAAGTCTTTTTATGGTAACAAATGCAAATCAATTTACAACACAAAATAGAGTAAAAGAACTTCAACAAAAAGCTGAAGATTATGGAATGCCAAGGCTTGTAGAAGGAGCTTTAGGAGGTTATGCTACATTTAAAATTGATAAAAATGGAAATGTAATAGATATTGCTAAAATGTCCTTTGAAAATAGAGAAAAAATCAAGAGGCTTTTAGAAAGAACACTAAGATTTAATTTACCAACAGAATTGATAGATGAAACAGAAGAAAATTATTTAAGATATGAGTTTACAGATAAAAAAGATTCATCAATGAGTATTAGTTATTTACGAGCGATGGCCGGAAAATTACTTAGAGAAGAAAAAGTAAAATCTCAACCTTTAAAATTTGTTCCTTATATAGAAAAAAATAAAGCAGGAATAGACGTATTGCTTGCTTCACAATATAAAGGATTATCACAACTTGCCGAATATTATAAAGCTAAATATCATTTAGCAAGTGGAAAAGGTTTTCAAGTAAATGCAAATTCTATTGATGAATTTTTAACAGAAACCTTAAGAGTGAATGAAGAAAGAGAATAAAGACATAGCAAATTTGCCATGTCTTTTTTATACGTGAAACTATATAAAGTTCTAAAATTCTTATAAAAATTTTAGAATTTACAATAAATAAAATAATAACTTTTAGTGTTTTATATACTAAATTTATTATATTATTTTACTTAATATTCTTGCCATTTGCACTCCACTGCTAGAAGCCATAATAAGACCACGAGTTAATCCTCCACCATCACCAATAGAGAATAAACCATTAACACTAGTTTGAAAATTGTTATCTATAATTAATTCATTTGAATAGAATTTTATTTCTGCAGCATATAAAAGATTATCTGGATGAGCAAATCCAGGAATAACTTTGTCCATTGCTTTAATAAATTCTAAAATATCTGTCATAGTTCTATAACCAATAGCATAAGTAATATCTCCGGCAACAGCTGTTTTTAATGTTGGAACAACACTATTTGTTTTTAAATCTTTTTCCCAGGTACGTTTTCCATTTAATATATCACCAAGACGCTGAACTAGAACATTTCCTTTTCCAAGTTGATTAGCATTTTCAGCAATATTTATACCATATTTAATTGGCTCTTCAAAAGGATCACTAAAGTGATGTGAAGCAAGAATTGCCAAATTAGTATTAGTACTTTTTTTATCTTTATAGGAATGTCCATTTACCAAAGTAAGATTATTATCATAAACTTCATTTGCAACAAAACCACTTGGATTCTGACAGAAAGTTCTAACTTTATCTTTATAAGGAGGAAGATGTCCAACAAATTTACCTTCATAAAGATATTTATTTATATCTTTCATAGTTGAATCTGGAAGTTCGTATCTAACTCCAATATCAACAATTCCAGCACGATTTTTAATAGAATGTTTTTCACACATTTTAGCAAGCCAATCAGCACCTTTTCGTCCGATACCTAAAACAACATTTTTAGAAAAGTATGAAGTTAAATCAGATGTTTCTAAGCTTTCCACAATTACTCCAGAAATTGTGTTATTTTCGATTATCAAATCTTTTGTATGAGAATTAAATATAATTTCTATATTATTTTCTAGAAGATAATCTTGGATTTTTTTATATAATTCATGACTTTTTTCTGTTCCTAAATGTCTAATAGGACAATTAGCTAAAATAATTCCATTTTCTTTTGCTTTTTCTGAAATCTCGTTAATCTCATTTTGATATTCTAATCCTTCAAGCTTAGTATCTGCACCGAATTTAAGATAAATATCATCAGTGTAATACATAAGTTTTTTTGTTTCTTCAACTCCAAGATATTTATCTAAAATACCTCCAACTTCAATAGTATTACTATCTTTATTAGGTAAAGTAAGTTTTCCGTCAGAAAAAGCACCAGCTCCAGAAAACCCACTTGTAATGTTACAATAAGGTTTACATTTTGTGCATTTTCCAGTTTTTTCAACAGGACAATATCTTTTTTCAACTGGTTTTCCTTGTTCAATAATAAGGATTTTCTTATTTTTGGCAATTCCAAGTTCAATTAGTTCATAAGCAGTAAAAACTCCACTTGGTCCTGCACCAACAATTATTAAATCATAATTTTTATTCAAAATAATCACCTCACACTATGAATTATATAGAAAATATAGAAAAAATAAAAGAATTGTTTTTTACTGAAAAATAGGATATAATAAATATTAATAACAAATTATTTTTTATTATTTAAATATTAGAGGAAAATATTTTTTAGAAATAAAATATCAATTAAACTTATTCATATAAAACAAAAATCCTAGTAACTGACGACTAGGATTTTTTATATAAAATTTTATTATAATTAGGTTTTTAAATACTTCTATCTTCTTCTGTTTGTTTTTCTTGTTCTTTATTTCCAGTATTGATAACTTCAGCTTTAAGAGAAGACTTAGCATTTTCTTTATCTTGAGTTTGAGGTGTTTTTTGTCTATCATCATCTTTTAGTAAAGTTTCCTCATCTACCTCTAGATTTTCTGTTTTTAAAGCTTCTGATTTTTGCATATGTGTATTCCCAACTAATAAATCTGGAGTGGCAGGAACTTTAGCTGTTGTTTTTGAATCAAAAATATTTCCAGCAAAAATTCTTGGTGTTTGATCATTTTCTTTTTCATCAACACCTAAATCCTTAGGTTTAGTTTTTTCCTCTTTTCCTATTATTACAGTAGAAAATCCATTTTTTATTTCTGGTTCTTTTTTTCTCATCATATTAGACATTCCATTTGAAACAGCTTCAAGAGCTTTACGAAAAGTAGATCTAATACTCCAAGAATTAAAGCTCATATTTGTTGTTTTTACATTATTTCCAGGACCAAGTCGTGGTCTTGTTAAAGCTGATTTTATTTTATCAAATAATGATTCTTTAACTTCAAAAGAAGTATCTAAGTCATCTTGCATAAAGGTAGCATTATCCTGAGAATCATGTTCATTATCTAATTTTCCCATAAATATATTCCTCCCCTTTATACAATATATCTATATTGTATATTTAATTTTGAAAAACATCAAGTATATTAATGGAAATGATATAAAAATGACATAAAAGAATAATTTATAAAAAAATAAACCATATATAGATATCTATATATGGTCTTTATTATAAGATAAGTTAAATAATTGACTTTTAAAAAACAATTTATTATAATATGAATAAGGACATCAAAATTCATTTTGAATTTTGATGTGCTCCGGAATTTTTTGTAAAAAAGTCTTCTACTGATCCCGGGTAGGTTCAGATTTTAAGGAAGACTTTTTTCATTTCATTAGTTATATATAAACTCGTCGAGCATCGCATAAAGCTCTAAGATCTTGTTGTCATATCTATTGTAATTAATCAAGTAAGCAAACAAGGTTTCATTAACTTCAATTATTGATTTTTTTAAGTATTTTTTAGTACGGGGGTTAGTGGATTTTTTGTATTCTCTGACTAAAGCTTCTACAGCTTCTTTAATAAGTAAATAATTAAGTTCTTTATCTTGTCTTTTTACGTCTTCACTTTTTATGGTTTCAATGTGTTTTTGAATTAAATGGTTTATAATTTGTATTTCTTCTAAATTTTTTTCCATTGTACATCACTCCTTCAATAATCCGGAGCACATCAAAACCCAATCTGAACTAGAAATCCTTATTCAATTTTCAATATTAGTTTGATTACTCAAACATATACATATTATACCACTTCTGTTTACATAAGTCAAAGAGTATAATAATTAATAAAATAATAACAATGTAATATAATATAAATTTCAGAAAACATTTGAAATATAAATAAAAATAAGGTATAATAATATGGTTAAAATAATTAGGAGGTTTTTATAATGCTTTTATCAAATGGTGTAACTTTAAGATTTGGAAAAAGAGTACTTTTTGAAGATGTAACTATTAAATTTACAAAAGGAAATTGTTATGGTTTAATAGGAGCAAATGGTGCTGGAAAATCAACTTTTCTAAAAATTTTATCAGGAGAGATAGAACCAAATAAAGGAGAAGTTATTTTAGACAAAGGTGAAAGATTATCTGTTTTAAAACAAGACCACTATGCTTTTGAAGGATATACAGTTATAGATACTGTTATGATGGGAAATAGTGAACTTTATAAAATAATGAAAGAAAAAGATGCTATATATTCTAAACCAGACTTTTCAGAAGAAGACGGTATGAAAGCAGCAAAACTTGAGGAAAGATTTGCAGAGCTTGATGGCTGGAATGCAGAATCTGATGCAGCTAAACTTTTAAATGATTTAGGAATAGATACAGATTTACATTATAAATATATGAGTGAAATAGAAGCTAAAGATAAAGTTAAAGTACTTTTAGCACAAGCATTGTTTGGTAATCCAGATGTTCTTTTATTAGACGAGCCTACTAATGACTTGGATATAAAAACAATTAATTGGTTACAAGATTTCCTAATTGATTTTGAGAATACTGTAATTGTTGTATCTCATGATAGATACTTTTTAAATAAAGTTTGTACACATATAGCAGATGTGGATTTTGGAAAAATTAAAGTTTATCCTGGAAATTATGATTTCTGGTATGAATCTAGTCAGCTTGCCTTAAAACAAATGAAAGAGGCAAATAAGAAAAAAGAAGAAAGAATTAAAGAACTTCAAGAATTTATTGCTAGATTTAGTGCAAATGCTTCAAAATCAAAACAAGCTACTTCTAGAAAGAAGTCCTTAGAAAAAATTGAATTAGATGAAATAAAACCATCTAATAGAAAATACCCTTATATAGATTTTAAACCAGATAGAGAACAAGGAAAAGAAATTTTAGAAGTTAAAAATATATCAAAAACTATAAATGGAGAAAAAGTCTTAGATAATATTAGTTTTACAGTAAAAAGAGAGGATAAAATAGCTCTTTTATCAGATAATGAAATAGCAAAAACTGTTTTATTCCAAATAATTGCTGGAGAAATAGAACCAGATGAAGGTGAATTAATCTGGGGAACAACAATAACTAAAGATTATTTTCCAAAAGATAATAATTATTTATTTGAACAAGATATGAGTATAACTGATTGGCTTCGTCAATATTCAAAAGACCCAGATGAAACTTATGTAAGAAGTTTCTTAGGAAGAATGCTTTTCTCTGGAGAAGAAGCATTAAAAAAAGTTACAGTACTATCAGGAGGAGAGAAAGTAAGATGTGTGCTTTCAAAATTAATGCTTTCTGGTGCAAACTTTTTAATATTTGATGAACCAACAAACCATCTAGATATGGAGTCAATTACAGCATTAAATGATGGAATGCAAAAATATAAGGGAATATTATTATTTACATCACATGATCATCAATTAACACAGACAGTTGCAAATAAGATAATAGATATTAGTAATAACAATGTTATAGTAAGAGAATGTACTTATGATGAATATTTAGAAGAACAAAGTAAATAATATAAAAAGGAAAAGGGAAATTACTCTTTTCCTTTTTTAGAATAAAATTTAGATAAAAGAGGTAATTTATGATTAAAAAAGAAAGTTTAAAAGAAGCAAAAAAGATATATTTGACTGGAATTATGGGTGATTTTCCAGCAAATGAGAGAATCCCATATTCAAGGTACAAAACTTCAATAAAAAATAAAAAAATGAAGGTATATAGCTTTTTAGTTGATAATAAAAGATATGGGTATTTCATAACTAAAGAAGAAAATAAAATTGTTTTTATAGCATATTTAGCAATAAGTAAAAGTAGTAGAAATTCTGGTTATGGAAGCAAAATGATGAAAGAAATTATTGATTATTTTAAAGATAATCAATATATAATAATTGAAGTAGAATCTGCTGATGAAAATACAGACAAAGAGAATTTAAAAATAATTGAGAGACGTAATAATTTTTATTATAGAAATGGATTTGAAAAGTTACCTAATATAAATTATAACCTTTTTTGTGTGAAATATGATTTATTGGTGTATAGAATAAATATAGAAGAGATTAAAGGAGAACATGCTATTGAACAGATGAAAAGTTTTTATAAAAATATAGCAAAAAATACGAAGCTTTTAGCTATTGATATTAAATAATATTAATTACTAATAATGTAGATAAATCTAATAATATTGAAATAGATTAAGGATTGACAATAAAAAAATTAAAATATAAAATCAAACAGGATTAAAATAATATAATTAAATTATATCAGAATTTTTATGTTAAAAATTTTAGTTATAAGTAAAAGTATATAATTTTAATAAATACTTAGAGAAAGAAGAGGCAAATTAATGAATAACATTTATAAAAAAATTGCAGAAGAGCTAAACATTAGAGAAAGTCAAGTTGAAGCAACAGTTAAACTTATAGATGAAGGAAATACTATTCCATTCATTGCTCGTTATAGAAAAGAAGTAACTGGAAACTTAAGTGATGAGATATTAAGAGAGCTAGGTGAAAGACTTACATATTTAAGAAATTTAGAATCAAGAAAAGAAGAAATTATAAGACTTATAGATGAACAAGGGAAACTTACAGATGAGCTTACTATAAAAATTGCAAGTACAATGGTACTTTCTGAACTTGAAGATATTTATAGACCATATAGACCTAAAAAAAGAACTAGAGCAACAATAGCAAAAGAAAAAGGGCTAGAACCTTTAGCTAATATTATATATCTTCAAACTGAAAAAAGAGATTTATATGAAATAGCAAAAGAATATATAGATAAAGAAAAAGGTGTAGAAACAGAAGATGATGCTATACAAGGTGCATTAGATATAATTGCAGAAAATATCGCAGATGATGCTGATTACAGAAAGAAAATAAAATCATTTTGTTTCAGAGAAGCTGTTATTACGAGTAAAGCTAGCAAGGAAGATGAAAAATCTCCATATGAAATGTATTATGATTTTAAGGAAGGAATATTAAGAATTCCAAGTCATAGAATTTTAGCAATTAATAGAGGAGAAAAAGAAGAATTTTTAAAAGTAAAAATTGAAAAACCAGATGAAAAGATTTTAGAATATTTAAAAAAACAAATTATAAAAGATTATAAAAGTCAATTTAATGAACCACTTACAACAGTAATAGAAGATGCGTATAAAAGATTAATAGAACCATCAATAGAAAGAGAAATTAGAAATGATTTAACAGAACGCTCAGAGGAAAAAGCCATAAAAGTATTTGGAAAAAACGCAAAACAATTATTATTGCAACCACCAATTAAAGATATGACAGTTATGGGATTTGATCCAGCATATAGAACAGGTTGTAAAATTGCTGTTATTGATAAAACAGGAAAGCTTTTGGAAACTACTACTGTTTATCCAACAGAACCACAAAATGACGTAGAAGGTGCTAAAAATGCATTAAAAGCATTAATTTTAAAATATGATGTAAATATGATTGCTATTGGTAATGGAACTGCTTCTCGTGAATCTGAAAAGTTTGTATCAGATATGATAAAAGAAATTTCAGATGAAATTTATTATGCAATAGTAAGCGAAGCAGGTGCATCTGTATATTCTGCATCAAAACTTGCAACAGAAGAATATCCAGATATAAATGTTTCTTTAAGAGGCGCAATTTCAATAGCAAGAAGACTTCAGGATCCTCTTTCAGAACTTGTAAAAATAGATCCCAAAGCAATAGGTGTTGGACAATATCAACATGATGTAAATCAAAAGAAATTATCTGAAAGTCTAACAGGGGTAGTAGAAGATGCTGTAAATTCTGTAGGTGTTGATGTAAATACTGCTACACCATCATTATTATCTTATGTTTCAGGAATTAATGGAACAATAGCTAAAAATATAGTTAAATATAGAGATGAAAATGGTGAATTAAAAACTAGAAAAGATTTATTAAAAGTACCAAAACTTGGACCATCAGCATTTAAACAATGTGCAGGATTTATACGTATATTTAATGGTAAAAATCCTTTAGAAGTAACAGCAGTTCACCCAGAAAGTTACGAAGTAGCTGAAAAGTTATTAACAAGTTTGGGATATTCTGTGGATTCTTTAACTAAAAAAGAGAAATTAGAGAGTTTAAAAAATGATTTATCAAAAGTTGATATTCAAAAAATGTCTAAAGAATTAGAAGTAGGAGAACTTACTTTAAAAGATATAATTGAAGAGCTTTCAAAACCAGGTAGAGACCCAAGAGAAGAAATGCCAAAACCAATTTTAAGAAGTGATGTTTTAAAATTTGAAGATTTACAAGAGGGAATGGAACTTACTGGAACAGTTAGAAATGTAATAGATTTTGGAGCATTTGTAGATGTTGGTGTAAAACATGATGGATTAGTTCATATTTCAGAAATGTCAGATAAATTTATAAAAAATCCTTCTGAAGTTGTTTCTGTAGGCGATATTGTTAAAGTAAAAGTTATTGGTATAGATAGAGAAAAACAAAAAGTAAGTTTAAGTATGAAAATTTAAAAGTTAGTAAAGATAGATATAGAACAATAAAATATAGAATAATAACATATAAAATAATAAAAATACTGTATATAAAAAGTTAATTAATGTTAATAAAAAATAAGAAGCATTTTTATGCTTCTTATTGACATTTATACAGTTAAAATGTTATCATACTCCTAATTATTTAGGAGGTTTTATGAATTTTTTGTTTTCAATTTCTGTTTTTATTCTTTCATTTTTTAGTATCAAAAAGATTATAGTAAAAATTATTTGTATAAAGTTAAAAAGAAAATTACAAATTAAATTGTAATTACTTGTATGGATTATCTTTAGATGTAATAGTTAAATTCATTGTATTAATATCAGCATTTAAACAATGTTCAGGATTTATATAAATATTTAATGGAAAAAATTGTCCTAAAGTAGTTGCTGTAGAAGATATTATTAAAGTTATAGGAATAGATAAAGAAAAATAAAAGTAAGTTGTATGAAAATAGAATGAACTTAGTTTGACTTTGATAGAAAACCGTTGTATAATAATAATATTAAAAAATAGAAAGGAGCTATTGATATGGCAAAAACAACTCGGGAAATCATGGAAGGTATTGTAGGAGAGGCAGATTTTAACGACGAATCCTACGAATGTGATGACATGGAACTGACAGAAGCCACTGATGAGGAAGATAGCGATACTTTTGGAAAAGGTGGTAGCCATGGAGGTAGAGCTGAGAGGCGGGCGAAAACCAGAAAACATAAAAAAAAGGTAAAGGAGCGCGCCCAAAGTGCTGAGCAAAGCTTGAGGAAGAGGGCAGCAGATGCAGAAAATGCAAAAGAAACTTCTTCTTCGAGCGCGGCTGCTGTAAAGCTGAGCAGAGGAGAGAAATTATGCTCTAGAGCTGGAAAACTTAAAACGGCAGTGGAGCAGGATAAGCAGAAAAGAGAGGATTGCATTAAGGAAGCTGAGGTATGGAAGGCTCGTGCAGATGAAAAAGAACAGAGTATAAGCAAGGCTCTCGAAAGAGGAGCTTCAGAGAAAGAAGTCGAGAATATGAGGGAAGAGTATCTCAAACTGATTTCTAAATCGATTCAGGCTTTGGAGCGGGCAAAAAAGTACTCTGCATAGTAGAGAATAAGCACTAATTAAAAGAACCGAGAGAATCTCTATAATAGGGATACTCTCGGTTTTTCCTTTAAATATTTATAATTTTGCTAGGCATATTTCTAGAGGCAACACTCAAACTAATTTTATTTATATCTGCATTATTATCTATAAGCTGTTCTACCACTGTTTGATATGCAAGTTCCGGAAAATTACTTTCTTTGCTCAAATGTCCAAGCATTACACTTTTTAAATCTTTTTCCATTAATGCTGAAATTGTTTTTCCTGCTGTTTCGTTAGATAAATGTCCAGTAGGACCTGCAATTCTCTGTTTTAAATAGAATGGATATTTTGATGTTTTTAATACTTCTGGATCATAATTAGATTCAAGAAGTATAAAAGAACTTTTTTCTAATTGTTTAAATATATCATTATTCATATGACCTAAATCAGTGGCTATACTTAATTTTCTTTTTCCATTATGTATATTAAAACCACAAGGATTTACTGCATCATGTGGAGTAGAAAAAGGATGTATTGTTAAGTCATTTAAAGTAAAATCAACATCATTATCAAACATTTTTATATTATTTGCTGAAATTTTTTCTTTTTGTTTATCCATAGCATTCCAAGTTTCAGAGTTTGCGTAAACAGGTATATCAAATTTTTTTGATACCATTCCTAAACTTTGAACATGGTCAGAATGTTCATGTGTAACTAAAATAGCATCAATATCTTCTATTGATGAATCAATTGATGCTAGTCCTTCACAAATTTTTTTGCAACTTGTTCCACAGTCGATTAAAATCTTAGTGTTGTTTGAACTTACGAATAAACAATTTCCTGAACTTCCACTATATAAGCTACAAAATTTTAACATATATTTTACCTTTCGTTATTCTTCTATTACTCTTTCGATTTTTGCACCTAATTTTTTGAATTTTTCTTCTATATGTTCATAACCTCTATCAATATGATTTAAGTTATAAATTTCTGTTTTTCCTTTAGCTACAATTCCAGCAATTATAAGAGCTGCACCAGCTCTTAAATCTGTTGCGTAAACAGGAGCTGCTGTAAGTTCATTTACACCTTCAAAAATAGCTGTTTTTCCTTGTGCTGTTATTTTAGCTCCCATTTTATTTAACTCTGCGGTATATTGAAATCTAGATTCCCAAATGCTTTCATTTATAATGCTTGTACCTTCTGATAAAGCAAGAACCACACCCATTTGAGGTTGCAAATCTGTTGGAAAACCAGGATATGGTAATGTTTTAATATTTGCTTTATGAGTTCTTTTTGAGTACCAAACTCTTAAATGGTCTCCATTTGCATCAACATTACCGCCTATTTCTATTACTTTTGCTATTATTGATTCTAAGTGCTTTGTAATACAATTCTTTATTGTTATATCACCTTTTGATGCTATTGCAGCAAGCATAAAAGTACCAGCTTCTATTTGATCTGGAACTACAGAATATGTAGCATTTCCTTTTAATTCTTTTACACCATTTACTTTTATTATATCTGTACCAGCACCTCTAATGTCAGCTCCCATAGTATTTAAAAAGTTTGCAACATCAACAATATGAGGCTCTTTAGCAGCATTATCTATAACAGTTGTTCCTTCTGCTAAAACAGCAGCAAGCATGGCATTAATTGTTGCACCAACAGATACAACATCCATATAAATAGAAGTTCCTTTTAATTTTTTTGCTTTTGCTGTTATATTTCCATTTGAAACATCAACAGTAGCACCTAAAGCTTCAAAACTTTTAATATGTTGATCAATAGGTCTTGCTCCTAAATTACATCCGCCAGGTGTGCCTATTTTTGCATTTTTTGTTCTACCAAGTAATGCTCCTAAAAGATAATAAGAAGCTCTAAATTTTCTAGTAGTTTCTAAAGGTATTTGTTTATAATCTATTTCTCTTGTGTCAACAGTAATTTCATTTGGAGTATTCCAAGTTATTTTTGCTCCGATTTCTTTTAATATATCACAATATAATCTTACATCACTAATATTTGGTAAGTTTTCTATTGTACATGTTCCATTTATTAATAAAGTTGCTGGTATTATTGCAACAGCGGCATTTTTTGCGCCACTTATTACTACTTCTCCTTTTAAAGGAGTTTTTCCAGTAATAACTAATTTTTCCAAAAGTTATACCCCCAATATTTTGTTTTATTTGTGAGCATAAAAATACTCATTAGAAAATATATCATAAAAATACAAGATTTACAATATATTTTTTACAAATATAAAGGGTAAATCTCTGTATACTTTATTTTGAGAACATTTCTACTATTTTAAATTTTAATTTTATAGTTTCCGAATCACTTGTTATGATTGCAAAATCTTCTTCAGAAAGATTTGTTTTTAGAGTTTCTTCAGATTCTTCATCTATTACTCCAGAAGAAATATCTACGAAACATAGTGGTGGAAAAAGTGAGCACCACCAATTTTGTCCTTTTGCTTCACCAATTTCTATTTTTAAACCATCATAGTATCCAGCCGGAAGAGAAATATTTCCATATACTTTTGTTGGAAAATAAAAGTTATCTATTTTAAGAGATACTTCATAATTAAAACCCTCTTTTTGAATTGTTTCTTCAGCAATTTTCTTAAAATCATCTAAATGATTTTGTGTAAGATTTATTGCTTCTTCTTTAGATAATCCATCATAAGTTAAAGTATCCATATATTCAATAATCTTATCTCTTACTTTTAATTTCAGAGCTTGATCTTCTTCAGAATCACTATTTGCTAAAATGTGAAGTCTAAAAAAATTGTTAGATAAATCAGTTGAAATAGAAGCAGCATAAGATGAAATTGTTATAAATACAAAGCTAAATAATAATATTGACAAAATACAAAAATATTTTATTTTTTTCATACTTTTATAATTCCTTTCTAAAATAAAAAATATTTAATAATCTAAGTATTTACTAAAATTATAAAAATATGCAAAAAAAATAATTTATACCAAAATTGGATATGTGTCGAAAAAGCAAGTACGAATTAAATTGATATTTGGTATTCTAAATGATACAATCAAAAAGGTTTAAATATATGGAGGTGCGGATTATGAGTAATCAAAAATTTTGTAATTTTTATGTAAGTGAATATCACTTATTAACAGTATTAATGCCATATATAGATGAAAAAATAAAAGCACAAAAAGAGTTTGTAATATTTTCTCAAAAAGATATTTCTTCAGATGTAAAAAAATATTTGAAACAAGTAAAAGTTTTTGAAGGAGAAGCAGAAAAAATATTAAATCTTGGTTGGAAAAAATGTAAAAAAGAGATTAGTGAAGAATCCTTAAGAAAGGATATCGCAATAGTTATAGGAGGAGAAGAGTTTATAAATAAGGTAAATGATAGCATTGACAAAAATAGTAATTTTTATGAAATAATAAATTGTTATAATCTAGAAAATGTAAAAAATTTAAGAGAGATTTGTGAAAAATATTCTGGAATACTTAATACTACTGGAAAGTTTGAAATCATAAAAAATTCACAAAATGCACAAGAAAGAAAAACAATAAAATCACAATTATAGAATAGCATGTCGATATGAAATTTAGTTTGTCAATATCTATTTATAATTTTTAAAAAATAAGAAATGCTTGAAAAATAAGCAAAAAATACAATAATATAATTTAATAAAAAGCTGTTGTTGACTAAAAACTAAAAATGATATAATATATATCCAAGTTAAAAATGACTCGAAGAATAGAAAGGAGTAAAACATAATGGAAGAAGAACTAGATAGTATAAAAAAAGTACTAAAAAAATATGGACAAGAGCATTTACTTTTAAAATATGACGAAATGAATGATGAACAAAAAAAAGAATTATTAAATCAAATAAAAGATATTGATTTTGATTTAATGGAAGAACTTTATGAAAAAGCAACAAAACCAGTAGATTTAGGAAAAGTTACTATTGAGCCAATAGAGCATGTAGACAAATCTAAATTAACAGTTGCAGAACGTGATATGTATGAAAAGAAAGGTATAGAAGCAATAAAGTATAATAAATTTGCTGTTGTTACTATGGCAGGAGGACAAGGAACAAGATTAGGACATAAAGGACCAAAAGGAACATTTGTATTTGATACAGAAACTAATAAATCTATTTTTGAAGCTTTATGTGATACAATTAAAGAAGCATGGAGAAAATATGATACAGTAATTCCTTGGTATATAATGACTAGTAGAGAAAATAATGATGCAACAGTTGCCTTTTTCGAAGAACATAATTATTTTGGTTATCCAAAAGAAGCAATTAGATTTTTTAAACAAGGTGAACTACCAATGCTTTCATTAACAGGTAAAATTTTACTTGAAGAAAACGGAATGGTAAAAAAAGCTGCTAATGGACATGGTGGAACATTACAATCAATGGAAAAAAATCATGTAATAGATGAAATGAAACAAAATGGAATTGAATGGGTATTTATTAATGGTGTTGATAATGTATTAGTAAAGCCAGTAGATCCATTATTAATAGGAATGTCTATACACAATAAAGTTTTAGGTGCAGTTAAATCAATAGCAAAAACAGACCCTAAAGAAAAAGTTGGTGTTTTCTGTAGAAAAAATAAAAAAGTGGGTGTTATAGAGTATACAGAAATATCTGAAGAAATGGCAAACTTAAGAGATGATGATAGATCACTTGTTTATGGTGATGCAAATGCTATTTTCCATTTATACAATATAAAAGGATTAGAGAAAGTTAGTGAAATGAAACTTCCTTATCATACAGCAGTAAAAAAGGCAAAATATGTAGATGAAAATGGCAAAGTAATTGAGGGAACAGAGCCTAATGCATATAAATTTGAAATGTTCATATTTGATTCTTACGAATTATTTGATGATGTAGTTGTTCTAAGAGTAAAAAGAGAAGAAGAATTTGCTCCTATTAAAAATGCTGTAGGACAAGATAGTCCAGAAACAGCAAGAAAATTATATAAAGACTATATGAATAAAGTAGAATATACTAAAAAGTATAAAGATTGGTCAACAAATCCGTTATTCGATGAAGAAACAAGAAAAGAATTATTAACTATTGCAGGAAATGAAGAAGAGATAAAAGATAGATTTTATAAAGACTTAGAATTTGGGACAGCAGGAATGAGAGGTGTTATAGGTAATGGTACAAATAGAATGAATGTTTATACTGTTACAAAAGCAACTCAAGGTTTAGCAAATTATATTTTAAGACAAGGAACAGAAGCTAAAGGTGTTGTGATTGCTTATGATTCAAGAAATATGTCACCAGAATTTAGTGAGGCAACAGCACTTTGCTTAAATGCAAATGGAATTAAAACATATATATTTGATTCATTAAGACCAGTTCCAGAATTATCATTTGCAGTAAGAGAATTAGGATGTACTGCAGGAATTATGATTACAGCAAGCCATAATCCACCAGAATACAATGGATATAAAGTATATTGGGATGATGGCGCACAAATAGTTGCTCCACATGACAAGGAGATTATTGCTGAAGTAAATAAAGTAAAAGATTATTCATTAATAAGATCTATTACATTAGAAGAAGCTAAAAAATTAAGATTATATAATGTAATAGGAAAAGCAATGGATAAATTATACTTAAAAGCAATTAAAAAACAAGTATTAAATCCAGAAATTATAAAAGAAGTAGAAAAAGATTTGAAAATTGTTTATACTCCATTGCATGGAACAGGAAATATACCGGTACAAACAGTATTAGAAGATTTAGGATTTTCAAATGTTTATGTAGTACCAGAACAAGAATTACCAAATGGAAGTTTTCCAACAGTCGATTATCCAAATCCAGAAGATTTAAAAGCTTTTGATTTAGCATTAAAACTTGCTAAAAAAGAAAATGCTGATTTAGTTTTAGCAACTGATCCTGATGCAGATAGATTAGGAGTTTTAGCTAAAGATAGTAAAACAGGTGAATATATGCCATTCACAGGAAATATGTCTGGATTATTAATTGCAGAATATATATTATCACAGAAAAAAACTAAAAAAATGTTACCAAAAAATGGAGCATTAATATCAACAATAGTTTCTTCAAACTTAGCAATAGCAATAGCAGAAGAATATAAAATAGATTTTATAGAAGTATTAACAGGATTCAAATATATAGGAGAACAAATTAGAAACTTTGAACAAACAGGAAGTAATGAATATTTATTTGGATTTGAAGAAAGTTATGGTTGTTTAGTTGGAACACATGCAAGAGACAAAGATGCTATAACTGCAGTTATGATACTTTGCGAAGCAGCAGCATATTATAAGAAAAAAGGATTAACTTTATGGAATCAAATGATGAATATTTACAAAAAATATGGTTTCTATAAAGAAGGTATTTCAACAATTACTTTAAAAGGTGCTGATGGAGCAATTAAAATAAAAGAACTTTTGGAAACAATAAGAAATAATCCACCAAAAGAATTGGGAGGATATAAAGTAACAAAAGTTAGAGATTATCAAAAAGGAACTATATTAGATGTAAAAACAGGTAAGGAAACTGAAACAGGACTACCAACATCAAATGTATTATATTATGACTTAGAAGATTCTGCATGGTGTTGTGTAAGACCATCAGGAACAGAGCCAAAAGTTAAATTCTATATGGGAGTTAAAGGAAAATCTATTGAAGATTCAGAAAAGAAACTAGAAAAATTAAAGAAATCTATGTTAGAATTATCTGAAAAATAGAAAATAAAATAAAAAATAGGGAGTCCAAAATATTTGAACTCCTTATTTTTATATAATTATATAATGAAAAGTTCTGCTATGTTTCCAGTTGTGTAAAAGTTCTGCTAAATATGCACGCAAAGGTTATTTTACAAAATTTATAAAGAAGAAAAGGCAAGAAAAATCAATAGTATCTCAATTTTATAAGTATTATTAAAAAAATATATTAAAAATAAAAAAAGTTTAAAAAAAGTGTTGACAAGTGTTAAAAAATAGTGTAATATATAAAAGCAGTTGATTTTACGCAACTGTCATTCAGTATGTATGGGCTATTAGCTCAGGTGGTAGAGCACTTGACTTTTAATCAAGTTGTCCCGCGTTCGAGTCGCGGATAGCTCACCAAAGAATATCCAAAGGATATTCTTTTTATGGCCCCTTGGTCAAGCGGTTAAGACATCGCCCTTTCACGGCGGAGACATGGGTTCGATTCCCGTAGGGGTCACCATTTTTTATAAGGTGATAAAATTAAATATAATGCCGCTGTAGCTCAGTTGGTAGAGCAACTGACTTGTAATCAGTAGGTCGTCAGTTCAAGTCTGACTAGCGGCTCCAGTATTAAATCGAGTAAATCTGTTAATCTCATTGAGAGAGTAAGATTTACTCGATTTTTCAATTTTTAGTCAACAAAAGTTAGATAAAAAGTGGGGTAGAGGGAAAAATGTTTATAGCGACAATGCTTTTAGCCTTTTTCAAACTTTAAAAAAATTTCTCAAAATTTAAAAAAGTGTCCTCCAAGCGTCCTCCAAACAGATTTTTGGAGGACACTTTTGGATAAAAAATTGCCTTCCTATTTTAGAAAGACAATTTATATTTTGTATTATCTTGTATAAAAGTTATCCGTGTTTTTGAATGGAAATTGAATTATTTTAGAGTTTTCATCTTTTAGTTTTTGGATTTCAAGAGTATTAGAGTTTATTTGATTTTGAGCTAACTCTATTTCTTTGTAATATTCTTCTATTTCTTTTGTAGATTTTGTTTGATATTCGTTAAATACTTTCACATAGGTGTTTAGTGTTATTCTTATGTCAGAATGCCCAAGAAGTTTTGAAAGAACTATTGCTTGCATACCACCTTCGATACATCTTGTTGCGTATGTATGTCTTAAACTATGAGTTGTAAGACCATTATTATATATTCCAAGATTTACAAGTCTTCTTTTTAATTGGTCATTCATATTGCTATGTCTTACAAGTTTATCATTGTTTGTAAATAGAAGATTTTCAAAATTATTTTTTCCAACTTCTAATTGTTCTTTAATATATGGAGAAATAATATCAGGTATTGGAATAATTCTATTTCCTGCATTAGTTTTAGGTGTATTTCCAATTATTATTTTGTTATTCCTGTCAGTAGTTAAAGTCCTTTGAATATGTATTTTATTATTTTTTAAGTCTATATCAGATGTTTTTAATGCTAAAACTTCTCCGATTCTTAGGCCTGCATACATTTGAATTAAAAATACATTTTTAAATTTATAATCTTCTAATGTAAGACTTTTTAAGTAATGTGTAAATATTTTTTGCTCTTCAATAGTAAGAGGGGTAATTTCTTTATCTGCTTTTTGACTTTTGGATTTTATAATTTCTTCTAAAGGATTGTATTTTATAAAGTTTTTCTTTTTTGCGTATATTAAAGCTTCATTTATGGCTGAATAGCATTTATCAATAGAAGAATTTGAATATTTTTTAGCGAATTCATCGAAAAAATCTTGAAGATTATTTTCAGTAATATCTCTAATATTTAGATTTCCTAATTTAAACCTTTCTACATCTTTAATTACATATAAAGTTCTTGTATATTGTGCATTACCAACTTTTCCAGCCTTATCTTTTCTTTCTAATAGTAATTTTAATAAATCTGGAATTGTTGTTCCAACAGAAACTAATACATCTGTATTTTTAGAAGAATATAATAGTTTTCTTGCTTTTAATAAAACTTCTTCTTCTGTTTTTCCATATATAGTTTTACGTTTTCCCTTTTCTATAGTTACTTTTGTGTAATATCTATTTCTTGATTTATCATAAAATATAGAAACATCATCATATTTTATAGCACTCATTATTTATTTTCCTTATTATTTTCTTGTTTTTGCATTTTCCAAAGGATATATGCAAGCAAAGTAACTGTTTTAGTTTTACCAATATTGACAGAAGGGAAATCTTTTCTTCTAAATAATTCATTTGTTAAATTTTCTCCCATTTTTAAATCTTTAGCTACATCTTTTACAGTTAAATTTTTAAATGGATTTTCTATATTTTTAATTGCTTCTTTTATTAATATTTCCTCAATAGTTAATTCTTTATCTTTTGTTTGATTTAAGTTTATGTTTTCGTTCATCTTTTATATCTTCCTTTCTTTCTACAAAACTATTTATCATTTTATGTACTCTATCCATAGACCAGTCTAATATTATAGCTATCCATTCAATACTTTTATTTATATAATTTTTTAAGTTCTTATTATCTTGTTTCAATTTTGAGTTTTCAACTTTTATATTGTGATTTTCTATTTCTATATCTTCTAATCTCTCATTAGTAGTGTCAGTTAAATTTTTGATTTTAGTGTATTGAGTTGCCAAAGTATTGAATTTGCGTATTATTCTTTTGTATTCTTTTTTTAGTTCTTCTGTATCAATTATTTTTTTTCTTGTTCTAAACTAATTATTTGCATTTTGTATTTTTGTACTTCATAATCTGTAATTTTCTTTAGTTTATCTGTTTCAATATGAGTATTTCCTGTTTGTCCTCTTTCTAATTCAAATCCAGCTCGTGTCATATATTTATGAAAATTATCTTGTAGTCTTTTATAACTGTCTTTACCTTTCCAATATTCAGAACAAGCGATTCTATTTATTTGTTTTCCACTTTTTGTATCTAATTTGTGGATAACAGGAACAAAAACTATGTGCATGTGTGGTGTTGTTTCATCATTATGTATTTTTGCAGAAACAATAAATTCTTCTCCTAGATTTTGATAGTTTGCTACAAATCTGTATGCAGTTTTAAAATATCTTAAAGTTTCTTTTTCTCCAATTCTCTTAAAAAATTCTTTATCAGATGTAATTACAAATTCACAAAGAATATTTGTTGTACTTATAATTCTGCCTTTTAAATCATATTGCTGTTGCAAAGTTTTAAATGAATTCCAGTAAGTAGTGTTACATTTTTTAAGAGAATAATTTTTATAAGAATAATTTTTATTTATATCTGTATTAGAATAATTAGTGTTTTTTCTTTCATTATGTTTATATAGTCCTGCTAGATTATCTTTTTTGTAATTACTATTTCTAATAATCGCAAAACTCATAACGATTTACCTATCTTTCTTTATTTTTTATTTTTTCTTTATATAAAGCTAGGTCTTTTCTTATTCCAACATATTTTGTTAATGTAGCAACGGATTCTTCTAAACATTCTTTGATTGAGTCTCCAAGAGGTGTATCACAGTCAAGCCAGTCATGATAGAACTCATTTAATACATCATCTTGTAAAAACATCATTTCTTTTTCTTGGTCGTATAAATCCATATCTTTTATTATGTCTTTCATTTCTTCTTTTACTGTGATTTCATAAGCACTATTTAAAATAGCTTGTTTATCTTTTTTCATAAGATTTTGGCAATATTCCTTAAATTCTCTATCTAATTTATCAGCTAAAGCTTTATCAATATTGAATCTTTGCTTTTTTTGATTACGAGTTTTATTATAGTATTTTTTGTTGTAGTTGTTATATTTGTTATACTTGTAATCTTGAACATTTTTTATTTTAAATTCTTTATATACTTTATTATTTTTCATATTTTTAATCTCCTTTTATTTTAGATTTTCTCTTATTCAATTAATTTATAAATAAAGTTCACTTTCTATAGAGCCTCACTTCGCAAGTTTACTAAATAATGACTGTATTTTTATGCCGAAAATACGAAAAACTAATTTCAGTTGAGGTGAACCAAAAATATTGGACAAAAAATATTTTAGTATGGAGGTTCACCAG
>CABUJR010000014.1 GCA_902492015.1 uncultured Eubacteriales bacterium | reverse complement strand
ACTTCATCTTCAAATAATTCTGTTTTTAAAGTATTTAAAAATTCATCTGGATTTTCTGTATTTTTTTGCCATTCCAAAGTTTCACGGAGCCAAGCTAACTTATCATCTGTAACTATTATACTTTTTTTAGCTCCTTTATTACTAGCCTCTTTATAAGCCCAATGTGCAGCAATACCAAATTCTGCAGTTCTATGCATATCCCAAGTACGAATTTGTACTTCAAAAGGTGTTCCTTTTGGACCTAACAGAGTAGTATGTATTGATTGATACATATTTTTCTTTGGAACTGCTATATAATCTTTAAATCTCCCTGGCATTGGTGTATACATTTCATGAACTATTCCAAGTACAGCATAACAGTCTTTAACAGTATCTACTAAAATCCTAAGTGCAAATAAATCATATATTTGATCTAAAGTCTTATTATCTCTTTGCATTTTTCTATAAATACTATATAAATGCTTTGCTCTACCTGTTACATCTGCTTTTATTCCTTGGTCTTTAATTTCTTCTGCTAAATCAATCTGAATTTTTTCTAAGAACTTTAATCTTTCTTCTCTTTTTTTATCAAGTCCTGTAACAATTTCATGATATTCTTCTGGATGTAAATATTTAAAACTTAAATCTTCAAGCTCCCATTTTAAAGAATATATACCTAATCTATTAGCAAGAGGAGCGTACAAATCTTGAGTTTCCTTAGCATTTGCAATTTGTCTATCTCTACTTAAATATTTAAGAGTTCTCATATTATGCAATCTATCAGCAAGTTTTATTAGTATAACTCTAATATCTTTACCCATTGCAAGAAACATTTTTCTATAATTTTCTACTTGTTGCTCTTCTAAAGTAGTATATCTTAAAGTACCAAGTTTAGTAACTCCAGCTACCATTTCTGCAATTTCTTCTCCAAAATCATTTACTAAATCTTCATGTGTTTTTGGAGTATCTTCAACAACATCATGTAAAAGTGCTGCACATAAAGTTTCATCATCTAGCTCTAATCCTGCTAAAATATATGCAACATTAACAGGGTGGATCATATATGGTTCACCTGATTTCCTACATTGATTACCGTGATTTTCTTTTGCATATTCATAAGCCCTTCTTATAAGTTCCACATTACTATTAGGATAATTTTCTTTTTGTTTTTTTATTATATCATCTATTGTTACTTCACTATTTTCTGACATATAAATCCCCTTCACTTTAATATCATTTTAATATGATTTTCTTAAGTCTTTCATATTTATCTGTACATTCTCTACTCCATTAAATGTATTTATTTCTAATAATCCAATAACATCTATTTTGTCTCCAATTAAAAACTCTTCTGAATATTCACCCATATTAAATCCTATTGCATTTATTATAGTATTTCCATCTTTTAAAGTTAATTTTAAATGTTTTCCTTCAGATAAAGCTCTTATTGAATCTATTTTCAAATTTTTATATATAAAAATAGGAGTTTTATTTGCTTCTCCAAAAGGTTCTAATAATTTTAGCTCTTTAACATTTTCTAAATTAATATCTTTCAAATTAATTTCTTTATCTATTTTTATCACAGATACAAACTCTTCTGTATGAGCATCTCTTGCAATTTGTTCAAATTTTTCTCTAAATTTTTCAAAATTATTTTTCTTTAAACTAAGTCCTACTGCCATTTCATGACCACCATATTTTTCAAGATAGTCACTTGTGCTACATAATGCAGCATGTAAGTCAAAACCTGGTATACTTCTTCCTGAACCTTTACCTTCTTCTCCTTCAAAACAAATTAATATACTTGGTTTAAAATATAATTCAGTAATTTTTGAAGCTACAATACCTATAACTCCATGATGCCAATTTTCAGAGCCAATAACTATTGCATTATTATTTTTCAAATGTTCAGAAGTTATTTTTGAAATTGCTTCATCAAATATTCTTTTTTCTATATCTTGTCTTTCTCTATTATAACTATTTAATTTCTCTGTAATTCTATTTGCTTCAACTATATTCTCTGTTAAAAATAAATCTAAAGCATCTCTTTCGTGTCCCATTCTTCCACAAGCATTTATTCTAGGTGCTATTCCAAAAGAAACAGTATTAGAAGTTATTTCTTTATAAGCTGCTGCATTTAATAATGCTTTAACTCCTGGAGATTTAGTATTTTCTACCAGTTTTAATCCTAATTTAGCTATAACTCTATTTTCGTCTACAAGTGGAACAATATCTGAAATTGTTCCTATACACACTATATCTAAAAATTTTAAATATTCTTTTTCTTCTAATCCTAATCTTATACCAATAGCTTGAATAAGTTTAAAAGCGACTCCAACTCCAGCTAAACTGTTAAATGGATACTTGTTATCTTTTCTTTTACAGTCTATTACAGCTAATGCTTTTGGAAGTACTTCTAATGGTTCATGATGATCTGTAATTATTACTTCCATACCCAAACTATATGCATAATCAATTTCTTCTGTACCAGAAATACCACAATCAACAGTAATAATTAATTTATACCCTTCGTCTGCAATTTTCTTTATTGCTTTTTTATTTAAACCATAACCTTCTTCTAATCTATTTGGAATATATGAACCAACATTTAAGTTTCTTTCTTTTAAAAATTTAGAAAGTACAGTTATACTTGTAATTCCATCAACATCATAATCTCCATAAATTATTGTTTTCTCTTTTTTATTAATTGCAGTTATTATTCTATCTACTGCTTTTTCCATATCTGGCATTAAATATGGGTCATGAAAATCCTTTCTTGTAGGATTTAAAAATAATTTTACTTCTTCATCTTTTATTATATTTCTGTTTAATAATACTGTTGCTAATAATTCTGATATATTAAATTTTTCAGAAATCTCTTTTACTTTACTTTCATCAGGATTATAAAATTCCCATTTTTTATTCATTCCTTTTCTCCCAAAATAATTTTTTCCTATAGTATTATATAACAAAAAACAAATAAAAGATAGCTTTTTTTACATAATACTTACATATTTTTTATTTTTTTGGTAAAAATTAAAAATAAACGTATATACTTAAATCGTATTTACGTTTATTTTAATGTTTTATATGATTTATAATTATAATACGTCCTTTATTGCCTCACCAATTATCTTATTTACATCAGCAATAAGCACATTAAATCTTACTTCTTTATCGAAGTAATCTTTTACTTTTGGATTTTTTACTAATATTTCATAAAGCTCTTGCAATTTTTTCATTTTTTCATCACTTTGCTTCTCGCCTTGCATAGCAAGTAATTGTTCTTCATATCTTATTTTTTCAAATTCATCTACTTGTTTTTTTAGTTCAGGTAAATTAACTAATTCAGATTTTATTTCTTTATATTCTTGGTATTCTTTTGAGTCTTTTAAAGCTTTAGCTAAATTATTTACTTCATCATAAACGTTCATAATATTTCCTCAACTTTCTTTATACATTTTTTCTATTTTTATATTTTATATTAAAAGAAGCATGTAAATTTTAAGTTCAATAATATTAGTTAAGATATAAACTTAACTGTTTGCAAAGAACTTAACTTTCATGCTCTTTTCTTTCGTAAAATATTTTAATAATAAATCATATAATCTATTTCTGGGAATATATCATCTTTATCAAACACATCTAATAAATATTTTGCATCAATTTTATCGTTTTTAATTTGATAATAAAGCTTTGTAAATCTTCCAATATGATCTTTAATAGCTTTATGAGCATATTCTACCATAGTTCCATTAGTTATTATGAAAAGCCAATCACTACTTTGAGCTAAAAGCAATTCTCTTGCACATTGATTTAGAGCTTGTCTTCTTAAAGTATCACCTTCGTTTGGAAACATTGCTGCAAGCTCACACATTCTATCTCCTGCTTTATGTAAATGTCTGTGTGCATAATCATTTGTCTGATTTAACCAAACTTCACTATATCCATTTGCTCCCCAACTTGATCTACATGGTGTAGAAACTTGCATCTGAGGATATTTATCTATATATTCACCAGGTGTTATTAATTTAAAATTGCAATCATCATAATAAATCTTTTTAAATAAAATGTAAAGCCAATATGGTCCTTCATACCACCAATGTCCATAAAGTTCTGCATCATAAGGACAAGTAATAATTGGTGGAATTTCCATATAACTTGACAAATGCTCTATTTGTTTTGTTCTACAATCCATAAAATGTCCTGCTTGCTTTTCTGCAGAATCTTTTGCCCATTGTAAATCATAATAATCTTTAGGACAATCTTTTCCTGTAATTCTATAATATTTTATACCAGTATTTACTCTTGCACCATTACATGCAATATATGGCTTTATATATTCATAATCACAATCGTAACCTATATCTCTATAAAATTCTCTATAATTATAGTCTCCTGGATATCCATTAATTGAGCTCCAAACTTGTCTTGAAGATTCTAAATCTCTACCAAATGCTACTAAACCACCATGTGATACTATTGGTGCATAAGTTCCATAAATTGGCGTTGGTTCTGCATATAAAATTCCATGTGTTTCAACAATAGCGTATTCTATTCCAAATTCTTTTAAATATTTATCTGCTTCTGGAACATATCCACATTCAGGAAGCCAAATTCCCCTAGGATTTTTTCCGAAGAATTTTTTATAAGTTTGAACACCAACTGCAATTTGGGCTCTAACTGTTTTTTCATTAACATATAAAATTGGAAAATATCCATGTGTTGCGCCACAAGTAATAATTTCAAGCACGCCAATATCTTGAAAATGCTTAAATCCTGTTATAATGTTACAATTATATACATCTTTAAATATATGTAAATCATTTGTATATCTATCTAAATAGTAATGTGATAGGCTATTTAATCTTGCATCATAAGTAGTTCTTTTTACTTCCTTTTCACATAATTCAATATGTTTTTCTAAATATTTTATATATCTTTCTTGTAATAATTTATTATCAAGCATATTTAAAAGAGGAGGAGTCATTGTCATTGTTATCCTAAAATCTACTTTTTCTTCCTCTAGTTTTTTAAAATTAAGTAATAATGGGATATATGTTTCTGATATTGCTTCAAATAACCATTCTTCCTCTAGATAATCTTCACTTTCTGGATGATGTATATATGGAAGATGTGCATGTAAAACAAAATTAACATATCCTTTTATATCTTTCATTTGCTTTATTCCTTTCATTTTATTTAAAATACAAGCTCATTTTCTAATTTCAAATTGATTTTATTTAAAACTTGAACTTGAAAGATTAGATGAAGGATTTGCCATATCAAATATACCATCTGTAATTTCTTCTTTGTAGTGTTCTTCATAGAATTCTTTAACATCATAATTTTTACCAAATACAGTTTTGAATTCTCCCATATCTTTAACTATTTCTTGATTTGTTTTTACATTTCTAAATGTAAGAAATCTTGGTAAGTTTTCTAATAATACATGATCATTTGGAGCCTCCATTTTATTTGAGTCTGCAAATGGTAAATAATCTGTTCTTAATGTAATTTTTTCTTCTTCTATTTTTGCAATATTAATAATTTCAGGTTTTTCTTTAAATTTTCTTCCTAATTGAACTGTATATTTTGTTTTTGCATCATCTATATCTATATACCAACTATTTGCGAAATCATTTATTGGTATTTCTCTGACATAATTTTTATCTTCATTATATAATAATAAAACAGGATAAGTTTTTTCAAAGAAATCTTCTCCAAAAGCATTTAAATATCTTCTTCTATCTTTATCTGATATATCCCAATAAACAAATAGCTTTTTTGGAGTCTGAGCAAGTATTTTTACTATTGTTTCATTATATCTATATGGTAAATCGTAATATTCAAGTAAGTATTCTGGTGATTTTGTTTCTTTTGATTTTTGATTTTTATTTTTTTCCTTACTTGCCTTATCAACTTTCTCTACTTTATCACTAGCTTCATCTTTATCTAAAGTTTCTTTTTTTGCTTCTTCTTGCATCGCAACAATTTTAGCAATAAAGTTTTTTATTTTTTCAATTACTGTTGCTTCATCAACTTTTGTTTCTTTTTCTACTTTAGGAGCTTTCTCTTTTCCTACTGAAACAGCATTACTTGCTTTCTTTTCTTCTGTTACGTTTTCTTCTGAAATTTTCATATCAGCATCTGCTAATTTTTCCTTTACATTAGAAATTTCATTTTCAGTATTAAGAGCTTTGTTTTTTTCTACTTTTTTCTCAAAATCTTCATTTTTTTGCATTTTTTGTTTCTCCTCCTTAGTATTTTTATAAGCAACTATATATTCTTTCCATAATAATTAATATTATATCTGTAATATTTTAAAACTTCAATAGCAAATTCATTTTTTTATAAATTTATCATTTTTGTTACATTTGTTACCAAAATGTTATATTTTTTTTGCTTTTTTTTGGCAAAATATGTTTACTTTTATATCTTTTTTATATAAAATATATAAAGAAATTAAAAAAGATTTTTAGCTTTTAAATTTAGTTATTTCAAGCTTTTCAAAATCTTATATATTTTTTAAAAAGACTTGACAAACTAAATTTCATTTTACTAAATTTTAACAAATGAATATTTTGAAAGGAGTACTTTTAAGAAATGAAAATTTTAATGCTATCATGGGAATACCCACCAAGAGTTGTAGGAGGAATTGCAAGAGTTGTATATGACCTATCTCATAGATTAATAAAAGATGGTCATGAAGTTACTGTTGTTACATATAGAGATGGTAATGTTCCTTATTTTGAAGATGATGATGGAGTAAATGTATATAGAGTTGATAACTTTATGATTAGCCCTAACAACTTTATTGATTGGGTTATGCAACTTAATTTTAATATGATAGCTAAAGTTGGAGAAATTATTTCTGAAAAAGGAAACTTTGATGTTATACATGCACATGATTGGTTAACAGCTTATGCTGGTAAAACTTTAAAATTTGCATACAACACACCTCTTGTTTCTACAATTCATGCTACAGAAGCTGGTAGAAATAGTGGTATTCGCGGAGAAATGCAAAAGTATATTAATGATACTGAATGGATGCTTACTTATGAATCATCTGAAGTAATTGTTAATAGTAATTATATGAAAAATGAATTACAAAGATTATTTGGATTACCTTATGAAAAAATCAATGTAATACCTAATGGTGTAAATTTAAATCTATTTAATAATATTGAAAAAGATTATGATTTTAGAAGAAGATTCGCAATGGATAACGAAAAAATTATTCTTTTCATTGGTAGACTTGTTTATGAAAAAGGAATTCAAACACTTATTGCAGCAATGCCAAAAATTTTAGCAAACTATCATGATTCAAAATTAATTATTGCTGGTAAAGGTGGAATGATAGACGAACTAAGATCACAAGTTAATTATTTAGGATTAGGTGATAAAGTTTACTTTACAGGATATTTAGGTTCAAAAGATGTTCAAAGAATGTATAAATGTGCTGATGTATCTGTTTTTCCTAGTACTTATGAACCTTTCGGAATTGTTGCTCTAGAAGCTATGCTTTCAGGAACACCAGTAGTTGTATCTGATGTTGGTGGTTTAAATGAAATAGTTGATCATGGAATTAATGGAATGAAAAGTTATGCAGGAAATTCAAATTCGCTTGCTGATTCAATACTTGCTTTACTACATGATCCAAAACTTTGTGATACAGTTACAAAAAATGCAAAATTAAAAGTAAAAACAGAATATAATTGGACAAAAATTGCTCAAGATACTCATTTGGCTTATGAAAAAGCAATTTGTGAAACAATGGCAGAAAGACAGAAGAAACAAATTGCTCAAGAAGAAGCTCAAAAACAAATCAAAAAATCAAACGAAATTACAAATTTACTTTCATTCAAAAAAAGTCGTCAAGCATTTGCATAAAAATAAAACCTCTTTAAAAAGAGGTTTTATTTTTTTACATATATACTCCTATTAAATAAATTATTAACATGTGCACAGGATAAAATATATAGAAAAAATATTTCATTTTCTTTCCTTGTTTTCCATTATATGTAAAAGTTAGTAAGACTGATATTAAACAAAAAATACAACTTATTAAATTATGAGTTATAAACAAACTAGCTCCATTTATCTCATAATAAGTTATTAGTATAATACTATATGCTACAAATAATAAAATTTTTTTATTTTTGAATACATACATTATAAATACTGTAAGAACTCCATACCAATTATAATCTACTCTTAAAATACTTCCTAAATATGCAATACATCCTACTAATATTAGCGAAAGAACCTTATCTTCTCCTTTATCATATATTAAGATTGCTAATAAACCTAAAATCAATGTAACTATTACATTAAGTAGTCTCCATTCACCTACTAAAGTCCTAAAAAACATAAAAGGAACTTGAGAGATTAAAGCAAATATAATAAGTCTTAAAAAGTATTTTTTTACATTTTTAGTATGAACATATCCTTCACTAATAAAAAAGGCAAACAATGGAAATGCTATTCTTCCTAAATAAATTGTTGCAAAATTTTCTAGGGCAGGAATTGCAAATCTTATATGATCTAAAAACATTGATATAATTGCAATTATCTTAAGTCCAAAAATTGTCATATTATTTTCCCTCTAATTTAGTAATTCTTTTACTGCTTCATTAATAGCTCTACCATCTGCTGCTGCACCTATTTTGGATTTTGCTGTTTTCATAACAATTCCCATATCTTTAATAGATGTTGCTCCAACTTCTTCTATAACTTTTTTTACTTCTTCTACTATTTCTTCTTTAGATAATTGTTTTGGTAAATATTCTTGAAGAATATTTATTTCTTCATTTGTCTGATTAATTAAATCTTCTCTTTCAGCTTTTTCAAAATCTGCTAATGCATCTTTTTTTCCTTTTACTTCTTTCGCAATAATTTCAATTATTTTTTCATCTTCTACTGAAATTCCTTTATCTTTTTCAATTTGTAAAATTGCAGCTCTTACCATCTGAATTGTATTTTTTCTAATTTCATTTTTATTTTTCATTGCTTCTTTTAAATCATTCATTAATTTCTCTTTTAACATATTTTTCTCCCCCTCTTTCTTTATATACTTTACTACAAAATTACATATTTATCAATAGTTTTAAAAAGTTATTAAATCTAAATAACTAAATACAGATACCTCCACAATTTTCTCTAATAGTTCTTTATATGGTTTAATTCTAAAATTTACAAATCCCTCTAATACAATTTTTTTATTTTCTAACAAATAATCTTTTATTATATTTTTTAAAATGTTATTTTTAAAACCAATTTTTTCATCAGGAAGTTCTAAAACCTTTTTAGCAATTTCAGAAATATATGCTCTTTCTAATTTACTTAAATAAAAATAATTTTTTTCTACAGTTTTATTTATAAAATCTTCTTCATAAAATTTTTCAATACATTTTTTTATTACTAATGAAATAATCTCATAAAATTCATCTATATATTCTTTTTCCATGTAATGAATTATTAAATTATCATATACTTTAAATCTATAGTTTGAAATATACATATTAATAGGTAATTTTTCTAACTGTTCCATCAAATATTCAATTTTTTCTTCACTAACGGTTTTTATACAAATTGACTTCACAAAAAAGTTTCTCCTTAATTAATAGTAATATTCTATATTATTCATTTTCTAAATTATTGTGTTATTTTGTTTTAATAAAATTATAAACTCATATTAATTCCTTCTGAAACAATATTACTCATATTTTCTACTAAAGAATCTATTTCTTTTGGTGTAACAATAAAATTAAAATTATTTAATTTCATTTTTTCAACAATTTCATTTTCTGGAATAGAAACATCGCATACATTTAAAGTATCTATTACAATAGTTGCAGCATCTAAAACAGTTGGAACACCTATTCCAATAACTGGTATATTCAAAGTTGCTTCTGAAAGTTCTTCTTGCCTATTTCCCACTCCTCCTCCAGGAATTATTCCTGTATCTGAAATCTGTATAGATTTATTTATTCTATCAATATTTTTAGAACATAAACTGTCTATTGCAATAACTAACTTTGGTTTTATATTATTTACTATTCCTTTTACTATTTCAACTGTTTCAATTCCTGTAGTCCCAAGTACACCTGGAGTAATCGCACTTACACTTCTTGTATTTTTATCTATAGCATTTGGTAAATATATTTTTATATGTCTTGTTATTTCAATATTTTGTACAACTTTAGCTCCTAGCGAATCAGGTGTTGCATATAAATTTCCTAAACCAACAATTAATATTTCATCAGTTTGTTTTACATGCTTTTCTATTATTTCTTTTAATTCTTTTGAAAAAGTATTTATTATTTTTTCTTCCTTTTCTGTACTAATATTTCTTACTTTTTTTACATCAATAGTAATATAGTTTCCCATTTTTCTATCTAATGCTCTTTCACCATCTGGACTTGTTATCTTAACTCTTGTGATTGTAATATCATCTTTCTTTTCTTCTTCACACTCAATCCCTTTTATTTCATCATCCAATTTATTTGCATTTCTATATAAATCTCTTCTTTCAACAGCCATATCTGTTCTAAAAAACATATTCTCTACCTTAAATGTATTTAAACATTTCCTTTCCATAACAATAAAATCAATTATTGTTATTTTCTTACTTTTTAAAATTTTTATTCAAAAAAAGAAAATCCAATTTGTTAAACTATTTGTCTAACAAATCGGATTTCATTTTTAATCATATTGCAGAAGTATATTATTCTTCCCAGTTATGAAATACTTCTAATACATCATCTAGGTCATCTAAATTATCTATTAATCTTTGCATTTTTTCAGAAGCTTTTTCATCTAAACTTACATAAGTACTTGGTACCATTTGAACTCCAGCTTCTAAAAATGTTAAGTTATTTTTTGTTAATTCTTCAGTTACAGCTGTAAAATCATTTGGTGCTGTTGTTATTTGATATACTTCTTCTTCTGATGAAAAATCTTCTGCTCCAGCCTCTATTGCAAGCATCATTAAATCATCTTCTGATAAACTGCATTCTGCTTTTTCTATAACAATAACACCTTTTTTTTCAAACATATATGATACGCAACCTGTTGTTCCTAAGTTTCCACCAGCTTTATCAAATACATGTCTTACATCTGCTGCAGTCCTATTTTTATTGTTTGTTGAAGCATTAATAATTACTGCTACACCATTTGGTCCATATCCTTCATATACTATTTCTTCATAATTTTCTGTACTTCCTGCTCCTGAAGCTTTCTTTATAGCATTATTTATTGTGTCATTAGGCATATTATTAGCCTTACATTTAGCTATAACATCTTTTAATTTAGAGTTTCCTGCTGGATCAGGACCACCTTGTTTTACTGCTATTAACAATTCTCTACCTAATTTTGTGAATATTTTTCCTCTTGCTGCATCAGCTTTTCCTTTTTTGGCTTGTATGTTGTGCCATTTTGAATGTCCTGACATGCTTAATTCCTCCTTTTATTTTTTTCATTTTTTATTTTTAAAAAAATTCTAAATTATTTTATCACATTTTCCTTCAGTTGTGTAGTGTTTTTTACAAATATTCTTCATATTTTGTTGTATTTTATCTTTTAATAAGTTTAAATTTTTTATATCATATTCATCACAATTAATTGGTTCTAAAATTTTTAATACTACATCTTTCTTCTTTTTTAAAAATTTTCTAATTCCAGTTGGATTTTCAAATACAAAAACCATTGGAAGTATTTGTACATTATTTTTAATAGCCAAATTAAATGCACCATTTTTAAAATTTCTTATTTCTTCACAATAAGTTTTAAGTATAGCTTCTGGATAAAAATGTATAATATTATTTTCATTTAATTGATTATTTATTTCTTTTATAAAATTTTTTTGATTTTCTATTTTTTTAGGAATTGGTATTGCTCTTAATAATTTTATAAGTTTTCTTACAAAAGGTATTTTAAATGATTCTTCTTGGGTTGTATAAAAAACTTTTTTCTTTCTACCAAATGCCAATCCAATCATAGCACAATCTAAGACTAATACATGATTTGATATGCTTATTGCACCTTTTTCAATTTTATCTATATTTTCTTTTCCTTCAATTCTAAAGTTATATAATATTTTTATTAAAACAGTTAAAATTGGAATAGCTATTACATAATATACTATATTTGATATTAAATTAAATAAAAAATCTGTTTTCACATATTCATAATTTTTATCTATATTAAAATCACATATTCTAAATTCAGACGCAATATCATCAATATCTTCTTCTATTTTTTCCATTACTATGGCTCTAGCTTTTTCTCCCATTTTTCCTTCCTTGTTTCTATTTGCTTTTTTATTATTTCAGCTATTTGATCTGCTGAAAATTTATTTACAAACTCCCTTTGATTTTTTATTAATAATTTTTGTATTTCAGTATTTTCGAGTAATTTTTTAGTATTTTCTACTACTTCTTCTATTGTTTCAGATTTTAATGACATATTATTAGATGCAAAAAAATTTGCATTATAGGTTTCACATCCAGGTATTGGCATAGTATGAACAAAAGGCTTTTCCAAAACAGCAATCTCTGTTGATGTTAAACCTCCGGGTTTACTTAAAATTATATCACTACATTTCATATATATATCAATATCATTTGTATATGAAAGTGCAATAATTCTTTCTTTTTCTTCTAAAGATTTTCTTAAATTTTCATTAGTTCCACAAGCTACAATAAAAGTGGCATCTTTAATTTTTTCTAATAACTTACTCATCATTTCTTCAACATTTCCAAAGCCCATACTTCCAGTAAGTATTAATATATATTTTTTATCAACATCTAAATTTAATAATTTTCTGCACTCATTTTTATCATAATTTTCACTAAAAGTTTTTCTAGTAGGTATTCCTAGAGATAATAATTTTGAATTTTTAACACCTTTTTTCACAAAATCTTCTCTTAAGTTTTCATTTGGTATTATAAAATAATCTGGATTCGTTTCTTGCCAAAATGGTATACACACATAATCTGTTGCTATAGCCATAAAATTTATACGATTTTCTTTTTTTATCGAGGTTAACACTTGTGCAGCAAATAAGTGAGTTGTTACAACATATTCATATTCATTTTCTTCTATATATTTATAAAGTTTATCTTTATTTAAAAAATTTAAACCATATACTGGAGATTTTAAATTAGTTTTTTGATATAATTCTCCAAGCTTATATACTACTTTAAAAGTCTTTCCTTCCTTATGTGTTGATTTTAAATATAAACTATTAACTGTATTTTTTATATTTGAATTTATAATATCTAAATACTCTATAAAATCAGCTACCATTCCTTTATTAGAAAGTGCTTCTTGTACAGCTATTGCAGCAGAATTATGTCCTCCTCCTGTTCCACAGGAAAGTACCAAAACTTTACCATTATTTCTAGTGCTTCTTTCTAAATTATAATAAAAACAACCTAGTTTTCCAATGTAACCTTTTTCCCACGGTTTATTTTTTCCATGATAATGAATAATAACCGTATTCTTTTTAATCCATTTTAATCCTATTGGATTTTTATAATGATTTATATTATATAAATTTAATTCTCTATCTCCTAAATTGTATTTTAAAGAATCAACTAATTTTATTTTATCACCATAAACTGCTGTAATAATATCTTGTTCTGTTGATAAAAAAACTTTTAATTTTTTCTCTTGCAAATATTTATCTATATCACTTTTTATATTTCTTTTCCTTAATTCTTTTAAATTAATTAATAAAACACCTTTATTAATATAAGGAATTTCCTCATTAATATTTAATCTAATTTCATGAAATTTATGTAATAATCGTTTTACATGTGTAGTTGCTATGTAATAATTTCCTTCAAAATCCATTTCATATAATTTTTTTAATTCATTTATAACTATTATATCTGAATCTAAATATAAAATTCTATCTAAAGTTTTTGGCAAATATTTTGCTGCAAAAATTCTATACGCAATTTCTTTAGAATCTTTCTTTTCAAATAAAACTAAATCTTCAAACTCATCTTTAGAAATTTTCAAATATTTTATATTAATAATCTTTCTATTTATTCCTTTTTCTACTTCTTTTTTATGCTCTTTTTTAAGAGAATTATTTAAAATATAAATTGTAAATAATTCATTTGGGTTAGAATATTGTATAGATTTTAATAATACATTTAGCTGTTTTGTATATTTTTCATTTATTGCTACTAAAATGTTCATTTTTACCCCTTATTAAAAATATTCTTTATTAATTTTATTTAATCTATTTTATTATTATAACATTATATAAATATTTTTTCTACTAATACAAACATAATTTAAACTTATCTTAAATTACATTTTAAATCTATATATTATTTTAAGTAGCAACGGGAAAGCAAAATTTCTACTTTCCCGTGTACTTTGATTATTTGGTTGTCAGTCACATTTATCTTGCACTTTCTATTGCAAGATTGCACATCTTAATGATGTCCTCGTAGTTTCTTGCCCGTGCAAAAAAACGCCCATTGTGACAAAACATTGCGGTTTTTACCCCGCAAATTTCTGGCAAGGTGTTTTCATCACCACCTGCCCAATCTTTTGGAAAAGGAACAAGCTGATCAAACTGTTGCTCCATAGACGGCGGTACTGCTTGAGCTGCCCAGCCTCCAGCAGGATACTGAAATATTACAAACTTTATAGAATTGTCATATTTCTTGTTGAGTTTTACAACAACCTCCTGCCACGGCATATTCTGTGCAGAAATCTGCAGAATTCCGCCCTTGCTCTGCTTATAGCTTCCTTTAATTTCTTTTTCTGCCATCTTTTTTACTTTCTTGCTTCTTTCTTTGAGGGCCTTAGTCTTTATTATGCCTTTTAAGACTTCTACCGCCAGTTTCTCAGCTCTTTCAAAGCATACATCAAAGTCTGGTCTCTCATAGTACGCTGGTAAGAAATCTGAAATAAAAGAAAACGGATGCTTTTTGCCTTTTTCTCCATTATCTTCCATATCAACAGGTACAATCACCTTTTGATCGATTTCTTCCTTAAACCTCACCAGCTCTTCTTCTGTCATAGAGATACCAATTTCCTCTACAACATTTTGTATAGCCTTTTTTCCAAAGCTCTGCCATACAAGTCCTGCACTTGCATATTTGACACCAGATGGACGACGCACATTGAAACCTGCAATATGATGGTCAAACTCACCACCACCTACATCAATTACAAGATCCAGCTGTTTAAGCTCTTTTGCATCTCTTGTACGTCTAACACATATAGGTCTCCCCATATAAGCCAGTTCAAGAATTGCAATGCCTACAACCTCGTCACAATGAAAAATCCCATTGTGTGTGCCAAGGTTTATTGCACCTTTCCGTGTTTCATTTGTAACAACCATAATCATTCTCCTTTCTTGGTTGCTTGAGTTTTAGTGTATTTGCCTAAAAGAAGATTGCCTCATGCAATGCAAAATAGGCTATGACATAGCATTTCAAAAATTTCCATGTCACTTTTAATTTTAGCATTTTTAGAACTAAATGTCAATTTTTATGTCAACTTTAAACTTGGTAATACAATATATTATTCTGAAAATATTTTGATAGTAAGTTCAAAAGAATTTTTTTATATAGAAAAAGTGGTATTAAAATATATTTAATACCACTTCATTTTTGATAAACTATTTATTTCTATCTTTAATATAAATAGCAAGTGCTTTTAAGAACTCTCCTTTTTCTCCAAAAATTTCTATTGCTTCTATTGCCTCTTTAATTATATTTTCCAAAATCTCTTTTGATTTTTCTAAGCCATATTTACTTATATATGTGCATTTTTTTCTTTTTCTATCATTTCCAACAGGTTTTCCTGTTACTTTTTCATCTCCTTCTTCTGATAAAATATCATCTTTTATTTGAAAAGCAAGACCTATTTTTTCAGCATAAACAGTTAATTTTTCAAGCTCATCATCTGTTGCTTCTCCAAGTATAGCACCAATTCTTACACAAGCTCTTAAAAAAGCTCCTGTTTTATTTTTGTGCATATATTCTAAATAATCAGAAGAAATTGGTTTTCCTTCATACTCAGTATCCACATATTCACCAGCTATAACTCTATCTATAGCAAAAGCAAGTTCATTAAAAGCTAATAATTTATTTTCCATTTCTTTAATTTCTTTTGTTTTTTTCAAGTCTTCACTTATAACAAGATAAGCATAATTTAATAACCCATCTCCAGCTAATATTGCAGTATGTTCATTAAATTTTTTATGATTTGTTGGTTTTCCATGTCTTATATCATCATTATCTATTGCAGGTAAGTCATCATGTATTAATGAAAAGTTATGCAACATTTCAATAGCTACTGCAAAAGAAAAACATTTTTCAAAATCATCTTTAAAAAGTTTATAAGTTGCAATAACAAGTATTGGTCTTAATCTTTTTCCTCCAGCCATTAAGCTATATTCCATAGATTCATTTAATATCTTTTCTGGACAATCTTCTTTTCTTAAATATTTTGCTAATTCTTCTTCAACAATATTTTGATATTTTTTTAATTCATTTTTTATATCCATATTTTACCCCATTTCAATAAACTTTCGTAAATTTATTGTGATTATATCACAATGTTAGTTAGAAGTCTATCTTCAAATATAATCTATTTGTGAAATGTGAGTAAATTTTATTTATACATTATCTTATTTTTAAGTTAAATTTTTTTAATTAATTTTTAATTGATTTTATATAAATTTACACATATCTTATTATTCTTCTTTAATTATATTTTTGCTCTCAAAATATGTTGCTAAAAAATATAAGCCATATATTATACTTATTATAATAACTGTTGCAATTATTGATGGTAATAACTCTTCTGAACTTGCAAGACCTGACATTATTGATATAGCAAATTGTATTCCAAAAATTGAATGTATTATTGCAAGTATTAATGGTAGTATAAAAAATATTGCTATTTGAGTAAATAATGCTTTATTAATCATATTTTCATCACAGCCAATTTTCCTTAAAATAACATATCTTTGTTTATTATCTGAACTTTCTGTTAATTGTTTTAAAGCTAAAATTGCAGAACTAGCAATTAAAAATATTATACCTAAATAAATTGCTATAAAAACTACTATAGCTGCTACTCCTATACTTGCTTCTTGTATTGTAATTTTAGTAAAACCATCTAATAAAATCCCATCTTCATCCATTGATTTTACTAATGGATTTTCTTCATCTGCAAAAGTTGCTTCTATTTCTTCTATTTTATCTTCATTTTTTGTATTATAATTTGCTGCTAAAATATATTGTTCTTGGTATTCATTTGTTAGAGGTGTACTATCTGGAACTAATATTATACCTGTATTTGTATGACTAGTTGACATTAACAAATATCCTTCTTTTGCTTCTTTATATTTAGGTTTATATTCTTTTCCAAATATTGTTATTTTTGTTCCTAATTCTAATGCACTATTTCTTAAAGGTATCATACTGTCAAAATCGCAAAGCATTATATATTCATCATCTTCTAATTCATATTCTTGTATTCCATATAATTTTGCAAGTTTATTATAATCTGATATTTTTACAATTGTTTCAGCAGTATCATAATAAAGCATTGTAAACTGACTTTTAGCTGTTTCATAATATTCACCTAAACATGCCTCTACTGTTATCTCATTTATTGCGTATGTAGGTATTTCTACAATATCTTTTAAATTGTTCATATCATATCCATAAGATTTCAAAGTTTCACTTATTAATATTCTTGAATCTTCTCTTTGTTTTTCTGTATAGTATGTCTCATGGCCATATCTATTTACACTTTTTTCTGGTAAATTTGCTGTTTTATAAAGATTTAAATCTACTGGTGTCATTTCTTTTAAATCTGATTGTAATGTATTTCTTAAAGATAAACCACTAGATAAAACTGATATTGTCATAAAAAGCATTAAACAAATAACACTCATACTTATTACAGTTGTATTTATCTTATTATTTATCTGTTTTAGCACAAACATATTAGTACCTTTTAAATATATAGATTTTCTCATTTGTACTATTTTTAATATGAAACCTGATAATGACCAAAATACTAAAATAGTTCCTATAATTCCAAGTAATATTATTGGTAAAATCTTATCTGCTGTTGAAAGTGTTTGAACACCTTTTGTTACTTTCCAATAACAATATCCTAAAATACCTACAGCTATTAAGAAAACTATTATTGACATAACAGGATTTTTTATTTTTACAGTTTCATTTTTCTTTATTGCAGTAAGTAAATTAATTAATTTATATCTTGAAATTGTTATAGTATTGAATATCATTACAGCTATATACATTATTGCAAAATAAATACAAGTTTTTATACATGCATCTTTAGAAAATATAAAAACATAATCAGACATATTTGCTTCAAAAAGTTTAGCAACAATTATAGACATAAACTGAGATGCAAATATTCCTATGATAAGCCCTGCAATAAGTGACAATACACCTACAAGTATTGTTTCACATAATATAATTTTTGATATTTGACTTTTTCCCATTCCCAAAGTCATGTATATACCAAATTCTTTTTTTCTTCTATTTATTAAAAAATTATTTGCATACACAATTAATAGTCCTAATATTATAGATATAAATACAGAAACAAAGTTTAATAATTCTAATAATAATTCTATAATTTGTTTTGTTGATTTTGAAACATCTAACATTGCTTGTTGGCTATCTAATGAATTAAACATATAAAAAATTGCTACACCTAATACTAATGTTAAAAAATAAATCGCATAATCTTTAAAACTTTTCTTCATATTTTTTATTGATAATTTAAATAACATTATTTAAATCACCTCCAAGAAGTGTTTGAACTTCAATTATTTTTTCAAAAAACTGCTTTCTTGTATCATTTCCTTTTACAATTTCATTAAAAATTTTACCATCTTTTATGAATATAATTCTGTCTGCATAGCTTGCCGTAAAAGCATCATGTGTTACCATTAATATTGTACTTTCTAATTCTTGATTTAAATATTCAAAAGTTTCTAATAACTGTCTTGCAGATTTTGAATCTAGTGCACCTGTTGGTTCATCTGCTAGAACCATTTTTGGATTTGTGATAACAGCTCTTGCTGATGCAATTCTTTGTTTTTGTCCGCCTGATACTTGATATGGATATTTATTTAAAATATCTGTTATACCTAAATCCTCTGCCACTTCTCTTACTCTTTTATCAATAATTTTAGGATTTATTTTCTGAATTGTTAATGCTAGTGCAATATTTTCATAAGCTGTTAGAGTATCTAGTAAGTTAAAATCTTGAAATATAAAACCTAGTTCCTCTCTTCTAAATTTATTCAACTTATTTCCTTTAAGTTTAGTAATATCATGATTATTAATAATAATTTTACCAGCAGTTACTCTATCTATTGTAGATATACAATTTAAAAGAGTTGTTTTTCCAGATCCACTAGCTCCCATTATCCCAACAAATTCACCTTTTTCTATTGTAAAACTGATATTATCTATTGCTTTAGTTAAATTTGATTTATTTCCATAATATTTTTCAATGTTTTCAATTCTTAATATTTCTCTTTCCAAGACTTTATCTCCTTTCTTTATTATCTATTATAATTATACTTACTTTGATTTTTAATTACCATCGATTTTTCTTACATTTTCCTTACATTTTTGTAAGGTTTTATTTTTTATACATTTTCTATATGGTTATTTATTTTTTTATAAATAGCAAAAAAGAGCGGAGTTTTAACTCCGCTCTTTTTTGGTTTGAAAGGCTTTGTATACCTTCGCTACCGCCTCCAAAAATGACAAGTCGTCATGCTCTGACGTTATATGCAGTGCCATAAAGAGCTCTTCCAGATAGTCTGGGCATTGGCTTGCAATACCCATTCCTTCTGCTCCATCGTCAGCAGCTACAGCAAGCGCCAATCTCACCAAATTCGGACAACTACAATCAATGTTTTTGATTTTCTTCATATTGAAGAAACTTGAGTATTTTACTATGTCTTCCATCGGTAAGGCAGGTGAGCTTTGGAGTTTATCTTCAATTTCTTCTCTCACAAAATCTGCATAAACAGCAAGATTTGTTTTGTTTTGCAAAAACTCCAAAATGTCTGCCGGTATCTCTGTTTCTTCATCAGGATCAATCATTTCCAAACTCCAGTCATCATTGTTTGTGAGTATCCTTTTACCTTCTTTGGCAATCCCTGAAATGATTTCTCCGATGAGTTCCGTTAAATAGGGTGACTCAACTGTTTCTTTGGCTAATACCCGAATGTTTTCTTTCTTCATAGTTTTGTCCTCTTTTCTACATTTTTATGTTATTAATTATAACATTTTTATTGAATTATGTAAACATTTTGAAATATTATTATTAATATATTGCTAGTTTTTGATAATTTTATATTATTCTAGTTCAAATGCACCTGTATATAATTGATAATAAGTTCCTTTTTGAGCAAGTAAGTCTTCGTGAGTTCCTCTTTCAATTATTCTTCCATGGTCTAAAACAATAATAGCTTTTGAATTTCTTACAGTTGATAATCTATGTGCTATTACAAAAACTGTTCTTCCATCCATTAACTTATCCATACCATCTTGAACAATTTTTTCTGTTCTTGTATCTATACTAGAAGTTGCCTCATCAAGTATCATAACAGGTGGATCATTTAATGCTGCTCTTGCAATAGAAAGCAGTTGCCTTTGACCTTGAGAAAGACTTGCTCCATTACCTGTTAAAACTGTATCATACCCATTTGGTAATCTCATGATAAAATCATGTGCATTAGCAAGTTTTGCTGCATTTATTACTTCATCATCTGTTGCATCATCTTTTCCATATTTTATATTTTCTTTAATTGTACCTGTGAAAAGATTTGTATCTTGAAGTACCATTCCTAATGATAATCTTAAATCATCTTTTTTAATTTTTTTAATATTTATTCCATCATATCTAATTTTTCCATCTTCTATATCGTAAAAACGATTTAAAAGATTTGTAATTGTAGTTTTACCAGCTCCTGTTGCGCCTACAAAAGCAATTTTTTGTCCAGGTTTTGCATATAAACTTACATCATGTAAAACTAAATTATCTTCTTCATACCCAAAATCAACATCATATAATTCTATATGTCCTTTTAATTCAACATAATCTAAAGTTCCATCATGATGTGGGTGTTTCCAAGCCCATATTCCTGTTCTTTTATCTGTTTCTGTTAAAACACCATCTACATATTCTGCATTAACTAAAGTAACATAACCATTATCTTTTTCTGGTTCTTCATCCATAAGTTCAAAAATTCTTTTTGCTCCTGCCATTGCCATTGCAACAGAATTTAATTGTTGTGAAATTTGACTTATCGGTCTTATAAAAGTTTTACTTAATTGTAAAAATGATATTATTAAACCAACAGTAATATTTCCAATTCCATTAACAGCTAAAATACCACCTATAATCGCTAAAATTATATATTGTATATTTCCTAAAGCACCTAGTGTTGGCATTAAAATATTGGCAAATTTATTAGCTTGATACATTTGATCACATAATTCTTCATTTATTTTATCAAACTCTTCTTTTGCTTTTTCTTCGTGACAAAATACTTTTACAACTTTTTGTCCATTAATCATTTCTTCAATATATCCATTAACTTTTCCTATAGCCTCTTGTTGTTTAATAAAATATTTTGAGCTTCTTGAAGCAATTGATTTTGTTACTCTTAACATAACAACCAATGAACAAAAAACAACTAAAGTTAAATATAGATTTGTTACTATCATAGCAACAAATACAGCAATAATTGTCATAATTGATGAAAACATTTGAGGTATACTTTGTGATATCATTTGACTTAATGTGTCTGTATCTGCAGTATAACGACTCATAATATCACCATGTGTATGGGTATCAAAATATTTTATAGGTAATCTTTGCATTTTTACAAACATGTCGTCACGAATTGTTTTTAAAATTCCTTCAGAAATATCTACCATTATTCTACTATAAATTAAGCTTGCGACTATTCCAACTGCATAAATAATTGCCATAATACCTATAGCTTGCATAAAACTTGTAAGAATAGGATTTTGAACTCCAATTAAAGGTGTTATATAATCGTCTATTAAAACTTCTAAGTATAATGAACCTACAACTGTTGAGGCTGTTGATAAAATAATACAAACAAAAACTATTGCAAATTTTAATTTATAATTAGAAGTTATATATTTTAATAATCTTTTTAATATATCCATATCCACTTTTGCTTTAGGAGTATTATTGTTCTGATTCTTCATTATCATTACCTCCTTTCACTTGTGATGAATAAACTTCTTCATATATCTTATTAGTTTTTAATAGTTCTTCATGAGTTCCAATTCCATTTATTTCTCCATTATCTAAAACAATTATTCTATCACAATCTTCAACTGAAGAAATTCTTTGAGCAATAATTATTTTAGTTGTATTTGGAATTTCATCTTTAAATGCTTTTCTTATTAAACTATCTGTTTTTGTATCTACAGCACTTGTTGAGTCATCTAATATTAATATTTTAGGTTTTTTAAGTAATGCTCTTGCAATACATAATCTTTGTTTTTGTCCACCTGATACGTTTGTACCACCTTGCTCTATGTATGTATCATATCCATCTGGAAAACTGCTAACAAATTCATCTGCTTGAGCTTGTTTGCAAGCCTTTATTATTTGTTCATCTGTTGCATTTTCATTTCCCCAACGTAGATTTTCTTTTATTGTTCCTGAGAATAATACATTTTTTTGAAGAACCATAGCAACTTCATTTCTTAGAGTTTTTAAATCATAATCTTTAACATCTACTCCTCCAACAAAAACTTTACCTTCAGTTGCATCATATAATCTTGGAATTAGTTGAACAAAAGTAGATTTTGAACTTCCTGTTCCTCCTATTATACCAATTGTTTCACCAGATTTTATATCTATATTAACATTTTTTAAACATAATTTATCCTTATTATCTACATAACTAAAATTAACATTTTTAAATGTTATTGAACCATCTTTTACTTGTTTTATAGGATTTTCATTATTATGTATAGTACTTTTCTCTTCTAATATCTCTACAATTCTTTCTGCAGATGCTCTAGACATCATAATCATTACTAAAATCATAGATAACATCATTAAAGAAGTTAAAATTTGCATAGCATAAGAAATTAAACTTGTAAGTTCTCCTGTAGTTAAAGAACTTCCAATTATTAATTTGCCTCCTACTAATGAAATTAATACTATTACAACACTCATTGCAAATTGCATTAATGGATTATTTAATGCAACTAATTTTTCTGCTTTTGCAAATCCATCATAAATATCACCAGAAATTTTATAAAATTTATCTATTTCTTTATCCTCAGTAACATAGGATTTTACAACTCTGATTCCTTGTACATTTTCTTGTACAATATTATTTAATTTATCATAAGTTGTAAATGTTTTTTCAAATATTGGATGTGCCTTTGTTGCAATCAAATATAACCCTATTCCTAAAATTGGAATAGCAACTAAGAAGATAAGTGCAAGTTTCATATTAACTAAAAATGCCATAATTAATGAAAATACTAGCATTAATGGTGCTCTAACAGCTACTCTAATTATCATTTGAAATGCCATCTGAACAAATGCAATATCTGTAGTATGTCTTGTTACAATACTTGCTGTAGAAAATTTATCAATATTAGTGAAAGAAAAATTTTGAACATTATAGTACATATCTTTTCTTAAATTTTTAGCAAATCCTGCTGATGCTTTAGCAGCAGACCTTCCTGATAATATACCAAAAACTAAAGAAATAATTGCAGCAATACAAAGTAATATACCAACTACTAAAATCGTTTTTTCATCATTTTTATTAATTCCATTGTCTATTAAATATGCCATAAAAAATGGGATTAATACTTCTATAATTGTTTCTATTGAAACAAAAACCGGTGTCAAAATTGTTTGTTTTTTGTATTCTTTAATGCTTTTTATTAAAGTCTTAATCATTTTTACCTCCTCCTTAGAATTTATTTTTTAACAAACTGATTGTTAATAAATATTTTATACTTACTATAGTTAATATTTTATAGGCATATTTATTAGTAATATTTATTAATCAAATTAGTTCGCTACCTAACATATATTTATAGATTTTTTTAAGCTATTTTAAAAAAATAGCTTAATCTATGTTTTTCTTTATTTTATTTGCCACAGCTAAAAAAACTTTTAACTCTTCTCCGAGTTATTCCGTCTATCATTTTAGTCTCAAGTTCTTGCATTGTACTTTCTACTAACTTATGATAATTTATTGATTGTTCAGTTAAAATTATCCTTTTTAATCTTGCATCTTTTTCATCTGGTCTTTTTTCTATTAAGCCATTTTTCTCCATTAGTTTTAAAATTCCTGTGGCAGTTGATCTTCTAACTTGTAATTCTTTTTCTATGTCCTTTTGGTATATTGTTTTGTCTTGATTTGCATATAAAAAAGCTATTATATATGCATGGCTTGTAGTTATTTTTTTTATTCCACTAGCACTTAATCTTTTATCTAATTTTCGGTAAATTAAATTTGAAATAATCTTGATTTCAAGACCTATTTTAATATCTTTATCTTTCAAACTTACACTTCCTTTCATTAGACCAATAATTATTTTAACAAATTTTTCATAAAATTGTCAAGACTTAAAATTCTAAATCTATATCTAATTCAATAGGACAATGATCACTTCCTAATATGTCACTATGAATTTTAGAATCAATAATCTTTGTCTTTATTTTGTCAGAAATAATAAAATAATCAATTCTCCAACCAACATTTTTTTCTCTAGCTCTACCCATATATGACCACCATGTATATGAATCATCTTTATCAGGATATTTATATCTAAAAGTATCTACAAAATTACTTTCTAATAATTTTGTCATTTTATCTCTTTCTTCATAAGTAAAACCGCTATTTCCAATATTTGCCTTATCATTTTTTACATCTATTTCTTTATGAGCAACATTCAAATCACCACAATAAACTACTGGTTTTACTTTATCTAAATCACTTAAATACTTTCTTATCTCATCTTCCCAAACCATTCTATATGGTAATCTTTCTAAACCCCTTTTAGAATTTGGAGTATAGCAATTTACAAGATAAAAATCTTCATATTCCAAAGTTATTAATCTACCTTCTTTATCATGTTCTTCTATTCCTAAACCATATTTTATACTTAAAGGTTCTTTTTTAGTGAATATTGCCGTACCTGAATATCCTTTTTTTTCTGCACTATTCCAATATTGGTGATATCCTTCAAAAATAGATTCTATAATCAAATCTAATTGTTCAACTTGCATTTTTGTTTCTTGAACACAGAAAATATCTGCTTGAATTTCATCAAAAAACTCTTTAAATCCTTTATTTACTACTGCTCTTAATCCATTTACATTCCAAGATATTAATTTCATTTTACTCTCCTTAAAAAAGATACCTATAAAAAATAGATACCTTTATAATTTTTAACAACATTATCTTAACATATATATCATTAAAATTCAATTTATTTTATCCTAAAGTTACATCTAAAATCATCATTATTAAAAAACCAATTGTAACTCCTATAGTCCCCAAACTTGAAAGTTCACCTTTTTGTGATTCTGGAATAAGTTCATCCACAACTACATAAATCATCGCTCCAGCTGCAAATGATAACAAATATGGAAGCATTGGCACTACATAAGTAACTAATAATATTGTAATACATGCTGCAATAGGTTCAACTATTCCAGACAATACCCCTATTTTAAATGCTTTTAATTTTTTCATACCACTACTTTTAAGGGGCATAGATATAATTGCTCCTTCTGGAAAATTCTGAATTGCAATACCTATTGCAAGGGCCATCGCACTACTTAAACTAACTCCTACATTATCAGCAATTACTCCTGCAAAAACGACTCCAACAGCCATTCCTTCTGGTATATTATGAAGTGTAACTGCTAGAATTAACATTATATTATTACTTAATTTTGTTTTTATTCCTTTTGCCTTTCCATTTTCTAAGTGAGGAACTATTGTATCTATTAATAATAAAAATAATATTCCTAAAATAAATCCTATTGCGGTTGGAAACCATGGTATTAATCCTTGTTCTTCTGCCATTTCTATTGATGGAATAATAAGTGACCATATTGAAGCTGCAATCATAACACCTGAGGCAAATCCCAATAATATTTTTTCTACTTTTATGCTTAACTTATTTTTCATAAAAAATACCATTAAAGCACCTAATGATGTACCTATAAAAGGAATAGAAATTCCCAAAATAATATCCATTTTTTACTCCTTTCCTTTTATATAGTATTCACTTTATGTAAATTATTCCACAAAAAAAGTGTGCTTCCACTTTTAGAAACACACTTTTTTATATTTACTTATTTAGTATTTTTATTCTTTTACTGTTTGTTTTTCAATAGCATAAATTACAAAAGCTATTATAACTCCTATTGTAGCTGTTATTAATTGTGTTGTAGTCATTGCTGTTTGTAATGTAGAAACTAATTTTTCTGGAAAGATACCAAAAAGATTTAATGCCATAAATCCAGCACCTATTATTAACACTTTTGCAATTACTCCAACTATACCTGCTAGAAAATAGTTTTTTTCTTTAGAAATCATTATTAATTTATAAGCATATACTAAAGCAAAATTTCCTATCCAAATTGCTGGTATCATATATGTCATATATACTGATGCACTTTTAAAAACATATCCACTTAGAATTGTAGAAATACTTGGCATTGTTACAACACCTAATATTTTCGTCCATCCTTTTAAGTTGATAGCTGCAATTATTAATGAAGTATTAACTATTGAGCCAACTATTAATTGTGAATTTTGAGCTACAACACTTTGAGCCCCAAATATTTGGTTTATTAATCCACCTAAAAAAGTTGGAACTAATAAAGCTATTAAAAAAATTAAAAGTGTTTGAACTCTATCTGTCACTTTTGAAAAATCTTTTAAATTTTTATTTATTACTTCTTCCATATTTTTATTGTATGATAAGATATCATACTCTCCTTTATACTATTCTTCTACTTTTTCAAACATTTCTTTTCCAACTCCACATAAAGGACAAACCCATGTATCTGGTAATTCTTCAAATTTTTTCCCTTCTACTGCTTCATCGTAAATATATCCACAAATTGTACATTTGTATTTCATGTTATCACCTCCACTAAAATTTTATTTACACTTATAGTTATATTTCATAATTAATAATTTGTCAATGAAATAATTTAGTAATAGTACTTTCTTTATAATATTTATACAATTTTATTTAACTACTTTTTTATTTCAAATTTCTTACTTTTTCTATTAAATAAATATATTAATACTGCTGAAATTAAGAATGTTACTCCGTATGTAATTACTATTATACCCCAATTTCCATAAATTAAATTACTTCCTGCAATAGTTGATGAAATAATCGAAGGAAATCTTGCAAAAGTTGATATTGCTAAAAAGCTTAACGTGTTTATTGGCAATAATCCTCCAATATATACAAATACATCCTTTGGAATTCCTGGTATAAAAAAAGCCATAAACAATATAAACTCTAATTTTCTTTTATCATTCCAAATTTTTGTATTTTCGATTTTGCGCAATTTTTCTTCTGAAATAAAACTATATATAAAATCTCTTCCAAATTTTTTTACTGAAAAAAATATTATACATGTACTTAAAAACATTCCTAAAAAACATACAAGCATTCCTCTTATTGGTCCATAACACATACCACACAAAATTTCTACAGGTTCACCAGGCATAATTACTAAAAAAATTTGAACAAATATCAAACCTATAATAATTAGTACTCCTTCAAAACCTAAATTAATTATTTCTTTCTGAAAGTTCAATCTTCCTTCTTCAGTTGAGATATTCATAAATATTGGTCCAATTTTTATACTAAAAAATACTAAGCTCAGTATAAATATTATAAAAATAAATAACTTGAATTTTTTCATTTTATCCTTCTTCATGCTTTACTCCATTACTCAAATACCCTAAATTTGATAAATTATTAAAACTAATTGTTCTAGTATGTTCAATTTTTTCCCATTTTAAATTCTTTTTAACAACTGCTACTACATTTATTGGTATCCAGCTAATATAAAAGAAAGGCAAAGTAAAAATTCCTTTTATATATTTTTTTATATTCTTCTTGTTTATTATTACTAATATTATAGACATAAATACACTCGATAAATACCAAATAATTACAAAAAATATTTTTGATATAAAATCTACTTGTACAGTTTTAGATGCATTTACTACTATATGTAATATAAATGTTATTGTTGATAATAGTTGCATATATGGTGCAAATAGAAATAATAATGAATCTAATGAAGCAAAATTTCTATTTTTTAGTATATCATCTTTAAGTAATTTTGAATATATTTTTAAAACTTGAATTGTTCCTACTGACCATCTTGTTCTTTGTTTCCAAGATTCTCCAAATTTTATTGGTTGTTCATCATAGGTTATTGCCTCATTCGCAAAACCAATTTTTTCACCATCTAAATCACATTTTACAGTAAGCTCTATATCTTCTGTCATTGTTAAAGAATTATATCCCTTTTCTTCAATTAACTCTTTTGAAATCATAAAACCTGTTCCATTTATAAAACTTGATACTGAAATATTACTTCTTGCTTTATTTATAAAACAATTTTGTATTAAATAATGTAATGATGAAGCACTAGATACCCAACTATCTGAAGGATTTTTACTATCTCTATATCCTTGTACTAATTTATACCCTTTATTTAACATATTATTCATTTTTTGGATAAAATCTGGATGAACAACATTATCCGCGTCAAAAATAATATAAGCATCATATTTTTCATTTTTTAAAACTTCAAAACCATATCTTAATACATCTCCTTTTGAATTTACTTTTATATCATTGCAAGTTATTATTTTAACATCTTTTTGCTCAAGAATTGTCTCTGTATTATCTGTACAATTATTAGGTATTACATATACATCATAAAAACCTTTAGGATAATTTTGTTTTTCTAAGCTTTCAATTAAATATCCAATAACAATTTCCTCATTTCTTGCAGGAATTATACATGCAAATTTTTTAAAATTCTTATTATCTTTTTCAATATTAGATTTCTTAAAAGCGCATAAACCAATTACAATATAATAAATCATAACTGTTAGTGAAAAAACATCAACTACTTTTAACAATTTTTCTAATACTACCATATTTTTCTCCATTTTCTTATTATAAGTAATTTTTGTTACAAAAAAATTAATATCTTAAGTCTTTACTTTATAATAAATTCCTTATTTTAATTATTTACATTATATAAAAGATTTATTAAGAAAAAATAGAGAAATTATTAAGAATTTATTAAATGAATTAAGTATAATATACGCAAGCTTTATGAAAGTAATTATCCCACAGCTTAGCCTGAAGATTATAAGCATAAAAAAGTAGCAAAACTTTTAGAATTGCTACTTTTAAATATTAATTATATAATTCACCTCTTAGAATAATTTTTAAATTACATTTTATCTGGCATTTGTATTCCAAGTAAGTTTGCACCTGTTTTTAAAACTATACCAACAGCTTTGCTTAAATATACTCTAGCATTTTGAAGATTTTTATCTTCATCAATAATTTTATTTTCATTATAAAAATTACTATAATTTTGACTAAGTTCAATCAAATATCTAGCTAAAAGTGAAGGCTCATTTTTTTGAACAGTTGACATTAATATATCTTCAAAATTATATAAAGTACTTATTACTTTTAAGCTCTCTTTGTCTTGTAAAAGATTAAAGTCAACTTCTTCTATTTTAGGAATATAAACTGCTTTTTCCAAAACACTTTTAGTTCTTACATATACATATTGAATATATGGCCCTGTTTCACCATTAAAGTTTAAAGCTATATTCCAATCAAAAACTTGATCTTTTATTATTGTGCTACATAAATTATTGAAAATAACAGCGCCTATTCCGATTTTTTTAGCTTCTTCTTTTTTATTTTCCATATTAGGATTTTTTTCTTCTATAATTTTTTCAATTCTATCAACTGCTTCATTTAATAGTTCTTCTACTTTTATTACAGTTCCTTCTCTTGTAGACATTTTTCCTGTTGTTAATCTAACCATACCATAAGCTACATGTTCTAAACCTTTTAAACATTTTTCAGGAATATCTAAGTATTTTGCTACTTCAAAAATTTGTTTAAAATGTAAATTTTGCTCATAAGCTACTACATACAAACATTTATCAAAATCATAAGTTCTTGCTCTATATAAAACTGCTGCTAAATCTCTAGTTGCATAAATTGTTGAACCATTAGATTTTTTTATCATACAAACACCTAAACCTTCGTCCTCTAAGTCAACAATTTTAGCTCCTTCTGAATCTTTTAAAACTCCTTTTGTTTCTAGTTTTTCTACAATCTCGTCCATTTTATCTGAGTAAAATGCTTCTCCTGTTAAAGAATCGAATTTCACTCCTAGTAAATCATATATTTTTTGGAATTCCTTTAAACTTAAATCTTTAAATTTATTCCATATTTCTACACAATATGGATCTCCTTCTTCAATTTTTTTAAAGTTTTCTCTACAAATTTCAAGAACTTTTTCATCTTCTTTACAAAGATTATTTATTCTTACATATATATTCATACATTCATCAATAGGATTAGAATCTAAATCATATTCATTTCCCCATCTTTTATATCCCTCAATCATTTTTCCAAATTGTGTTCCATAATCACCTAAATGATTTATTCCTATTGTATTATATCCAAGATATTTATAGATATTGTATAAAGCAGCTCCAATTACTGTATTTCTCAAATGTCCAATATGAAAAGGTTTTGCAATATTTGGAGATGAGTATTCTACTAAAATAGTTTTTCCATTTCCAGTATTATTTGAACCATAGTTTTCTCCTGTTTTATCTATTTCTTCTAAAACACTTTGTGTAAGAAGTACTTTATTTATATAAAAATTTAAATATCCACCAACAATTTCTAGTCTTTCAATATTTTCATCTAATTCAATTTTTTCTTTTATTTCATTTGCAATTATTTGTGGAGCTTTTTTTAGTTCTTTTGCAAGTTTAAAACATGGAAAAGCATAATCTCCCATTTCTGTATTTGGTGGAATTTCTATATAACTTGTAATTTCAGCAACCTGCATATCTGTTGCTTTTGCTATTTTTTCTCCTATGATTTTTTTGAAATCAATCATTAAAATCTTCCTTTCTATTTTATCCTAATCTATTTATCTAATATTAAGATTTAACTTTATGTCTTTTTTCTCTAACTATTAAAACTATTTTCATTAATAACAACATACAAAATATTCCAGTTATAAAACCTAAAGAATCTATATAAACATCAAAAATACTTCCATGTCTTTCTGGTACCATTAATTGATGAAATTCATCTGTTATAGCATACCAAACTCCTAAAAGTGATGATACAATAATTCTTTTTCTTTCAGTCCATTCAAAAGTAGAAAATAAAGATATAAATAAAACCCCTCCAAGTCCATATTCACTAAAATGAGCAGCTTTTCTTGCATAAGGTTCAATCTTATCTACTAATTCTTCATCTTTAATAAAAAATTCTACAACTCTTCTACTTAATCCTGAAGACTCTTCTCCATCTTGACTTGAAAAATTAAATACTACATATGCCCATATAACAATTAAAACTAATAAAAGTATTCTAATAATCATAATTTTTTTAGACTTTTTATTATCTGTTAACTTTTGTTTTGACATTTCATTATTCCTTTACACTCAATTTTATAATCAAGTCCATATTATCATCTTCTGCTGCTTTATTTTTTCTTATTGCGCCACATTTTTTACACTTAAAGATTATAACATATCCTTTTTTATTACTAATCTCAAGCCCTATTGGTTCTAACATTCCATGACAATCTTCTGCTCTATCACCTGGATTTATATCAACATGTTTAGAATATAAACAAACAGGACAATGATTTCTACAAGAATAGCCTAGTTTCTTTACTTTACTTCCACAATTTTCACATATAAACTCTTCATCAATTACTGTAAAATTAGGCATTTTCTTATTCCTTACATATAAATTTAGATTTTTAGGATTAATCTATAAACCTTAATCTTCAAAAATACTTCCTCCAATAAATTCTCTAAGTAAAGAATTATTAGGAATTAAATCTGGCTGCATATCTTGAAAATATTTAAGTAATGTTATTAATCTTCTTGCTTCACTATATTCTCTTGAAGTTTCTGGGATTTCTTCAAGTAATGGCATTGCATATTTCTTTAAAACTGCAAGCTCATAAACTATTGAAGAATTAAACATGCAATCAGCTTCTTCTTGATATGGGAATATGTTTTTTTGTTCACCTCTATTTACTGAATACCAAGTTTTTAATGTATGTTCTGCTGAATAATTTCTAAATTTATAATCTCTAACAATTCTTCTTATTAATCTTGTATCTGTAGTAGAAATTCGATTATAATAATCTATATTAAGAACAGTCAAATCACTTATATAAACTTTGAATTTATTTTCTTTTGGAATCAAACTTGTAAGTTTGTCATTTAAACAATGGATTCCCTCTATTATTAAAATTTCATCTTCTTTTAATTTTAATGTATTTCCTCTATATTCTTTACTTCCTGTAGTAAAATTAAAAGTTGGAAGTTTTACTTCTTTTCCATTTAGTAAATCTACTAATTGACTATTAAATAAATCTAAATCTAAAGCTTCTATACATTCAAAATCATAATTTCCTTTTTCATCTTTAGGATTGTCTTTTCTTTCAACAAAATAATTATCTACTGAAATAGTTACAGGTTTGATTCCATTAACTTTTAAGCTCATTCCTAACTTTCCAGCAAAAGTTGTTTTTCCTGAAGATGATGGTCCTGCAATTAATACCATTCTCACATTTCCATGTTCTTTTATTTTATTAGCTATTTCTGCAATTTTCTTTTCATGTAAAGCTTCTGAAAGTAATATTAATTCTTTTATACCCTTTTCTTCTTTAAGCTTTTTATTTAATCTATGTACAGTATTTATTTTCATTAATCTATTTATTTCATCATATTCATCCATTGCAGAAACTAATTTTAAAGTATCAACATTAGGCTGAAGTACATTTGGTTCTGTTAAGCTTGGATATTTAACTAAAAATCCATCTCTGTATTTTACAAAATCATAAATTTTAGCAAATCCAGTTGAAACTGGCATTGTTCCATAAAAATAATTATAGTAATCTTTACAAAAATATAAAGAAACTTTTTCTTTATCTATATCTGTTTGTAATCTACCTTTTATAGTCTCTTCTTTTTTATAGAATTCTTCAGCTTCTTCTTGTGTCATCATTATTTTTCTAATTGGTATATTTTCATCAATTATTTCTTGCATTCTTTGTTTTACTTTTTCTATCATTTCATCTGTAACTTCCATATTATCTACACTACCAAACATTGCATTTGATAATTGATAGTTAACTGTTAAAAGAGCTTTTGGATATACTTCAGAAAAAGACATACTCATTATAAATAATAAACCTCTTATATATATAATTCTTCCATCTTTATCTTCTCTATTTATAAACTCAATTTCTCCATCCTTTTTAATTGGTAAATTTAAAGATTCTATAGTATTATTAAATCTAGCAGCAATAATATCTTTTAGTTTATTATTTGCTATCTGTTCTTTAAAAGCTTCTCCTATAGTTGTGTTTTCGGTTATATTAAACTCTTTATTATCATAAGTTATTCTCATAAATTATCATCCTTTCTAGTAAACTGCATAGTATATTTTATATATAATTTAAATTTTTAGAATTGATTTATATTCTAATATATGAAATATATTAGAGCTCCGCCAATTACAGTTAATATAAAGCCTAATATTTTTAGTCCTAAAGCTGCTTCATTTTTATCTCCAAAGCTAAAATATTTTTTCACTATTGGTCTTGCATCATATATAAATTTTACACCACAAACAAGTGCTACTACTGCTATTAATAGTAAAAAAATTCTCATTATTTATACATCCTTTTCTTTTAAAATCAGTATATGTATTTTATTATTTTTTCGGCTATTTGTCAACAAAATACACGTTTTTTACACTCTATTTACAATATTAAATTTCTATTCTATTTTTAAATTTTTCATCAACTAAATTTCTAAGAAGTACATTTTCTTTATTTTCAAGTAATGGATCTTTGTCTATAATTTCCATCGCAATTCCTTGTACCTGTTTTAATAAATCAATATCTTCAAAAAGATTTGCTATTTTAAATTCTGGCAGACCATGTTGTTTTGTTCCAAAAAATTCTCCTGAACCTCTTAATTCTAAGTCTTTTTCAGAAATAACAAACCCATCATTTGTGCTAGAAATAATTTTCATTCTTTCCCTTATAATTTGTGAATTTCCTTGATATTTTAAAATACAGTAAGATTGATATTCTCCTCTTCCTACTCTTCCTCTTAATTGATGAAGCTGAGCAAGTCCAAATCTTTCAGCATTTTCTATAACCATGATATTACTATTTGGAACATTTACTCCAACTTCTATAACTGTTGTAGAAATCAAAATATCTATATTTCCATTTTTAAATTCTTCCATTATGGCATCTTTTTCTTTTTGTTTCATTTTTCCATGCAAATATTCTACCCTATATTTTGAAAATACATTATTTTTGTAATTTTCATATATTTCCATAACAGACTTAGCATCTATTTCTTCATTTTCTTCAACTAAAGGACATACAACATAGCATTGTCTTCCTTCTTCAATATTTTTTATTATAAAATTATTTACTCTAGCTTCCATTTGTTTTGTTACAGCATAAGTTTCTATTTTTTTCCTATTTGGTGGCAACTCATCTATTATAGAAATATCTAAATCTCCATATAAAATTAATGCTAAAGTTCTTGGAATTGGTGTAGCAGTCATAACCAAAACATCAGGATTATTTCCTTTCTCTGTTATTGTGCTTCTTTGTCTAACACCAAACCTATGTTGTTCATCTGTTACAACTAAACCTAAATTTTTAAAGATTACATTTTCCTCTAAAATTGCGTGTGTACCAATTAGAATATCTATTTTACCTTCTGTTAGCCTATTTAAAATATCTTCTTTTTTCTTTTTAGTTATCCCACTAATTAAAAGTTCACATTTGATTCCTAAACCAGACAAAATATCATTAAAAGTTTCCAAATGTTGACTTGCAAGTATTGCTGTTGGTGCCATAATTGTTGCTTGATAACCTGATTTTACAGCTTTATATGCTGCAATTAGAGCCACTACTGTTTTTCCTGAGCCTACATCTCCTTGCATTAATCTATTCATTGGTTTAGTACTTTCCATGTCTTTATCAATTTCTTCCAAAACTCTAATTTGAGCTTTTGTAAGTTTGAATGGCAATTTTTCTATAATATCCATCATTTTAGCTTGTTTACTAAAACTTATTCCTGCTTTTTTTATCTCGTATTTATTTTTTAAGCTTAACAAAGCAAGCTGCATTGAAAATAACTCTTCGAATACTAATCTTTTTCTTGCAAGATTAAAATTTGCAAAACTATCTGGAAAATGTATCTGTTTTATTGCTGTATTATAATCATATAAATTGTATTTTTCTAATATATATTTTGGTAAAGTTTCTTCAAGTTTTCCATCTACTTCTTTTAGTCCATTTTCAATTATCTTTCTAATAGTATTTTGAGACAAATTATATGTAAGTGGATATATTGGTATTATTTTACCAGTATTCCTATTTGAATCCTCTGTTTCATAAACTGGAGACTGCATAGAAATTTTATTAAAATTTCTTGAAACTCTACCAAAGAATTTGTACCTAGTATCCATTCGAAACATATTTTTTAAATAACTCTGATTATACCAAGTCATTTCACAGCTTCCTGTTTCATCTCTAACAATTAATTTATAAAGTGTTAAGTTCTTTCTTATTTTTATCTCATTTACTCTTCCTGCAGGATATGCGGAAATTAAAGTTTCTTCTCCGTTTACAAGTTCAGATATAGTTTTTATCTTTCCTCTATCTTCATGTTCTCTTGGAAAATATGTTATAAGATCTTTTAAATTAAATATTCCCAGTTTATTTAAAAGAGTAGCACGGCTTGGTCCTACTCCTTTTATAAACTGTATTTCTTTTCCTAATTTTTCATTCATTTTCTCTTCTCTCAATCAAAATAATTATATATTTTTCCAACTTCCTTTTTAAAAGGATTGTCATTTACATAAATTTCTTTATTTTTTATACTATTTTCAAACTTTTCTTTATTTTGAGAATTTCTTGTAAGTAGAACTGCAACATTAACAAAATCATCAGAATTTATTATATTAATAACATCATCTATATTTTCTTCATGTAGAATTTCTATTTCATATTGATTTTCATTTGCATATATAAATATTGCTTCTTGCAGTTTTTCTAAATCTTTAGTATCACAATAAAGAACAATATTATAATAAGGATAAAATTTTGTACTATTTTTTTCTAATGCTTGATATGAAGTTATATCTCCAATAACAATTATTTCATCAAAATAATTCTCAATTTTTTTAATTTCTTTTACTGTATAATTACTAATTTCGTTAATTAGATTATATATATTATAAGCTTTCAAAACCTTATTAAATATTTCTATTATTATTTCATTAACACCTAACATAAATTCTTCGTGAAATAATAACACTTGGTTTCTTCTTATAAGTGCTTGTATACATAAATGTAAAGTAAGATATGGATCTCCTTTATAAATTACAATTTTTCGTTCATCTTCAGCTAATATGCATTCTGAATCTTTGTATTCATCAATAATATTAAACAATTCTTTTATTTTTATCTGTTTTCTGTAACTTTTTACATCTTCTCTATTACATCCCATAATTAGATTAGAGTTTTTCAAAATAAAATCTTTTAAGTCCGTCAAAAAATCATTTAATAATTTAGTTGTTAGAGCATATCTTGATACTTCTTTTGTTATTTCCTCTATTTTTTCTTTTTCCATATTAAACCTTTCAAAAATTATAATTATACAAATAGATTTTATCACATATCCACATTTTTTCAAGTCTTATATATAAAAAGTGAACATTATACTATCTACATAGTATATGTTCACATAAATCACATATATAAATTATAATGTTAATATTTCTTTCTAATTTTATTCTTCATCTTCTAAATATTCACTTTCAGATTTTTCAAATATCTCATCTAAAGTCTCTGGTTGTGTTGCCTGTTGTGTTGTATGCATTGGTTTAGGTATTTTATTTTTTGGTTTTCCAACTGTTTTAATTTTGTTTTTCTTTTCTTGCATTTCATTGTTATTGGCTTTTTTTTCTGAAGATTTATCTATAGTTTTGTCTACAATCATATTTGCTTTTTCCATTAAATCAGGTACATAATCCATTAACTTATCTACTGCTGAACTATGATTAATTGGCAATACTTTTATAGCATCTTTCAAAACAATAACAAAAGCAACTGGATTTATTGAAATACCAGCTCCGCTACCACCACCAAATGGTAAACGATATTGTACTTCTTCCTCTTTATCTTTTTTCTTATATTCATCTATAGTTTCACCTTTAAATTCACTACCTCCTGCAGCAAATCCAAAGCAAACTTTTGAAATTGGTATTATAACCATACCATTTGTAGTTTCTATTGGATCTCCTATTATAGTATTTACATCTATCATATCTTTAATACTATTCATAGCAGTTTCCATTAAACCTTCTATAGGATGTTCACTCATATAATTTTACCTCTTTCTTTTAAAATTCATTTCTATTATTATTTCACTTATTTTTTTTATTATTCAAAATATATTTTAACTTTATATATTATTTATTTTCTAAAAATTTTTATTATAGAAATTTTATAATAGAAATTTATAATTACAAAAATTTATTATTATTAAAATTTATTATTTATAGC
>CABUJR010000013.1 GCA_902492015.1 uncultured Eubacteriales bacterium | reverse complement strand
TATTTATGTGTCTTTTTATTTATCCAAAACCGGTAATTTAATTTTACTATTTATATTCCCAATTTTCAATTTTTTCTAAAATGATACATAAAGTTACATAAAAAAGCATTCACCATTTAAGGTAAATGCTTAATATTTATATTACTCAATTGTAAATTCTACTATTAAATATGTACAACCATTATTATATATTTCTTTTACTAATCTATATTCCCCTTTTTCTAATTCTCCATATAATTTAGACCAATCTGTATTCATTTCTAATTTATTATCCTTACCAATTAAATATGCAACTTCTTCAAATCCATATTCATCACTAACAGGAGTTAATTCTTCCCAAAATCCATCTATTTTTTTATCTATTCTAAACCATTCACCATAAATGTTTTCTTGTTCACTTATGTCTGATATGACAATTGTTGCAGCTGTTTTAGTTAAAGTATCTTTTTTTATAGATAAAGATATTTTTGAATATTTATCTTGAAGTTCTTTTTCCTCTATATCTTTATAACTTTCATTTTCCAGCTGTTCATTATTTATTATTTCTCCAGGAAAGCCGATTATTAAATCTTTATTTCCATCTAAAGAATTAAACTTTAGTATCGTATAATTTTTATATCTATATTCAATACTTCCGCCATCGTTATATGATGCTGCTACACAAATGCCATATTTTTCATCTTCTTTTGCCTGTTCCAAAATACTTTGAACACTTATTATTTTTTGATTTAATGCATCCTCTAATGAATACACCATATCTTGTTCTATTGTAATTGTTACATCTCCTGCAATGGTATATAGACCATAATCTATATTATCAAATTTATTTGTTTTTGCGATTTGTTTTATTCCCATATCTTTTCTTTCATGATATGTTAAATCATATTCTTTTTTGTATAAAGAACTATCTAAATCATATTCAAATATTACTGGTATTTCAAGTAAATCAAACTCTAAATAATCAGAATAAAATATAACTTGTACTATATTTTCACTTGTTTGCCTTTTTATTCCCCAACGATAACAATCAAATTTCTCGTCTTTATCATCTTTAATCATTCTATAGTAGCCATAATATTTCTGATAATCTTCATAAGTCCAATCTTTATCAGGAACAACAGCATTTACAGTACTATTTTCTGATGAAATATCATTTTTTATATCATTTTCACCTGGTACATATTCTAATGTAATTGTTTCTTCATTTCCATTTGAAATATTATTTATTTGTAAAATAGCATATTCTTTATCATTAGTACTTTCTATAAAACCATCTAATAAATTTTCATTTTGTATTTTTCCATTTTCTATAATTATACTATTATTAGTATTGTTGCTCACTTCATTATAGTCAATAATTGCTCCTGCTATTGTTTTTCCAAATGCAAACATATCTATTGTCTCAATATTATTAGTATCTTTATAATATTTTACTTTTACATTATAACCTAATCCATTATAATTTTCTTCATCATATTTTTTTGCAAATACAGGTATTTTACCATTTGAAACATTATTATAATCAACAAAAAATATAATACCATATATTACTGTAAACAAAATAACTAAAATTCCTATAATAAAAAATATTTTTTTCTTCATACATACCACCCTTTTCCTTTCTATTATTTAGACAATTTTCTTAAGTGTTTTAGTTGGTATTTTATAAAAAAATATAAAAAAATTAATAAGAATATAATTGATATACCTAAAAAACTATAACCAATATACTGATTATAATTATTATATAGCTGATTTTCATAAATCGGATTTTCTTGTGTTGTTGTATTAGTATTTTCTATTGGGTTTGTAGATGTAATTGTATTAGCGTTTTGTATTATATTAGTAGTTGTATTTGATGTATTTATATCTTGCTTAATACTTTCTTCTTGTAACTCTTCTTTATTATACTCTTCTAACTTATCTTGAAACTCTGTATCATCTAATATGGTAGAATTTGTCAGATCATCTTGGACTTGTGTATTTAATTTTGTATTTTCTTGTTTAGTAATATTTTCATCATTTTTATCTGAAGTTAATGTTTTTATTCCTATTATAAATGTAACAATAAACATTGCAAAATTTCCCAAAATAGCTTTTAGAGAATATATACTTTTATAATATCTCCATTTTACTGTTCCAATAGGTTCTTTTAATAATTTTGATATTTCTTCAAACGAGAAATTAGATAATATTTTTAGAGATACAATTTCTTTTTCTTTATAATTTAATTTTTTTATTAATCTATTAAATTCTATATTGTCAATTACTTGGTTAAGTTCATTATTGTTATCTGATATTTCATATATTTTGTCTATTAAAATATCTTTTCTCTTCTTTTTCAAAAAATTGATTGTTTCATTTTTCGTAATAGAATAAAGCCATGAAGCATAATTATTCCTTGGTAGTTTATCAATGTTCATTTCATATATTTTAGTAAATATACTCTGCACAACATCTTCACTATCTTCTTTATTTTTAGAAATAGAAAAAGCTATACTATAAACTACTTTTTTGTACTTACGATATAATTCTTCAATTCCTTGAGTTTTATTTTTATTTATATTAATAAAAATTTGCTCTAATTCTTTATTATCTATCTTCAAAATATTACATCCTTTACTTATTATTTTATAATAATATATCACATTTTTATAATACATTAAATAGAATTTAAAAGCATCTAAAATTTAACAAAATATATTTATAATATAAAAATTATGTATAAATTAATTTTGTGAAAATTTGATATAAATAAGCTTTATACTATAAATTCAATAAGAATTTATAAATTTTTTATTGAAAGTAAATTATGGAAAAGATTTTAGAACATTAGATTCTGGAACTTATAGAATTGTAAAATCTGTTTATGATAATGGATATATTGATATATTTTCAAATGAATTTAATATTGATTAATTAATAAAAAATGTAAACACAAATATTTGTGTTTACATTTTTTATTTTTTTAGTTTTCTAATTTATTTTTTCTATATCTATACGTGCACTCGGGTATGTTATGTTTTCTAAAGACAATGCTCCCAACTGCAGTATATCTCCTTCATTTAGTTTTAATATTACTGTACTTGTTAAAGTATATCTATTATTTACAATCTCTTCATTAAGTACAGCGCCTTCATTTAATGTATCATTTAATGGATTATTATTAACTATTAAGATAGAATTAAAATTAAAATTTGTTGATGTTCCATTATCAACTCCTTCTAATTGATATGATATTTGATAAATTCCATCCTTATTTATATTTATTTGACTTTGACCTTCCTCATGACTTAAAGCGTTTCCTTCTATAATTTTATTTTCACTAAAATTTATAATAGCATTTCCTATTTGTGTGTTATCTTCAGATTTTGCTATGGCTACTAATATACTTTTATTATTCTCACTATTATTTAAAAAAGTAATAATTAAAAATATAATAATGCTAATTAAAATTATAAAATTTATTATGCAAAATATTTTTATATTTTTATAATTATTATGACAACAATACATTTTACATTCCTCCTATACTGCATAATATGAAGAATATAAATATATGTTGAAAACGAAAGTAAACTTTTTTGAGCCTACTTTCGTTTTACCACTCACTTTCTATATCCATTCTTTATATTTTTTAATATATATCTTCTTTGCTATGCTTGCAATTATACAATATAAGAAAGTTACACCAAATATTAATCCTATATCTCTTAATGCAAGTGGAGCTAGTCCTATTGCAGCACCTAATGCTGTAAATGGTACTGCTATACCTACTAAAATTAACAATGTTGATGAAATATATACTGCTTTATGAGCATTACTTTGTACAAAAGGTAATTTTGCTGTTCTTATAATGTGCATTCCTATTAAGTTTGAAACTATACTATAAGTAAACCATACTGTTTGGAAATGTGTAACATCTCTTACCATAAATACAAACCATAATGAAGTAAATACAACTAAATCAAATAATGAACTTACTGGTCCCATAAATAGCATAAATCTTTTTAAACTTTTAATATCCAATTTCTTAGGCTTTTCTAAAAGTTCTTTATCAACATTATCAAAAGGAATTGTCATTTGACCAAAATCATAAATTAATCCTTCAACTAATAGTTGAATTGGTGTTTCTGGAAGGAAAGGCAAACATGCACTTGCTATAATTACTGAAACAACTTCTCCAAAATTGAAACTTGTTGCCATTTTTATATATTTCATTAAATTCACAAAAGTACGTCTTCCTTCTGTTACACCATCTAATAATACATTTAAATCTTTTTCAAGTAAAATTATATCTGCTGATTCTTTGGCAATATCTACTGCTGTGTCTACAGATACACCTACATCAGAATTTGTTAGTGATGGACTATCATTAATTCCATCTCCCATATAGCCTACAATATTTCCAGCTTGTTTTAAAATTCTTACAATTCTTGCTTTTTGTATAGGTGAAAGTTTTGCAAATATGTTTGTTTTCTTTGTTAATCTTAATAACGCCATATCTGAAAGCTTATCAATTTTGCTTCCTAATACAATATTTTTAGAGTTTATTCCAACTTTATTACATACACATCTTGTAACTTCTGCATTATCTCCTGTAAGTACTATAACTCTTATTCCTGCATTGTTTAATTTCTCTATTGATTCTTTTGCAGTTTCTTTTGGTGGATCTAAAAATCCTATAAATCCCATTAAAACCATATTTTTTTCATCTGCCACATCAAATTTTTCTATATTTTCTATATCATTTTTTTGGCATACTGCAACAACTCTTAAACCTTCTTCATTTAATTCTTTTGCAATTTTTTCTATATTTGATTTTATTTCTTTTGTAATTGGACTTACTTCACCTTTATAGTCAATCATCGTACAAATATTTAAAATTTCTTCAACTGCACCTTTTGTGATTAATTGTTTTTTTGTTCCATCAGATACAACTACTGATAAACGTCTACGAGAAAAATCAAAAGGTATCTCATCTATTTTTTTATATTTCTTAGATATATCACTTATATTATTTTCTTCTGCTCTTTTTATAACAGCTTCATCTATACTTCCTTTTAGCCCTGTTTGAAAATATGCATTTAAGAAAGCATGTTTTAAAACTCTTGTATCTTCCTCACCTTTTATATCTAGGTATTTTTCAAGAACTATTCTGTCTTCTGTTAAAGTTCCTGTTTTATCTGTACATAAGATATTCATAGCTCCAAAATTTTGAATAGAATCTAATTTTTTTACTATGGTTTTCTTTTTAGACATTCTAACAGCACCTTTAGATAAGCTTGATGATAATATAACTGGTAATAATAAAGGTGTTATACATATTGCTATTGCAACAGCAAAAGTAAATGCTAAAACAATATCATGTTTTTGAACATTTATTATGAAAACAAGTGGAATCATTATTAGCATAAATCTTATTAATAATTTACTAATATTCTCTATTCCTTTTTGGAAAGCTGTTTTTTCTTTTCCAGAGCTTATTGTATGAGCAATTTTTCCAAAATATGTTGAATCTCCTGTTTTTATAACCACACCTTTTGCTGAACCAGAAATAACATTTGTACCCATAAAACAAATATTACTTAAATCTGCAATACTATCAACTTCTTCATCAGAATTTTCTAATTCTACAGTCTTTTTAACACTATCTGATTCTCCTGTTAAAGAAGATTGTCCAACATATAAATCTTTTGCTTCAATTATTCTTAAATCTGCTGGAATCATGCTCCCTGCTGATAATAAAATAATGTCTCCACGAGTTACATTTTTTACAGGTACTTCTACTTTTTTACCATTTCTAATAACTAGTGCGGTTGTAGCAACCAATTCTTTTAACTTTTCAGCTGCTCTGTTTGATTTATATGATTCAAAAAAGTCTAGTAGAGTACTTGCTATAACTAAAATTGCTATTACAATAATATTAGCATAACTAGGTACTTCAGCTAAATATATGTCTGTATACACCAAAATAATTGATATTCCTATAAGAATAAGATTAAATGGTGTAAGCAAGCTTTCAAGAAAATAATGATACCATTTTTTAGGCTTAGCTTGTTTAATTTCATTCAAACCTAAATTACGAATATTTTCCTCAGCTTGTTTATTTGAAAGTCCAGTTTCTTTTACTTTGTATTTTTCTAAAAACTTGTCTTTCAAAAGCTTACTGTCTTTGCCGTACATTTCTTGTACATCAACATCTTCTTTTAGATTATGCATTTTCTAACTCTCCTAACTTTATTAAATTTATAAATTAAAAAATAATTTATTTTCATATATTTTATTATTAATTTTTAATATATACAAGAATTTATTTTAAAAAATCAACTTTTTATAATTAATTTACGTATTGTATTAATAAATAAAATACACTTCTTACTTAATATATATATTATTTAGTATAAAATAGTTTATATTTAAAGAAAAAGAAAACGGCTGGTGTAGCCACCAGCCTGATGAGATATGAAATTTAGAAAAACTTATTTAGAACCCAAACTACATAGATAGCAGCTTGTGCGCAAGATCCTCTGGAATATCTGTATTGAGATCTGAATTTTTTAAATTCTTCCAGCCATGTTAAGCTTTCACCATAAAAGCTATGACTATCATAGATTAACTCTATTTTGTCATCTTTTTCCACATAGCGTAACCGTACATTCAGAAAATACAAAATTTCACGCATATAGAATTCCAGAGCGCAATGATTAGGATTTATACCAAAACAATCTTTTGCATACTTCTGGAAAAGTTTTTGTGTTACCTTATCTTCATTCTCAAAAACCAAATATAACGAAATTAACGTTATTCTATACCTCCTTGCATAAAATTCCATATTAGAATCTTTGCAGTTTTCATGGTTTTCTCTAACTAATGCTTCTCCATATTTTTCCATAAAAGCATCAACTTTTTGAATGAACTTCTTATCCTCATCTGTTAGAGAATATGATTCTGGCTCATCTTCCTTCTTGATAGTCTCATTCCATACTCTTTTTATTGCATTAAATAAATTAGTTTGGTTCCCTCCTTTTTGATCTATTTTGATTACAAGTTTCCGGATAAGTTCCTTTATTTCCTCATCCTGTAAAATGATATCCACTCGTTTCTCAGTTTCAGTCTTGACATTAGAGTCTTTCTTCATCATAATGTGCTCCTCCATATCATTTTATAATATTATTGCCATATACTTAATTATACCATATTTTAGGCATTAAATCAATTTTATGTAAAGTCAAAGAAGATATGGGCTTTACATAATTTGTAAAAAATATAAAAATATGCTATAATCATAAAAAATATCTGAAAGGGGATTAATATATGAAAAAAGAAGGAACCACAATGATTATTGTACCGGAAAGTATTAAAAGAATTTTGGACCGGACAATAGAAATTTACAGTCGGGATTTAGAAAATCACCGTTCCTATAATAATTCCATAACAGTAAATGGTAAAACATACACAGGAACTGATACAACAAGAATCCTACTGAGGTTGCTTAAAATCTTCAAAGCAACTATAGAAAATGGAACTAACGAACTTTTAGTCTGTGAAAAAGGAAAGGAAGATGAAGCTAAAATTCGTTTGATGTATAAGGTAAAAAGTTATTTTAAACCTTTAAGTTGTAATGACATATCTTACATCATGAATGATGTCTATTTAGAAGACGGTTTATGCAAGCAAATTCACAATCTAAGTGACAAAGCAAAAACACACCAAGAAGCTTCGCTAATCTTAGAGTTTTTCAACAATGGTTATTATGCTAGTTGGGAACAAGAGGACGCATATTATCAAGTACGTGACTTTAGGTTTGTAAAATCAAAAAAAGATTTTGATAATATCTTTATTACAGAAAAAAACATACAAGATTTTACACCTGATACTTTTACAACTATCCGTATTTGCTTTGTTCCTATGAGCTGTATCAGTATCTATAAAAAGAAAGGGATTTGGGAAGAATATCAGAATTTTCTGGAGGCACATCGAAACACCAAAGATTTAAAAGGTGCGATTGATATGTTTAATTTGTGGCATGATGTAAAAGAAAGAGCAATTTATTACATCTATGCTCCGGATGTCCCAAAATAAAAGATACCCTTCCCCGCGAGAAGCGTTGCAAACTGCAACGCTTTCCGCCATTTTATGGGGAAAATTTAAATGTTTAAAATTCTATATTTAATATTTAATTTTTTATATGACAAGCGCGCCTCTCTCAAAGAGAAGCGCGCAATGTCTTTTTCAAAATTTTTAAAAAATGATGTCTTCCTTGTGCCAGCCGTCATACAGTTTGCAGTCTGGTCTCAGCACGAAGTACTTTGATGTTTCCTCCTTCCCCTGGTTCATGCAGTCTTTATCCACAACAACAGATATGCCGTGAACAGAGTACTGATGATATCCATATGGCAGAATTCCAAGGTGTTTACCGTTTCCTATCACATAGTGATCAATCTCAGCAAACACATCATCACCAACTTTGTTCTCATCAATCCATCTGCTCTGCGGATTGTCTCCCTCTGTATAGAGCTTTCTGAATGTCAGTTGCTCTGCCCCAAGTGCTTTAGCCTGTTTAAAGATATTCTCAATAGAATTGTCGACAGATTGCATTAGCATTTTGTTCATATTGAGACTAAGTCTCAGGGTAAAATCATATTCTTTTGCTATTGAGCATACCTCTTGAATGCTAATTGCCCTCTTCGGAGGCATCTGCTGAATCTCAGCATTTGTAGCATCATCGAAGCTGGATAAAGAAAGAGATAGGATACTTACTCCAACGGTGTTTCTCAGGAATCTTGCATAGTTCCTATCGAAAAGCACCCCAGAAGTCTGGATTTCAATCCAATGGAAACTGCCACATCCCTTTGTTGGAAGAACATCATTGTTGATATGTGCTAAAGTTTGCAGGAAATTCCTGTTTTGTAAAGGTTCAATATCGCCAGTAATCATCATAATATTGGCATCGTTTTCCTTTGCAAAGCACATCCTCCGCACATAATCTTTGTAATACAAGTCATAGAATGGAAGGTTTTCATCCATCTGACACTTGTAAGTTGATGTGTGCATACATGACACACAAAATTTGCACTGGTTCACGCATTTAGAACCAGGTACACAGATACTCAAACTCTGAGCTTTCCGTTTCATAACAAATCCTCCTGTGATTAAATATTTTTGAGATTATATTATATCATAGAAAAGATGGTTTATCAATATAAAGTTATGTTAACTATCGTATGAATATACTTTTCCATTCTTTAAAACATGCAAAACACACTGTAGTATCTTAAGTTTTTTCTCTAACATAGCTCTATTATTACTAAAATTATATACAATCTTATAAATATCTAAACGTTTATATATAATTTACATAATTTGAAAGAAATTCCGAGATATGTTATAATCATAAAAAATATCTGAAAGGGGATTAATATATGAAAAACGAAGGAACCACAATGATTATTGTACCGGAAAGTATTAAAAGAATTTTGGACCGGACAATAGAAATTTACAGTCGGGATTTAAAAAATCATCGTTCCTATTATAGTTCCATAAAAATAAATGGAAGATACTACACGGGAACTAATACAACAAAAATCCTGCTGAAGCTGCTTAAAGATTTTAAAGCCAAGCTTGAAAATGGAACTAGTCAACTTTTAGTTTGTGAAAAAGGAAAGGAAGATGAAGCAAAAATACAGTTAATGTATTCTGTCCTGGAGCACCTTGAACCGTTATCCAATTACGACAAAGCATACATAATGCATGATGTCTATATCCAAGAGGGATTAGTCGAACGAGTTGAAGCACTTAGTAAAAAAATAAAAACTCAGCAAGAAGCTTCGGGCCTCTTAGACTTTCTCAATGATGCCTATAACTCCAGTTGGGGTCAAGATGACGAAATCTATCGAGTCAGAGATTTTCGGCTTGTAACCTCTGAAGAAGAGTTTGAGTATATCTTGACAACAGTAAAAAATGTAGAAGAAATTACTGACAAGCCCTTTTTTACAACAATGAGGATAGCTTTGGTCACAATGAACTACTATTCCTTATACAAGGAAAAAGGCATTTTGGAAGAGTATCAGAGTTTTTTGGAGACACATAAGGACGATGACGATTTCGACGGTGCAATCGATATGTTCAATATGTGGCATGATGTAAGAGAAACGGCAATTTATTACATCTATGCTCCAGCTGTTCCAAAATAATCGATACCTCCCCCGCGAGAAGCGTTGCAAACTGCAGCGCTTTCCGCATTTTTATGGAGAAGGTTTTAATGTTTAAAATTCGATATTTAATATTTAATTTTTTATATTACAATATTTTATTAATAAAAATATTATTAATTACAAAAAAACTCATGTAAAACTTTTATTTTTACATGAGTTTTTTAATATGTATTAAATTTCTTTTTTATGGGTACTTATTATACATTTTCCAGTTCTTGGTCTTCTTGACTTAATTGAGGATCTTTAGTTCCTTGTTTTTTCTTTAAATCTTGAATAGCTTGTTTTTCATTTATATCAAAATGTTGAGTTAAATAATTTGTTTGCTGATTCTCTTTTTGCATTTGCTCTTTATTTTGACTAGAACTTGATGTTATATCTGTATCTTGCTCATCATAGTATTCTTCTTTTTTACTTCCAAATACTGTTTGAATAGAAGCGCCAAGTCTTGCAAAAAATCCTTTTGAATTATCTTTATTTTTCATGTCTCTCATGTTGGCAAAAACACGTCTAATTTTTCCTATAAAAGAATTATCTTGCTTTGCAGGTAAGTTTTCTTCTTGTTTTGCAATTTCTTGAGCAATAGTTTCTGCATCTTTTGTTTCAGCTTCCTCTTCTTTACTTTCTTCAAATTGCTCAGAGCCTTGTATATTTTGAGTTGCTGCTGAATATTCCTCCCCCACTTTTGCCATTTCCTCATTATACTCTTCATAAGTAGTCTGTTCTTTTTGTTCTTCAATAGCTGATACGTCCATTTCTACTGAATTATCTTGAAAATATTGACCAAATATTTGAGCTAATTCTTCATCTAAATTTACATCTTGATCTAAATTGATTCCTTGCTCTATAACTTTGTCGAATTGAGCTAAAAATTGTTCTCTTATTTCAGAGTTTGTTAAAATTTTTTGCATATTACTACCATAGTTTACTTGCGCTAATATATTTAAAATTTGATGAACATTTGAATCTATTTGTCCTTCTTCTTTTAATGAATTAAAATCGTCCTGTATATTTAAAACAATTTCATCAGAGGTTGATTGATTTATGCTGTCTGCTACTTCTTCAGAAATTTCTGAATAATTATTTATGTAATCTCTATATTGTTTCATAGCTTCAAGTATATCTTCTTGTGAAAAATTTGCTTTTGCTAATGCATTAGGAATTTGCTCTATTTCTTGAAATATCGTTTTATTTAAAATTTTATTGTCTTCATATCCCATGTTTTTTAATGAAGTTTCATTATATAAATTTAACATTTCTTGACATTTTTCATAACTTATTAATTGAGCTTCTTTAGGAGTGATTTTATAATATTCTAAAATTTGCGGATTATGTTGAAAAGTATATGCATCATTTATTATTTCAAGTTGACTAGAATTTTGTTCTGCAAGTTTTCTGGCTTCAGGTAAAGACATCCCTGAAAATTTTAATCCATCTTTATCTCTTAAAAATTTTTGTAATTTTACTATTTTACTATCATTATTCATGATTGCACGAGCATTAGCATGTTCTTCAAAAGATATATAAGGATTATTAGAAATTTCATTAGCAATATTACCAATTATTTTAGCACGATAGTCCTCAAAACCTATAGCTATATCTTTTTCAGACTTTCCATCCTTTTTTTGTTGTTTATAATATAATTTGAATTCTGAGGAAATCGATGCAAGGTTTTCATTTTCTATTTGAGCTTCTTTTTCAGTAAGACTTGATAATCTTTCTATCTCACTACTATGAAAATCAGTTTGCTTAGCAGCTTGTTCTAAATCTTTTTTCTTTTCAATATTGGTTTCTTTATTAGCTTGTTCTTGTAATTTTTCTGACTGTGATTTTAAAACACTACTTTTTTGAGGACTAGTTAATCTATCCCAATTATCAAACAAATCTTTCTTTTGTTCATATGATAAATTATTGAAATTATTTACCATTGTATCTATTACAGCTACAGTTAGAACTCCTCCTACTAGTATAGCTTTTGTATTATCTTTGAATACAGGCTGTCCTTGTCTTAAATCTATTCCTTCTTTTTCTGCTTCAATTATTTTTTCTTTTACAATAGTTGCAGTCATTTGAGATAGTCCAGAAATATCTACATTTCCAACACTATCAATAAACCCTTTAAACTTTTCATCAGGGTCTACAGATAATTCTTGAAGTACTAATTCTTTTCCAACTTCATTTAAAACTGATAATGCAGAATTAATACTTTTGGCTATAGAATCTTTTTCTTTATCTTGTTCTATAGGAGATTTTAACTTAAACACACTATTATTTTCTACTATCTCATCTACAATAGCATTTACTTTATTAGGATATCCTTGTGCCATATTACAAACAATCTTCCTTTGTATAATATTTGACATTTATATTGTATTCCAAATACATAAATTATACAATTACAGTATTTTAACATTTATGTAACAAACTATTGTAAATTTATGTAAATTATGCTAAAATATAATTAGTTTTTTAAAAGGAGATTTTATTATGGGATTTTTGAATAGTAAAAAAATAATAAAAAATGAACGGATTTAAACCTCTAGATTTGAACGAAGATAATGTACAAGCAATATTTAATCGATGTCTATATAGTACTGATAGTAAAGAACGTTCAGAAGCTAGACTTTTTTATACTAGATTGGGATATTCAGAAGAAGAAGCAAATCCAATATATTTTGACAAAGATATATTAATTGAAAATAAACCAAATATAGAATATTTATATGGTCAATTAGATTCTGTTCATACTGGAAAATATAAAACTGAATCACAAACAATAAAGGATTTTATCAAATCTTACACACAAAAAAATTGGTCACAAAATAAAGGTATATTACTTGAACTATTATATTTAGCCTCTAATGTAGAAGTTTCTATATTATCACCTTTTAACAAAGCTGATGGTGATACTACAAGAATTAGACCGGATATAAAAGAAACTCTTTCCCCTAAAGATCCTAACTTTCCTGAATGGTGGGAAAAGCATAAATCAGAATGGGAAGAACCTAAAAAAGAAGGTCAAGAACCAGCAGATGACTAATTAAGTACATAAAAAATAACTGCTAGTGTTTATATGCTAGCAGTTTTTTATTGCAATTTTCATTATTTTAAATTATAATAAGAATAGGGAATCGAAATACAGATATTTCGATTGCTCCGTTAAGTAAAAAATCTTTCACTAAATCCGGTTGGAATTTCAGATTAGTGGAAGATTTTTATTTTTAAAAATCATATTGATTCAGTATTGCGTATAATTGAACAATTTCAAACTTATAATCAGTACGAACCATACTTCTATAAAGGTCTTTTTTTAGTATCTCTAAAAAAGCTTTAATAACTTGCTTATCATTGCGATTAGTAGCTTTTTCATATTCTTCTATCAAAACAATAATATATTCACCGAGCTATTAAATAAGCTATTCGTTTATATTCACGACTTTTATTGCCTTCCAGAATTTCGATTTCATTTTTTATTTTATTATAAATTTCTTGAATTTCTCTTACGTATGTCATATTATCAACTCCTATTCATATAAAATCGGAGCGAAATCGAAATATCTAACCTGAAATTCTCTACCCTATTCAATTTTCAATGTACACTAGTTTTACAACTATAACGTACACTTTTAGTATACCATACTTTACATAATTTTTCAATTTTGCCTTATTTTACCATTATATTTTACTATCCATAGAAAATTTCACTTTAAGAATTATACATAAAAAAATAAACTGAACTAAGTATATCGTCCAGTTTATTTTTTTATAGTTTTTTATAAAAATTCCACATATTTTAAACTATATGTGGAATTTTTTCTGTAATTCTATTTTTAAAGTTTTTGCACTTAATATTAATACTATCATAAAATTTAAAATTGTTATTCCTAGTGCTATTATATTTAAAACTATTTTTTCTCTAAATACTGCTATAATCACTAAATTTATTAATACACCTATAAATAATATTAACATTTCATAAATTGCATATTTAACATACTTTTTATATTTAATCATTGTTATTATTGACATTGCTAAATTTGAAACCATTGTTACTATCGGAAAACCTATTGTAAATGACCACTTCTTAAATCCAAATATTAAATCTATAAAAAATAGTAAAATCAGTATTTGAATTGTATGAATTAATATTGTTGAGCCTAAATTTATTCCTTTTCTAAGTGCAAATATTATTGTGCTCCACAAATATATAATTCCTAAAATAGCTATAAAAGACCAACTTATTTTCTGTGAAAATAGATAATTTATAAGCAGTAAAGTGGCAGATATAAAAACTGTAACAATTAAAAAAATGTTCACCATAAATTTATATTTTTTTATGCTTTTAATTTCTGGATATAACATTATACTCCATTCCCTTCCATTTCAACTTTAATTCCTTTAGAATTTAAAAACTCTTTTATTGTATTTTCTACATTTCTTTCTTCTATTACTGAAGCTATTGAAAATATAACTGTATTATCTACAGAACATGCTGTACACTTTATTTTCTCTACACTTTCTGGTGCTATTAAAAATAATACTTTATCTATATAAGGTTTATATTCTGCTATAAATCCTACTCTTCCTACATTTGAAAATGTTGTAGTATTATATTTTCTTATTTCTCTATATGCTATTTGTACTATCTTCTTTTTTATAAATAATGGAAGCATTCTTAAAATTGCATTATTTCCTAATTTTACATTTGTTGCTATTGTTTTTAAAAGCTCTTCTTCTTTTAGTTTTTCTTTAAATTCTTTTTTCACAGCTTCTAATATATTTTCAAAACTTTTTTCTTTACTTGCATCTATATTAACATCTATATATGAAAAAAAGTTTGATATTGTTTTTGATGGAAAATATTTTTTTAAGTTTACAGGAACACTTATTTTTATTAATCTATTTTGCTTTTTCTCTTTTTTCTGTTCTTGATATATTGCATAAATCAAAACTGAAGTTAAATATTGAGTAACTGTCGCCTCATTTTGTTTTGCTATTTCTTTAAGTTTTAGCATATCAATATATTCATGAGTAACTGCAACTACTCCTGGAAGCAACTTCTTTCCTTTTAATACATAAGCTTTTTTTCCTTTACTATCTGCTTTTAAATTTTTATTATATGCTGATTGATAACTATCTTTTGTATTGTAATTTATCTTTCTTTCTATATCATTAGAAATTTCTTTACATTCAAAATGTTCTATTTCTATATATTTATAAGTTATTTCTTTTAAAAAATGTAATGCACTGTTTCCATCAGTTAAACAATGGAACATATCTAAATTAATCTTCTTATCAAAATATGTTATTTTAAACAAATAATCATTATTTGCTGGCAAATCTATATATTTACATGGATAATCTGATTCCTCTTCTATTAATACATTTTTAGGATTGCTTTCAAAGTAATACCAAAAAATGCCTCTTCTCATTCTCACCTTGAAAAACTTAAATTTTTTAAGTGCATACTTTACAGCTTTTTCTAGCACTTCTGGCTTTATTTTTTCTTTTAGCACTATTGATAGTCTAAAAACAGAACTATATTTTCTAGTTGAGGCTAGTGGAAATAATTTTGCATAATTATCTAAACGTCTCCAAGATAAATCTTCTTTATTTTTAAATTTCACTTTAATTTCCTTTCTTTAATAACTTCTTAAATTAGTTCCTATCACTTTTTCCTAAAAAGTTTCTAAATTTAATTTTCAGTTTTTTTAAAGCTTCTAATTTTTATTTTCCTTTTTAAGCAACTCTACAATTTCTTTAAATGTTTCTTCTGATTTATATTCTTTTTTCTTTCCTCTATATGTCATCCAAATATGTATTGCATTTTCTACTTCTCTATAGTCTATTTCTACATTTTCTTTTTGTGCTCTTTTATAAAATTTTCTTGCATCTGGATTTAATATATCACTTGTTCCTGTGTAAAGTACTACATTTTCTAATCCTTTTATTGGTCCTAAAATAGGATTTACTAAAAAATTATCCATTCCGTCTTCACCACTATATGCTTTTCCTGCAATTTTTAAGGCATCTTTTATTAAAGTTGGATCTTTTTTTTGCAATTCTTTTGTTATTTCTGGATTGTCTAAAGTAACATCAAGCCATGGTGATAGTAAGATTGTTTTTAATGGCATTAATTCTTTTTCATCTATTAATTTTTCAAGTAAACCAAGTGCCATTCCACCTCCTGCAGAATCTCCCATTAATATTAAATTTTTAGCTCCTACTTCTTTTACTATTTTTCTGTATAAAGGTTCTATCATATTAAAAACATTTTTATATGTATATTTTGGTGTTAATGGATAATCTGGTAATATTAAAGTCATTTTTGAATCATTTACCAAATCTTCTAAAAATTGCCAATGTCTATAAGTTGCTTCTATTACATAAGAACCACCATGCAAATATAATATTACTTTCTTGTTTTCTACATTTTTGCTAGGCTTTAAAATAAATACTTTTCTTTTTTTGTATTGCATTTCTTCTATTTTGCACTTCTTTTTTAATCTTATTGGAACAAATCCTTGAATATCTAAGATAAAAAAGCTAAACATTACTAATAAAGTACTTACTATTAAGAAAATTAAATAAATTTTTAAAGCTTCTATATTAATAATATAAAGAATTGGTATTATTAAAAAAATTACACAAACAATTATAGATATATATCTTTTTTTCATAATTACTCCTAAATAATTTTTCCAAGGATATTATATCATTGATTTGATTTTTATACAAAACCATTAAATTAATTTTAATAATATAATTTTCACATAATAAATATATTTTTTTCATACTCATATGATTAATTTGTATATATTATAAATATGATATTTGTTTTAGGAGGTATTTTATGAAATTTTTTATTGACACAGCTAATGTAGATGAAATAAAAAAAGCAAATGATATGGGTGTTATCTGTGGTGTAACCACAAACCCATCTCTAATTGCAAAAGAAGGTAGAGATTTTAAAGAAGTTATAAAAGAAATCACTTCAATCGTAGATGGACCAATTAGTGGAGAAGTTAAAGCAACAACAGTATCTGCAGAAGATATGATAAAAGAAGCAAGAGAAATTGCTGCTATTCATCCTAATATGGTTGTAAAAATTCCAATGACTTCTAAAGGATTAAAAGCAGTAAATGTTTTATCAAAAGAAGATATTAAAACAAATGTAACTCTTATTTTTACAGCTACACAAGCCTTATTTGCAGCTAATGCTGGAGCAACTTATGTTTCTCCTTTTCTTGGAAGATTAGACGATATTTCTACTCCAGGAATCGATTTGATAAGAACTATATCTGAAATTTTTGCTATACAAAATATTGATACACAAATTATTTGTGCAAGTATTCGCAATCCTATTCATATTGTTGATTGTGCTATTGCAGGTGCAGACATTGCAACAGTTCCTTATAAAGTTATTGAACAATGTTTAAAACATCCTTTAACAGATATTGGAATTGAAAAATTCAAAAAAGATTATAATGAAGTATTTGGTAAATAACTAAAATTTTATAAAAAAGAGCTAGAATATTTTGAAATGAACTCTCTTTGTTAAACAAAGTCTAACACTTTTTCACTTCATATTTCTATTCTAGCTCTTTTCTTATATTATAAATTCTCTTTCTCTTACAATTTTTAAATATTTTTCATTTTTATTAGAAGTATAAATATCTTCTAATCCTCCTGTTACTCTAATACTTTTATTTATATAGATTTCTTGTAAGTTCTGATATCTCGAAAGCTCCTCTAAATCTACTTCTTCAGCTCCATTTATCAAAATTCCTATTAATTTATCATCTGAAAACGATTTACTTCTATTTTCTGGAATTGGAAATTCATCTAATACTGCATGTATTCTATATCTTCTAGTTCCTAATTTTCCTTCATCATAAACATATAAAGTTTGTTTGTTTTCAAATTTGCTTGATGCTTCTAAAATTTCTTTTACTCCATTTTCTGCTATATTCTCTTGGCTTTGTTCTACTTCATTTTCTGCACTATCTAATGCACTTATTGAAAGCAATTTTGTTTCAATAAAATGTAATCTTTCATCTGTATCCATATAAATATCTGATATTGTTTTATCAGAATTTGTTGCTATGCAAAAATCTCTTCCTTGAACTCTTTTTATTAAAGAATCAACAATAGCATTTGGTGGTATTTGTTTTACTGTTTCTGAAAGCTCTAGTATTTCTATAAAATTTGGAATGCTACCTTCAGTAACTGCAATTACACCTTTTCCTAAAGATAATTTTTTCAAACATGAAAGATCATTTAATGATATATCTCTATTTTCTCCAACTATTGAAACATCATTTATTTCTAATTCTTCTATTTCTCTTTTTTGCTTATTTGAAAATCCTTTTTTAGGTGGATATGATATATATTTTATTCTTCCTTTTATATCTTTTGATTTACTTGTTTTATTTAATAATTTTCTTATTAAATTTATAAAACTAAACTTTTCTTCAACTTTTGTAGGAATATTAGTATGTTTATTTTCCATAAATTCTCCTTCAATTATTGCTGTAGCTTTTTTATTATATCTATAATAAAAAATTTTTTCAAGTAGCAAAATTTAACTTTACTTATATTTTATGTTGATTAGCTTTTATATTTTTAAATAGATATTTTTAATTTATAAAAAGCTATATTAGATGAAAACTTTATATAATAAAAAATTTAGTAAAAGCTTCCTATTATATAAAAAAGCATAATATTAATTTAAAATTAATATTATACTTTTAATTACTTTTTTAATATGTTATTTTTCATTATTACAAATTTTATAACCTTAATTTTCTTTGTTACATATTTTTTTCTCCCAAATCTTTCTTATTGCTGTTAAAGATAAAGTTGATAATGTAAAACCAATTACAGGAACTGCAGAACTTAAAAATACATTGCTTATTTTATTTATTGTATATGAATATATTACAACAACAATATATGTTAATATGCATATACAAATTCTTCTAGTCCAACTAGTTTCCCATTTTTTATCTTTCTCCACTCTTTGATTTCTTTCTTTAATATTTTTAATTTCTTCTTCTAAATTCATTTTATTACTCCTTTTATTTTTACACTTTTATAATTATAACACATTTTATGTAAATTTACAATGTGAATTTTTTAACTAAATATGAGTAATAAAATAAAACTTTTTAATTATAAAATCAATAGCTATAAAACTTTAATATTCTACATCTTTTCTACTCTTCAATAAATAAGGCTTTTGCTATGTACGGCAAAATTTTTTCGGTTTCATACCAACCTGAAGGGCTTTCATATTTTGTTCCATTTGGATTTGATACATAAACTTTATTTTTTCCATCTGTTGCAAGAAGTACCATATAATGAGATTTTTCTGTCCACCTTGAATCTGGTTTGTCCCACACACAAATTAAAATTGGCCTATCTTCTTCTAAATGTGCTATAATTTTTGATTTAGAAAAATATACTGTACTAAAAATAAAATCTGAATTTTCTATTCCGTATTCTTCGAGTTCCTTTGCAATATCTTCTCCTTCTAAATGTGGAAAATATTTTTCTCTCAAATCTTCAGGTGTTTCTTCTATTCCATAACCACTTAGTATAATAGACATTGCTGTTATTCCACAGCCATTTTCTTCCATAGTTCCACCCCAATAACTGTTTTGTGCCCAACTTGCTACTCCATTTTGCTTATATTCTTTATATGTTCTATTCTCTGTTTTAAATATTGTTTCATATCCATCTTTTCCTTCTATTTTTGTTTTACCATCTGCTAAATAATTTTTATTTGTGTCTTCACCTATATTCACTTTATATTTGTTCAATATGTCCATTTCAGTTAGATTATTAAAAACAAAAAAAAGAATAATTAAAAATATAATAAATTTAATAACTTTTTTAAGAAATCTAAATTTTTTTCTCATTTTTTACCTCATAAAATATATTTTCTTTAAATACATTTTACAAGTAAGTTCTTAATAATTTATTAACTATTAATTAATCTTTTCTTAATCTTTTATATATCTGGCTCATCATCTTCTGGTGTGCCATTATTGTCATTATTATCATCATCAGTGGTATCAAAATCATCAGCTTCTGATGACATTCCTTTTTCAGAAATTTTAGATTTTCCTACTTGTGATTTATTCTCATTCATTTGTTTTATAATTTTGCCTTCATCTATAGTAACTTTTGGAATAAAATCATTATTTGGAAATTTAACTTTTGATTTTTCTTCTACTTTATTTTCCTCTACTTTGTTTTCTTTTTTCCTATTTGCTTCTTCTTTTTCTGCTTCTTTTCTTTCTTTATTTTGATTTGCTTTAGATTTTATTCTTCCTTTTAATCTATTCTTAGTTAAATTTAATCTTTGTCGTATGCTTTCTATTATTGCTTTTAAACTAACTGCCATAGCACCAAAAAGAGTAACTTTTCCAAGAGCATTTTCTGTTTTACTATCAATTTTGGATTCCATTGTTTCACTTTCGGTAATATTTTCAGAATCTATATTATTTTCCATTTCTTCAATTTCTCTTGCTAGCTCCTCTGCAATTTCCATACCTTCTATAATAAGTTCATCACTAGTTAAATCTCCAAAATCTACATCTTGCTCTGATAAAGCATCTACATTTTTGATAAAATCTGCAACATTTGTAATTTTAGAAATATCACTTGCAGCTTCTAAATTTATTCCATTATCATTATCAATTAAAACAGCATAAACAGAACCTGCATCTCTTGCTTCTTTTCGAATCATATTTTCTATTATCATTGCAAGTACTGGATTATTTTTCTTGTATGTCATATATTCTTTACATACATAAGATAAATATTTAGGATTACCACTTGCTATTATTTTATTCATACTAGCAATATATCTTTTTACATTCTCATCTTCCATAATATAGTCTACCTCTATTCTTTTTTAGTTTAACCTAAAAAATATATTCCATAACTATATTATCATTTAGTTTATTTTTTTTCAATCTTACTTTAAAGTAAATCTTTAATATTTTTTAAACATATAACATCTTCAATTATATCTATAATAGAATATATAATCATGCACACTCCAATAGTTGCAATTATTGTACCCGAATTTAATATTACATATAAACCACAAATAAACATTATAATAGAAAGAATCAAACTATGTATCCATAATCTAACTCCAACTTCTTTCATTTTTAATGATAAACCAAATTTTATAAAAGAACTATATATAATCCATATTCCAATTACTATTCTTAAAATAGTTTCTATAGTATTAGAGTAATAAATAGTTATAATTCCTATAACAATAGTTATTAATCCATATATTAATTCATAATTATATATTTCATATTTTTTCTTATATATGCTAAAATATTTAATTACTTTTGAAGCACCAACTATTATAAAAATTGTTCCTATTATATAAGATATAACTTTAACTGCTAAATCTGCCTTCCATACTAATACTACGCCTAAAATTATAAATACAACAGATTCTAATATTGACATCAAACCTGTTTTCTTAAAAAACTTTTCCATTTTTATTTCCTCCCATAATATGTATCAGATTATATTTTATGACAATAATTTATCATTTGATTATGAAATTTATATGAAAAAAATCTTAAATAATTATTAAGATATACTATTTTTCAAATAAAATTTTTATATTAATATACATCTAAAAAAGAAAAACCAGGCTGCGCTTTTTACGGCACAGTCTGGTTTTTCTAGCACATGTGATGTGACTAGGAAATAATTTTTATTTCCTAATTTCTTTTTTTAACATTTGATGTAGCCGATAAAAACTGCAGGATTCCTTCTTTTTACATGTTTCACAATCCTCCAATTTTAAAAACTTATCAAACATTTCATCGATTGCTTCGACATCAGCAGTTTGGCTCATCTCTACTTTTATAGATCCAACATAAGAAATTGCCTCTTCAATGGTTCTAATTGCTACTTCCTGATGCTTTCTGTCCGGCTTTGACACTACCAAAAGCTCTATTGCATATATTATTTCTGTTTTCACTAGTGCAAGTAATATTAATACACCTGCAAACATTGCAATAAGCCATGCAATTCCGTCAAAATTTTGAATAATTCCTACAAGAATGAATACTATTGGACCATTAAGCTCTTTTTGAAAATATGGATCATTCCTTGAAAATATAGAATAATCTTCAAGAGCTTCAAGAGTCGGTACTTTCCCCAGATCGTAGAATGCATTCATTGCTTGGTAAAGCGCACCTCTGAATTTGCTTTCCTCCAGGTATTCTCCTTTTTGGAAGAGTCTTAATGCAAATTTGGTCATGCTTCGTGGTGCTGTAGCCGCAGAAGTGCTAACAACAAATAACACACATAACAGCAGTTTAAATGGATTATCAAAGTTTTTGGCTAATATCCATAAAATAAAAGTAATTATTGCTGCTGGCACACAGACTATCCGCACTCCTGTAGCAATTTTAGAGATTTTCTCTTCAAATGTATTGTCTGGCTTTATCTCGCCAACTCCATTTGTTTTTACTTCATCTCCATTTACTTTAGTCTCTGCTGCATATGTGCTAATAGAACCAAACATAAAAAGCTTTTCAGCTTTCACAGCAATTCCATTTGGTAAAACTACACTCCGCATTGCGATGTCTCCTTGTACCTTCGACATTTTTTTCATGTACTATTCCTCCTATTTTCTATTAAATGTTTGTACATTATCTTATTAATTATAGCATTTTTCTCTTATTTTTTTCAAGTTTAGGAGGTTTTCAGTTTTTTTAAATCACTTTATTATAAATTTCCATTAATTCTTCTGATAAAATTTCTGGTGAATAATCACTTTTAGTTAACAAATAAAATCTATTTAAAATTTCTACTTCATAATTTGATAAATATGTCTTTGCACTTTCTAATAATTCTACTAAACTAGAATACAAAAAAGTTTCATCTATATTTTGTATTTTTTTTACAAAAATATAAGTTATTTCTTTAATTAAAATCTCATTGTAGTCATCATATTCTTTATTTGTAAGATATTTTTTCAACAAATTTTTAATAGAACTATTCATATTTTACCTCATTTTCTTTTGTTTTTTCTTTTATTTCAATTATTTCTCCCTCTTTAGTTTTATTATATAATTTACCTGTTTTTAAATCTATAAATCTTGTATCTGGTGGTTTTCTTACAATTTTTGCTTTTCCTTTTTTTCTAGAAACTCTTTCTTCTTTTAAATGTTCTGGATACTCTCTAGAATCTGCTAAAAATTTTAAATGCTCTAATAAATTTCTTACAGGACTATCAATTTTTTGTCTTTCTTCTATTTGTTTTAATCCTATTTTTTGTGCTCCTGAAAAAGGCATTAATACTTGAGTTGATACAATTCTTCCGTGATGCCTAAAATCATCTCCACCCTCATATATTGGAACTAAAGAAGTATTTTGATTTGCTTTAAAAAAGTCTTCTAATACAGACTTATCAATATGTAACCTCATTGGCATATTAAGCCCTTCTATATCTATTCCTAACAATACCTTTTTTGAAGTTTGTATATCTTTATCTTTTTCTAGAATAATGCCCCAGTTCTTTGAAAAATTCCATCTCTGAAGATTAGATAGTATAGCAATTAAATTCATGTCTTTTAATTTATAAGCATTAAAAATTGTGTTATCTAGTATTCTATATGTATCAAAATCTATTATAAAATTGTTAGTGAAGTCTGGATTTTTACTATCAAAATATTCTGAATATTCTCTACCTAAACTTCTATCTAAATTATATATATAATCAGAAACATCAGTTCTTCTTATCATATTTCCATTTTCACCAACTAATATATTTTCTTCTCTTTGATTGTTATTTTCGACATCTTCTATCATATATTGAGAAATTTCGCGTAAAAAATACATTTTTTCATATATGGTTTCTAATTCTTTTTCATCTATATCTATACTTATTTTTCCAGTCTTATCATCTGGCTGTGCATCTTTTATAGTATGCCATAAGTTTAAAGAACTAACTAAGAAAAAAGATTTATTCATTTTTTCTAGTTCTTTCGTATATCTATTTACCCAAAATGCTGTTAGCACTCCTAATCTATTTGTATCTAATTTATCTAAAGTTTCCCTTGTAAATAAATTTTCAACAGTAATAGATCCTGTATCATTTTCCTCATCATTTAATGGATATTTTAGTTCCTTCATATCTAATCTAGCTAAAAGTCTTTCTTGGTCTTTACAATATTTGTCTAATAGACCAAATTTCTTGAACTGTTTTCCTAAATACTCTAAAGAAATAATATAAGAATCTCTTAAATCCTTTTCAAATTCTGGTATTCTTCTTGCTAAAAATTTTTTAAGTTGATCACATTCACTTCCTTCGAAATATGCTATACATTCATCTATATCTTTTCTTGCTTGGGAGTTCATATTTCTTTTATATTGGCTTTTTATCTTACTTGGAGCTTTTATATATGCTTTAATATATTGAATCTGCTCTTTTGAATAAGATTGCTTATATTTTCTTATAGCATCTAAAGCTTGTAATACTGCTAATCTTTCTGATCTTAATTTATTGCTTGAATACTGTTCTTGCTCATTTACTTCTAAAGTTTTCCCTCTTTCTTCTTCTCTATGTACTTTATCATAAGCTATCTCCAATTCTTTTGGATTATTTACCAAATCCTTGCATATATTCAATCTTAAAGTATTACTTTTAATAGTTGGTAAAAAAGAAAGCTCTACATTACTAGTATAAAATAAATCAAAAAAATAATTAAAAGCATCAGAATTTGAAACTTCTGGATTTTCTTCAAAATACTCTTTAACCACTTTAAAAAAAGGTTGTGCAGATGATTCTGAATAATACAAATCATCTGCCATCTTCCTTGAATCTTTACGTTTTGATTTTTCTAAAACTTGATTAAAACTATACATATAATCTCCTAACTAAAACTTTTAATTTCCTACGTTACTAAAATTATTAATTATAAATGTTCTACTCATATTTTGCACAAAAGTAGCCATTATCTTATCATATCTATTAAATAAACTTTAAATTAATGCTTTTTTATTAATTCTAAAACTTCTTCTGGTAAATATTTTGAAACATCTTTACCATGTTCAATAAGCTCTAAAACTAAACTAGAACTTATAAGACCTAAGCTTCCTGCTCTTATATATATTGTATCTAGACCTGAAATATCTTCATTTATTGCTGCAATTTTTTCCTCATATTCATAATCCATACTATTTCTTACTCCTCTTATAAGGTGTGTAGCATTACAAGATTTTGCAGCATCTACTGATAAATTATCATAAGTTATTACAGAAACATTTGATAATCCTTCTCTTACTAGTACTTTTTCAATAGCTTCTTTCATTAAATGATTATCATATTTTGGCTTTTTCATTTTATTAATACCAATTCCAATAATAACTTTATCAAATAACTTGCTTGCTCTCTCAACTACTCTTAAATGACCATTTGTAAATGGTGAAAAACTTCCTGCATAAAATCCAATATTCATATATCTTTCCTTCTTCTTTCAAATTTTTATAATTTTTATTTATTCCACTTATAGTATGTCATTCAAATATATATTTTATGTATAAACTTATAAATCTTTTATATTATAGCATATTTTCATTAATTTTCCAATAAAATTTACATAAGTATGTTTTTTAATTTATTTTGATTTTTCAAAATTATTAAAAAATTTTTTAGCATAATTTTTTATTAGCTCTAATATTAATTAAGAATATTTATAATTTATGTAAACTGTGTTATAATATAATTAATAATCTTTATTTTTATAAAAGGAGGTGATTTCTTTGAAACAACTATATTTTAATCAAAACCACTTTTTAGAAAAAAACAATTTTTTAAAAGAATTGAAAAAAGAAATTTCTAAGATGTTTCATAATTATTTCAAGGAAAACTCTCCTATACCAACTAATTTCGAAGAATTTGATAAACAAATTAGTAATTTAATTATACAAATCTTAGATAACCAAGATGCTGTCAAGAAAAAAAGACTAATACAAAAAGTAAAATGCACAACTACAAAAAAATGGAAATCTAAAAAGTTTATTAGATAATCTTATACAGTAGGGAAAATGTAGATATTTTCAAGTATAAAAGTATAAATTTATAGTATTGTTAAAACTCTAGATTTATTATATAATAAGTCTAGAGTTTATTATTTTATTATATAAGATATATAAGGAGAAAAAATGAAATCAGAGAATAATTCAGAACAAAGACCTCAAGATAAATTTTTAAGTGAAATGTATGATGACTTTTTTTATTTAATCTCATCAATTAACTCAAAAAAAGAAGTATCAGACACTACTCAAAATGCTATAGATAATTTTAAAAATGCTACTTCAAATATTACCGATTCAAGCTCCGAGATTAATAATAAAGATGATAATAATCAGTCTACTAACACAAAAAAGAATACTATTGAAAATACAAAAGTAGATATAGGTAGTAAATCACCAAAAATCTCAAGCCAAGATTCTATTGATAAATCAGAAATTGTTACTTTAGATAAAGCTTCAAAACTTGCAGAATTTAATACAAGAATTGACTCTTTGCGTTTAACTGATGATTCAAAAATCGTTCTTAAAAAAATGGTTGAATATGCAAAAAAATATTATGAAAAATCTGTTACTAACTATATTCCATTTAATATGAGAATTTACACAAATAATGAAGAAACTTTACATTCTATTACAAAACTTATAACTGAAGCTTTTAGTTTCTTTAATTATATGAAAAATTCTAAAACAGCAGAAAAATCTTTATACATGGTTGAAGAAATAGAAAATATATCGGATTTATATAATACAGAAAATAGTATGCTAATACTTAGTGATGTGCAAGGCTTGCTAAATAAAGAGAAAGCAGATAGAGATAAATTACTTACTACATTAGAAGAAAATATTATTAAACATAGCAAACTTGATGGTATTACTACAATAATAACAGATACAACAAAACAAAAAATTGATGAATTATTTTCTAATAACTCAACATTAAAAGACAAAATATTTGATTTTGAACTATTTACTAAAAATGAAACTTATGAAGAAGTATATGATACAATTATTTCAAAACTTTCAAAAAATTACATTATTACCGGAGAATTTGAAATAAAATTATCAGACTATGTTCGTGAAACTTATAATAAATCTACTTTATCTTCTTCTGAATATATTTCAGCATTAATAGAAAAAATCTTATTTAACAATAATGAGGAAATTATTAATGCTAGTGCAATACCTGAATTTGAAAAATCAAAATCAAACGAAGAAATTTTTAAAGAATTAAATGAATTAGTTGGACTAGAAAATATAAAAGATATGCTAAAAGATTTAGTTCATCTTATGGAATTTAGAAAAAAAGCTGGAGATAGTATAAAATTAAAAGATACTAATCTGCACATGGTATTTTTAGGAAATCCTGGAACTGGTAAAACTACTGTAGCACGTATGGTTGCTGGCATTTTATACAATCTAAAATATGTAGATCAAAATAAATTGATTGAAGTATCTGCTAAAGATTTAATAGGTCAATATGTTGGACAAACAGCTCCAAAAACTATGGGAGTAATAGAAAAAGCTTTAGGTGGAGTTTTATTTATAGATGAAGCATATTCTTTAGCTGCAAAACCTGGAAACTCATCTAGTTTTAATGAAGAATGTATTGCAACTCTTATTCAAGCAATGGAAAATCATCGTGATAATTTAGTAGTAATTTTTGCAGGATATAGTAAAGAAATGGATGCTTTCTTAAAATCTAATTCTGGAATTGTATCTAGAATTGGTTATACAATGGAATTTAAAGATTACACAGTAGATGAACTTTTACAAATTTTAAATTCTATGTTCCAAAAATCTGGTTTCAAAATACAAGAATCTGCAATGAAAAAAGCTAAAACTATTATTGAAGAATATTCAAAAACTGAAGGATTTGGAAATGCTAGATTTGTTAGAAATTTATATGAAAAAGCAATAATCAAACATGCAAGTAATACAAGCTCAGAAACATCTTTAGAAGTATTAAAAACTATTTCAGCAGAAGATATTACAGATGAAAACATTTCAAAGCTTTAATTAAAAATTAGAAAAATATATTAGTAAATTTATAAAAGACATTATAAATATGTTAATAAAAATTTATATATTAAAATTATAAATTTTCTTATTTAATATATTATTAAAATTCTATATAAGCTCCTCATAATAGAATAATTAATGCGTTTTTATTATTCTATTATGAGGGGCTACTTTTATTATATAGAGTTAGTCTCATAGCACTTGAATAACCAAAATATATGATTTACATCCTTTGTCCTAACTGAATTTCTAAAACTTTTTCAATATTATTTCTTTTTATAGTTAGTTTTACTATGTCTTTCGGACTTTTAGAATAGATATATTTTCTAAGGTCATTCATTTTATTTATTTCTATATCATCAATTTTAGTTATTATATCTCCTACTCTAATCTCTTTATTAAATAGTGGTCCATCTGCAGAAACACTTGCCACATACACACCACTTTGTATTTCTAAGTTACTTTCTAAATATGGAATAACTTCTTTATCATAACCATAAATTCCTAAATATGCCTCTTCAAATTTTCCAGTATTCATCAATTTTTCTAAAATCGGTTTTACTATATTTATTGGAACTGCAAACCCTATTCCCTCTGCTTCAGTTATTTTAACAGTATTTACTCCTATTAATTCTCCTTTTGTATTTACTAAAGGTCCCCCACTATTTCCTTCATTTATAGTTGCATCTGTTTGAATTAAATCTTCCATATAACTTGAACTTTCACCTTCTTGTAATTTTATTGTTCTATCTATTCCACTTATAATTCCTTTTGTAACTGTTCTTTGGAATTCTATTCCAATAGGATTTCCAATAGCATAAACTTCATCAGCTAGGTTTATTTTATCTGAATCTGCAAGTTCAATATACTGCAAATTTGTGGCAGCAATTTTTACTATTGCTAAATCTAAATTATTATCAGCCCATACAACTGTACCATCATATATTTGTCCATTTTCTAATGTAACATAACAATTACTATATTTATTTCCTGCAACATGTTGGTTTGTTAAAATATAACCATTATCTGAAAGAATTATTCCACTTCCAAGCCCTAATTTTTGCTCAGAATTATCTAAAAAAATTGACGTCCCATTTTGTTTCAATTTTGATATTCCTACAACAGTTTTTACAACTTCATTTATATATTTTTGAATATTGTTTTCAACATTTTGTTCATTTTCTGTGGATAACTTACTTGTTTCATAATTATTTATTTCTGCTTGATTTGCTTTATTTCCATCTAACTTTATAATTAAAATAATTAAAAGACTAATTACACTTACAAAAAATATAAACAACATTATTTGTTCTTTAAGCTTATCATTTCTGCTTTCATAGTACATATTTCTCTCATTCCTTTCAAAAATATTTTTCCATTTATTTCATATTTTATACAGTAATAAGCTCAGTAAAAATTTTTTTTACTAATAATTGCTCTATTTTTTCAAATACTATATATTAATAAATTGTTTACTTATTTCCTAAATAATGATAATATATAAGTAGTATTTTTAAAGGAGTTTGATATGGTTTCTACAAATGTTAATAATTATAAAATAATCGATGTAGAAAATGATAATAATATATCTCATGCATTAACAAAAACAATTCTAGGTTCTCAATATTCTTTAAAAAAATTTGAAGATTTAGAAGATGCATATAAATTATTAAAGAAAGAAAAGTTTGATATATTAATTTTAGATTATTCTATTAATTCAGAAAAAAAATTAGAAACTTTAAAAAAAATTAGAGAATTAGATGAAGAATTATATATAATTATTCTTATAAGCTCAAGAATATCTCAAACTACTTTAAAAAAGTTAAAAACTATAGCAATTCAAGGATATTGTGAAAAAAACGATAAACTAAATCAATTACCTTTATTCATCGAATCTTCAATTAAATCTATAGATCAGATGAAAACAATAAAAAATATAAACAATGAACTTTTAAAATCTAAAGAACAACTTGAAAAAGCATATCTAGAAAGTATTGAAACTCTTAGATATACAGTTGAAGCAAAAGATAACTATACTAGAGGTCACTCAGATAGAGTATCTCAATATTCTGTATTAATTGGATTAAATCTTGGTCTATCTCCATTTGATTTAAAAACTCTAAAAATTGGTGGATTATTTCATGATATTGGAAAAATAGGAATTTCGGATACAATATTATTAAAAAATGGAAAATTAACTGACGAAGAATATAATGAAATTAAAAAGCATCCAATTATAGGAAAAAATATTCTTTCAAATGCTGAAATATTTAAAGATATAATTCCTATTGTTTTATATCACCATGAAAGATATGATGGAAAAGGCTATCCTTATGGATTATCAGACAAAGATATTCCCTTGCTAGCTAGAATTGTTTCAGTAGCAGATGCTTTTGATGCAATGACATCAAAGCGTTCTTATAGAAATGAATTAAGTTTAGATTTTGTTAAAGAGGAAATAAAGTCTAAAATTGGAACACAATTTGACCCAATAGTTGCAACAACTTTTTTGGATATTTTAAATAATGAACATAGATTAATTTCAGAAATACACAAAAGTCATTACTTTTTTGAGTAATACTACTCAAAAATTAATATATATTTTAATAAAAGGGGGAAAAAATATGACAATTAGTGAACTAAAAAAAGACGCAAAAGTCAAATTGTCTGGTAGTTATACAAAAGCTTTTTTAATTTCTTTAATTTATTATGCTTTCGTATTTGCATTAAGTTATATAATAGGCTTTATAAGTAATACCTGGATAATATTAGTTTTCGAAATAGCATTAGCTATCATTTCTATTCCACTTTCATTTGGAATAATTTCAAGTTTTATAAAAATCGTAAGAAATGAAGATGTTGCTATATTAGATTTTCTAAAAATAGGTTTTAATAATTTTAAAGGAGCTTGGAGAACTTGTTTAAGAACTGTAGTAAATTTAATATTACCTATAATTCTTTTAGTAGCTTCATACATATTTATGATTTATTCAATATTACAAGCAGCCTTTATAGGTATAACTAATACTGATATACCATCTAGTATATATAACCTTTTCTTTATTTCTATTGCTCTTGTCATAGTCACAGTAATATTCTACGTTTATAAATCTTTATCATATTCATTAACATTATATATTCTTCATGATAAACCAACTGCTACAGGTAAAGAAATAAATGATGAAAGTAAAAAATTAATGAAAGGAAATAAATGGAAAATAATTTTATTATCTCTTTCTTTTATAGGATGGATATTATTAATATTATTAATTTCATTTATAATTATTATTTTATTAGGTGAGACTGCAGGATTTATAGTATCTTCTTTAGGAACAATTCTTTTAACTCCATATATTAATGCTAGTTTAGTTTGTTTCTATGAAGATTTAAAAGATGAAAATAAAGAAGATAAAAAAGAAGCTGAACCAGTACAAGAAGCTTAAAATCTCTGGCAAAGCCTTTATATAATAGGAATTTTAAAAAACTTTGCTACTATATAAGTATAGAAATTATATGATTAATTTCTATACTTTTCTTATAAAAAAAGAATTCAAGTTTGATGCTTGAATTCTTTTTTATTTAATCACTCACATATAATTTTAAATTTTATTGTGCTGGTACTGGTGTTCCAACACCAACTCTTATATTAGATTTCATTGGACTATAAGTATCATTTGATAAAATTTCTTTTGATACAACCTCTCCATTAAGTCTTTTCTCAATATATGTTGTTACTTTATACCCTGGTTGACCTGCTTGAGCTACCACTTGTTGCCCTGGTAATAATGTTGCATCTTGCACATAAGAAGTAGTATAAGGTATAGATTGAGTTGTTACTGGTAAAATTTTTATTTCATATTCTTTTTCTTCTTGTATTCCATGTATTTTAAATTCTGCTATTCCATTTTTTACTGTTGCTTCTATTTTTATTGGATAAGATCTTGAATTCCTAAATTGAAAATCTATTGTACCATATACAACTGTAGCGTCTCTACCAGTTCTTACATAAGAAGTTGGAAAAGAATGATTTCTTCTTTCAACTATTTCTAAATTTCCAAGTAATACCGCATTATATAAGGTTGAAGAAATTTGGCAAATTCCTCCTGCTAAACCATCAACAACTCCACCATCTGCATAAATTTTGGCATCTTTATATCCTTCTTCAACTGTTCTTTTCCCAACGACTTTGTTAAAAGAAAATACATCCCCTGGCATTAAAACAGTACCATTTATTTTATTTGCAGCAATTTCTAGATTTGTACTTCTATTTGTGTTGCTAGCATCATATTTTGTGCTAAAAGATGATACTAAATATGGAAAAGCTTCAGTTCCTAAATCATTTATAGTTTTATTTGCTTTAGTTATTTTTAACGGGATTGAATATTCTTCCTTATCTTCAGAATTAATTATATTTTTGGCTTCTTCTAAAGATATATTAAAATCTATACCATCTACATCAGCATAAATTTTATATGGCTCTGTTTCATAATAAGCATCTTGAGGCTCTCTATAAACTTCATTATAAATTTTTTCTATATTAATTTCACTTGCTTTAGCATTTTCAGTTGGTATTTCTATTGTTTGTTTATATTCTGGATTTGATGTTTCTTCTACAGTACGAGAATTTATTGCTTTTAGAATATCTTGTTTCAATTCTTCTTTTTTTACTTGTATACCATCAGTTCCTTTGTTAATTATTAATTCAGTATCCTCTATATAATAACTTGGTTCAACAACAATTCCAGGTATTTTAGAACTTAAATCATCTACAAAATTATCTAATAATTCTTCATTATATGTATATTCTAAATCTACATTTTTTCCTAAAAAGGTTGTGAATAATAAAGTATAATTATTTTTTATAATATTTCCATCTCTTCCAACATCATAAGCATCTTTAAGAGAGTCTTGTATTTTGTATGAAAATTCAATTTGCTCTGGTTTTATCGTAATATTATATTCATCACCATACTTTAAATTTATCTCTGGTGCAAGAATATTATTAATTGAATTTTGTATTCTTTCTTCAGCCTCTTCTAGACTTAAACTAGATATATCTATATTTTTTACTTTTATACCTTTAATAAGTTTAGTATTGTTTACATTTAATAAAGCAAAAATTGTTGAAAATAAAATAATTAATACTATAAGAACAATAATAAATATAGCTATGTACATTTTTCTCTTTTTCTTTTTAAGCATTTCCTTTACATAGTCTGGTGTTTCTTTATCATCGTTTTTTACTACTAATTCTTTGCTTTCTGTTTTTGAAAGTTTTTTCTCTTCTTTTTCTGTATTTTTTTCTTTTACTATTTTCTGCTCTTTTTCAAATTGCTTATTTTCTACATCTTCAGAGTTCTCTTTACTTTCTTTCTTAGAAGTTTTATTTTCTTCACTATCTTTTTCTATTGCGCTTTTTGATGTCTTTTTATTTTTAGATGTTTTTTTCTTCTTACCTTTTTTATCTGAAACTTCAGATTTTTCTTTTTCTCCTCTATCACTTTCTGTATTATTTTCTTTAATTTCTAATTTCTCTTCTTTTACTTTGGTTTCTTTACTATCTGATTTTTCTTTATCTTTTTTATTTTCGTTACTGTTCTTTTTTTCTTTTTGCTCTTTCTCTTCCTTAGTTTTATCAGCAGTATCCGTTTTTTTATTAATATTTTTATTAGTTTTATTGCTTTCATTATTTTGATTTGTTTTTGAGCTATTATTTTCTTTATTCTCGTCTTTTGGAGAAACTTCTTCAACATCTGTTTTATTTTCTTCTACTTTATTTTCTGGTTGTTTAATAACCTCTAAATCTTTATCTTTTGAATTATTAATTTTGTTTTTACCTTTATTTTTTTTCTTTTTAGCAGCAGACATATAAAAGTCTTCCTTTCCCCTTAAATTCGCTTAATATATTATCATAAGTTATTTTTTTCTGCAATATCTTTTTTACCTATGGACAATAAAAAAAATTATATATATAATTACGATAGAATATTTCTTTATATATTCTATTCGCAAAAAATAATTATATTATTTAAATTTTAATTATATAAAATAAGAGAGGTACTAAAAATGATAGGAAATATGCTTTCAAAAATAAGAAAAGAAAAAGGAATGTCTAAAACAGAACTTGCTCATGAAACTAAAATTAATATCGGACATTTAACACATATTGAAAAAGGTGAAAGAAATCCTAGTCATAAAGCTTTAAAAGCTATTTGTTATGCATTAAATATTCCTTATCAACCATTATCTTATGCTTATGATAAAACACTATCAGAAGACCAAATTGAGTATAAATACATAGATCATATTTCATATAATCAAGTTCCAGCAATTTCAAAAATAGATGAGTATATTACTTGTCCTTATGATTTTGCTAATGCATCTTTTGCTTATAAAGTTCCAGATAACTCTATGGAACCTTTAGTAAAAGAAGGTTCTTATGCTTTCATTGAAATTAATGGACTTGTAGATAATAAAGCTATTGGTTTATTCAAATTAAATGATGAATATCTTATTCGTAGACTTATGTATAAAAATGATAAATTTGTATTAAGAGCTGATAATAAAGAAGTAAAAGATATAACAGTTAATTCAAAAGATACCTTTCAAATTATTGGTAGAGTATATATATAACGAGAGGAGAAATTTATGGAATTAGTTAAAAATATATTTTTTAATACAGATAGATTAACACCAAATACCACAGTAAAAATTTCATATACTGGAAAATTTTTCAAAGATAATTCTACAAATGTATATATTCATTATGGATTTGGTAATAATTGGGAAAATGTTGTTGATGCAGAAATGACTAAAACAGATCTTGGCTTTCAAATAGAAGTTGAATTATTAGATAAAGATACTTTTAATTTTTGTATAAAAAATGAAAAAGATGAATGGGATAATAATAATGGAGATAATTACATATTCAAAATTGAACATCCTGAAACTGGCTTAATTCTTTTTGAAGATTTAAAACCTACAAAACGTCTAAGAAAGACTTATCTTCTATCAAAAAAAATAAAACTTGCCATATATAAAATTTTAATATCAATACCCAAATTATTAACTGGAAATTATAAGAAAAAAACAGAAGAAAACAATTAGAAAAGTAAAAGGCACTATATAACTAGTGCCTTTATTTATCTTTACTTATCTTTCTTTTTTCTTACTCTTTTTTACCAATATATCTTTTACAGCTGTATCTATAATTATATCATAATCATTATCTATAGGGTTATATTCATACGAGCCTATATATCCACCATTTTCAGCAATACACTTTCTTAAATTTTTTTCATTTAAAACATCTTGACAAATTTTATTTTTATACTCAGAATCTTTTTTCATTCTTTTTATATCTATATCTCCATATATTACTGAATTCATATTCAAAGATTCTGAAAAAAAATTATATTGATTTATTACTTTATCTTTTAGAACTATTTCGCCACATTTTTCGAGTTCCATATCTACAAAATCTTCACTATCATAGTCTTTTCCATTTGGATAAAATGATATATAATTTTCATCATTTAATTTCATTTGATTTATATCTATAAACATATCATCTTCAGCAATTCTATATATTATTCTTCCTCTAGATTTTGCTGCTTCTATGTATCCTAGATATCTTGAATATCCATTGCATGAGTTCTCAACTCTAGTTTTGCTAAGGTAATTATTTACAAAAAAATCACAATATTCAGGATTACTCATTAATTCTTTCCAGTTTATTCTAGCAAAAATTTCATTAATATATGTAATGTCTTTATAATATTGAATTAATCTGCAAACAAATATTTTTTTATTGTCTATTTCTATTTGTCCTTGTGGCTGTATTTCTATTTTGCTTCCATCTCTTCTTTGAAATATATATGGATTTGCTTTTTCTTTTTTTGTGTTTTTTCGCCATTTATGGCTATTTTCTTTTAATTTTTGAAAAATTTTTCTATCTATCTGGTTAGCAATCAATTCGTATGCAAAGCTTATTTCTTTAAATTTAACCTCATCACCACTTATTTGATTATCAGGATGAAATTCCTTTACTTTGCTTCTATAAGCTTTTTTTATTTTTGTGTCTGTATATTCGCTGTCTATATCAAGACCTAATATTTCATAAGCCCAAATATACTTTTCAAATAATTCATTAATTTGTTCTTCTGCCATATTTATTCCTTTTCTATTAAGTTATCACTAGTCCACCATTTGGAGATATTACTTGTCCTGTTGTAAATTCATCTTCAATCAACCATTTAACACATCTTGTTATATCTATTGGTTTTCCTATCTTATTTAATGGTGTTTCTTCTTCAATTATTTTCCAATCTTCTTGTGTTAAATTTTTATTCATATCTGTATCTATAGCTCCTGGCGCTATAGAATTTACTCTAATATTTGATGGTCCAAGTTCTTTTGCTAAAGCTTTTGTCATACCATCAATTCCAGCTTTTGTCATAGAATAATGCACTTCACATGAACCTCCTGTTAGTCCATATATAGAAGATATATTTATTATTGCTCCATTATGTATTTTTAACATGTTTTTTACAACTGCTTGTGTTGTATAAAAAACAGAATATAAGTTTACTTTCATCATTTTATCGAAATCTTCTTCTGTTATATCTATAAATAATTTTTCTTCTGCAATTCCTGCATTATTTATTAAAACATCAATTTTATTATATTTTTCTATTACAAAATTTATTAAATTTTCAACTTCTTGTTTTTTAGAAACATCTGCTTTAAAAATATCTATTTTAATATTTTTCTTGTTTAACTCTTCTTTTAAGTCTTTTGCTTCTTTTTCAGAATTATTATAATTTGCTATTACTTTATAGCCATCTAAAGCTAAATTATATGCTATATTTTTTCCAATTCCTCTACTTGCACCTGTTACTAAAATTACTTTTTCCATAATATTTAATTCCTCACAATATAATTTTTAATATGGTAATGGTGGATCTTCACTTAATTTTACAACAACAATACCATTCATTACTTTAACAGAATTCGTGGCTGGAAATACTTCCATATCTTTATATTCCTGACTATTAACAATAGTATAATAAGTACTTTCATCACATGGTACAAAATCTATACCTAAAAATACTTTTAAGAAACTCATCCATGTTCCTATTTGCCCTGCATAAGTTCCATGGAAAGTTGTGTTATTTACAATAGAACCAATAGTATAGTTATATAAACTTGATGTTCTTGGAAAATTATTATTACCTACAATTCCACCAAATAATATTTCTGCATCTTTCGTATATCCTGTTGTATTTTCTATTCTATCCATAATACGCACTGTGGTTGAATATGCTTGATTATATGTAAGTTTTAAAGCGCTGTATGAAGTATTTGTTGCAATATAATATGTAAGCATTATTATCATACATGATAAAACTGCAATCCACTTTACAACAATAAACTTCTCTACTAACTCAAAAATTGCAAAAGCAAATGGAATCATTAATATAATCTGTGTACCTGTAAGAGCATATATTGTTGTACTACAAGCTATAACATCAATTATATTTAAAGCAAGTGGTAATAATGCTAAAAATAGAGTTGAAATTATAATTCTAAAAACTTTTTCTTTTTTATTATCATTTTTAATAGAAAAAATTGATATAAAAAATGAAATCCCAAACATTAAAAAGAATATTACATATAATACTTCTCTTCTATAATTTGAATTATATACAATAGAATCTCCAAAGAAAAATATAAGAAAATCTTTGTATGCTTGAAAAATAGTAGTCTTTAAGTTAATTATTATATCTAGTATATTAATATTATTTGCACCTTTATAAGCTGCAAATTCCACTCCTGAAACCTTTAAAAGAATCATTGTAATAATATAATAAACAATTCCTCCAGCAATAACTGAAATAACTGTTTTCAAAATATTTATAAAAATTTCTTTAATAGACTTTTCACCTTTAATTAAATGTAAAATAGATATCATTACACAAAGTCCAACAGTTACTCCAACATAACTTTGATAAATGCTTAGTACCATTGTAAAACAAATAGTTGCCAGTACAATCCCCCATTTTTTATAAGGAAATTTATATATAAACCATACTACTAAGCTTGCAATAAGCATATTTGCACAATATGCGAAAGAAGTATATACATATAATAAAGTTACTGTGAAAGTTGGTGTTAAGACTAAAATAATTGAAGTAAAAAATATAGAAATTTTACTTTTAAGATCAAATAAATCTACTAAAAATACAGCCGTTATTGCCATAAGTATAATATTGAAAATTGTTGTAATACTTGGTATTGCAATAAAGCTTGTAACTCTGGTAATTAACTCTATTCCCCATCTTCCTAAAGTTGTTTCCCAAAGACCAGCTCTTGAATATGAAATAGAATTCCACAAACCATCTTGGCTCATTATCATCTCTGTTATCATAGTAATATGTGTTATTAGTCCTACAATAATTGTTACAAAAAATGCCATTTTTTTTCTACTATCAAACCATTTTAAAAATCTATCTAACATTTCATCTGGTGTAACGATTTTTAGATTATTTAATTTTTCTTTAATCATTATTTTCTCTCCCAAATTACAAAAACTATTATCAGTATAAACTCTTATGACAATAATGTCAATAATTCGGCTTAATTTCTATAGTTCCAAATCTTTTTGAGCAGGTCCTTCTAATACTTTTCCATCTCTATCAAATCTACTTCCATGACAAGGACAATCCCATGTATCTGTCACTTCATTATAAGTTAACTCACATCCTAAATGTGTACAATACTTTTTCTCTTTGCTTCTAACTATATTTTCTTTTATTAAAGAAGAATATGTTTCTTGAATCATATTTTTCATTTCATCTTTATTTTGAATAGGATTTAATCTATTAGAATCAAATATCACTGAAAATTTATTAGGCTTATCTAATATCTCATCAGAAATTATATTAGCTGCTATATTCGAAGAAGTCATCCCCCATTTCTTAAAACCAGTAGCAACATATATATTTGAAAATAGACTTGAATATTTTCCTATATATGGTATTTTATCTAAACTTATGCAATCTTCTGCTGTCCATTTATATAAAATTTTATAATTCTCAAAATTATTCTTTAAGTTATCTTCTAAAAATTCAAATCCATTTATATTATTAGTTTTTCCTGTTTTATTTCCATTTCCAGCAGTTAATAAATATCTTTTTCCATCTTTTCCTAATATACTTCTATATGAAATTCCGGGAACATCTGCAGATAAATACATAGCAAAATTCTCTAAATCTTCTTGAACTTCTGCACACATCACATATTCTAGTTCTTGATATGTTTTTATAAAGTACATACCTGGAAAATTAAATATTGGATACCTTGTTGCTACAACTAATTTTTCAGCTAATACTTTGTGCTCCTCTTCTCCGGATTTAACTATAACTTCAAAATTCTTATCTTTTTTCTTAAAATCTATTACTTGAGAATTTTCATAAATTACTCCACCATTATTATTAATACTATTACATAATCCTTCAATATATTTTACAGAATTAAACTGATACTGGTTTTTTATTTTTATAGCACCTTGAATCTGTATTGGAAGCTCTATATCTTTTTCAAAGCTTGCTTGTATTCCTAATGCCTTATAAATTCTTACTTCATCTTCTAAATCTTTATATTTTTCAGGTAAAGTAGAAAAAATATAAGAATCTCTTTTTTCTAAGTCACAGGATATATCTTCATTTTCAACTATTTTTTCTATGTTTTTCATAGCTTCACTATTTGCTTTTAAATACTTTTCAGCATATTTCATACCATAGGTATCCACTAAATATTTATAAAATAATCCGTGTCCAATACTAATTTTTCCAGTAGTATGCCCTGTAGTTTTTGAAGCTAAATAATCCTTTTCTAATAATGTAACTTCTATTCCATGTTTGGATAAATAATAAGCAGTAGAAATTCCAGTAATTCCTCCACCTATTATACACACTTCTGTGGAAATATCTTCTTTTAAACTTTCATATTTTTCTTTTTTAAAATTATTTAACCAAAATGATTTATTCTCCATAATAAAAACTCCCTATTTTTTACTTATTATTTGTAAAATAGGAAGTTTTATACATATATTAAGTTTTAATATTTAAAATTTATTTTTTCTCGACACTTTTTACATAAATTTCATTATCAATTTCTTCTAAAACAATTTCATAATTTTGAAATTTATCTTTTAAACTCAAAACTTTATTATCAAGTTCGTTCTTTGTTTCTTGATTTTTTTCAAAAATTTTTTCTAATTCATTATCTTTTTTATAAGAACTAATAGCTGTGTATTCATCTGTATTCCTTTCTAAATCTCTTGATTCAATGTATTCAACAACATTTACAACATAAGTATTTTCTTCTTTAATAATAGTGTCTATTACATAATTATATACCTCTAAATCACCTATTGGCCAAAATTCATATCGTCCTTCTTGTTCATTGTATTTTGGAATAAAATATCCATCTGCACCACTTGTGTCATTTTGTACATCAATAATTAAATTAGGTCCAAATAGTTCTGATAACTCAGCTTTTATTTGATCTTCTGTAACATAATAATTGTCCTCTCTTGTTTCTACATGAAAATATATCCAATTTTTATCAGCATTATTTATATTATCAAATTCAGGTAATCTTACATAAATTATGCTATTACAAATTTTATCAATATATTCTTCGATAGCTTGTCTTTCTTCACCTGTTATTTCTTCTACAATATTATCTTCTTCATCTACATTTGCAAATTCAGTTGTATTATCTTTTACACTTTCATTTTCAGTTATATTTTCTTCACCTGATAATACTTCATTTTTTGTTCCTAAATAATTGTTTTGATAAATAATTACCAAACATATTGCAAGCAAAATCGCTAATATTACTATTATTAGTACTAATACATTATTTTTCTTCATAGGAAGTCTCCTTTCTATATTTTATAATTAAAATATTTTTAACACCTCCTATCTAAATAATTTACTATTATATATTCTGTCTTTTATATAGTTTTTATTTTTTTATTCATTTTATCAATAGTATTATATTACATTTTCAAATGTTTTTCTAGATATTTTATTATTTTCTTTCTAATTGTATTGGAATATCTATAAGAATGAAAGTAAGATTTAAGAGCAAAAATATACACTATAATAATTGTAAAGTAAAAAGTTTAAACATTAATTGTGCATATTATAAATTTATTATTATCATTAGGATTTTTTTCATCTTTATCTAATAATATTTCATACCTATAAGAATTATATTCTTCATCTCTGCTAAATTTCATTCCAGCTATATTTATGTCATATCCTGTATTATACTGAATTACGTTTGTATAATTCTCATCTAACTCTGTATGCTTTTTAAATCTTCTTAAATCTGAGCCTGTATAATAAACATTATTCTTATATTGTATATCTCTTATTACAATACCATCTTGAGGTGAACCAAAAATATTGGACAAAAAATATTTTAGTATGGAGGTTCACCAG
>CABUJR010000012.1 GCA_902492015.1 uncultured Eubacteriales bacterium | reverse complement strand
TATATTAAAAAATATTTTTTTTTACATAACTAAAAATTATAAAATAGATATAATGAAATATATAATTTTGTGTAGAAAATGTGAATATTATAAGAATAAACGAAAAAATATATTTTGTATTATAAAATATATTTATTATTTAAATAAAAAAAATAGACTAGGAAGAATTAGTAATTTAGATATTCAAACAGGAAAATTTGGAAAAAATTTTACAATTTATCATAAGAATATAATTATAAATCCTAATACAATTATAGGTGACAACTGCAAACTACATGGTAATAATTGCATTGGAAATGATGGAAAATCTGAAAAGAGTCCCATAATTGGAAATAATGTGGATATTGGTGTAGGAGCAATAATTATTGGTGATATAACTATTGGAGATAATATAATAATCGGAGCTAATTCATTAGTGAATAAGTCATTTAAAGAAGAAGGGATAACTATAGCAGGAGTACCTGCTAGAAGGATTAAGTAAAATGGATAAAAAAAACAAGTTAGTGTCAATAATAGTACCTATATATAATTCAGAAGAAACTTTAGAAAAATGCATTTCTTCTTTACAAAATCAAACTTATCAAGATTATGAACTAATATTAGTAAATGATGGTTCAACTGATTCTTCTAAAGATATATGCGATAGTATAGCTAAAAAGAGTAATAATGTGAGGGTAATACATACTTCTAATAAAGGAGTATCAAATGCTAGAAATTTAGGAATAAAATATGCTAAAGGAAAATATATTCAATTTGTAGATTCGGATGATTTTTGTGAACTTAATATGTCAGAGACACTAATAAAAAAAATACAAAACTCTGATTCAGAATTGATAATTTGTGGTTATTATATAAACAAGACAAACAAAATGACAAAAAGATGCGTTACCAAAGATTTTGAAGTAAAATCTGTAAAATCAATGAATTTTCTATATGAAAATTATATGTTACATCCATTATGGAATAAATTATACTTAAAAGAGAGAATTAAAATACTTTTTGATACTAATATAAGTATTGCAGAAGATTTACTGTTTAATATTGAGTATATGAAAAATTGTAATAAAATAGAAATTATATCGGATGTTCTATACCATTATAATGTATCTAAAAAAGAATCATTATCTAAAAAAATTTATAAAAATGCTATAGATATAAATGGCATTGTTTTCGAAAAAATGAAAGAATTCTATACTAAATTTTTTAATATAAAAGAAAATGTAAATTTTGAAACAATAAACAGAATGTATTATTTAGATTTGAAAAATTTAATAGAAAATTATGCTATAAGTAAGGAAATTAATAATGAAGAAAAAGAGAGAGAAATCCAAAAGATTATAGATATTTTAGAAAATAATAATTTATTGTGTAATTATAATAATTATATTTTATATTATTTATTAAAAAAAAGAAAAATTGAATTAATAATTAAAATTTATAAAATAAAGTATTTAATAAAGAGAAAAATATATAGAGGGGAATAAATATGAGAAAGATAGGAATATTAACTTTTCATAGAGCAGAAAATTATGGTGCAGTTTTACAAGCATATGCACTTAATAAGAAATTAAATTGTGGTAATTTTGAATGTGAAATAATTGATTATCGCGATTCAAATATAGAGAAACCATATAAGTTTTTTTTCTTTTCTGGGAAAAATGCGAAAATTATAATAAAAGATTTTATAAAAGGTATAGTTTTCTTTCTATATAATATTATTAGAAAGAAAAAATTTAGAAGATTTTATAAAAAAATGAGATTATCAAAAAATATTAAGAATATTGAAGAGCTACCAAAGTATGATATTTATATTACAGGAAGTGATCAAGTATGGAATAACGATATAGTAGGAAGTTTGTCAGATATATATACTTTAAATTTTAACGCTCAAAACGCTAAGAAAATTTCTTATGCTGCTAGTATGGGAAAATCTTATATAGAAGAGGACAAGAAAAAAGAATATAAAGAGAAAATTTCTCAAATTGATTATATATCTGTTAGGGAATATGAAGCTAAAGTAGCCTTAAGAAAAATAATTTCAAAAGATATAGAAGTTGTACTCGATCCAACATTATTGATGAAAAAAGAAGATTGGGAAAATGAAATAGTACATATAAGAAGAGAAAATTGCAAGTATATATTAGCATATCATATTTCGCCAGAGGTGGAATTTTTTAAAATAGTAAATAAGTTATCTGAGATTACTGGATTAAAGGTTATACATTTTGGAAAAACAAATAAAGGATTTAAAAATGTCTTAAAGAAAGCGACTACTTCTGGACCTCTTGAATTTGTAAATTTAATAAAAAATGCTGAATATGTTATAGGTACATCCTTTCATGCAATGGTATTTTCTATTATATTTAATAAAAAATTTTGGATTATACCACATAAAAAGACGAGTTCGAGAGTAATAAATTTATTAGAAAAATTCGATATATCAGAACGAGCAGTAAATAGTTTAGAAGAATTTGAAAAATTAGATTATGATAAAGAAATAGATTATGAGAAAGTTAATAAAAAACTAGAGGAAGAAAGGAAAAAATCTATAGATTGGTTAAATAATGCAATAAATAGTTAGAAAGGAAAAAATGAGTAGAGAAAAAACGTTAGTAAAAAATACAATGATATTAACAATAGGAAAAATATGTACACAATTAATAACATTTTTCTTATTACCATTATATACTGGAATTCTTTCAACAGAAGAATATGGAACAGTAGATTTGTTAAATACATTAGTTTCCTTGTTGTTACCAATAGTAACTTTTCAAGTTGAACAAGCTTTATTTAGAAGATTAATTGAATGTAGAGAAAATGAAGAGGATAAAAAAAGTGTAATAAGTACAGGATTTTTTTCTGTACTTATACAATGTATAATCTATTTATTAATTTTTTTTGCAATATCTCCTTTAGTACATAATGAGTATAAAATATTTTTAGCAACAAATGTTGTAGCCTATATTTTTGCCTCATTATTTCAACAAATTGCAAGAGGAGTAGGAAATAATAAGCAATATGCAATAGCAAGTTTTGTGAGTGCTTTAGTCACAATAATAACTAACATTATATTTTTGGTATTTATAAAATTAGGTGCTAATGGAATGTTGCTTGGAAATATGTTAGGACAAATTGCTTGTTTTACGTATTTATATATTGTTTTAAGATTATATAAATATATTAGTTTTAAAGAATTCAAATATGAATTATTAAAAAAATTATGGAAATATTCAATTCCTTTAATTCCAAATGCAATTTCTTGGTGGATATTTAATGCATCAGATAGAGTTATTGTTTCAGCAATATTAGGAGTTGGACAAAATGGAATTTTATCAGCAGCACATAAATTTTCAACAGTATACATAACATTGTATAATATTTTTAATATGAGTTGGACAGAAATGGTTGCAGTTCATATTAACGATATAGATATACAAGAATTTTTTAATAAAATGTTTAATATTGTATTAAAAATATTTGTTGCTATGGGATTCGGAATAATTGCATGTATGCCATTTGTGTATCCTATAATGATTAATGAAAAGTTTTTTGAAGGATATTATCAACTTCCAATTATGATGTTAGGTTCAATTTTTAATGTTGTTGTAGGATTAATTAGTGTTATTTATGTTGCTAAGAAAAATACTAAAGCAATAGCCAATACTTCTATAGTTTCTGCAATTATAAATATTGTTGTACATTTATTATTAATTAAGTTCGTAGGGTTATTTGCTGCAACAATTTCAACATTTACAGCATATTTTGTAATGTCTGTATATAGATTACATGATATTAAAAAAAGATATTTTAAAATTAATATAGATAAAAAATTTATTTTGATATCAATAATTGTTTTACTAATAATTGTACCTATATATTATTTAAATAATTTAATATTAAATATTATTGGTGTATTAGTTGCAATAGTATTTGCTTGGTTTGTAAATAAAGATTCAATACATATCGTATTAAATTTTATAAAAGAGAAATTTAAATTACATAAAGAGGTTGAAATATGATTAATGAATATTTAAAAACTTATAATAAAAAAGATTGCAATGGTTGTGGTTTATGTACCTTAGAGTGTCCAACAGGTGCAATAAAAATGGTCGAGGATAATGAGGGCTTTTTCTATCCAGAAATTGATGAAGAAAAATGTATAAAATGTAATAAATGCACAAACATTTGTAGCAACTTTAATGATTCTAAAGGAACAGAAAGAGTTTATATGGCAATAAACAAAAATAAAGAGGAACTTAAAAATAGTGCTTCTGGGGGAATGTTTTATATACTTGCTAAATATGTAATAGAAAAAAAAGGTGTTGTTTTTGGAGTAGAATATGATGAAAATTTAAAGGTTAGACACAATCATTATGAAACTTTAGAAGAATGTAAAAAATTTCAAGGCTCTAAATATTTAAGAAGTGATATAGGAAACTCATATAAAGAAGTTGAAAACTTTTTAAAACAAGACAAATTTGTTTTATTTACAGGAACTCCTTGTCAATGTAATGCTTTAAAGACATATTTAAAAAAAGATTATGAAAAGTTAATTATATGTGATATCGTATGTCATGCAAATCCATCTCAAAAAGTTTTTGATAAATATGTGAAAGAAATTGAAGAAAAGAATCATAAAAAGGTAATAGATATAAAATTTAGAGATAAGTCTACTGGTTGGAAGAGTTCAATGCCTGTAATATATTTTGATGATGGAAGTAAAATAGAAGACAAAATATTTTATTTATCTTTTGTCTCTGAACTTTTTGATAGACCATCTTGTCATGACTGTAAATTTTCGATACCAAATAGAGTTACAGATTTTACAATAGGAGATTTTTGGGGAATTGATAAGGTATTACCAGATGTAGAAGATAATAATACAGGCATTTCTTTATTGTCTGTAAATTCTGAAAAAGCCAAAAAAACATTTAATGATATTAACCAAAATATAGAATTTAAAGAAGTAGATAAAGATATAGCATGGAAGTATAACCATAGCGCTAATGTACCACCACATAAAAATAGACAAAAATTTTTTAATAATTTGAATAATAAGCCAGTTATTGAAAATATGAAAGAATGTTTAAAAGTTAGTTTAGTACGAAGAATTTTGAGAAAATGTAAAAGAATTGCAAAAAAAGTATTAGGAATATAAAATATTTGCAATAATATATATTTAAAATAATCTATGCATAAACTCACCTTTTTAAAATAAACTTTAAAGAGGTGAGTTTTTTATGAAAGAAAAAATTAAAAGATTTCATATAATATCTTTTTTATTAGTTTCAATACTTGGAACATTGTTACATTTTACTTATGAATGGTCTGGAGAAAATACTTTTGTAGGATTTTTTTCTGCAGTAAACGAAAGTACTTGGGAGCATTTAAAATTAATATTTTTCCCGATGCTTCTTACTACTGTTATTGGATACTTTTACATTGGAAAAGAAAACGAAAAATACATTTGTGGAAGAACAAAAGGAATTTTAGCGGGAATAATTTTTATAATCTCATTTTTCTATACATATACAGGTGTATTAGGAGAAAATATAGCAATAATAGATATAGCAAGTTTTTTCATAGGTGTAATTATTGCAGAATTAGTTTCATATAATATTATTAATTTAGAGAATTATAATTGCAATAAAACTATTTCAATTTTAAGTTTAATTTTACTTTTTATATGTTTTATTACATTTACTTATAATGCTCCAAATTTAGGAATCTTTAAAGATCCAAATGCTATAATAGAAACATGTTATTTATAAAGTTTTTATGAAAAAATAGATAAGTTTTTTTCACAATTAAAACATTTAATAATTACAAAAAATATTAAAAATAAACACATAAAAAACATGTTTTATGAATAGAATTATTTTAAGTTCAAAGTACAAAGAAGAAAGTATTTTGAACTAAAATTAATACATGTATTAAAAGTAACTTAGACTCGGGGGCTTTGCACGAGTCTATTTTCATATAGTTTAAGCTTTTTTTATTAGGACATAATAAATTAGATTAGAATTCACATAAAAAACACCAACAAAAATGGGCTTAGTGATATAATCCATACAAGTTAAAATTTATTTAAGAAAGGTTTTATATGGTGAAGCCAATGGAAGAAATAAATAATAAAATTAATAATATTTATACAAATACAAGTTTCGAAAATAATGCATTAGTATTTGGAACAAGCGATTCTTACTTCGACAACTAATATAAATTCTCTAATTAGTCTTGGAATTTGGAGCATTTATTAATGATGCTTTAAATTTCAAGGCTTTTTTATGTAATTGAATAATTTTATTTATCATGATATAATACTCACATATAAAAAGGAGATATTTAGTGAAATCAATAGAAGATAGAATTATAGATAAAATTTTTGAATGTGTGAATTTTGTAATGAGTTTTAGAATAAAACCTGATATGACTATTCAAAAAGTAAGAGATTTAACAATAGAAGATATAAAAGCATTAAAAGCTCAAGGTATAAAAGGTGTAATTTTAGATGTTGATGAAACTTTAAGAAAAGATATGGGAAATATTCCAAAATGCAATCAAGATTGGATTGATACATTAAAAAAAGAGCTTAAAGTAATTGTTGTTTCGAATGGTGTAGATGATAAAATTGAAAAGTTTTTTTCAGCTAAAGGAATTGATTATATAGGATTTGCACATAAACCTTTGAAGAAAAATTTTAATAAAGCTTTTAACAGATTAGGTTTAAAACCAGAAGAGATGATGATAATAGGTGATGATTTATTTTCAGACATTTATGGAGGAAAAAGAAATAACATTAGAACTATTATGGTTAAAGAAGTAGAAGATGTAGAAGAGGTTGAACATTAAAAGTTCAACTTTTTTTAATAATTTTAGTATTTTGCTTGACATTATAAAAAAAAAATAGTAACATAAAAGTATCAATTGATACTTTTATAGCAAGGTGGTGTCTTATGAATACATGCAAAAACATACGAATAAATATTTAAACTTTACAAAAGAAGAGATAATAAAATATGTAGAAAAATTTAAATTATTAATAAAAGCAAACAGATTTAAAATTTCGGATATAAATAGAGAAAAAAACATAGAATTTATTAACAAGTATCATTTAAATACGAAGAATCAAAAAAGTATGTTATTGGAAATAGAAGTAGAAGATTTTTGTTATGCAGTAGATGATTATAACTCAAAAGATATATTATATATTTTTTCAAAGGAATATGAATTAAATTATTGGGGAGAATATCAAAAAATTCCAGTTTATATTAAAATAAATATAAAGAAATTAAGAGATGGTGAATATGTTTTAATAGTATCATTTCATGAAAGGGAAAAGAATATAAAATTTTTATTTAAATAATAAAAGTGAGGGAAAAGATATGTTGAAAGAATATTGTGAAGTTTGTAATGAGATTGCCAATTTAACTAGAAAAGAAAAAGTTGCTAAAGAGGAAATTAAAGGAAAAGAATATGAATATATAAAAGTTATTGATTATTGTAGTAAATGTGGAAATCCAGTTTCTTCAAAAGATAGCATAGATGAGAATTTAAGAAGAATAGATAAAGCATATAGAGAAGAAGAAAAAATTATTAGTATTGAAGAAATAGAAGAGATATTAAGAAAATATAAAATTGGTAAAAAGCCATTATCTAAACTTTTGGGATGGGGAGAAGTAACAATAACTAGATACATTAATGGTGATATTCCAAGCAAATTTTATTCAGATGAATTATATAAAATATTAAATAGTAGTAATTATATGTTAGAAATATTAGAAAGAAATAAAGATAATATTGCTGAAAACACATATTTAACCAGTATTAATGCTATAAAACAAGCAGATTATAATATGTCGGACATAGAACTAATTGCTCAATATATTATTATGAAATGTGAAGAGATTACACCTCTTGCATTGCAAAAACTTTTATATTATTCACAAGGTTTTTATAAGGCTTTTTTTGGTAACTTTTTATTTAAATCGGATTGTGAAGCATGGGTACATGGACCAGTATACAATGAGATATATTATAAATATAAATTTTATGGTTCAAAAAATATTGAACAATATTTAGATTATGATATTTCTGAAATATTAGATGAAGATAAGAAAAATTTATTAGATGTAATAATAAAATATTTTGGTTTTTATAATGGAAAGGCTTTAGAGAAAATGACTCATTATGAACGTCCATGGTTAGAGGCAAGAAGAGGAATAAGTATTGATGAAAAATGTAATAATATTATTTCTAAAGATAATATATCAGACTATTTTGAAAAAATAAAAGAGAAATATTCTATGATTGATTTAACAGATATTAAAGAATATAGTGAAAAACATTTTTTTGAAGTTATAGGAATATAGTAAAAAATATATATCAGTTTTTCTGTTTTTATTTGTATTTAATATTTACAAGTAAAACGGCAAAATTATTATTAAAACTCTTTGTTTTCTGTGAAAATCTGCATTTTTTTGTCTTTTTGTTTGTAATTACTTATCAAAGGTGTTATAATGGAGCTGTACTTTTTTACAAATGAAATGCTACAGTTAGTTTTTGTAAATAAAGTCAATGAATATTGGAGGTGAAGCATAATTACTTTTGTTTTATGGTTTTGTTTAGAATAGGAGGTATTCTATGTCAAATAGGAGAGTGTTTAGGACACATTTGTCAGCATACCAAAACGAAGTAACTGGATCAAAAAATTTGCTTGAAGTTTCATTTGTTGATGGACGGACGTATCACATATTAATCGATTGTGGATACTTCCAAGAAATCAAGTATAGACACTTGAACTATGTAAATGATTTGGATCCAACTAAAATTGATGCAATTTTAGTAACACACAATCATATTGACCATACAGGACTTCTTCCTAAAATGGTCAGAAATGGTTACAGAAACCCAATTTATATGACTAAAATCACAAATCAGCTTTTGCCGAAATTTTTAAAAGATTCGGCAGAACAGCAGGAAGACAACGCTAAATATCTGAAAGACAAGTACCCAGCTGAGGCTTGGAGATTCAGTCCTCTATATTATGAGGATGATGTTGAAAGGACAATGAATATTTGCCGTGGATTGGATTATGGAGAAACGTATGAAATTCTCCCAGGTATTAAAGTAACGCATTTTATTAATGGTCATCTTTTGGGTGCAGGCTTTATTTTGGTTCAATGCCAAGATAGCATCATGAAACCGATTAACTATTTCTTCACAGGTGACTACAAGCTCACCAATCCATTTTTCCCAGTTCCAGATATTCCGGAGTGGGTTAGAAGAATGGAACTGATAATGGTTCACGAATCAACCTATGGAAACACGAGTTCTAAAGATATTAAGGTGTGTTTCACACAAAATCTGCTTGATGCTTTCAGCAAAAACCTATTCATATTGATAGGTGCATTTGCTCAAGGAAGAATGCAGGAAGTGCTTTATGATTTAAGAAAGCTGCAAGATCAAAACCTTATTCCAGAACAATATGAAATTTATGTTGATGGAGCTTTGGGAATTGATACGACTTATAAGTATCAGAAGATCTTAAACTGGTTTAATCCAGAAACAAGCGACTTCCTTCCAAAGAATTTACAAATTGTTGATCCGAAGCAAAGGTCAAACATTTTGAATTCTACAAGGCCCAGAATTGTTGTTACAACATCTGGGATGCTTTCCAACGGACCTGCTAGACAGTATGTTCCAATGTTTTTAGAGCATAGCCGGGCTATGATTCATTTAACAGGTTATGCAGCAGAGGAAACTCTGGCAAGAGCATTACTTGATGCTAAGAGATCAGAAATGATTAGTATTGGCGGAAATGTTTATCACAAAAGGGCTGTTGTAAAATCAACTCGTGAAAAAACTTCTCATGTTACAGTTGATAAAAGTCTTAGTTTTATAAATCAATTTGATAACATTGCCTTTTTAGGAGTAAATCACGGTGAAACAAGTGTGCAGAATTGTTTAGCATGCTTAGTTAAAGAAAATTGCCCAAATGTTGGAATGGTTGATTTATTAAACAGACAGAATGTATATAATATTTACCAAATGGCAACAAAGCAAGATAAATACAGCAATCTGGTGATAAAAAAGATGCCATCTAAATTAGAGATTGAATTCTCAAGTGAAACATCGAAGCAGACTATGAACAAGAAGGAACGGCAGAAAAACAAAAAAGCAAAAAGGAGAGAAGAAAAGAAGAACAGAAAAAAATCAAAGAGAAAGAAAAAAAGGTAGACGATAAGCAGTAACCAAGTAATAATGCAATAGTTTTTCAAGATTTATTGATTCTCCGGCGAGGGTAATCGCTGGAGAATTTCTCTTTTTTAACAAATAAAATTCTTTTCTTTGAATACATTATAAATAAGAAAAAAGTTGGAGGAAAATTTGTGTTTATAAAAGTTTTTAAATTTAAGTTTATTACTAAAAATAATTTGAGAAATATAAAGAATGAAAAATTAGGGAAAACAAAGAAACCTATAACGGCAATTAATGAGAAAAATGAATATTTTAAAAATTTAAAAGAAGCAGGCAAGAAATTACAAAGAAAGCAAAATCCTAAAAGTAGAAAGTTTTTTAAAATTTTAGTATCAATTTTACTAATAATTATAATATTAAGTATTATAAGTTTGCTGGCGACATTTAATTATATTAAATCCAAAATATCTAAAATAAATTATAACTTTTTGGAAAAACCTAATTTAGGAATAAATGAAAACACAGAAAAAGAACTTCCAAATTTATCTGAAGAAGAGTATAAAAATATAAAAAATATTTTATTACTTGGAGTAGACTCAAGAGATATTAACAATAAGTATAATGCTTCTAGAAGTGATTCTATAATGATTTTTTCAATAAATCCTAATAAGCATACTGTAAAACTCGTAAGTATTCCTAGAGACACTTATGTAGAAATTCCAGGGTATAAAGCTTCAAAAATAAATTCAGCTTTTTCTAAAGGTAAAGAAGAACTTGTTATAAAAACTGTGAATCAAAATTTTAATACTGATATATCTGAATATATAACAATAGATTTTTCTGGACTTGTTAAAGTTATTGATAAACTTGGTGGAATAGATTTAGAAATTACAGAAGATGAAAAGAATTTTATAAACAAATATGTTGATTATACAGCAAAGGTTTCTGGAGGAGAGGCTGAAAAATTAACTGAATTCGGAAATGTACATTTAACAGGAGTGCAAGTTTTAACACATTGTAGAAACCGTTCAGTTGGAAATTATGATTTTAAAAGAACAGAAAGACAAAGAGTAGTTTTAGAAAAGGTTATACAAGATATTTTAAAAAAAGATTTTAAAGAAATAAATGAATTAATAGATTTATTTTTACCTTGTGTTACTACTAATATTGATTTTTCAGAATATATAAAATATATTCCAGGATTTTTAAGATATAATGATGATTATAAAAATAATATTATTTCTTTACAAATTCCGGCTTTAGAATATTCTGATGGAAAAAATATTGATGGAACTTATTATTTTGTAGGAGATATGGATAAAGCAAGAAAACAAATGAGAGAAATCTTATATGAAAAATAATTAGATATCTCTCATTTCTAAACCACAATTTGTACTATAATCTTTATATACAACTGAATTATTTTTAAATAAAATAATATCTAATTCAGAATTTACACTTTCTGAAACATGAATATTCATATCTCCATTTTGGGGTGCTAGAAGCTTTCTTGCATCTTTATTTCTGGCTGTTATTATAAGTTTATAATTCTTTCTAGATAATACAATATTCACATAGTTATCTACAATCTTGTATTCTTCAAGTTTTGCAAAATTATAAGTTGTAAATTTATATTCTTTACCTGCTAAATATAAAACACAAATAAATCCTGTGAAACTAAAATTTTTGAATGGAATATTTGCAATAGAAAGAAAAAGACTTGTATTTGTTTTATTAGAAAAACAATTTCCTTGACACCAAATGTAATTTTTTGGAAAAGATGTGCCCCAATCTTTTTCAATATAACCAATTCCATTTTTAAAATTAAAAGTTTCATCATTTATTTTTAGAGAACCATTAACAAGATTGTATAAATTCAAAATTGCGTGATTACATTCCATATTTGGAATATATGAAAATGGTCCCATTATATTAGGCATTAAAATTTTTTTCTTTAAATTAATATTATGAGAAAATAGTAAAATACCATTAACTTTTAAATTATTATAGTCTATATTTAAAACTATTTCTTCTTCTGAAAAAAAGTTGTCTTTAATTTTGATAAAAAATGGATTATAAGAAAATTTAAAATCTTCAAAAGAATAGGGAATATAGTACGATTCTGAATTTGTTATAATTTGGATAAAACAAGATTTTTTCCCATTTTTTATGTTTATTCCAGGAATAAAAGAAATAGTTTTATTTAAGTTAGTGTTTTTAAAATACCAACCTTCAAAATAATTTTCAATATTTTTAATTTTATTTTTGCCCTGAAATACTTTAGGATTATTTTTTAAATATAAGCTATTCATAATATCACCTATTAATAAGTATTTACTAAATTCTTTAGAATTATTAAAAATATTGAAAAAAGCTTTAAAATTAAAATATCTAATATAATAAAAATAGTTATTTAAAAAGAAAAAGCTAAGTAATAAGTTTTAGCAAATTACTCAGTTTTTTAATTGTTTGACTATTTTATTAAATAAGTAACTATAGCATGACTGTCCAAATTATCATGAATTATATTATCTTTTATAACTAAATTATACTCTTTGTTAAAATCATTTCTATTCATTAAAACTACAGCAATACTATTATCTGGATTTATGAAACTTGTTATTTCTATATCGCTGGTATATTTACTAAATGCAATTCTTTTTGCACCAGTTTGTATAAATTTGCTGAAGTGTCCTATGTAATAGAAAGTTAAATTTTTTATATAATCATCTTTCTCTTTATTTATCATTACAGGACTATTGCAATAATTTAATTTGTGATTTGGACCACCTTTATTATCTAAAATTAAGTTCCAGTCAATAAAAGCATGTATGCCAGAATTTAAATCACCTAAAATATCATGACCGTATATTTCAGCATTTTTAACTTCTTCTTTAGGATTAAATTTAGAATATCCTGTGCAACCTTCTGTGTGGAATAATAATTTACCTGGAAAAGCATTATGAGTAAGTTCGATATTTTCAAAATGGTCACCTGTATACCAGTGAAAAGCTATTCCTGAAATAGCTTCTAATGCTTTATTATCTTTTAATTCAGCTAGACTCCTAGTAAATAATTTTTCTTTATTATGATCCCAAATTAAAATCTTTGTATTAATTTCATTCCTTTTTAAAGTAGGAAATAAATAATTTATTGCAAAGTCCATTTCTTCTTCTGGTGAATATAAACATGATTCCCAAATTTGGATTGCATTAGGTTCATTTTGAACTGTTATATAATTTATAGAAATTTCATTTTTAAAATATTCTTTAATATATTTGCAATAATAGTCTGCTAAAGTTTGTCTATGTTCTTTTAAAAGTTTTCCACCTAGTACTAACATTTTATTAGATTTCATAAATTTTGGAGGACTCCAAATTGATGCTAAAAATTTAAGATTAGGATTTATTTTTAAAGCCGATTTTACTGTTGAAATGATATATTCTTTATCTTTTTCAATACTAAAATCAGATAAGTCAGCTTTATTTGAATAAGAATAAGATTTTAAAGAAAAATCCGAGCTTCCAATTGGCAATCTACCTATAGAATAATTTAAACCCGATTTAGAAAAATACTCATTTAACAAATTAACTTGTTTTTCTTTAGGTAAGGATTTTAAAGCAAATCCTGTACTTTCAGTAAATGCTCCACCAAAACCAATTATACTTTGATAAGTAATTTCAGGATATATATTTATTATTTGATTTTCAAATTTTCCACTATATTTTTTTGAACTTACTTTTGATTCATAAAAAAATAGTTTTCTTTTATAATTTGTTTCGATTTTTTTTATTTCCATAAAAACTCCTTATATAATTAACTTATAGTATATTAAATATTTTAGTTCATTGTTAAGTTTAACTTAACTTGATAATAAGAGTTAATACTATATTAAATTATATTACAAATTTTTTATTATATAAATAAAAAATTATTAAACTTTCATGAATACTATAGTTGATATATGATAAAAAATTAGTTAAATAAATATTTAATATTATAATTTTGTGTAAGTTTTTTTAAAAAAATGTAAATATATAAGTGAAAAGAAATTATGATATAATATTTTTAAGAAAGGAGAGAAAATATGGAAGATGACAAATTAATAAAAGCTTATTTTGTTGACGGCAAATTAGATATAAAGCAAATTGTAAATGAATTCAGTAATTATGTTTTTACAATTATTAAGAATATGACGAGAGATATGTTGAGAGATGAAGATGTTGAAGAAATGATATCTGATGTATTTCTTGTTGTGTGGAAAAATCAAAAAAAGTTAAAAAAAGATAAGTTTTTAAAACCATATATTTCTGGAGTAACAAAGAATGTAGTAAAAAGTACTTTAAGAGACAATCAAAAACTTATTAATTTGTTAAATCTTGAGGAAAATACACCTATGGATTTTAATATAATGGCAGTATTAGAAGAAAAAGAAAGAAATGAGATTATTTTTAAAGAATTAGAAAATTCAGAAATAGATTATAAAATTTTTAAAATGTTTTATTATGAAGGTCAAAAAACAAGAAAAATAGCAAAAGAACTTGGTTATACTGAATTTAATATAAATACAAAATTACATAGAATTAGAAAAAGAATAAAGAATGCATTAGTAGAGAGGGGGTATAACTATGGAAAATAATTTTCAAAACAATTTTAATAAAAGAATTTTTGAAAAACTTGAAACGAAAATTGCAATAGAAAATTTTAAGGAAAAAGAGAAACATTCATACCGAAGTTATACTACGATAAAAATTGCTTCTATATTAATAATAATTGGAATAATAACTGGCAATATTTTTACTTATGCTAAATATAATGAAAATATTTTTTCTTGGGCATTAAATAAAATAGGCATGTTTCAAACTTATAATGAAGAAAAAAATGAGTTAAATATTGTGAAAGAAAATAATGGTGCTACTTTAACTTTAATGGATTATGGAGTAGATGGAAATACTTTAATAATTGGATATGCTTTGAAATTAAATGAAAGCAAAAAATTTGTTGAGAAAATCTATGATAGTAGCAGAATAATAAGTGGAACAGATATTTATGGATTAGAGGATAAGAATACAGAAATTTTTAATAAAATTAGTAATACAGAATACATAATTTACGAATTATATACAATTGATGGAAATAAGTTGAATGATAAATCAACTTTTGAAACAGATATAAAAATATATAAGGAATTTATTAATCCCGATGTAGAACCAGTAATTTTAGGAAACTGGAATTTTAATATAACATTAGATGAAGAAAAAATTAATTTAGATTATAAAGAATATATAGTAGAAAATAAAAGTGTGAAATTAGAAAATATAAATAATAGTGAAGTGTTACCTTGGGATATTATAGCCAATATTATAAGTGTAAAAAAATCGAGACTTACAACAAAATTAGTGGTATTACTAGAAGGTTATACTACAGATCCGGATATAAGATACTTTGTAGAAATTTTAGATGAAAATGGAAATACTATTTTAGAAAATAATACTACTTATACTATTGGTGGAGTACCAACAGATATTATTTTTAGAAGTATACCAGATAATTCTAAAATTACAGTTAACATTTATGAAACATCGATTTCAACTAATGAAATTTATAGTAAAGGAAGTGTTAATATAGATTTTACTACAGATTTAAAAGAAAAAGATAATCAAAAAGAAATTAATAAAGTAAAAAAACAATGGAGAAATATAGAATTTGAATATAATGAATTGAATGAAATACATGAAAATTCTGGAAAATTGGCGATTACAAAAGAACCAATACTATATAGCTTAAATATGTCATGTGGAGATATTATACAAGATAAAGTATATCATACAGGATTTTTAAATATGATTTCATATAAAAATGCATTAAACTTAAGTTTGGAAGAAATATATGAAGTAAGGGAAAAACTAGAATATTATTCTAGTGGTTATGTAATTGGAGAATTTTATAACCTTAATTGTGTTGTGGAAAATAAATCAATTGAGGCTTCAATAGATCATAATCAGATGATGAAATTTTTAAGCGGAGATGATATAACTATATTTGCATATGGATATGATAATAATGGATTAAGACAACCGTTAGGAAATAAAACAATAAATATAAATAATGTAGAAGAGAGGCTTCAAAAAATTAAATTTAATGATAAAAATCAAATAAAATTAGATGGAATAGACACAATAACTTATACAACGACTACATCTGAAACAAAAAAACATTATATATTTGTATACAACGATTATATATACGAGGTAAATCATACATCAAATTTTGATGTGAATAAAGAAATGGAGGATATAATAAAAAGCATAAAATTTATATAAATTTAAAAGGATTACAAAACAATATCAAAAATAAATTGATTTGCTTGTAATAAGATAAATATTATAGTATAATCTAAAAAAAGATAATTGAACAATTAGTGTATTTAATATGTAAAATACCTATATACTGATAGTAATATCTGGTTATGTTTTAAATAATGAGATTTATCTGCAATTTTCACATTGCAGGTAAGTCTTTTTTGTATAATTTTTTTATATAAAATTTATAGGTTGTTCTTTATAATAAAAATTTTCATAATATTAATGTAAGAAATATAGGGGGATTAAATGGGAATATTAGAACTTATATTAATTGCTATAGGACTTGCAATGGATGCATTTGCAGTATCTGTTTGCAAAGGTTTATCAATGCCTAAAATGGAGTGGAAAAAAGCAATAGTTATTGGTTTATATTTTGGTGTTTTTCAAGCTTTAATGCCATTTATTGGATATATTTTAGGAGTTGGATTTGAAGATAAAATTAAAAACATAGACCACTGGATAGCTTTTATTTTATTAGTTTTTATAGGAATTAATATGATAAAAGAAGCATTTGAAATAAAAGAAGAGTCAAACGATAAAATTGACTTTAAAACAATGATAATCCTTTCAATAGCAACGAGCATTGATGCATTAGCAATAGGTGTTACTTTTGCTTTTTTAAAGGTTAATATTTTACTTGCCATTTCTTTAATCGGAATTATAACATTTATAACATCTATGTTTGGAGTGAAAATTGGAAATGTTTTTGGAGACAAGTATGAGACTAAAGCAGAGCTTGCAGGAGGTTTTATTTTAATATTTTTAGGAACTAAAATTTTATTAGAACATTTAGAAATACTAGTTATATAATTAATATTTAATTTACAAAATTATATAAATTAAATACTAATTCTGAATGAGAATATTATTTAGTAAGTATTATATATTAAATAATTGTATGAATAGTAATATTACTTGACAAATTAACAAAAAGATGTTAACATAAAATATAATGTAACTTTATTAATCTCAATTTTCCGCTGGGATTTCCTGGCGTTTACATATAGATATTTTACAGCGTGAGAAAGGGGGGATTAAGGTGAGAGATATTCTCTTTATAGCATTCATGACGTTATTTTTTCTTGAAGTCTTTTGCGTTATCAAACTGATTGTTATGAACAAGTGCTCTAAAAAGTATGCAAATTCAAACAATCCTGATGATAAGAAAAAGCATGAGTTTTTCGAGAAGATGCTCAAAGTAACAGATTTTGAGTTCGCAGCGGTAATGATTCTTAAAGTGATTATCGAAAATAATATCAGAGTTCCGTTCTGGCTTTGGTTTATTGATGTAATCATAATGGGATTAGCTGTGACAGAGTTGCTTATAAAGCACGTTATCCGGAAAGATGCTAATCAGGCGCAGAGGCGCTAACGAAAAGAAAATGCTGGACCAATATTTCAAAAAAGAAATAGTAGTCCAGCATTTTCTGTATTTATAAATTTATTTGAATTTTAAGGAATTTATAAAATTAAATTTCTTAAATTGTTTTGTATTTTTCTATGTTATATGTTAATATGTAATTGAAAATTATCTTGAGATTTAGGAGGATAATATTATGGATAGTAAGGGTTCAGTTTTGGCTAAAATTATCATAGTTATTTTAATTATGATAATAGTTATTATTGGAATTGCTTTTCTTCAAAACAGAGAAAATACAAATGAAGTTGCAATTAATTCAAATGTGACAGATACAAATGTTGCAAAAGATGGAAATACTGAAAATTCAGAAACATTAGATGTTGAAAGCTGGAGAAAGAAATTATGGGATTATTTTACAGATTATGAGAATTACTTTGCTGTAAGACTTGAAAATTCAAACGGAAAAAATGAAATTGAAGATAATGACTTTTTAGTAAAAAAAGGATTTGAACTAGCTTCAATTGAAGAAAAAATAAATGAAGATGGAATAGTGTATAAAAAAGATTTAGATGAATGTTTATTAAAATATTATGGAAAAACACCAGAAGAATATGATACAGAAATGTTTGAATACAATCCAGAAAATGAAACTATAAAATTAAGAGATGGACAAGGATATGATACTCATGGTACAAATGTGCTATATTTGCAAGAAATAACTTTAGAAGGACAAGAATATATAGCTGATTTTGATAGCTATCGTATTCCAGAAAATGTGGGAGAAGAATTTGATGAAAGCCCATATGGAGAATTTGTAATAATTGAAGAAGTTGGAGATTCTACTATTATGGACTTTGATTATGATAAATTATACGAAAGTTTATCAAAAAGTAATTTGAAATTTCAAGAGTACAGGGGAAGAAATATAAGAATAAAATTTATAGAAAAAGAAGATGGAACTTACCAAATAAATTGGTTATCTTCCACAAATTAAAAAAATATTATAAAAATATTATAAAAATGAATTAATATAATTGAAAATAACACATAAAAAACTCCAATGTTGTAAAACATTGGAGTTTGTATTTGAAAAACTTGTAATTATCTTTTTGAGAATTGTGGTGCTTTTCTTGCTTTTTTAAGACCGTATTTTTTTCTTTCTTTCATTCTAGGATCTCTTGTTAAGAATCCATTAGCTTTAAGAACTGGTCTAAATTCTGAATTTGCTTCAGTTAAAGCTCTAGCTATACCATGTCTAATTGCTCCTGCTTGACCTGTGTAACCACCACCAACAACTTTAACTATAACATCATATTTTCCAACTGTATTTGTAACAGCGAAAGGTTGGTTAACTATAACTTTTAATATTTCTGTTCCAAAATATTCATCTAATTTTTTTCCATTAACAGTGATTTCACCTTTACCAGCCATTAATCTAACTCTAGCAATTGATTCTTTTCTTCTTCCTGTTCCTTGGAATACAATATTTTCAGATTTTTTTGCCATCTTATTTTACCTCCCAAACTTCTGGTTTTTGAGCTGCATTTTCATGTTCAGCATTTGCATATACTCTTAATTTTTTTACCATTTGTCTACCTAATTTTGTGTGAGGAAGCATTCCTTTAACTGCTAAGAACATTGCTTTTTCTGGAGTGTTATTCATCATAACTCTAGCAGAAGTTTCTTTCATTCCTCCAATATATCCTGAATGATGTCTGTATACTTTTTGATCTAATTTATGACCTGTTAAAACAGCGTCTTTACAATTTATTACTATTACATAATCTCCAACATCTTGATTTGGTGTGAAAGTTGGTTTGTGTTTTCCTCTTAATAATTTTGCAGCTTCTGTTGCAACTCTACCTAAAGGTTTGTTTGCTGCATCTATTACATACCATTTTTTTTCAATTTCGCCTTTTTTAGGGCTATATGTAGTATTGTTCATGGTAATAATACCCTCCATTCAAATTTATAATTTTCTCTATTTTATATAAATATATTTTATTTTTTATAACCACCGGGGAGAAGTTATTAAAAATAAATATACATTTACATACAATGCTTAATTATTTTAATACAAACAACTTTAAAAGTCAAGCTTTTGCTGTAAAAAACTTGAAAATATTTCAAAAATTTCAAAAAATTAATCTTACTCTTGCAAAAAAATATTTTTGTGATAGAATATAGCAAAAAGTTGTTTGGTAAGGAGCGGATTATGTTTGCATATATTAAAGGTTCACTAGAAGAAAAAGGTAATAATTATGTTGTAATAGATGTGGGAGGAATAGGTTATAAAGTTTTTATGTCTGATATGTCTATTCAAAAAATTGGAGATTTAAAAAATATTGTGAAAGTTCATACGTATTATTATGTTAGAGAAGACAATATTAGTTTGTACGGATTTTTAACAAAAGAAGAACTTAAAATGTTTGAGCTTTTATTATCTGTAAGTGGAATTGGAGCTAAATCAGCAATAGTAATGCTTTCAAATATTACTCCTTCTGCTTTTGCATTTGCGGTAATTTCAAATGATGTTGCAAGTTTGAAAAAAATTCCTGGAATTGGAGCAAAAACTGCTCAAAGAATTATTTTAGAACTTCAAGACAAATTAAAAGCAGAAGAAAAACTTGCTTTAGATGGAGCAAAAGAGCAAATTGAAATAGAAATACAAACAACTCAAAATGTTCAAGAAGCAATTCAAGCTCTTCAAATTTTAGGTTACAATAGAAAAGAAATTGAAAAAGCTATGGAAAAAATTGCAAATACAGATGTTTCAGTTGAGGAATTAATTAGAAAAGGTTTATCTTTACTTGCAGGTTAAGAAAATAAAGATAAAAAATAAAAATGAGTAATATAAATATAAATAATAAAATCAAAAAATATAGATATAAAAATAAATAAATTTATAAAAAGAGGTAATTTTATGGATTTAAGTCAACCATTAGCATATAGAGTAAGGCCAAAAAATTTAGATGAATTTATTGGTCAGGAACACATTGTTGGAAAAGATAAATTATTATATAGAACAATTAAAGCAGATAGATTATCAAGTTTAATTTTATGGGGACCTCCAGGATGTGGAAAAACATCTCTTGCAAAAGTTATTAGTGAAACAACAAAATATAAATTTACAAAAATTAATGCTGTAACTTCAGGTGTTTCAGATATAAAAAGAGCTATAGAAGAAGCAGATAATCCTTTATTAAATCCTAGTGGAAAATGTATTCTATTTATAGATGAGATACATAGATTTAATAAACTTCAACAAGATGCACTTTTGCCTTATGTTGAAGATGGAACTGTAATATTAATTGGTGCAACAACAGAAAATCCATATTTTGAAGTAAATAAAGCTTTAATTTCTAGGTCAATGGTAATAAAACTAGAGCCTTTAAAAAAAGAAGATATTTTTAAAATTTTAAAAAATGCACTTATAAATAAAGAAGGATTAGGAAATTATAATATTAAAATTTCAGATGATACTTTAGAAACTATTGCAGAAGTTTCTGGTGGGGATGTAAGAACAGCACTAAATGGTTTAGAGGTTGCTGTTTTAACAACTAAAATGAATTCAGATGGTGTAATAGAAATAACAGATGAAATTGCGAGCAAATCTTTAAATAAGAGAAAGGCAATGTTTGATAAATCTGGTGATAGCCATTATGATAATATTAGTGCTTTCATAAAATCTATGAGAGGTAGTGACCCTGATGCAGCAGTTTTTTATTTAGCAAGAGCATTAAATGGTGGGGAAGATCCTGTATTTTTAGCAAGAAGAATTGTTATTTGCGCTTCAGAAGATGTAGGACTTGCAAATCCACAAGCTTTAATACTTGCAACTTCAGCAATGCAGGCCGTTACTATGGTTGGTATGCCAGAAGCTAGAATTATTTTATCAGAGGCAGCAATATATGTTGCAAATTCTAAAAAATCAAATGCATCTTATAATGCAATTAATAAAGCATTAGAAGATGTTGCAAATAAAGATACTGGAACAATTCCAATGCATATTAGAAATGCACCAGCAGAAGGAATGTCTGAATTTGGTTATGGAAAGGGATATAAATACCCTCATGACTATCCAGGTCATTGGGTTGAACAACAATATTTACCAGATAAAATGCTTGGAACAAAATATTTTATTAAAGATGAGAATATAGATTAAAAATTTAGATAGTAAAATTTGTAAGGTAGTAATTTTTTATATTAGTATAAATTTGGGTAAAAAAAGATGCACTCTAATTTTAAAATTAGAGTGCTTTTTTTATGATTCTATTTACTTTTAATTTTTGTATAGAAAATCTAGTAAAAGCAAATTATATAAATATGAGAAAACAAAATTATAAAAAAGAAATTTTTTTGTATATAATAATTGGATTTTTTGCAGGAATAATTAGCGGATTTTTTGGAGCTGGTGGAGGACTTTTACTTGTACCGTTTATGACTAAAATATTAAAAAAAGGTGAAGTAACAGCAAGAGCAACAACTATTATGTGTATATTTTTTATGGTTTTAGCAAGTTCATTTTTTTATTATAAACAAAATTCAATAGATTGGAATATTGCGTTAAAAAGTTCAATAGGAGGAATATTAGGTGGATATTTAGGCTCTAAATTATTGGTTAAATTAAAGAGTAATATTTTGAGAATATTATTTATTATTTTTTTAATTTATTCTGGAATAAAATTAATTCTATAACAAAGAGAAAACTTAAGGTGATTTGATGAAAGAGATTTTTTTTGGAGTAATTTCAGGAATTGTTGCTGCTTTAGGAATGGGTGGAGGAACAATTTTTATTTTGCTTTTAGGGCTATTTACAAATTTAGAGCAACATTTAATTCAAGGAACAAATTTAATATTTTTTATTCCAACTTCGATAACAGCAATTTATATGAATATTAAAAATAAAACTATAGATTATAAAATTTCATTATATATTATAATATTTGGAATAATTGGAGCTATAGTACGGAGCTTTTATATCATTTAAAATTAACAATTTTTACCTAAAGAAAATGTTTGGAATTTTTTTAATATTTATAGCAATTTTTGAAATATATTCTATGATTAAACAGAATATATTTAATAAAAATAGTAAATAATATTTTATTATAAGAAAGTATTTTGCATATAAATTTACTAAAATTAAAATATGCAAAATATTAAAAATTAATACATGCAAGTTTTGTTCTATTAAAACTTTAAAATTACTAGAATTAAAATTTATGCTTATAATATGAAAGGGGTGTTATTTATGAGTTTTATGAAAGGTGTTATGATTGGTAGTTTAATTACAGCCGGAACAATGATGATGTATTCAGAAGGAATAGATGAAAACAAGAAAAAAATGCTTAAAAAAGGAAAACAATTTGCAAGAAGAATTAGAATGTCTGTTTAAGAATTAAAGTAGACACTTTAAAGAAAGTATAGTTGTTTTTAAATGATTAATAAAAATACTTTCTAAGTGTCTACTTTTTACATATTAATTATTTTACTAATTTCTAGAAATAAAATAATATTGCATAAGATTATAAAAATTAATAATTATTAATATTATTCACAATCACATTCATATTTTTCTGTTTCGCAAATATCGCACTCTTCTTCTTCTTCTTCAATTCTTTTTTTAGGATATTCTTTTTCACAGTGTAAATCAACACCTTTTAAGCATGAACCAGTATGATCGCAAACTTTACAAATTTTAACGTGTTTTACTCTGTTTACCCATATTTCTATTGCATAAGATTTGAAAGGACAAAGTGGTCCAAATACGAATTCTCCTTCTTCATCTGTGAAAGTATGAGATACTGGTTTTCTCTCATCCTTACATACTTCTACTAATTTTACAACGGCATCACATACAGGTTTTCCATAATGATCTTTAATGATTCCGTAAACAACATTTCTATTATCTTCAGGTAATCTTAAATCTAAATCAAATTGTTTTCCAGTTTCAATAACTCCGTCAACATCAACTATAACTTTTTTATCAAATTCCATAACATTAAAATCCTTTCTATATTTTTGGGCAATAATTATTGTCCATATTAAAGTTTATGATTTTAAACAATATTTTGTTATTAATTTTAACTAAAATAAAATATTTACAAAATGGAAAAATAGGTGTATATTTACATCAAATTGCATAATAAAACTTTATTTGGTTATATTTTGACAATTCAATATAACTAACATATAATATGTTAGAATTAAAAAATTAAACTTTTTAGAAAGGAAAAATATATGAATTTTGAAGATTTAAGAAAAAAATATCCAAAGTTTTTGTATAATTCATATAATATTTTTGAAGAAGAAAATAAAATTTGTATAGAATATGATTTTGAAATAGAAAACTTAACTAAATTTAAACCAAGAATAGAGATATTAAAAAAAGAATTTGTTTTTAAAGATATAAAATCTGACATTGTTAAAAATATGGTGTTTAATTTAGGATTAGTAGAGGCAATAAGTTATTTTAAAGCTACATGTTCTCCACTTTTTTTTATAAAATGTGGAAAACTAGACAGCTATCAAGAAAAATGGTTTAAAAAAATATTTTATCTTGGACTTGGAGAATTTAGATTTATTAATAATATAGATATTTCTGAAAATGAATTTGTAAAATTTATTTCAGAAGGTGAAGATATAGGATTTTCAAGAAGTACAGATATGCTAGATGGAATATTAATTCCAATAGGTGGAGGAAAAGACTCTAATGTTACTTTAGAATTATTAAAAAAATATAAAAATAAATCTTTAGTTTTTCGTATTGGAGCAAATGAAGTGTCTACAAATTGTGCAAAAGTAGCAGGATTTGAGAATGAAGAAATTGTTGAAGTGAAAAGAAAGATAGATAAAAATTTATTAGAACTAAATTCAAAAGGCTTTTTAAATGGGCATACTCCATTTTCAGCTATGGTAGCTTTTTTAACATATTTAACAGCGTATTTATTAGGTAAGAAGTATATAGCATTATCAAATGAAGATAGTGCTAACGAATCAAACGTAAAAAATGAAAAAATAAATCATCAATATTCTAAAACACTTGAATTTGAAAATGATTTTAGAGAATATCAAGAAAAATATTTGAAAGCTGAAGTAGATTATTTCAGTATGTTAAGACCAATTTCTGAACTTCAAATTGCATATCTTTTTTCAAAATTAGAAAAATATCATAAAGTATTTAAAAGTTGTAATGTAGGAAGTAAAAAAGAGCCTTGGTACTGGTGTTGCAATTGTCCTAAATGTTTATTTGTATTTTGTATTTTAAGCCCATTTCTATATAAAGAAAAATTAATAAATATTTTTGGAGAAGATTTATTTGAAAAAGAAGATTTATTAAAAACTTTTATAGAATTATGTGGATATGGAGAAACAAAACCATTTGAGTGTGTGGGTACTTATGAAGAAATTAGATATTCTGTTACTAAAACAATAGAAAATATAGAAAAAGATAAAAAAGATTTGCCATTTCTTTTAAAATATTATAAAAATAATTTTGAACTTTTGAAAGTAGATTTATTAAACAAATATAATAAAAATAATAATGTTCCAAAAGAATTTGAGAATCTTTTAAAAGAAAAATTATTTTAAAGAAAATAAGCTTAAATATCAGGATTGAATATAAATTTCAATTGAATTAATTATATTTTAAAAAATGTAAAAATATAAAAGTAACAATTTGATTAATTTTTACAATATTCAGATTAATGAATCTTTATTGTAATGTATAGTTTGAAAGGAAATAGAATGCTAGAAAAATTATTAAATTATTTAGAAAATAAAAAAATATTAATATTAGGTTTTGGATTAGAAGGAAGCGCAAGTTACAATTTTTTAAGAAAACATTTTCCTGAAAAAAAATTATTTATAGCAGATAAGAATGTGAATTTATTAGATGGAAAAATAGAACTCATGGAGGATATAAATTTAGAAGTTTCTTTAGGAGAAAATTATTTAACAGGAATCGAAGAATATGATTTAATTTTAAAAGCTCCTGGGATTTCTTTAAAAGATGTTGATATAACTCAGTTTAAAAATAAAATTACAAGTGAGTTAGAACTTTTTTTAGAATATGTAGATGTATTTTCTATAGGAATAACAGGCACAAAAGGAAAAAGTACTACAAGTTCACTTATATATAAAGTATTAAAAGATCAAGGAAAAGATGCATATTTATTAGGAAATATTGGAGAGCCAATTTTTAATGACTTAGAAGAACTAAATAGGGAATCTATTGCTGTTATAGAACTTTCTTCTCATGCATTAGAATATGTAAAAAAATCAACTAATATTGGTATAATATTAGATATTTTTGAAGAGCATTTAGATCATTATAAATCTTTAGAAAAATATATTGAAGCAAAATATAATTTAGCTAAGTATCAAACAGAAAGCGATTACTTAATTTATAATTTTGATAATGAATTTATGAAAAATTATAATTTTAAATATAAGAAAAATGATTATGCAGTTTCAATAAATGAAATCCCAAATACTTTAAATAAGGTATTTTTGAAGGATGATAGCATATATTGTAATGAAAAAGTAGTTATGAATATAAATGAAAAAATAAATTTAAAAGGAATTCATAACATAAATAATATAATGTTTGTTTTTGCAGTTTGCAATATAATGAATTTAGATTTAAAAAAGGCTATTCATTCTATAAAAGAATTTAAACCACTTGAGCATAGAATGGAATTTGTTGCAAATATTGATGGAGTGGATTACTATAATGATTCTATTGCTACAATTCCAGAATCAACAATAAATGCAATAAAGGCAATTAAAAATATAAATACTCTTATAGTAGGTGGAAAAGATAGGGGAGTAAATCTTCAAGAATTAATAAATTTTTTAGCTAAAAGTGAAATTGAAAATATAATATGTTTGCCAAAAACTGGTGAGTATATTAAAGAAGGATTAAAAGTATCTAAAAAAAATGTAGTATATAAAGAAAAATTAGAAGAAGCTGTGGATTTTGCTAAAAAAGTAACTAAAAAAGGAAGCGTATGTTTATTATCTCCGGCTGCTTCAAGTTATGGATATTTTAAAAATTTTGAAGAAAGAGGACGACTATTTAAAAAATATGTAAATGAAAAATAAATATAATTTACATAAATAAAAATAGGTTACAAATAATAAGTTTACACTTAAATAGTTAGAATTAAAGAAGAAAACACTAAAAAAGTATAAAAAATTACAAAAAAATTAACAAATTTACCAATTTTATGTAGACAAAGTTAAATAAATGTGCTATACTATAAGTGTTTTTAGTGGAAAAACGAAAAAATAAGATAAACATTATATGAAGAATACACAAGATTAATATTAAGGAGGAAATAATATTGAATACGAATTATTCAGAAAACAATCACTTAGTATTAGTAGGGAAAGTAGTAAGTGAAAAAAATTACAGTCATGAAATTTATGGAGAAAAATTTTATGTATTTAATCTAGAAGTTGTTAGATTAAGTTCAACTGTTGATATAATCCCTATCACAGTATCAGAAAGATTACTAACAGATTTAGATTTAGAAATCGGAAAAAAAGTAAAAGTTGAAGGGCAATTTAGATCTTACAACAATTATGAAAACGAAAGAAACAGATTAATTCTTACAGTTTTTGCAAAAGAAATTAAAGAAATAAGTGATCAAGATGCAGAAGCTGAAGAAGTAACAAACGAAGTTGTTTTAGTTGGTTATATCTGTAAAAAACCTATTTACAGACAAACACCATTTGGAAGGGAAATTGCAGATGTTTTATTAGCTGTTAATAGAGCTTATAATAAATCTGATTACATACCAAGTATTGCTTGGGGAAGAAATGCAAGATTTTGTCAAAATATGGAAGTTGGAACAGAAGTAAAAATAACTGGTAGAGTTCAATCAAGAAATTATGAGAAAAAATTAGAAGATGGAACTGTACAAACAAGAGTAGCTTATGAAGTTTCAATAGCAAGTATGGAAATAGCAAATGATGAAGAAAATTCTCAAGAGGAAGTAGAGAAAGAAGAAGTTGTATAGTATATAAATTTAAATTTATATAAATTTTAGCAAATTATGTACGTTCATGTGCTAACAGAGGTTGGTATGTGGACGTTTCTTTTTATGTAAAAACTTAAAACTTAATTTTAGTTTTTACATAATATAAATAGCAATTATACTTTTTTGTTCTAAACTATTTATATTTTTTTTATTATTTGATATAATTCATAAGAAATTATAGTTTAGAGGAGTTTACATGAAAAAGCAAGAAAAAGAAAACTTAGAAAAAGTAGAAACTACAGAAAAAGAAGATATAAAAGAAGAAGTAAACAAGGATGACAGAAAAATTACTAAAGAAAAAATAAAAAAAGATGAAAAATTAGAAAGTAATTTAAAAAAATTAGATGAAAAAGAAAATATCAATAAAAATGTATCAAGTAGTAATCAAGAAAATTTGGAAAAAGAGAATAATAAAAGCAAAACTTTACAATCTATTATATTTCATATTGTAGCTGTTATTTGTATTAGTATCTTTTGCTTTGCTATTGCACCAAAAACTTTACAAAATGATACTTTTTATACTTTAAAAATTGGAGAGTATATTTATAATAATGGAATTTCAGATTTAACACAAGATTTGTATTCTTGGCATGAACTTCCATATACTTATCCACATTGGCTTTATGATTTAAGCATGTTTTTGATATATAATTCTTTTGGACAACTTGGAATTTATGTATCAACAATGATACTAACAGCAATTTTAGGAATTTCAATATACATTCTTTCAAATAAAAAATCTAAAAATAAAGTAGTATCTCTTGCAATATCAATAGGTGCAATTTATTTGATGAAATCTTTTATTGCAGCAAGAGCACAACTTGTAACATTTATCTTATTTGTATGGACAGTATTTTGTATAGAAAGTTTTCTTGAAACTAAAAAGAAAAGATATGCAATTTTATTATTAATAATACCATTATTAATAGCAAACTTGCATTGTGCAGTATTTCCATTTTATTTTGTTTTATACTTGCCATATATTGCAGAATATTTCTTACTTTTAATTGAAGAAAGAGATTTAGATTTAAAATTATTTTCTATTTTTATGAAAATAAGAAAAAAATTATCTAGAAAATCAGAAGTTAAAGAAAAATGTGAAATAAAAATTGAAAAAATAAAAAATGCTGTAACAGAAAGAAAGAAAAAAAGAGAAGTAATCAGAGAAAATCCATATAAAATAAGAGTGAAAAAGAATCACGTGGTCTTATTACTTATTACGATTATGGCAATAGCAGCTCTTACAGGATTTCTAAATCCTGCTGGTGATGGTGCTTATACGTATCTTTATAAGATAATGCAAGGAAATACCACCCAATCTATAAATGAGCATTTACCACTTAGTTTAACTGATAATCAAGAATTTGCTATAGCTCTTGTGATCTTTTTATTAGTATTAATATTTACAGATACAAAAATAAGATTATCTGATTTATTTATGCTTATGGGAGTAACCTATTTAGCTTTTAAATCAAGAAGACAAGTTTCAATGTTTGCATTATTTGCAGGACCAGTTTTAGCATCATTAATTGGAAATTTTGTTAATAAATATGACAAAGAAACTTTCCAAAAAATTGAAAGATTTGTAACAGGTTGGTTTGGTGCAACAGTTGTAATATGTTGTTTTATAATATTATCAACTAATATAATAAAACCACATTTAAGAGATGAATATATAGAAGTTGGTTCATATCCTGTAGAAGCATCAGATTGGATTTTAAAGAACTTGGATGTAGAGAATATAAAATTATACAATGAATACAATTATGGTAGTTATTTGCTATTTAGAGGTATACCAGTATTTATAGATTCTAGATGTGATTTATATTCACCAGAATTTAATGGAACTTATAATAAAGAAGATAAAAAATATGATGGTAGAGATATTTTTTCAGATGCTTTAAATATTGCAGCTGTTGCAGTTGATTATGAAACTAAATTTGAAGAATATGGAGTAACACATGTAATTCTTTATGAGAATGCCAAACTAGCAATGATATTAAAAGATGATTCTAATTATGATTTAATTTATTCTGATGATAATTTTGTAATATTTGAAAGATTGAATGCAAATGTTGCAGAAAACAGCTAATTTACAATTAATGGAGGTATAATTTTGAAAAATAAAATTGTTAGACTTTTAGTAATAATTGTAATTACATTAATTGTAATAGATCAATTAAGTAAAATTTTAGTAAGTAGTTTTTTAAAAGAGCCAGTTGGAAATGAATTTATAGGACTAGAAATTGTAACAAATACAGGGATGGCTTTAGGTTTTAATGAAGGAAATGTAAAAAATATTTTATTAACGATATTTGTGCTACTAATAATTATTGGATTTGTAAAAAACCAAATAGAAAGAATTGATACTAAAACAATGGTAGCAATATCATTAGCTTTAGCAGGTGGTATTGGTAATTTAATTGATAGATTTTTTAGAGGTGGAGTTTTAGATTTTATAAGATTATATAAGCTACCAATATTTAATTTAGCTGATGCTTTTGTTGTTTTAGGATGGATATTATTAGTAATATTTATAATAGATTTTCAAAGAAGAAATTAGAGGTGTAATATTTTGCGAAATACAGTTAGAATATTAGGAGTAGATATAGATAATATAGATATTGATGAAGCAGGAAGAATAACTAAAGAACTAGTTGAAACTAGCAATAAGACATGTAAAATAGTTGTGGCTCCGAATACAGAATTTATAATGATGGCACAAAAAGATGAAGAATTTTTTGATGTTCTTAAAAGCGCAGATCTTGCAACACCAGATAGTGTTGGAGTTATGTTAGGTGGAAAATTTCAAAAGAAACCTTTTAAGCAAAGAATTCCAGGACAAGCTTATTTTAGAAAGGTTTTAGAAATTGGAGAAAAAGAAAATTGGTCATTTTACTTATTAGGTGGAAAAGATGATGTGCCTAAAATTGCAGCAGAGAATTTAAAAAAGATTTATCCAAATATAAATATTGTTGGTTATCACGAAGGCTTTTTTGAATTAGATGGAGAGGAAAAGGTTATTCAAGAAATAAACCGTTTAAAGCCAAATGTATTATTTGTTGCTATGGGAGCCCCACTTCAAGAAAAATGGATTGCTAAATATAAAAATGATTTAAAAGTAGATATTGCAGCAGGTCAAGGTGGAACATTTGATTATGAAGCGGGAAAAATAAAAAGGGCACCTAAAATAGTGCAGAAATTATGCATAGAATGGCTTTGGAGATTAATTCTTCAGCCTTCTAGAATTGTTAGAATGTTAGCATTACCAGTTTATTTATTTAAAATTACTTTTACAAAAGATATAACTAAAGGAAAATTTGATTAATAGGGGAAGATTAATTTTGAATAAAAAAGAGTATAAAATAAGTGAAGATTTAGTTGGAATAAGGCTAGATAAAGCAATTAGTATTAAAGATAAAGATTTATCAAGAGTTGCTGTTCAAAGATTAATTGATGAAGAAAATATATTAGTAAATGGTAAGAAAACAAAGTCTTCATATAAACTAAACAAAGATGATTATGTAACAATTATAAAAGAAGAACCTAAAGAAACAGAAATAAAGGCACAAGAAATACCTTTAGATATTGTTTATGAAGATAATGATATTTTGGTTGTAAATAAACAAAAGGGATTAGTTGTACATCCTGGAAATGGCAATCCTGATGGAACTTTAGTTAATGCTATAATGAATCATTGTAAAGATAGTTTATCTGGTATTGGTGGAGAAATTAGACCAGGAATTGTTCATAGATTAGATAAAGATACTTCTGGAATTTTAATTATAGCTAAAAATGATAAATCACATATCAATATAAGTGAACAAATTAAAAATCATGAAGTTAAAAAAACATATATAGCTTTAGTAAGAGGAATAGTAAAAGAAAATATGGCTACTATTGATATGCCAATAGCAAGAAGTAATAAAGATAGAACCAAAATGGCTGTGTCAAAAAATGGAAAAAATGCTATAACACATATAAAAGTTTTAGAGAGATTTAAAGGATTTACGCTTTTAGAAGTTAACATAGAAACAGGTAGAACTCATCAGATAAGAGTTCATTTATCTGAAATTGGTTATCCTGTTGTTGGTGATTATATTTATTCAAATGGAAAAAATCCTTTTAATGTAGCTGGGCAAATGTTACATAGCATGAGAATTGAATTTAAGCATCCTACAACAAATAAACAAATGAAATTAGAAGCTAAGTTACCAGAATATTTTGAAGAAGTTTTAATTTCTTTAAGAAAGGAAAGCATATAAAATTGGAAGAAGTAAGATTACAAAAATATTTAGCTGCTTGTGGAATTAGTTCTCGTAGAAAATGTGAAGAACTAATTATTGAAGGAAAAATAACAGTAAATGGTAAAGTAGCAGAACTGGGAACTAAAGTAAATCCTGAAAAAGATGTTATTGAGTATGATGGTAAAAAAGTAATTGGAAAAAAAGACGAATATACTTATGTTTTACTTAATAAGCCAATAGGAGTTGTTACAACAGTAAAAGACCAATTTAAGAGAGAAACTGTTTTAGATTTAGTAAAAACTAATACAAGATTAGTTCCTGTTGGTAGATTAGATATGTATACTTCTGGGGCTTTAATTCTAACAGATGATGGAGATTTTGTCTATAAAGTAACACATCCAAAGCATGAGATTTCTAAAACATATAATGTGACTTTAAAAGGATGTGTAAGTGAGAAAGATATAGATGATTTGCGAAATGGTGTCGAAATTTCTGGCGGATATATAACAAAAAAAGCAGAAGTTCGAATTTTAAAAATAGATAAGGAAAAAAACATTTCAAGAATAGAAATAAAAATTCATGAAGGAAAAAATAGACAAGTTAGAAAAATGTGTGAAGCAATAGGAAAAAAAGTTTTAGCACTACATAGAGCTAAAATTGGAAATTTAGATGTAAAAAATTTAAAAATTGGAACTTGGAGATATATGAAAAAATCTGAGGTCAAAGAACTTTTAAAATAGAAATTTAATTTTTAATAAAATTTATTATTAATTAAATAATTTAAATAAGCTATAAAAAATGTTTTAAATTTTTAAATAATGATACGAAAGAGGAGAGAAAAATGGAATATCAAAAATTTATTCCAGAAGGTTGGAAAAACACAAATGATGAATTAGATGTAGGCATAGTGCAAAAAGCATTTTCAGAAGGAACAATTTTACAAGGATATGTAAATAACTGTGATTCAAATTACAATTTACATGTGAAATTAGGAAATAATCTAGAGGGAATAATACCAAGAAATGAATTAGAGGCATTAAATGTTGATGAATTTGGTTTTTGCAATCCTAATATTTGCAAAAATAAAGTTAATAATTTTGTTCAATTTAAAGTAAAAGAAATATATAATGAAAATAATATTATTCTTTCAAGGAAAAAAGTTCAAGAAGAGGCTCTTCAATGGATAAAAACTGAATTAAAACCAGGTATGGTTGTAAATGGAATTGTAAAGAACATTAGAAAGTTTGGTGCATTTGTTGAGATTGGTGGTGGAATTGTTGGATTACTTCATATTGAAGATATTTCAGTTTCAAGAATAAAATCACCAGAAGAAAGATTTTCTATTGGACAAAAAATTGATGTTATGATAAAATCTATTGATAGAGAAAATGGAAAACTTGTTTTGTCATATAAGGAGTTATTAGGAGATTGGGAAGAAAACGTAAAAGATTTTAATGAAAAAACTATTGTAGAAGGAACAGTAAAAGAAGCTGATAAATTTAAAAATGGTATTTTTATTGAATTAAAACCTAATCTTGTTGGAATGGCAGAATATAAAGAGGGTTTTAAATATGGACAAAGGGTTCATGTTTATATAAAAAAAATAATAAAAGAAAGAAAAAAAATTAAATTATTAATTGTTTAAGGAGGTTTTTTAAAATGGTAGAAGATGATCAAATAAAAACTACCGTTTCTCCATTCGCTATTAGAGAGGGAGAAATAAAGACATTTGATGGAAAGGATGGATATGTTTCTATAAATCAAATTATCCATAAAATCAACTTAGGGCATATATCAGATGTGCATTTCAAGATACTAGATTTAGTAAATGAATTTGAATTCTTAACTTCAAGACAGATTTATCAAATTCTTACTCATAAAGGAGTAGAAATTAAATCTCAAGATAAGTTAAATACTAAATTAGAACAATTAGTAAAAACTAAAATACTAACTAGATATTATTTTACTTCAGAAGAGGGAAAAGGAATTTATAGAGTTTATTGCATGGAAAAAATGGGTAAATACCTATTAAACTCTAAAGAAGTAGAATGTAAATGGCAACCAACAGATAATACAAAACCAGTTGCTTTAATTAAAAAAAGATTAGCAGGAAATCAAATAATAATTGCATATATGAGAAAAGCCAAAAATTTTGATTCATATAAAGTAAAAACTACTATAACAGCTAAAATGAATGGAAAAACTTTTAAAGGACATGGAGAAGTAAAAATTTCAAAGGCTGGAAAATCTTTAAGTATGATTTTTGAATGTGTTAGAAGAGAAGAAGAATGGCAAACAAAATTTGTAGATAGAATGAGATTATATAAAGACTTTTTAGAGAATTTTGTTCCATTTGATTCTGGATATGAATCAAGACCACAATTAATTTTAGTTTGTGAAGATGACAAACATATGGTAGAAACATTTAAAGAGATTGTAAAAAATGATTTAGAATTAGGTAAAATAAAAATATATTTTACAACAGATTTAAAACAAAATGCTAATTCATTAGAAAAATCTTTAACAGAATTCACTAAAAATGCGTCTACAGGAAAATTTGTTGCTAAAAATGTTGAATTTAAAATTCTAGAATAAAATGATACATTAAATGGGTGTATTTGTATAGGATTTATATAAAATTTATATTTTATATTATAATACCTATTTTTATAATTAATAATATTAGTGATTTATAGAAAATAAAAATGATTTATAGAAAATAAAAATGTATAACTTTAAAGGTTATACATTTTTATTTTTACTATTATATTATTATTATTGTTGTTTTTATTTTTATTAATTATTTTTGTTTGAGTTAAAAGATGTTATTGCATCTTCATTATCAAATTTATATGATGCATCAGATGTATTTGTCTGAATTGGATTCATATCATTTGGATTATTTGGATTAGAAGAAAAGTTTATATTCTTCAAATCAAATTTTGATTTAACTTTATGGTCATCATTATCTGCATTTGTTATAATTCCACTTGTAAATTTACTGAAATTATAATTTTTAATTTTTTGTTTTTCTTTATATCGAGATTCTAAGAAATCTATTTTTGCTTGACCAACAAGATTCTTTCCTTTCAAGTCTTTAGTTTTATAAATAATGAATTTGAATTTTAAAGCTTGAACCTTACCAGCTTTGTAGTTAGGAATCCATTGCCACTTGATGCTCTTATAAGTATCGTCATATTTACCTTGATCTGTTTTATAATCATGTGTAAACATCCAACGTCTCTTATCACCAAATTCTTTTTCCCACCATTCATTATCTTCAGGAGTATTATTACCAAATACTACTTTTGTTGAACAGTTAGCTAAAAGAGTTTGTTTAAAGTTATTTCCACCGCTTTTACCAAATTGAGATAAGTTTTGTGATGATATGATAGTACCAACACGGTATTTTCTATATAAAGTGAATATATCTTCTGTTGCTTTACAAACAAAAGGTGGAAATTCATCTATATACAAGAAATGTGGTATTCTAGTTTTTTCATTTCCAGGTCTAGAAAGTACAGATTGTTGCATAAGTAATATGAAGAATAGACCAAAAGCTTTATGAATACTTGGACCTAAATCTCCACGACGTGTACAAACTAATGTAACATCACCATTTGCTAATGCATTATCATAATTTAAATTATTTACTCTGTTACATAAAATATTTCTAACACCAGGATATCTTAACATATTTTCAAGTTGAGCAGCTGATGCTTGTAAGTATTTTTCTGTTTCTTCTCTACCATGAGCAGTTTTGTAAAATGTCTTTTTAAAGTATCCAAGTTGAATTTTATATTTTTCAGTAAGTTCTGGAAATTCTTTCATTTGCTCAGCCATTTGTTCTATTAAATCAAAATCATTTAATAAATCAAGTAAATCTTCTAAGTTTGGAAGCTCTCCTTCATGAAGTCTTGGATAAACTTCTTTTAATAATAATACTAAATTTTCTACAGCTTGTGTAACTATATTTTCCATGAAAGCTTCATCATGGTTGCTAAGATTATATGAATCTTCTGAAGCATATAATCTTTTTAATATAGAAGATATAGCTATAGAAGTTTTGATTGGATCCTGATAAGAAAATGGATTTAATCCAATTGAAGCATTATCATTAGGATCTATAATATGATATTTAATACCAAAGTTACTTGCTACATCTTTAATATGAGATATTGACTCATAATCAGGAGCCATGTATGTAATACCCAAATTTTTATAAATAGAATTGTCACCATCATAATAGTAAAGTAATTTTTCAAAAAATGCTTTATAAACTTTTTCTTTACTTGGAACTGGTGAAATCATATTAAGTGAAAAGTTTTCATTTATATAATCATTTGAATAAGGACAATTTAAAGTTGCGATATTAGTACGAAGAGCAGTATAACCTAACTCTTTTGCACTTTCTCTAAAGAAATATTTTTTCTCTATATCTCTTGCAATCATTGGTTCAAACATCATAGATGTTTTTCCTGAACCAGATACACCAACAATTAATGTTGATTCAAATCTTCTTGATTCAGGTGTTTTTATACTTTTTCCAGTTTCTCTATCTTTACAAAGGAACATTTCACAAGTATATGGACCAAGTCCGATAGATTTATCTGATAAATCTATTCCACCATAATCCCAAATTGATTCCTTGATGTATAGTGTATCATCAACAACCGTATATAACCACTTAAATAGTGGGAAGAAAGTACAGATTGGAAGATACCAAGCAAGTGCTGAAAATGCAGGTTTTATTAAATCCATAAAATTAGCAATTATATATGAATAATTAGGTACTGAGAACAATAAAAGCCATCCTAATTGATTTAGCCATTGTACAAACATTGAAACAGATACAATATATAATGCTACTGCATAAACATAAAAGAAACATGTTTTAGTATATTTATCATCTGCAAATTTTGAAGCAAATGAAAAATAAAACGCAAATACTGGGCAAGCAAGTGCTAGAGTATATTTTATAGGCCCCCAATACGAAACAGATAAGCCAGAAAATATCATAAATAATATTTCTGCAATTCTATCTATACAAATGTATACAGAAATTAAAGTTAAAACATAAGTCACAAATGTATTCCTATCTGTTTTTAATTTACTTAAAAATTTGTCAATATATTTCATTATCATAACTTAATATCCATATCCTTTTTTCTCAAAATAATACATCTTTATTATCTTACAAAATGCAAAAAAAATCAATACTTTTCAATAAAAAAAGCTGATTTCCGTAATATTTTTTGTGCTTTTTATAAATTAAAAATAAATTTTGAGAATATAAAAATCTTATCTTTAATACAATTTTATTAAATTAAGTAAGTTTATACCAATTAATATTAATGATATAGCTAAATTATATAGATTAAAATTCTTCACACAAACAGAAGAATTTTGATAAAAACCAAAAATTAATCGTAAAATCTTGCAAAATTATTTGCTTACAAAAAGTATAGAAAGGTGAAAGTTTTGAAAATACATATTACAGATTTTTTAAAAGGAATTTTGTCTTTAGTAATTTCCCAAATATTTATTAAATTATTTGGTGTTATGTACACATTATATATAACAAATAAAACAGGATTTGGTGATGAAGGAAATGCCATATATATGAGTGGTTACCAGATATATGCTTTATTACTTACAATCTCATCTATTGGTGTACCAAATGCAATATCAAAATTAATTTCAGAAAAAAATTCAATTGGAGATTACACAAATTCAAAAAGAATTTTTCAAATTTCTATATTTATATTTTCCTTAATAGGATGCTTAGGATGTATATTACTGTTTATTTTTTCAGGATTTATTGCAAATACGGTTTTACAAATTCCAGAAAGTAAATTAAGTTTAATGGTTCTATCACCAGCAATTTTTTTCGTATCAATAAGCTCGGTTATTAGAGGTTTTTGTAATGGAGAAAATAAGATATATGTAACAGCAAAATCACAATTTATTGAACAAGTGTTAAAGTCTTTATTAACAATTTTATTTGTAGAAATTATTTCTAAAGTAACTAATTACAATACAGAATTAATGGCAACAGTTGCAAATTTGGCAACAACAATAGCAACTTTTTGTAGTTTAATATATGTAATAAGGGAATATATAGATATAAATAGAAAAAATTTTAATATAAATAGAATAAATTTTCCAAAAGAAAGAATAATAACTATATTAAAAAGAGTTTTAACTATTTCAGTTCCTATAACAATTAGTGCAATTTTGTCATCATTAGGAAAAAATATTGATTCAATAACTGTTGTAAGAATTCTAAAAAATATAATTGGAGAAGAAAAAGCTATTTTAAAATATGGAATATTAAGTTCAAAGGTTGATACTCTAATTGCTCTTCCACTTTCTTTTAATATAGCAATTTCAACAGCATTAATACCAGAAATTTCAAGAAAAAAGGCAATAAATGATTTAGATGGAGTAATTAAAAAAATTAATTTTTCCTTATTAATTACAATATTAGTAGCATTGCCTTGTATGTTAGGAATGTGTTTTTTTGCTAAACCAATATTTCTTTTATTATTTCCAAGAGCAACAGATGGATATAATTTATTAGCTTTAGCAAGTTTTAGTATAATTTTTTCATTATTAACACAAACTATAAATGGAATTTTACAAGGTCTTGGAAAAAATAATATACCAGTTGTTGCTTCTGCTATTGGTTTAGTAGTAAAAATATTATCAAATATAGTATTGATACCTATTATATATGAAAAAGGTGCAGTAGTAGGTAATATTCTTTCAAGCTTTATATCTTTTATAATTGTATTTATATATTTGTTTAAAAACATAAAATTAAGTTTAAGTTTTAATACTTTTATTTTTAAACCAATTTTAGCAAATATTATAATGATATTTTTATCACTAAAAACATTTGAATTTTTAAACTTGAAAAATATAAATTATAATATTACAACTGTAATTTCTATTATTATTGCAGTAATAATCTATATTTTTGTATGTTTTTTTATAAAAATTTTAAAGAAAAACGAAGTCCTTGAAAGTGTTGAAAATAGCGACTTTTAAAAAAACGAATCTTTGAAAATCTTGAAAAATAAGTAAATTTTTTAAAAAATATTAAAAAAAAAAAGGATTTTAGCATATTTTGGCGAATAAAGATATTGTAGAACAAAATAATAGATATTCTACATAATACTAAAATCTATTAGGAGGTAATTAAAAAATGAACAAAGCTGAATTAATCGCAGCAATAGCTGCAAAAACAGGAGAAACAAAAAAATCTGCAGAAGAAGCTGTTAATGCATTTGTTAGTGTTGTAACAGAAGCTTTAACAAAAGGTGAAAAAGTTCAATTAGTTGGATTTGGATCTTTTGAAGTTAGAAAAAGAGCAGCTAGAAAAGGAAGAAACCCACAAACAAAAGAAGAAATCAAAATACCTGCATCAAAAGCTCCAGTATTTAAAGCTGGTAAAGCATTAAAAGATTTAGTTAATAAAAAATAGAATTATATAAATATTATATGAATTCATAGAAATAGTACAGCTTATGCTGTACTATTTTTTTGTATTAAAAATGTATTAAAATTGTATTACAAATGTATTAAAAATACTATTGAAAAATATAAATAGTAAATATATAATAATTATGTCATATAATACAAAAGATAAATAGGAGGTATGGCATTGGAACAATATGAAGTAATTTTTTTAGACGATGATAGAAAAACGGTTTTAGACCATCAATATATAACAGCAGGAGAAAGTGTAAAATATAAAGGAAAAACACCTGCTAAAGAGCCAACTAATCAAATGACATATACATTTAATGGTTGGATAGGCGAAGAAAAAATGGAATCAGTTAATGAGAAACTGATTTTAATAGCAAAATATACAGCTGAAACTGTAACTGCAACTAAAGATGAAAATGCAATGCTTAAAGCATCTTTAGAAAATGCTGAAAAAACAAATCTTAATGCAACAGTAGAAGCTGGTCAAAAAGTAAGTGAACAACAAAAAGCATTAGAAAAAGATTCAAGGAGTACAGAGGAAATAGTTAATGACGTTTTAGAAAATGGAAAAACAGAAATTGGACAAGAAGTGAATAAGGACAATATAGAAAGATAAAATTACCAAAGAAGTTGGAGGATTACAAATGAGTGTTGTAATTACATTGGAAGATATTCAGGCTTATGCTGAAGTAGATTATATAATAAATCATATGAATCAAAAATATAGGGAAAAAGTTCCGCCAAAAATGCTAGCTTTTTTTAGCGAGTTAAAAGATCCTAATCATCAGGTAAATATAAATCCTTATGTACCACTTCAAAATCAAGGTTTAAAAAGATATACTTTGGAAATTATAGCACTATTGCACTTGAAATATTGGTGTGAAGATGAAGAAAGGAAAAAAGAATTATATAACATTATGCTTAGAAACCAAGAAAAGTTAGAAGAGCAAATGAGAGATAGGTATAGTGTTGAAAAATTATTTGATAATACAACAGATACTGCATCAGAAAATGAAAAAGATACAGAAAAAGAGGATTTTACTAAACCAAGAGTAGTTCAAAGATATAGTCAGTATACACAAAATAATAATGATATACAAGATTATACAGATCATGTTGAAGTTTCAAATAATCAAGAAGAAAGTAAAGAATTAATTTCAGAAAATAAATTGGAAGTTGCAAAAAATATATTTCAAAAAATATTCGCTAAAATTCAATCAATTTTTAAAAAAGCTTAAATTTTAGTTTTATAATGATAAATTTTAAAGTTCCTAAGTTATTTAGGAACTTTTTTCTTAAAAATAGTTGACAAACAAGAAAAAAAGTAGTAATATAGATGTGTTTTAAGAAGGAGCATCCACTTCTCACCTTATCTTAAATAAGAGCATAAGGTTAAAATTCAAAAAATAATTTAAAAAATTATAGTGAATTAGTATGTGGATTTGGCTTTTTAAAATAAGTCAAATTTTTTTTTGGAGGTGTTTTATTATAAAACAAGAATTGCCTATAAACAGACAAATAAAAGAAAAAGAAGTTCAATTAATTGGAGCTGATGGAGAAAAGTTAGGAGTTTTATCTTTAGATAAAGCTATTGAAATAGCAGAAGATAAAAATTTAGATTTAGTATTAGTTGCTCCAAATGCAAAACCAGTAGTTTGTAAACTAATGAATTATGGGAAATACAAATTTGAACAAGCAAAAAAAGAAAAAGAGTCTAGAAAAAATCAAAAAACTGTTGAGTTAAAAGAAATTAGAGTCACACCAAATATTGGTGACCATGATTTTGCGTTTAAAAGCAAAAATGCAAGATCTTTCCTTGAATCAGGTAATAAAGTAAAATTTACTGTAAGATTTAGAGGTAGAGAATTAAATAATACTAAAGCTGGAGAAACAGTTTTAAATAAATTTATTGAAGATTTATCTGATATATCAACAGTTGAGAAAAAGCCATTCTTGGAAGGTAAAACAATGTTTATAATTTTAACAAAAAAAATATAAAAATGAAGGGAGTTTTTCAAAATGCCAAAATTAAAAACAAATAAAGCTGCAAAGAAAAGATATTCTTTAACAGCTACAGAAAAAGTAAAAAGAACAAAAGCTAATAGAAGACATCGTTTAGCAACAAAAACAACAAGACAAAAAAAATCAGGAAAAGTTCAAAATGCTTATGCTGATAAAACAGTTGTTGCAGGAATAAAAAAATTATTACCTTATGGTAACTAGAATAAAATTAGAAGAGAAGGAGTTGAAAATAAATGGCAAGAGTAAAAACAGCAAGAACAACAAGAGCAAGACATAAAAAA
>CABUJR010000011.1 GCA_902492015.1 uncultured Eubacteriales bacterium | reverse complement strand
TATTTATGTGTCTTTTTATTTATCCAAAACCGGTAATTTAATTTTACTATTTATAAAAATTTTTATGTACAATTATATTTTTACTATTTATTATATATACATATATTTATAAATTTTAATATAATTTATAAAATTGTATAGACTTTTTTTGCTTTTTTGTATATTATATTATTATCGTATTTATAAATAAGGAGGTTTTTATGTCTAAAACTTTAAAAATATTATTAATAATTGCAATTACATTCTGCTTGGTACTTACACTAAGCTATGTTCAGGCAACCTCTGAAGAAGATACTATTTCTACTGAAGAATCAAGTTCAGAAGAAGATGTTACAAGTGAAGACACAGATACTACTAGTGAAAATGATGAAAATTCAACAAATATTATAAATGAAAAAGCTTCAGATACAAGTACATTATCTACTTTAGGTACTTCTAATGGTACAAGAGTTGAACCAATTAATAGTTATTCAGAAGCAAATCTACAATTAAATAATATTTTATCAATAATTTTAATCTCTATTGGGGTTTTACTTGTACTTTTTGCAATCGCATTATTAATTAGAATAAAAAAATAAAAGAAGTATTATATAAAATTTTTATATTTTATATAATACCTCTTCTTTTTTCTAATATAAAAAATTTTATATTCAGAAATTGACTTATTATGCAAAACTTAGCTATTGTTTTGTGTTGCATAATACCAAATAGCTGCAATGATAATAACAGCTGCTACTACTAAAATAATCCACATCCATGTTGTTGTAGTCATTGTATTTAACCCTGTATTTGCAACTCTTGTTTCCGCTTCTGTTCTAACTGTATTATAGTTTCCTGTAGAAGTTCTATCATTTCTGTTCATATCATTATCCATATTTTCTACACCATTTTTTACGTCATTTACTCCATTTTGAACTCCATGTCCTGCATCATTTACAGCTCCACCAACATTATTTACTGCATCTTTCATTGTATTTCCAGCATCTTGTACTACATTTCCTGAAACAACATTATTAATACTATCACCTGTTTTATGAATAGAATCCATTAATTCATTTCCTAAACTAGTTGACCTATTCTCTGCTGCAAAACAAGTTCCACAACATAGACAAAGGATTACTATAGCTAAAATCATAAATATACTTTTTTTTGCCATAACTATCCCTTTCTAAAACACAAAAATAAAATTATATGAATATTTAATTCATATAATTTTATTATTAATCTAATATAAAAAAATATTCTAACAATATTTGAAAACATTAATATTTATTACTAATACTTATATTTGCTACTTGAATTTCAAGTTCTCTTTCAACTATATTTTGAATCTGAGAAATTTGTTCTTGTGATAATTTTTGTGATTTTACTACTACATTTACATTTCCATTATTTACCAAAATAACTACATTTTCAAAACCTTTATTTTTTATTAAATTTTCTGAAATCATAATTCCATTTTTTATTTTTGTGATATTAGAAATTTCTTGTACAGCTATTGATTTTTGGTCTACAGGAGTCTCTTCTGAGTCAATTAACTTTTGATATGTTTCTGCCATTTCTGAATACATTCTATCTCTTTGGATTTTAGTTTCTTCAAAATAATTATCATTATTTGTAATATTATTAACCTGGTTCTTATTAGTATTATTTTCTACATTATTTTTAATATTATTCTCCTCTTCTACAATATTACTTAAATCTTCATTTGAAACTATTGCTGTATTATTCATAACTAAATTTTCATCTACAGGCTCACTATTAACAAGTTCAACATCACCTATATTTATATCATTACTATTGGCAGATATTTCTAAATTGTTTGACTTTTTATCTAAATTCCAATTAAAATATCCCAATCCAATTAAAAAAAATGCTAAAAAAGATAGAAATATTTGTTTAACCTTTTCTTTATTTTTTTTCAAAATTATTCATCTCCCATCTCAAAAACTTGTATTTTATGACTTTGAGCTCCTGTTACTGCTTCAACTGCCGAAATTATATTGCTTTTAATTTCTGGATTTTCTGCACCTTCTGCAGTAATAATTGCACCTTCCACACTTGGCATTATAATTTTTTCAGTTACAATATCAGAATTAGAGTCTTTAATTGCATCTTTTTGATTATTTTGGGTTTCGGTTGTTCTTGTTCCACCAGATGTATCTTTTTCTTCTGTAATACTTGTACTAGAATTTATATTATAAATAGGAACTAGTTTACTACTTTCTGTATATGTAAGTAGTACAGATACTTTTCCAACACCATCTATTTTTTGCAGAATACTTTCTAACTTTTGTTCTAAATCAGTTGTTTGTGTTACAGAATTATTTTCTTCTTTAGTTGCAAGTTCTACACCAGTTTCATTTTGAAAATTATTTTCACTTACTTTATCATCATTTATTATTTTATTTATTACTATCAAAGTTATTACTAATATTATTAAAAAAGAAAATAAATTTTCTATTCGTTTTTCTTTATTATTAAAAATCTTTTTTATTTTTTCTAACATAGATTCCTCCTAAAAACTAACTATCTAAGAATACGATTTTTTCTTCAGTTACCAAATAATTTTCTTTTAAAAGCTCAATAATATCTGGAAAATTTTCATCTAAATCTGTTTTGGCATTTCCTATTTCAACTTTCTCTACAGCTTTTATTTTATCTTCTTTTTTGCAAACTCTTAATTCTATTTTTTCTATATTTTCATAATTAAAATCTAATAATATTTCTAGACTTTTTACTTCATATCCTAAATTTTCTATCTCTTGTTTTATACTTTCTTTTATACCTACTACATAAATTTCTTTCATATCATTTGACATGGTTTGAGTAACCTGCTGATTATCTTCAAAATCAAATATATTTTCAAAATTGATATCATAATTAAGGATTTCTAGAATTGGATTTAATATTACAAACATAATATATATACCACTTACAACTTTTACATATTTTTTATTATTTCCGTTTGGAAGTAATAATTCCATAATAATAGAAATTATTATTGCTATTATTATTCCTTCACACCATTTTTTTATAGCTAATATCATTTCTCACAAACTTTCATATTTTATTTATACATCAAAGCACTATTAGTTATTTTTATTACTATAGTTATTCCCACAATAAACATTACTGAAACTGAAAATAATATAGCAAGCAAAATTTTATAACTATCTGCTATTTGATCAATTAATTTAACAATTTTAGTATCAGCTACAACTTCGCACAATGCTGATGCTAATTTAAAAGATACTAACAAAACAATTAATTTTATTATTGGTAAAAGTACAATTCCAAGTATAATTATTATTCCTATTGTTCCAACAGAATTTTTTAAAATATTTCCACACCCAATTACACTATCTACTGTATCTCCCATTATTTTTCCAACTACTGGAATAAAATTTGAAACAGCTGCTTTAGCAGTTTTTGCTGTAAGCCCATCTACTGAACTACTTAATGTCCCTTCTAAAGATAATGTACAAGAAAAAATTGTTAAAATAATTCCTAGTATCCAAATAATTGAGGATTTCAAAAATTTTGATAATCTTTCAATTTGAATCTTATCTGAAATATTAGAAATAATTGATATTGTTATTGATATTAATAAAATAGGAATTAAAAAAGAATTTATAAAATTCCCAATAAAATTTATCATAAATATTAAAACTGGCTGTAATATACTTGTAGTTACTAGACTTCCAGTTGTAAGCATTAAAGTTATTAGTATTGGTATTAATAAATTCATAAAATTTATTATATTTTCTATAGCTTCTTTAGTAATATCTAATATTGATGCAAATGTATTTATAACAACTGTAACAATAATTAAATATTGAATAAAATATACTACTTGACTTGAAGTAGAATTTCCTAAGTTTTCTATTATTGCTTTAAATATACTATGTATAATAATTATTATTAAGACACTTATCATTAAATTTATTGATGCACCAATTTCATTTAAAAAAATTTTACTTAAGTTACTAAATTCAAAAATATTTCCGATATTTCCAGATATACTATTAGAAAATAATTGCATTATATCTAAATCAGGAAAAGTATTTTCTGTATAAATTTTAGCCGCTTCTAAAAAATTATTTATGCCTAAAGCATCAGTTTGAATTTTAATAATTTCATCCATATTTTTTCCTTACTTTTTAGATTTTAAGGTAACAACTGGGTTAAAGACGATAAAGTTGTTGATATAATTGGTATAGACAAAGAAATAACAATTATTTTTCCACCAAAATCTATTTTATTTGCTATTGAATTTTCTCCTGAATCCTTACAAATACTTACTGCATATTCTGTTAAAATCGATATTCCTGTTATTTTCAAAAGTAATGAAATAAATTCTGTGTTATAACTTTTATTTGTAGATAAATCATTTATAAAACCAATTATAGATTTTAATGTATCCATTGAGTAAAAAATTATAATCATTCCACCAATTAAAACAGCATATATTGCATATTCTTTTCTATATTCTTTTAAAATAATTGTTATAATTAATGTAAGAAATCCTATCCCTATAATCTTTACAATATCCATTATAAATTAAACACCGTCCTAACAGTTTCAAATAAATTACTTATTTCTTTTACCACTATAGTCAAAACTATTACCATTCCTGCAAGTGTTGTCATCATAGCCTGATCATCTCTTCCTGCTTTAGTTAAAATTTGGTGTAATACAGCAATTAAAATTCCTATTCCTGCAATTTTAAATAATAAATCTATATTCATAAAAGCTCCTTTTATATTAAAATTATACAAATTCCCATTCCTAAAACAATTCCCATTGTTTTATATAATTTAGTGTTTTGATTTCTTTCTGCTTCTGCTTTTTCTATTTGTTTTTCGATGAGTTTCATAGTAAGATCTATTTCATTTACTTGTCCTACTAAATCCACTTTTCCTAATAATTTACCAAACATTTTAATCATTTCTTTATCTTCATCGTTAAAGTCGTTTTTTAGATTTTCTATAGCTTTGTTCCATGCCATTGTTATATTTCCATCTATATTAATTGAATTTAAAAATATATTTTCATCATTTTTATAAATAATTTTTGAAATTTCTTCAAAAATATTTTTTATTGGCTCATAAGTAAACTCAATCTTGCTTTTAAACATTAGTAAAGCATTTTGAAATTTATTTAATTCTTTTACTCTATTTTCAAAAGTTTTTGCCTTCAGTATTCCTATATATGAACATGAAAATAGTATAGTTCCCAAAAGTAAATATTTTAAAATTAACATTTTTTATTCCTTATATAAATATTCTAGAAATTAATTTTTTCACATAATTTTTAAATATGTTTTTTAATGTTATTTATAATTATTTATAATTTTTTATAATTTTAAATTTTATAAATGATCTTTATTTTCTATATCCTCTTCATTATATTTTTCATATTGTGAAATTTTTTTATTTAATTTATATACTTCTTTTAATACTCCTTTATTATTAACATCTAAAAAAATTATTACTTCAAAAATTTTTACATTTATTAAATTTTTTAAAACAGGATTTAAATATATATCATCAAAACTTGAGCCATGTGCAGTAAAAATTCCTTTACATCCTGAACATATTGCATAATTTATTGCTTCAACATCTTCATAATTTCCAATCTCATCTGCTACAATAACTTGTGGTGCCATAGACCTAATTAACATTCTCATTCCAATAGCTTTTGAAACATTTTCGATTACATCTGTTTTTACACCAACATCATTTTGAGGAACACCTTTATACAAAGCTGCAATCTCACCTCTTTCATCTACTAGTCCAACATTTAAACCTTTAAATTTATAATCTTTTATTCCACTAGAAACTTGTCTTACTATATCTCTTATCAAAGTAGTTTTTCCTGCTCCAGGTGGTGAAATTATTAGAGAATTATATAAATTTCTTTCTTCTAAATTTAAAATATGTTTTAAAACTTTTTTTCCTGCTCCTAGTACTTGTCTTGAAATTCTAAAATTTAAACTGTTTATATAATTAATATTTATTACTTTTCCATTTTCAATAACACAAGAACCAGATATGCCGACTCTATGTCCTCCTTGTATTGTGACAAAGCCTTCTGCAATTTGTTTTTGATAAGTATAGATAGAATTTTCACATATAGATTGTAAAATATTTAAAATTTCTTCTGTATTACACAAATATCTAACTATTTTTTCACTATTATTAAATTTTAAAATAATCGGTTTTTGAACTCTAACTCTAATCTCTTCTAAAATATTATACCTTTCTCCAATTTCTTCATTTAATATATTCTGGATTTTGTCTGGAAAATATCTTAATACCTCTTTCATCTTTTCACCTTTTCCTTTGTACTTAACATATATATATTCATTTAATTTATTTTTAGAACAAATTAATAGAAGAAAAAAAATTATTCAAATGTCTATGTTTTTGTCCTAATATCAAATTTTAGGAAAATGCCCACGTCTCTTTGTTCGCCCTACCAAGTTTTTGAAAAAATTTGTGTGCAATATTGGGAGTAAGCCTTTATTTAGTAGGAAGTGCAGAGCACTTTCCTACTAAATAAAAAAAGAATGCTTACAATAAATTGTAAGCATCTTTTTTATTTTTTCCAATTCAAAATTTGGTTATTATAAGTTATTTCTTCTTCCGGTTCTTCTATTATGTCTTCAATTTTATTTTTCTTAAATAAACTTTTTTTCTTTTTTTCTTTTGGCACTTCTGATTTAGATTGTGCTATTGCCTCTTCAACGCTTAAAGTTTTTTCAAAATCTATAATATTCTTTACTGGAAGTTTATAGACCCCCTCAATATATACATCTCTTTTTTTAGTAAAACTAACATTTATATATCTTTGATAGTCTTCTATTATTTTTTTATCTTTTTTACTTAGAGCCTCTATTCCTTCTTTTAAATAATTATATCTCCATATTACATGACGTTCATAAGAATCAAACGGTATTTTGGTTAAATCCTCATAATCAAATTCAATTTTAAATTGAAAATTTTCTATCGAAATATTAATATTACTCCAAACTTTCTTCTTTGATTTTATGAAACGTTCTCTAAGCAATTTAACTAAATTATATACATCTGTAATTAATTTTGAATATTGCTCTTCATCAATATTAAAAATATTTGGTATTTCATAACCATTAACAAATTTCTTTTTTATTATTCCTTTAGGTAAATAATAAAAATACATTTCACCAATCGGTTTTTGCTTTGGTCTATCAATTACTGAAGCATATAAAAATATGCTTTCCCATTTTTCTGGAATTATATAAAATAATTTTTTCTGTATCTCTGAATATAATATTTTTTCTTCTGGTAAAGTTATCATAAATTTCTCCTAATAACAAATCTAAATATATTTTTAGTTTTGTATAAAAATTTATACTATTAAAATTTAATTTTGTTTTTATTAATTTTCAATCAAACTTTCTCCTGTCATTTCAACTGGTTTTTCAAGTCCCATTAAATCTAACATTGTTGGTGCTAAATCTGCTAATCTACCTTCTTTTATTTTTTTATTATTTGGTATTCCAACAATAGCTAAAGGAACTGGATTTGTTGTATGTGCTGTATATGGTTCACCTGTTTTATAATCTATCATTTGCTCTGAATTTCCATGGTCAGCAGTTATTAATAAAACTCCACCTACTTCATTTATAGCTTTTACTACTCTACTTACACATCCATCTATAGCTTCTAAAGCTTTGATAGCTGCTTCTATATTTCCTGTATGACCTACCATATCTGGATTTGCATAATTTAAAATTATAGAATCATACTTTTCTGATTTTATAGCTTCAACTACTTTATCTGTAACTTCATAGGCACTCATTTCTGGTTTTAAATCATAAGTCTCTACTTTTGGTGATGGAACTAATATTCTGTCCTCTCCTTCATATTGTTTTTCTTCTCCACCATTAAAAAAGAAAGTTACATGTGCATATTTTTCTGTTTCAGCAATTCTTAATTGTTTTAATCCTTTACTACTTATATATTCTCCAAATGTATTTTTTATTTCTTCTTTTTTATATGCTATTTCAACATTAGGCATTGTTTCATCATAAGGTGTCATACATACAAAATAGGTGTTCATTTTCTTTGTTTCAAAACCATCAAAATCTTTATCAACAATACTTCTTGTTATCTCTCTTGCTCTATCTGGTCTAAAATTAAAGAATATTACAGAATCTCCATCTTCAATTTTTGCTATTGGCTCTCCATTTTTGTTTGTAATAACTGTTGGTTTTACAAATTCATCAAAAACTTCTTTTTGATAAGATTCTTCTATAGCTGATATAGCTGATATTGATTTCTCACCAATTCCATTAACTAAAGCATCATAAGCTTTGCTAACTCTTTCCCATCTTTTGTCTCTATCCATACTATAAAATCTACCAGATAAAGTCGCAATTTGACCAATACCTTTTTCTTTCATTTTTTCTTCAAGTTCAGCAATATAGCTTTCTCCTGAAGCTGGTGGTGTATCTCTACCATCTAAGAAACAATGAACATAAACATTTTCAAAATCTCTTCTTTTAGCCATTTCTAATAATGCATATAGATGACGATTATGGCTATGTACACCTCCATCAGATAATAATCCCATTATATGAAGTTTTGAATTATTTTTTCTACAATTTTCTATTGCTTTTACAAATTCAGGTAAACTAAAGAAATCTCCATCTTCAATAGCTTTTGTTATTTTAGCTAAATCTTGATATACAATTCTTCCTGCACCAATATTAGTATGTCCTACTTCTGAATTTCCCATTTGTCCTTCAGGAAGTCCTACTTCTAAACCACTAGTATGAATAATTGTATTTGGATTTGATTTTAAAATTTCATTTAAGTTTGGTATATTAGCTAATTTAACTGCATTACCTTCTGTTTTTTCATTAATTCCAAATCCGTCTAATATCATTAACATTGTTAATTTTTTACTCATATTATTTTTTACACATCCCCTTTTCTAAACTTTAAGATGTATAAAGCTCCAAGAGTAAAGCTTGAAGCTTTATACAGTATAAATAAATTATTGAGCATCATAATTTACTATTTTACTAAATTCTTCTGGTTTTAAGCTTGCTCCACCAACTAATCCACCATCAATATCTGAAGTTGAAAACAATTCTTTTGCATTTGAAGATTTTACGCTTCCACCATATTGTATTATAATTTCACTTGAAACTTCTTCACCATAAATTCTTTTTATTTCTTCTCTAATTGCTTTTATTGAATTATTTGCATCTTCTGAAGTTGCTGTTTTTCCTGTTCCAATAGCCCAAATTGGTTCGTAAGCTATTATTGTATTTTTTACTTGTTCTTTAGATAATCCGTCTAAAGCAAGTCTAGTTTGGTTTGTAATAATTTCTTCTGTTTTTCCTGCTTCTCTTTCTTCTAGAGTTTCTCCAACACAAACTATTGGTTTTAATTCATATTCAAAAGCTGCCTTTATTTTTTTATTTACAGATTCATCTGTTTCTCCATAATATTGTCTTCTTTCAGAGTGACCAATTATTACATATTCAACTCCAATAGATTTCAACATTTTTCCAGAAACCTCTCCTGTATAAGCTCCAGTTTCTGCAAAGTGCATATTTTGTGCACCTATTTTTATATTTGTTCCTTGAGCATTTAACAAGCAGTAAAATAAATCTGTATATGGAACACATAATATTATTTCCGCTTTTGAATCCTTAACCATTGGCTCAAAAGCTTGAATATATTCTATAGCTTCATTTGGAAGCATATTCATTTTCCAGTTTCCTGCAATTACTTTTCTACGCATAAAATTTTCTCCTTTTCAAATTTATAAAATTATTTATCTTGTAAAGCTTCAATTCCTGGTAATTTCTTTCCTTCTAAGAATTCAAGTGATGCTCCTCCACCTGTTGAAATATGTGTGAATTTTTCTGCAAGTCCTGCTTTTTCAACAGCAGCTGCAGAATCTCCACCACCAATTATTTTTACTGCATCAACATCAGCAAGTGTTTTAGCTATACTGTTTGTTCCAATAGCAAATTGGTCAAATTCGAATAATCCTAAAGGTCCGTTCCATACTACTGTTTTTGCATTTTTTAACTCTTCAGAATATAATTTAATTGTTTCTTCTCCAATATCAAATCCTTCCCATCCATCTGGAATTTCAGTATATGATACTGTTTTGCTTTCTGTATTTGGATCAAATTCTTTTCCAACTTTTGTATCAACTGGTAACATGAATTTAACACCTTTTTCTTTTGCTTCATTCATTAATTCTTTAGCTAAGTCTAATTTGTCTAATTCACAAATTGAATTTCCAACTTCATATCCCATTGATTTAAAAAATGTATAAGCCATAGCTCCACCTATCATTAATACATCAACTTTTTCAAGTAATGCTTTAATAACACCTATTTTATCTGAAACTTTTTTACCGCCAAGTATTGCAATAAATGGTCTTTCAGGATTTTCTAGTGCTGTTCCTAAGAAATTTAGTTCTTTTTCAATTAAAAATCCAGAAACTGCTGGTAAATAACTTGCAACACCTGTTGTTGAACTATGAGCTCTATGAGCTGTACCAAAAGCATCATTTACATATACTTCTGCTAAAGATGCAAAAGCTTTTGATAATTCTTCATCATTTTTTTCTTCTCCTGGTTCATATCTAACATTTTCAAGAAGCATTACTTCTCCTTCTTGTAAGTTTGCAGCTAAAGCTTTAGCATCGTCACCTACAACATCTTTTGCAAGTTTTACTTCTTTTCCTAATAATCTTGAAAGTTCATCTGCAACAATATTTAAAGAAAATTCTGGTTTAACTTCTCCCTTTGGTCTTCCTAAGTGAGAACATAAAATTACTTTACAATTATTTTCAATTAAATATTTGATAGTTGGTAATGCAGCTACTATTCTTCTGTTATCTGTAATTTTTCTATTTTCATCATAAGGAACATTAAAATCACATCTAACTAATACTTTTTTTCCTTTTATATCAATATCTTTTACTGTTTTCTTATTCATTTTGTTCTTCCTTTCCTTTTAAAAAATAAAGCTAGCAATAAAGGTCCGACCTCCACCACTAGCTCTTTTGTTTATAATCATATATTAAATTTATAAATTAATATTATGAATCAATATCATAACTTAATTTTGCATTTTATTTCTAAATTAGTTTAATTCTGCAAAATATTTGATTGTTCTAACCATTTGGCTTGTATATGAATTTTCATTATCATACCAAGATACAACTTGAACTTGATATAATCCTTCATCAACTTTTGTAACCATTGTTTGTGTTGCATCAAATAAAGATCCATTTGTAATTCCTATAATATCTGAAGAAACTAATGGTTCTTCTGTATATCCAAATGATGCACTTGATTGTTCTTTCATTGCAGCATTAATTGAATCAACTGTAATATCATTTCCTTTAACAACTGCAACTAATATTGTTGTTGAACCTGTTGGAACTGGAACTCTTTGTGCAGATCCAATTAATTTTCCGTTTAATTCTGGAATAACTAATCCTATTGCTTTAGCTGCTCCAGTAGAGTTTGGAACTATATTAACAGCTGCTGCTCTAGCTCTTCTTAAATCATTTTTTCTATGTGGACCATCAAGTACCATTTGATCTCCTGTATAAGCATGTACAGTTGTCATGATTCCTGATTGGATTGGTGCATAATCATTTAATGCTTTAGCCATTGGTGCTAAGCAGTTTGTTGTACAAGAAGCTGCTGATATAACTGTATCTTCTGGTGTTAATATTCCTTCATTTACACCAAATACAACTGTTGGTAAATCATTTCCAGCTGGTGCAGAAATAACAACTTTTTTAGCTCCTGCAGTTATATGAGCTGATGCTTTTTCTTTAGATGTATAGAATCCTGTACATTCTAAAACAACATCAACATTTAATTCTCCCCAAGGTAAATTTGCTGCATCTTTTTCAGCATATATTTTTATTGTTTTTCCATCTACAGTAATAGAGTCTTCTCCGGCCTCTACTGTATCTGCTTTTTCATATCTCTTTTGTGCAGAATCATATTTTAATAGGTGAGCTAACATTTTAGGACTTGTTAAATCGTTGATTGCAACAATTTCATATCCTTCTGCTCCAAACATTTGTCTAAATGCAAGACGTCCTATACGTCCAAAACCATTTATAGCTACTCTTACTGACATAATATAAATTCCTCCATTCTGATACTATGTTTTAGTATCTCTCTTTTATTTTAGTCTAATTGACCAAAATTATTCTATATCAATTTAAATTATTTTTCAAGTGTTTTTTTAAATTAGTAGTTTTATTTTTACTCTGTTACTGTTATTTGAACTGGTGATAAAACTCCTTGTACTTCTGGATTGTAATAATCATAAACTATTACAGCAGCTGCTGTTACAGTTTCAGGATATAGAGCTTTATAACTTATATCTAATTTTAATTCTTTTTTATTTGAAAATTTTCTTAAATATAAATTTAGTTTTCCATAATTATATTCATATTTATCAATTAATTTATTATGAACAAGTAAATTTAATGAATCTTCATTTACTGTACATCCTTGAGGTATATTAATTTGCACTAGTCCATTTTCAATATAATTTCCTGAATTATTTTTAACTGTAAGTTCTTGATTAATATTATCATTTACTTTTGATGTTTGAGTAATTGTTTGTTCAACTAATATTTGTGGATACGCTTTATTTAGATCTTCTGTATATGGTACATAATAATTTTTTATTACTTCATAAGTAAGTTTTCCTTTTTCTAAAACTATTTCAATTTTATTTTCATTTTTCACATTATCAAATTCTAATTCATAAACATCTAATACATTTTCAGCAACATCTATAACTTTTTCTTCTCCGTTTACTTTTAAAGTTATTTTCTGTTTTGATATATCAGTATCTGAACTATGTTTATTTATAGCTTGTAGTGCTAAAATTGTTGATTGAGTTGTTCCCCATGTTCCATTTGATCTTTTTGAGTTTAATAAATAATTTACAAGTTGAGCATTTGTTTTTTCATTTTCATTTGTCTTACTTAGTACCATAGAATATAGAGCTGTAGTTTGCACTGTTTGATATATTCCTCTTGAACCATAATAATCTCTTATATTTGATGATAACCATGCTTTATCACTATCTACAGTAACTTTTTTATTTAATTGCTTGATTACATCTTTTACATTCTCATTATTAGTATTTGCAAAAACATTCGCAATTAATGCTAATGTATAATTATCATCTGCATTTTCTAATTGTTGTTCTAAATATTTTACAGATTTTTCTAATCTTTTATCTTCTGGACATACTTCAGATAAAGCCCATGTAATATATGCATTCATAGCTAAATCATCGGTACTTTCTGCTCCACCTATATATGTAGAGTTAATATCATCAAAAGAACCATTTGATTTTTGTTTACTAAATAAATAATCTTGCATATCTGGTATGATATTTTCATCTATTGAGTATACATCAGAAATTTCTTTCATTTCCATTAAACCAAATGCTGTTATTACTGGTTCTGCAGGCGAATATCCATATAATGAATATCCTCCATCTTCACCTCTTACTTCATAAGTTAATAATTTTTGGTATCCTTTTTCAATATAATTTAAAGCTTTATCTCTAAGTTCTTGATTATCTATATTATTTTGCTCTAGGTATTTTAATACTAAAACATCTGGATAAAGAGATGCAGATGTTTGTTCAAAACATCCTGAAGGAAGTTTTAACATTCCGTCTATTCCATCTATTATTTGTAATATTGGAGCTGGATATAGTTTTACTTTTATTTTCTTTGAACCTTCCACTACACTTTCATTAAAAATCATATCTTGTGAATAATCTTCTGTAATAGTTCCACTTAAGGCAATTTCTTCTTTTTCAAATCCGTTTATATCTACATTAAAAGATTTTTCAACAACATCTATCAACTCACCTGATTTTGTTTCGATTCTTAGAGTATTATATCCGTTTTTTGTAAGCTCTAATGGAACATATATCATTGAAGTTGATTTTGCTGGAACATTTATAGTTTTAGTATATTCTCCTATATTACTCCAATCATTTGCTTTGACTTCTACATTTATATCAATATTATTTTCAGTATAATTATACAATGTTACTGGTATTTGCACTTTATCTGAAACAACAGAATTTTGTGGCAATGAAAAATCTACAAAAAATTCTTTAAATACTTTAAAAGAGCTTGACGCTGAGCCTATTTCACCATTTTTAGTATTTCCTATTGTTTGAATATTCCATGTTGTAATATTATCACTTAGCTCAATCGTAGTTTCTGCTTGTCCATTTTCAGTTATAACTTCTGGTATAAAAGCTAAACTTTCTAAAAATACATTTCTTACATTTTTTTCTATTTTTACCTCTTTTTCTATTTCTTGAAGTGTATCTTCTTGTGCACCAGAAATACCTATTGATGAATCTTCTGCTTTAGATTCTGTTATTGCATCCATAAAATTTAGATTATCATTAAAATCAAACGAATTGCTTGAATTTTCTGATGCGGTTATAGTAGTTTGCATTGAGTCTAACATTGAACTACCTGTTGTATTTTCAGACCATGTATATCCTCCAATATCATTATACTCATCATTTACATTTACTCCACCAACTTTTTTTGCTGGTTTGCCTATTAAAGATAGAAAAATTATTATTAAAAGAATTAATATCATTCCACATATTATTCCAACCATATCCATATTAGATATATTTAAAACAAGTTTTCCATCTTGAATATCAAGCTTAGACTTTTTTATAACAACTTTTGTTAGAATAATATAGAATAAAAGTACAGTTACTAATGCTAATTTTTCTTCTACTATATCTGCCAAAATTATATATGCTATCCAAAATATAATTCCTTTTAATAAACTCTCAGATATTAATTTTATTATATTTTCTATTTTAGATAATTTTTTATTTTTCTCTTTATTCTTTAATACAGTATTTAAAATAACTAAAACTAATATAGATAAAACTGGTACTAATACTGTAAAAAATCTTTCTAAAGAATATGGTGCTAACTCTAGCACAATTCTAAATATAAAAACTACAAAAAAAGGTAATATAAAAATTTCTTTTGCCATATTATAAATATATTTTTTGTGCTTAATTAAAATTAGTGCATATAATATGATAGCAATAATTAAATTCAATACTAAAATCATATCCATAGAATAGTTATATTTATATAATACATCAGCAAAGTAAATCATTAATAAAGAAAATATAAATAACACATTTATTATACTCATAAAAAATGCTCTTGTTTTTTCAGAATGTATGTAACAATATGCACAAACTAAAATAAATATAACTACTGCGACTAGGATTGCATAATCTTTATATTTTTCATTACTGTTTTGATATACATTGTAATTTATATTCATATCATTAGAACTTTGTTTTAATAGTACAGAATTAAGCTTTAAGCTTGAAGATTCATCTAGAATTTCTGTATATAAATCTGCAGCTGTAATATTTTCAGTAAGTTCTATATCTTGAAGTGCAAGTTTTATGTTATCTATTGATAAATCATTATCTGCTAAATTTAAAATAGCTTCATCTAATATACTAACTAATAATGCACTATCTACTGATTGTCCATCCTGATTTTTGGTATCAAATTTAATATTTAAATTTTCACCTGGACGGTATTCTGTTTTATCTGTTTCGACACCTATATTTAACGCCTTATTTGGTTTTACAAAAATTGTTCTTTTTTGATAATTCCTAGAATTACCATCTTGTTTAGTATATATATCTATTATTCCCGTAATATCTTCTAAATTAAATTCAAAATCGTTTTCATCTGATGTATAAATCTTTAATAATTCTTTATTTTTAAATACATAAATTGTATTTGAATTTTGATCTATAGTTGATTCTAGAGAGACTTTTATATCATCACCTGCATTATATTTTATTTTATCTGTTTTAATATAAATTCCTTTTGTAGATGAATCAAGAGAAATCTCTTTATTTACTTTGTTTGAGTTCATATCTTCTGAAGATATTTTTATTAGATTACTGCTTTTTATTTCATCTGAAGTTAATGTAAATATTCCTATACCATTTTCATCAGATATAACTTGTTTTGATACATTTCCTATTTTTATATTAGAATATGTTTTTACAGGTTCTCCTGAAGCAGTTCTAGTTATAACATATATATCATTTTGCAATCCTTGTGCTAATGTTCCATATTCAGGTAATAATTCTATTTCAAATATATCTGTAGCAGCTGAAACTGTTTTATTAACTTCTACTGCATAATTAGATGTATCAATTATTTCGAATTTAAGATTTAAACTTCCTTCTTCTTTTACCTCATAAGTTGTAGTATAATTTCCATTTGCATCAGTAATTCCTACTATATCTTTTTCACCAATAGTTCCTTTTACATTAGCATTTGCAACAGGCTCTCCAAAGAAATATTTTGAAGAAAGTGTAATTTGAGCAGTTTCACCTAAAATATAACTTTCTTTATCAGTAGTAATTGTTGTTTCAAATTGTGGAGTTATATAAGGATTTACTGTAAATTCTTTATTAACTTCTTGTGCATCTGTTTTTACAGTTAATTTATATGTACCACTATTTACTTCATCTGCTAATTGGAAATTTCCAGAAACAATTCCGTATTCTGAAGTTTCTGCATTTTGAGAATATACTTTATTATTATTTCCATCATATATTTCCACAGTAACTTGTTGTTTTTCTGGTTTATATTCTTTATTAGATAATACTAAAGCTCTATAATTTAACTTATCTCCAGGTTTATAAATACCTTTGTCTAGAGAAATATTTATATTAGATAAATTATCTTTCACAATATTTATAGGAATTTTCGTTTTCTCTGAATAAATTCCAGAATTAACTGATATTTTTAAATTATATCTTCCTGTTTCAATATCATCTGGTATTTTGATAGATAATACTCCACTTTCTCCTTTTTCTATCTTTTCTGTTACTTTTGAATCTTTTATTTTCTTATCATTGCTATCATATAATTGCATTTTTATTTTACTTGCAACTAAATTTCCATTTTCTCCGGTTACATCCACAAGCACATCAATATTAGAGCCTTTATAATATATTGAATTTGCTTGAGAATATATTTTTAATTTTCCTTTAGTAAAAACTGAAATAACACAACATAATTCAAAAATTATAATTATGCCAATAATACATAATAATAGTACATTTCTCTTCTTCTTTAATAATTTCATTTGTAACCCCCAAAATTTCTAAAATCCTTATTTTTATGCAATAAACTTAAAAACTTGCCATTATAGCACAAAAAGCTTATGTAAATTACATAAGCTTTTTTCTAACTATTTATTTTTCTTAAATAATTTAAATAAATTTATTTCTTGAAAGAAAAAGTCATGTAGTTCTGGAAATTTAATTTCTTGAAATAAAAAATCATGAACTTCTGTTAATACTTTTTCTTCTTTTTCTGATAATTCTAGAACTATAGGTTTATTCCAGTCTATTTCTTTAAATAGAATACTTTTTATCTTTCCCCATACTCCAACTACCATAGGTAAATTGCCAGCTTCTTGAGTTTCAACCAATTTATATTCCTTCATTATTATTTCCTCCTAGGTATAAAAAATATAATTTTATATATATTATAGTATACTAAATGTCCATATTTTATCAATGCTTTTTTAATTAAATTTATATTAAGTTTTAGTTACCAATTTATTACATCTTAATTGTATTAAATTATATTTAAAATACTTCCTATCAAATTCAAATCTTCTGCTTCTGTTATTTTAACTTTCGCTAATTTATTACACAACTCTTCTTCTGTTTTAGTTTTTACAATTATATAATTTGCAGTGTGTCCTTGATAATATTCTCCATGCTTTTCTTCAAATAAAACTTCAACTTCTTTATCTAGGTAACTTAAAAGATATTCTTTTTCATTTTTATCAGATAATTCTAATAATTTCTTACTCCTAATTTCTTTTATATTTCCTTGTACTTGATTTTTCATATCTGCCGCTTTAGTACCTTTTCTAGGAGAATATTTAAAAATATGCATTTTATAAAATTTTATATTTTTTAAAAATTCATAAGTAATTTCAAATTCTTCATCAGTTTCACCTGGAAAACCAACAATTATATCTGTTGTCAAAATAACATCTGAATAGTTTTTTCTTAAAAGTTCTACAATATTTTTAAATTCTTCTGCTGTATACCTTCTGTTCATTCTTTTTAGTGTATCTGTACAACCACTTTGAAGTGATAAATGAAAATGATGGCAAATTTTTTCTAATTTTTTTAATCTACTAGTAAATTCTTCTGTTATTAGAAGTGGCTCTATTGAACCGAAGTCTTATTCTTTCAATTCCAGATATTTTATTTATATCTTCTAATAAATCTATTAATTTATATTCTTCTTTAAAATCTTTTCCGTAAGAAGCAACATGAATTCCTGTTATTACTACTTCTTTTATCCCGCTTTGTGCTATTTCTTCAATTTCTTTCAATACACTTTCAGGATTTCTACTTCTTACTCTTCCCCTTGCATAAGGAATTATACAATATGAACAAAATCTATCACATCCATCTTGAACTTTTATAACAGCTCTAGTTTTTTCAGTATATGTAACACTACCAAAATCTTCAAATTTTTTGGATTCAAAAACATCGTCTATTAAAGTATTTTTTTCTTTGTCTTTAAGAAATTCTTCTATATATTTAACAACTTTTACTTTTTCATTTGTTCCTAAAACCAAATCTATTTCTGGAATTTTTTCTAGTTCTTCTTTTGCAACTTGTGCATAACAACCAACAGCCACAACTATTCCTTCACTATTATTTTTTTTAGCTTGTCTTAAAAATTGTCTTGATTTTCTATCAGACATATTGGTTACTGTACAAGTATTAATTATATAAATATCAGCTTTTTCTTCAAATTCAACTACTTCATATCCAGAATTTTTAAATTCTTGTATCATTCCATTTGTTTCATATTGATTTACTTTACAACCTAGTGTTAAAAATGCTACTTTCATTTTATTCTCCAATTATCATTTATTTTTTTATTTTCATTCAATTAATTAGTTATATAGTTTTATATTTATTTGTATTTATTTAATTAATTGTATTTAATATATTTTCATACCTTGCTGTCGCAACTTTAATTATGCACAAATTTTAAAAAAATTTGGCATAAATTATATGTAAGTTGCTCCATTTCGCACTCGCTATGCTCGTTTGATCGCTTACGCGGTATTCAATATATTAAATACAATTAACTAAATATTTCAAATTTTTTCTAAAATTCTTTCTACATTATAACATCTTTTTTTAGAAAAGTATATTAATAATCATACACATTTAAAAAAAGCAAAATACTCACATAAACTATGCGAGTATTTTACCAGTAGGTATGTTGTTGAATTTTATTATTAATTACTTTCTCATTTTATCCATACTGTCTAAATTATCTAGAGCTTTTCCAGTTCCTTTTGCTACACAAGAAATTGCATCCTCAGCAATCATAACATTGATTCCTGTTTTGTCCTGTAATAATCTATCTAAACCATCTATTAAGCAACCTCCACCAGTCATATAAATTCCTTTATCACTAATATCTGCCGCAAGTTCTGGTGGTGTTTTTTCTAATACTGAATGAACCGCATCAACTATTAACATTGCTGGTTCTTCAAGAGCTTCCATCATTTCACTAGAATAAATTGTAATTGTTTTTGGTAACCCTGTTATTAAATCTCTTCCTCTAACATCCATTTCCATATCTTGAATTTTAGGAAATACACATCCAATTTGTTGTTTTAATTCTTCTGCTGTTCTTTCTCCAATCATAACATTATGTCTTTTCTTAATGTATTTTACAATATATTCATCAAACTTATCTCCGGCAACTTTAATTGAAGAACTTACAACAGAACCTCCTAGTGATATAACTGCTATATCTGTAGTTCCACCACCAATATCAACAATCATATTTCCACAAGGTTTTGAAATATCTATTCCTGCACCAATAGCTGCTGCTATTGGTTCTTCTATTAAATAAACTTTTCTAGCTCCTGCATTTGATGCTGCATCTATTACGGCTTTTCTCTCTACTTCAGTAACTTGAGAAGGTATACAAATCATTATTCTAGGTGCGAAGAAAAATCTTCCACAAATTTTACTAATAAAATATTTTAACATTTTCTCTGTAACTGTATAATCTGAAATTACTCCATCCCTTAAAGGTCTTGTTGCGACAATATTTCCAGGTGTTCTTCCTAGCATTCTTCTTGCTTCATGTCCTACTGCTAAGACTTGACCTGTTACATTATTTACAGCAACAACAGATGGTTCTCTTAATACAATACCTTTTCCTTTTACATATGCTATTACTGTAGCTGTTCCTAAATCGATTCCGATATCTTGTCCAAACATCAACATTCTTCCTTTCAGTTTTTTTGAGCAAAATCTTTATTACATTTGCATTACGATTATATTACATTTAAGAATAAATATCAACCTTTTAAAAAAGATTTTTTAATAATTTACACATATTTTTTAGCTCTTTATCTATTTTCTTCTTAGTTTATATTTTTATTCTAAAATTACATTTATTTTATAATTTTTATATTTGTATAACATAATAAAAATAACATATATTCATAGAGATTTGATATTGGGCAAATTCTTTATATAAGACGAAGTTTTGAAGAGTTTCCTATTATATAAAAAATAATTTGTAATACTTTTTTCTCTGTGCTATAATGTTAGTGTTATTTTATATTTAGGAGAAATAGTTATGGAAAAAATTTCAATAATAGTTCCTTGTTATAATGAAGAAAAAGCATTACCACTTTTTTATAAAGAATTAGAAAAAAACATGAAAACATTTTCTAATAATGTTGATTTTGAAATTCTTTTTGTAAATGATGGTTCAAAAGATAACACTCTTAGTATCATAAAGGAATTAGCAGAAAAAGATAATAGAATAAAATATGTTTCATTTTCTAGAAACTTTGGTAAGGAATCTGCAATTTTTGCTGGCTTGGAAAACTCTTCAGGTGATTATGTTACTTTAATGGATGCAGATCTTCAAGATCCACCTTCTTTATTACCACAAATGTATAAAGCTGTTACAGAAGAAGATTATGATGCAGTTGGTACAAGACGTGTAACTAGAACAGGTGAACCAATAATTAGAAGTTTTTTTGCTAGAATTTTTTATAAATTAATAAATCGTTTAACTAATTTTGAAATGGTAGATGGTGCCAGAGATTATGTATTCATGAAAAGAATTGTTGTTGATGCTATAATCTCTTTAAAAGAATATAACAGATATTCAAAAGGTCTTTTTAGTTTTGTTGGATTTAAAGTAAAATGGATTGAATATAAAAATGTTCAAAGAGTTGCTGGAGAAACTAAATGGTCATTTTGGAAATTAACTAAATATGCACTTGAAGGAATTACAGCTTTTTCTACAACACCATTACTTCTTTCTTCTATAATTGGTTTAGTATTTTGCTTAGTATCTTTTTTACTAATAATTGCTATAATAATAAAAACTTTAATTTTTGGAGATCCTACAAGTGGTTGGCCATCTTTAGTTTGTATAATATTTATGGTTAGTGGAATTCAACTTTTCTCTCTTGGAATTATAGGTCAATATTTATCAAAAACTTATTTAGAAGTAAAAAATAGGCCAATTTATATAGTTAAAGATACAAATATAAATAAAAATTAACTAAAATTTAATATTTAACAAATTCTTTATACAATAATAATAAACTTAAAAAATTTGATAGAATATAAGTATAGAAATTATATATCAATTTCTATACTTTCTTTTTACCTATTATAAAAATGAACAATATTGATTTTAAAAAAGACTTCTATTTAAATGTCCATTTTTTATTCTATTACAAAATTTTATTAAATATAATTTGTGTTTTAGCAAAGTCTTTACATATTCTATATTTTATTTGAAATTAAAAAATATTTTTAAGCTCCATTTTTTGTTTATTTTTTATATGTTCTATTCTAAATTTTATTTCATCTATATACAAACTTGCTTCACTTATCTCATCATTTTCTATACTAATTTTTGCATTAGTCATTTTACTACTTATTTCTTCAAGTTCATTATGTTCCATATAAAAAGCAAGCTTTGTCTCCAAATGTTTCCATGTTTCAGAAAGTTCTTCTATTTTATTTTTATTATTCTCTCCAGATAAATTGCTTTCTACATCAGCTATTTTATAACTAATTTCTTCCAAAGAATTTTCAGTAATATTTTGTGTTATATTATCTATAACTATTACAAATACTATTATTAAAATTAATATTATTAATTCTCTAATAAATCTCATATAGCACCTACTTTTTCTGTTTTTCTTGACAAAAGAAAGTTCCATCTCCATTTTGAACAAATATTAAAGCTTGTTGAGGTCTAATTTTGAATTTTTGTATTTCTTTTATCAACCATTTTTCATCTTTTCCAATTTTTTTCAAATTATCATACATAATCTTACCATCTAAAACTAAATCATAAGATATTTTAGTTTTTTCAACCTGAAGATTTAAATCTTCAGGAGTTACTCCTCTTTTTTCAGATTTTAAAATAACACTTATTTGGCCACTAGTTTCTAATATTGCATATTCAACATCAGATATATTATTGACATTATTTACTCTCAGCCTTTCTTGTAGTTCATTAATAGTGAAATTTTCTTTTGTAAGAGCCTTTTCATCTATTTTTCCTTCATTAATTAAAATTCTTGGTTTACCACATATAATTTCTCTTATTCTTATACTTTTTATATTTAAAACAGAAATCAATATATGCATAAAAAGTAAACCAAATATTGGAATAATTCCATATAAAATTGGTATACCTATTTCTGCCATTGGTGTAGATGCTAAATCAGCTATCATTATTGATATAACAAGTTCAAAAGGTTGCATTTGTCCAATTTCTCTTTTTCCCATAAATCTCATTACAAATAAAACCAAAACATATATAATTATTGTTCTTACAAATATAAGTATCATTTTAAACCTCAATATACAAATTTTATATGTATATTTTTCACAAAAATTATTAAAATATACTTATATTTGTTTATAATTAAATATTTTTTATATAATTTTTTATTAAATTTTATAACTATTTATTATATTCAAATATATTTTTTAGCAAGGAGGTTTGCAAAATGGAAAACAATAGTTCAAAAACTCAATCTAGTAATACCATGGGCGCTGTTGGACAAATACTTGGTAGATTTATAGTTGCTGCTATTATTTTAGGAATTACTGCATTTTTCACACCTGGTTTTTCTATAAATAATATATGGTCACTTGCTGTGTCTGCCATTGTTCTAACAGTTATGGATTATCTAATAATAAAATTTACTGGTTTACATGCAATGGCATTTGGTAAAGGTTTTGTTGGCTTTGTGCTTGCCGTTGTAGTTTTATATGCAACTCAATTTTTCGTTGCTGGATATTCTATTTCGTGGATGGCTGCCATTATTGGTGCTTTAATATATGGTGTTATAGATTATATTATTCCTGGCGAACAAGGTATGTAGTTTAAATTTTATAATGTTTCTAAAATTTATAAGAAATTATATTTTTTAGAAACATTATATTTTTTAATATAATATAAAATGTTTTTTATTTTAAAGATCTTGAAAAATTCATATTTCTAACACTTTCTTATATTATTATTTTTTAGGTACTTTTAAATTTAAAAATTTTTTTAATTTTTTTGTCTTTTTTTGTCACCTTTTGTCGTTCTAAATTGTTTTATATATAGAGAGGTGGTTACAAATGTTAAAATTATTAATTTTATGCAAAAATATGCAAGCAGCAAAAAAAATAGTTAATAAAGTGGCTTTTAATTTAACTGATACTAGAATTATAGGTCTTACTGATAATTTATCAGAAGCCAATTCAATATTAAAAGCTTCTCAACCCGAATTAATTATTTGCACTAATCCAGATATTATATATTTAATTCAAAATAAATTTATTAATTATTTCCCTAACATTATATTTTTTACTACTAAAAAATATAGAAGCGTATCTTATAAACCTATAGTAATTGTAAATCCAGAAGATAAAATAGAATTTATTATGAGTACAATTTTAAAGTTTATAAAAAAAGATTCTTTTTCCCAAAAAGAAAAAGCCGCTAAAATATTATCTTATTTAGGTTTTGATTTTAAACTATCTGGAACTATATATTTGTTAGATTCTATTTTATATGCTCATACATACAAAGGATCTTATTCCTTTGAAAAATTAGAACGTGATATATACTCTTATGTTGCAAATTTAAATGGTACAAGCGTTGACAGAGTAAAGTGGTCTGTATTTCGAACAATTAACTACATGTATAGTAAACATACAGATGAATCATATAAGATTGTTGAAAAATATTTCAATTTAGAATTTAAAGCTAAACCTACTCCAAAATTAATCATTAGTCTTATTGCAAACAATCTTGATAAATAAAGCATCAATATAAACATTTTGGATATCAAAAAGAAAAAAGTGGACAATTACTTTTAGTATCTTTGTCCACTTCTAATTTTAATTTATATCAAATTATCTCTACATCTTTCACATAAAGTAGGATATTCTGCACTTTCTCCAACAGTTTCTGAATACATCCAGCATCTTTCACATTTTTCTCCATCTGCTCTTTCTACTTTTATACCTATTTCAACTTCTTTATCTTCATTTCTTCTATTTTCAAATACTTTTACGCCAGAAACTATAAATATTTCTTTTAAAAGTTCTTCTTTTCCTTTTAGAAAATCATATTCATCACTTTCTGCAAATAATGTAACTTTTGCTTCTAAAGAAAGTCCTATTTCTTTGTTTGCTCTTGCTAACTCTAACTTTTTAGCAACTTCATTTTTTAATGCAATTAATTTTTCCCATTTCATAGCAAGTACATCATCATCATATTTTGCATTTGGTTCAGGATAACTTTCTAGCATTACACTTTCTGTATTCTCTCCAGATTTATGTGGCATATAACTCCATATTTCTTCTGCAGTAAAACATGTCATTGGTGCTAATATTCTAACTAAACTTGATAATATTTCGTACATTGTAGTTTGAGCTGCTCTTCTTTCTAAAGATTGTGGCTTAGATGTATATAGTCTATCTTTTATTATATCTAAATAAAATTGGCTCATATCAACAACACAGAATTGATTTATTGCTTGGTATGCTTCATGGAATTCATAAGTGTCATAAGCTTTTGTGCAAGTTCTTATTAATCTATTTAATCTTGTTAAAGCCCATTTATCTATTTCTTTTAAATCTTCATAAGCTACAGGATTATTTACATCAAAGTCTGAAGTATTTCCTAATATATATCTTGCTGTATTTCTTATTTTTCTATAAACTTCTGTTACTTGTTTTATTATGTTTTTAGATACACTTACATCTGATTTGTAATCAGATGCTAGAACCCAAAGTCTTAAAACATCTGCACCAGATTCTTTTATTATTTCTTGTGGTGAAACAACATTACCTATTGATTTAGACATTTTTCTTCCTTGTTCATCTACTGTATATCCATGTGTTAAAACTTCTTTATATGGAGCTTTTCCTTTTGTTGCAACAGAAGTTAATAGTGAAGATTGGAACCAACCTCTATATTGGTCACTTCCTTCTAAATACATATCAGCAGAAGGCAATCCTCTTTCTGCAAGAACAGATTCATGCGTAGAACCAGAATCAAACCAAACATCCATTATATCTGTTTCTTTCTTGAATTCTGTACAACCACAAGAACATTTTGCACCTTCTGGCATTAATTCTTTTTCAGATAAGTCATACCATGCATTTGTTCCTTTTTCTTTTACTATTTCTTGAATTTTCTTTAGGCTTTCATCTGTTACATATTCTTTTTCACAATTTTTACAATAGAATATTGGTATTGGTACTCCCCATGTTCTTTGACGAGATATACACCAATCATTTCTATCTTCTACCATTTTTGTTATTCTTTCTTCGCCCCAAGCTGGATACCATTTAACTGTTTTTATAGCATCTAATGTTTCTTTTCTAAATCCATCTACTGATGCAAACCATTGACTTGTAGCTCTAAATATAACTGGCTTTTTACATCTCCAACAATGTGGATAAGAGTGATTTACAACTTGTGAAACTAAAAGTAAACCATGTTCATCTAGCCATTTTATTATTTCTTTATCAGATTTAGCATAGTACATATCTTTAAAAGGTCCTGCACCTTCTCCTCTTTGAACACCTTTACTGTCTACCAATACTATTATATCTCCACCTTTTTTTAGTCCTAATAAATAGTCTTCTTTACCATAGCTTGGTGCACAGTGAACACAACCTGTACCAGTTCCAAGTTCAACATTTACAGTATCTTCTGAACCTGTTACTACTTTTGAATCTCTATCTAAAAATGGGTGTTTACATATAACTCCTTCTAATTTTTCTCCAACTATTTCATCTATTATTTTATAATCTTCTATTCCTGCTAATTTCATTACATCTTCAACTAACTCTTTAGCAAAAATTAACTTTTCTCCCTTTGTTTCAACAACAGCATATTTAAAATCTGGTCCAACTGCTATCATTGAATTTCCAGGTAATGTCCATGGTGTTGTTGTCCATATTACTATATAAGCATTTTCACTATCAAATAAACCTTTACTGTCTTTTACAGGAAATTTAACATATGCTGTATTTGAATTTACATCTTTATATTCTATTTCAGCTTCTGCTAAAGCAGTTTCACAATCTGTACACCAATAAACAGGTTTTAATCCTTTATATATATATCCTTTTTTATACATATCTGCAAATACACCTATTTGTTTTGCTTCCATTTGTGGTTGATATGTTATATATGGATTATCCCAATCTCCTAAAACACCTAATCTTTTAAAACCTTCTGTTTGTTTATCTTTATATTCCATTGTAAATTTTTTACAAGTATCTCTAAATTCAGTCACAGGTATTTCATCTCTATTTAATCCTAATTTTTCTATTGCCTTTTTCTCAGTAGGCATACCATGTGTATCATATCCTGGTATATAAGGTGTATAAAATCCTTTTAAATTTTTATATCTTACTATTGTATCTTTTAAAACTTTATTTAATGCGTGTCCTATATGAATTTCTCCATTTGCATAAGGAGGTCCATCATGTAAAACAAATGGTGTTTTTCCTTCATTTTTCTTTAACATCTTTTCATATAAACCTTTTTCAAATACAGCATCTAGTATTTTAGGTTCATTTTCTGGTAAATTTGCTCTCATCGGAAAATCTGTTTTAGGCAAATTCAATGTTTTACCATAATCCTTTTTTTCATTACAATTATCACACATAATATCTTCTCCTTTATTTATATATTTTATTGTTTACTAATATCAATTAGAATTTTATGTATCTATATTTATTATTACAAGAGTTAATATATTTTTCTAAATCTTGTATTGTAAGTAAAATTGTTGCAGTATTTTCACAAGGATGTACTCCCAATATCTTTTCATTTTTTAATTCTTCATCTAAAATAACTTCTACTTCTGAATTTTCATCATTAATAACAGCAAGTGGCGTTACCGCTCCAGGAGTTAATTTCAAATATTTCATTAATCTTTCTTCAGATGCAAAACTTAATTTGGTACTTCCTATCTTGCTAGAAACATCTGCAAGAGGTACTCTTTTTTCTTCTGGTACAACTATTAAAAAATGTTTCTTTCCTTTTTGATCTCTTACAAATAAATTTTTACATATTTTAGCTCCATCAAAAATATCTCCCAATTCATCCATTTCATCAATAGTATATACTGGTGTATGTTCTACTATTTTATAATTAATGTTAAGATTTTTTAATCTTTCTAAAACATTTTCTCTCAACTAAATTCCTCCTTAAATCACATTGAAACCAAGAATAATCAAATTAAGAAAAATACTTTTCTTAATACTAAAAAAACCATTTCATCCTTATAGGACGAAATGGTTATATTCCGTGGTACCACCTAAATTAGATTATAATTATATAAATTATAATCTCTCTTTTCCTTTTAACGCAAGGCAATGCGAATTACTTTACTAAAACTTACTTTCAAATAATCGACTCCAAGGTGATAATAAATAAATTATTTTCCTACTAACTTCTCACCAACTGTTAGCTCTCTTTAGGTTTTACATTTATTTATCTTGTCCTTTTCATTGTTTTTCTCTTATTAATATAAATATAATAACATCATTTACATAATTTTGTCAATATCAACTTTTTAAAAATATACATTTTTAAATAAAAAATAATTATAAAATTTTAAGTTTTTTATTTGATAATAGCATCATATTTTTAATACCCTTAGATGCAAACATTTACATATTATGAAAAATTTGTTATAATTATGTTAACTACATGTTTTTTTATTTCGTTTATGTATAGAATTTACATGAACTTGAAAAGCATAGAATAGCACATTGAAAATAAAATAAGAAGGAGATTAAAACATGAATACGAAGAAAGTGTCTATAAAACAATTAATTAACGCTCACCCTGTAGTTAAAATGCCTAAAGATATAAACAGGCGGAAAAATTTAATTCTTTCAACAGAAATATTTTTCACCGCAATAGGTGATTTTTTAAGTTTCTCTGTGAAACTTGCTCAAGTAGCTCTTTTAGCTGGTCACAACATTTTGGCTTTAATTATGATTATTGCTTATTTTTTAAAATCAGTTCTTCGAGCTGCTGTACAAAGTTTTACTGATTCTGAAAAACAACTCTTCAATTCACAAGCAGATTCATATATTACAAGTAGTATTTCACAAATTGCAAATTCTGTTCGTGGGAAAGTATTTAAAACTAAAAATGGTATCTTTACTGTTCTTGAAAACTCAGAAGTAATTGTTGTTTTAAATGACTATATCAATTACATTTGGACTTTTTTTCAAAATTTACCAATCACTATAGCCAATATCATTACTGCAGTAATAATGCTTGGTGGTACATTTTTTATTGAGCTCCAACAGTCGAGCAATTCTAATTCTCTACTTTTTATGTTTCTTCTAATAATTTGTATTATCATTTTCATCATTCTATATCTAATTAGAATTAGAGTACGAAAAAAATACAAATATGATTTAAAAGAATATAAAAAGAAAAATGAAGTCTTGTTCAATGATATAAAAAACATTGAACCTCTGATTACTGAAGAATTTTCTTTCAGATCTAAACTCGTAATTGATTTACTAAAAATCACTCGTTTAACCGAAAAATCAATGGTTCACAAGCTTAATCAGATTCAAGTTATTAAAGACTTTTGTTTGAGTTTGTTTATGATTACAATTATCATTTTTAAAATTTATTCAGCTGGTGGAGTCAGTAATTTGAGTATTGAACTCATAACAGATATTATCGCCATTTCAAGTATATATTCAGCAATTTTGGATAAAATTTCCAGTATTCTTGATAGTTTAGATAGAATAAAAAATACCAAACTTGATGCTGAAAGTTTAAAATCTGATTTTGACTCTATAATTAATACTCTAAAAAAAGAGGAACAATATGTTTTCTGTTCAGAAAATATTACTAAAATTGAGGTAAAACCTTTTATTTTCACTTATCCAAATCCTATTTCTGCTTATAAATTAGAAAATAAAAGATCTTTTATTTTAGAAAAAGGCAAATCTTACCTAGTTTATGGGCATACTGGATGCGGAAAATCTACATTTATGCATTTACTTACAGGAAAAATCAAGCTTGAAGTTTCTCCAATATTCTATGGAATCTCTGATGAAAAAGCTTACTTAGCCTCTATTATGCATGAAAGTAATGGTCGACTTGGAAGTAATCCAATTCTTGATGAAATCATTTTCAGTAATGAGCATAGTTCTCTTGATAAAAATAAATTGATACACATTTTAAAAGGTACTCATATCTATTTTGATATAATGAAAAACCTTGGTTTAAATTCTGAAGATGATGAAAGAATTCTGGATTACCTGTCAACAACCACAATTACACAATATTCTTCTGGACAAAAGCAAAGGCTTGCCATAGTCAAAGTTTTGTACAATTTGAATCCTACTCATAAGATAGTTGTATTTGATGAAGTAACAAACGCTCTTGATGATAAAACCGCAAAAACAGTATTAAAATTCATGGCTGATTATTGTCAAAAAGATATAAAGAGAATCGTTTTTTTTGTCTCACATCAAGTGCAAATCACTCGTGAAATAACAGACGGTGAGATTACATTTTCTCAAAAATGTTTTCCTTCTTATGAGGTTAATGCACAAATCTAAAATTCAAAAACCCCTATTGGCACTCTGCCAATAGGGGGCTTTTCTTTTTAAATATTTTTCATTATTCCTAAGGCTGCTCTTTTTCCTGCTGCTAAAGCTCTACAAACAGTTGATTTACTTTCTGTATTGTCTCCTCCTGCATAGATATTTGGTAAATTTGTTTTTCCATTTTCGTCTACTTTAATATATCCCCAATCATCAAGTTCTATTCCTTGTTTTTCAATTAGAGATTTGTCTGGTTTTAAACCTATAGCAAAGACTACTGTATTAGCTTCTTCTTCAAATTCTTTTGCATCCTCTACATCTACTGCTTTTCCACCAATTATTTCTGTCCTAATACAATTTACACTTTTTATATTTCCATTTGTTTCATTAGCAGAAACTACTCTTGTTAATTCTTTAAATTCTACTCCATCTTTTATTGCATCATCAAGTTCAATCTCTCTTGCTGGCATGTGAGCTCTATCTCTACGGTAAAGAATCTTTACCTTGTTAGCCACCATTTTTACAGCAACTCTAGCAGAATCCATAGCTACATTTCCACCACCAATAACTACTACTGTTCCTAAATCTTTTATATAATTTTTTTCATTATATGCTTTTAAAAACTCATCTGATTTATATACATTTTTTATTTCGTTACTTGATAAACTATAAGTAGATGATATTGCAGCACCTATTGATAAAAATACAGCATCATATTCTTTTGAAATTTCTTTTAAAGAAAAATCTTTTCCAAGTTCTTTGTTTGTAATAAAATTTGCACCTAATTTTTCTATTTTTTTAATTACATCATTTACAATATCTTTTGATAATCTAAAATCTGGTATACCGTAAACTAAAATACCTCCAGGGATTTTTTCTTTTTCATAAATATCAACATTATATCCATTTTTTAATAATTCTACTGCACATTCTATTCCAGCAGGTCCTGAACCTATTATAGCTACCTTTTTTCCATTATTTTCTTTTTTCTGAATTTCGTATTCATAATTATTTTCTATTGCCCATTCGTTTACAGTTCTTTCTAAAATTCCAATATTAGTTGGTATTGATTTTATTCCTCTTATACAGCTACCTTCACATTGTTCTTCTTGTGGACATACAATACTACAAATATATGAACAAATATTATTTTCGATAAGTAAATCATAAGCTTTTTCAAAATTTTCATTTTTAACTTCTGTAATAAACTCAGGAATTTTAGTTTGCATTGGACATCCTTTTATACTACATGGTTTTATTTTACAATTTAAACAATAATTTGCTTTCTCTTTTAATTCTTTATCCATTTTGACCTTGTTTTACCTCTTCTACTTCTATTACTTCATTTATTTCTATTATTTGTGAAATTATTTCATTAATATTTAAATTTATTTCTGACTTATATTTCAAAGTTAAATTAATTTTATCCTCTTTTTTGTTATCAAAAACTCTAACTTTATAAATTTCTAAATCATAATGTTTTAAAATATCTTTAACATCTCCAAATATTATTTTTGGCTTTTTAGTAATTATTTTCAGATTCAAGAAATTATAATGTTCTAATTTGTTTGATAAAATATGTGAATAAGATAATACAACATATACAACAGCTGTTGCTATAATTGCACCTAAATAATATCCAGCCCCAACAGCTAAACCGATACAAGTAACTGATAAAAGACCTGCTGCAGTTGTTAATCCTTTTACATTATTTCCATCTCTTAAAATTGTTCCTGCACCTAAAAATCCTATACCAGATAATAATTGTGCTGGTATTCTTGTTAGATCAGAACCAGTTTTATCATATAAGAAATCCCCACAAATCATTACTAAAACTGCACTTATTCCAACTAATACATGAGTTCTAAATCCTGCTGGTTTACTCCAAGACTCTCTTTCCCATCCAACAAATCCAGATAAAAATACTATTAATACTAACTTAAAAAATGTTTCAAATTCTCTAATTGCCATTAAATTAGTAAATCCATTTATTATAGCATCCATAAATTTCTCCTTTGTTTTCATATTTGCTAAAATATTTTACCATTAATTTAAAAGTTATACAAGAATTTATTAATTTTTATACTGATTAGTCAATTTTATATCTATTTTCTTCATCACTTTTTTCTTGTTCATCTTTTTCTTTTCTATACGCAAGATATTCTTCCATATTATCAACACCATCTTTTAGACTTCTTGCCAATCTAATTTCTTTATCTTGTTTATTTTCCTCTTGCTTTTCAACTCTTTTTTTATATTTTTCATATTCAGGATTATTTTTTCTAAATGAATTCCAATCACTAATAAATTTCCTTATATCTCTATTAGCCCTTAATTCCTTTAAAATTTGATGTATCTGTACACTAGTAGTTTCTGAAAAATCTTTAATATCATTTCTATCATAAAATATATTACCTTCTGGATATGGAGGCCCTTCAACCGGTTCTGGTATCAAATAATATCCTGCATCTTTTCTTCCCCCATCAGTTAATATATCTAAAGCACCATAAACTGTATCTAATACATTTGCTGGTTCTTGAAGTTTGTGTTTTCCTTTCCACCTTAATAAATCAGGCAATGTATAACTTTGACTATTAGCAAACATTAAAACAGGAAAAACACCTTTTTCTTTTAAATATTTTACAGAGTCCAGCATATCTTCTTTAGCTTCTAAATCTGTATGTGTTAATAATCCTGAAAAAACAAAAGCACCTGGTTCAATTCCCGCTTTTTTCAAAATTTCAATAGCAGATTCAAAACAATTTAATGGTAAATGTTTATTATATAAAACGTTTCTTGACCATTCATTAACAGATTCAAAGCCTAAAATACATTTAGTATTTAAATCTCTTAAAATTTCGCTCTCTTGGCTTGATAAGATGTAATCTCTATATCTAAATACATCGATTGCATGTGCTTCAATATGTAAAACAATGTCTCTTTGAAGCTCTTCTTGCTTTTTTTGCAATTTTTTTAGAAAATCTAATCTAATTTCTCTTGGAAATTCTTTTTCTGAAAAAAAAGAACCTGTAGGACTAAATGTCAAAAATATTGGTTTAGAATTAGGATATTTCTTAACTCCTTGAAATTCATTTTTTCCATATTGTTGTGATAAAACAAGTCTTTCAAAGTTATCAATTACATAATCACATTGAGCCCTAATTTCTTCTTTAGAAGGTTCTTCATATTGAAATTGGGAATAAAAACAATTTGTGCAACAACCACAATCACTTTTTTCACAATGATGTCCTTGCAAATAGAATGCTGGAAAATTTCCTAAACCTTGTTTCGCATTTAATTGACTAGGTTCTACAGCTCTCTCCTTTTTTTCCTCTTCTGTAGCTGTTTTATAATATGAATTTCTCAAATCACGAGTAACTTTTCCAATATATCTACTATATTTATCATATTCTTTATTCATAATACAGTTCCTTCTCCTTTAAATTTATTTATAAATTTTATTTTTCTAATAATAAAAAATAAAAATGTGGACATTATTTATAGTATTTAAATGTCCACAACATTTCAGTTAATCTCATTTTTTAGTTCTTCAATTATTTTTTCATAATTTTCATAATTCTCATAAATATCGTCAACAGTCTCTACATCTCCTGATGACAAATATCTTAAAAACTTAAATTCAAATTCCATAAATTCACTAAGTCCTTCAAAATAATCTTTTAAATTATTAGCAATTTCTTCATTTTCCTCTTCAGACATTTGTCCTATTGCAATAAGATATACTTTTTTTCCTTTTAAATTTCCATGACATGAAAATGGATTAAGTCTATCTATTACATTTTTTAATATTCCAGTTAAATGATTCATATATACAGGAGAAGCAATTACTATATTTTCAGCTTCTATCATACTATTATAAATATCAATCATATCATCTTCTTGAATACAAAAATTTTCTAGTTCATTAATACAAGCTGAGCAACCTAAGCAATATTTTATATTTTTTTGAGATAAACTTATTAACTTATCTCCTTCATTTTTTAAGTCGTTCAATACTTTATAACAATTTTTATTTCTATTACTTCCACAAATATATAAATTCATTATTTTCCCTCTTATTTTTACTATTTATATTATTTTTCATAACTTTTTATTAAAAGTTTGGTTTTCTATTTTTAAACTTGATTTAGTATATCTTTAATTTATCTATTTTCTTTTTCTTTTCTTAGTAATTTCTTCAAATCTTTCTGCATTTTCTTTTTGTTTATCTAGTGGTAACCATGCAAATTGTGAACAAACCCATTCACCATATTTTGTTGTATTATCATTTTCAATACCAATATCTTTATCTTCCATAAATTCACTCCTTTTTATGTTTTGATATTAGTATTTTCAAACTTTTTATATTTATTCAATATAAAAAATATACATACAAAAATTGTAAACTCGCCATATAATTTAATCTTAAATTTATAAAGAAAATTAAACTTATTTTATTTGTTCTTGATTTCTTATATGTTCTTCGTAAACTTCTTCTAATTCCCTTTCTCTTAACTTAAAAATGCGTAATGCTAGTTTTTTATGTCCTCCACTCATTCTAGTACAATTTGCCAATAAATTTTCCATATCTTCTTGTTTAAATTTTTTTAAGCTTTCATAAGACTTTTCTGCTTGTTCTGGAAATTCTTCAAAAATGCTGGCAATAACTTCTTTTGCATTTTCATGCATTATATTCTTACCAGAATTATATTGTGGTTTATAATTTGAATCCAAACTTCTTTTTAATTCTTCATCATCTTCTAATAAAAGCTCTTGAATTTTTTCATCTCTTACATTTAAAAACATCATTCCAAATCTTGATGGATAATAAGGTTCTAATTCAGCATTTTTTCCATCTAGTAAACGAATATCAAAATTTCCGTAACTTTCAAACATTAAACTAAACATTGCTCTATCTACAAGCTCTTGTTTAATCTTATTAATTTCAGAATTAGAATATTCTGCTCTAGGCTTATTCCCTCTGTTAATCATATACCATGTATAAGAATTAACATAATTTCTAACTGATTGCTTATTGTCACTTACAAAAGTATTTTTTCTTCTTTTGTCAGCAGCACTAGGGTTTGTAGTTAAATATTCAGCCTCAATAACTTCTGGAGAAACATACATGTAATCATCTAATGTTGGCATAATAAAATGTGCATCATAACATGGTTTTCTATCATATACTATAGATGATTCAAACCATGAATCCATATAATATTCTTTATCTACATTTTTATGTAAAATTAAACCAACTTCAGTTTCAGGAACGTCTATTCCTACTTTTTTTCCAATCTCATAAATTAAATATGGTGCATACCAACTATCATCTTCTCTATGTTTTTTGTTATGTATATAACCTCTTCTATGTTTGCTTTTGTTATATACAATTTGATGCAAAGTTCTATCAGGTCCCATAGCTTTAAATAATAAATCATATTCATCAGGCTGACATATCTTTAAATCTTCTTCTGGTTCTTTAAAATCTTCTTCCATTAAAAATCTCCTTAAAATATATAATACTCTTATATTATAGCACATATAGTATAATGTTACAACCTCAAACCCTTGGTTTTATAGTGATTTTAACATTCTGAAATCAAAAAGGTGTGTAAATTATTCTATAAATCAGTATGAAATGAATCAAGTGTTACTCAATAACAATCCTCCGGCTTAGCCGGAGGTATTTTACTCATAACGCCCCTAGGGCTAGGTTACAAGCGGAGCCTCAAGGCTCATAACTGTTCCGACGCATGCGTTTCTTATGACCCGTTTAACGGGTCTTTATATTCTTTTATTGATATTTGGTCATACATCATATCTTCTTGTAGTTGATTTCTTACATATTTTGATATTATATCATGAAAGGAGTTGCTTTTGTACAAAGCTAAAGCCTATGTTACTACCGGCATAGCCGGAAGATTACTTACAAAAAAAATCAATCAGATTTTTTTCTGATTGATTTTATATCAATTCTATTTCATTATTTGAACAGAAACATAATTGGTGCGGTAGAGAGGACTTGAACCCCCACGGTCTCCCACTAGATCCTAAGTCTAGCGCGTCTGCCAGTTCCGCCACTACCGCATTTTAAGTTAATATTTTCTATCAACAATAAATATATTAGCACAAATATCAATAATTTGTCAAGTCAAAAATATATATTTTTGTTTTTAATTTTAAATTTTTAAAATTTTTAATTCTTTATTCTTTATTCTTTATTAATTCTTTATTTCTAACATACCTATTATATTTTAATAATTAATGTGATTAATAATTAGTCATCAATACTAATATCTCTTATTATAAATCTCTCTGCTGCTGACTACTACTCTACCATCATTAATTACTTTATAATTCTATTTATCTTATATCCTACTATTTAAATATTTCGTAAAAATTCTTAAAAGTATAACCTTCATTCTTATAATATTGTATTATCTCCGGCAATACTTCAACAGTTTGATTTTTATCCCCTGCATCATGCATTAATAATATTATGCTATTCTGATTTGCTTTTGTTGAAATCATTTCTGTCATGCATTCTTCTTTAGTTTTGCTACCTGCAGCATCTCCTGTTAAACAGTTCCAATTTGTATATGCTATTCCATATAAATCAAATAAATCTCTTGCCTCTTTTTTTATAGAAGAATATTTTCCTCCTGTAGAGCCACCTGGAAATCTAAATAAATATGAATTATATTCTGGTATTTCTAAAGCATTTTTTATGGAATTTTCACATTGAACATATTCATTAAAAGTAGTATCTTTACTTTCATAAATTGATTTATAACTATGAGAATATCCGTGATTTGCAATATAATGTCCCTCATTAAACTCTCTTTTTAATATTTCTGGATATAATTCTACCCTAGAACCTAATACAAAAAATGTGGCTTTTACTCCATTATCTCTTAATATATCTAAAATCTGTGGTGTTACAGTTTTTGATGGTCCATCATCAAAAGTTAAATATACCTGTTTTTCTTCTGAAGTATAGATGTTTTTTATTTCTTGTTTTGCATTCAAATTTTGAACTGGTAAAAATTGTTTTTTTATTTCTTCCATATTATGTTCAGCAATTTTTACATCTGTATTTATTACTAAATTTGTACTTTCATCTTTTTTTTCGTTTTTTGCCTGTGTTACTTCTTTTTCTTCAACTCTTATTGACTCTGATGCTTCTTTTTTATTATCTGGAACATTGTTCTCTATTTCTGTTGACGCTAAATTATCTATTGGCTGTTTATTTATTATTCTATATGAAATAGAAAAACTTCCAAACATGATAAAAAAACATAGTAAAAATATTACAATTACTAATATAACTTTTTTCATATTTAATTTGGATTTTTTAACCAAACTTAAGTTTTCGTCAAAGTCATGGTCATCCATTCCATATAACATTTATTATATTCTCCTTTTCTTACATTATTATATATTATTATTCAAAATTTTCAAGTATTTATTTATATTATGTCATATTTTGTAGAATTTATTTTTTAGATAATTTCGTATGTAATATTTAGTAAACTATTTATATAATAACAAATTTAAAATAATTTTTCTTTTATAGAACAAAAGTGGACATTATGATAATAGCAAAAGACAAAATTTTATGCAAATGTCCACGTCTTTGTTCGCTCTACCAAGTTTTTAAAAAAACTTGTGTGCAATATTGGGCATAAGCCTTTATTTAGTAGGAAGTGCAGCGCACTTTCCTACTAAATAAAAAAAAAGATGTAAACACAATAATATGTGTTTACATCTTTTTTTACGTAATTTTCAAACCTTGGTTATTCCTCATGTTTAGTTCCGTTTATTTTAAATAATTTAAATAATTCAACAATTATAAGTGGTGCAATAACAAGAGCTGCTGTTTCTTCTATATTATGAAGTGGTAATCTTACTATACCAAATATACTTGTTAATGATGGAACAAGTAAAACAATAAACATCAATGCTGCAGATACCAATATTGCAAGTAATAATGTTTTATTATTAAATGGGTTTGATTTGAAAATTGAATCTTTATTATTTCTTATATTAAATACGTGAACAAGTTCAGATAATGCAAGAGTTATAAATGCCATTGTCTGACCAACTTCTATTTTACTCTCTGCAAGTGTTAAACCATCTATCGGTTCAGTTGTTGTTGCTAAACCAATAATAAATGCTGATAATGTAAGTAATCCTATCATAATTCCTTGATATAAAATTCTCCAAGACATACCTTTTGTAAATATTCCTTTTGAATTTTTCATAGGTTTTCTTTTCATAATACCTTTTTCTGCTGGATCATAAGCTAATGCTAACGCTGGTAATGAGTCTGTTACTAAATTAATCCATAAAATTTGTACTGGTAATAATACTTCAAGTTCATTTATTAACTCATTTGGAATTCCAAATGCACTTGCAAATACAGGTGTTAATAGTAATGCTAAAAACAGAACAACTATTTCACCAATATTACTTGATAACAAGAATGTTATTGCTTTTAAAATATTATTATAAATTCTTCTTCCTTCTTCTACTGCTGAAACTACTGTAGCAAAATTGTCATCTGTTAATATTACATCTGCTGCTTCTTTAGCAACATCTGTACCTACCATTCCCATTGCACAACCAATATCTGCTTTTTTAAGTGCTGGAGCGTCATTAACTCCATCACCTGTCATAGCAACAATTTCTCCATTTGCTTGCCATGCTTTTACAATACGTACTTTGTGCTCTGGTGATACTCTTGCATAAACTGATATATTTCTTACTTTTTCTTTTAATTCTTCATCTGTCATTTTTTCAAGTTCACTACCAGTTATTGCTTCACTTTCATTTTTTAGTATTCCTAATTCCTTTGCAATCGCTGTTGCTGTTATTTTATGATCTCCTGTAATCATAACAGTTTTTATTCCTGCTGTTATACATTTCTTTACAGCCTCTTTTGCCTCTTCTCTAGGAGGGTCTATCATTCCAACCATTCCAACAAATATAAGGCTTGATTCTAATTTTTTCATATCCTCATCAGATATAGGATGATTTACTATTTTATATCCTGCTGCTAGAACTCTTAAAGCTCCTTCAGCCATCCTTTTATTACATTCTTGAATTCTTTCTTTATAATTATTTAAATCTGCTTTTACTTCTCCATTTTTTTGATATGTTGTGCAGCATTGTAATAATTCATCTACACCACCTTTAGTATAAACAACAAATTTGTCTCCTACTTTATGAACAGTTGTCATTAATTTTCTGTCAGAATCAAAAGGTATTTCTGCAACTCTAGGGTAGTTTTCTAAATTAAATCCTACTTTATTGCCCATATCAATTAGTGCTGTTTCTGTTGGGTCACCTGTTAAAGTTCCATCTTCTGAAACTTTTGTATCATTACAAAGCATTTCTGCTTCAAATAATTTTGTAGTTTCATCATCAAAATTTTTAATGCTTTCTAAATCTACTAATTCTCCATTAACAAATACTTTTTTTACTGTCATTTTATTTTGAGTTAAAGTACCTGTTTTATCAGAGCAAATAACTGATGCACTTCCTAATGTTTCAACTGCTGGCAATTTCTTAACTATAGCATTTCTTTTTACCATTCTTTGAACGCCAATAGCTAAAACTATTGTTGATACTGCAGCTAATCCTTCTGGTATTGCAGCAACTGCAAGTGATACAGCTGTCATAAACATATTAAGTGGTGCTTTTCCATATAAAATACCAACTACAAATATTATTGCACATATTACAAGAGCAACAATACCTAATGTTTTTCCTAAGTTATTTAATTTTATTTGAAGTGGTGTTGCTCCGTCTTCTGTTTCATTAATCATTTTAGCAATTTTACCCACTTCAGTATTCATTCCAGTTTCAACAACTATACCTTTTCCTCTACCATAAGTTACTAAACTAGAAGAAAATAACATGTTCTTTCTGTCACCAATACCAACTTCGTCATTTTCTATTGCTTCTTCTACTTTTTCTACTGGAACTGATTCACCAGTTAAAGCTGATTCTTGAGATTTTAAATTCACAGCTTCAATAATTCTTAAATCAGCTGGTATAAAATCACCAGTATCTAATACAACTATGTCCCCAGGAACTAATTCAGCTGATTGAACTACAACCATTTTTCCATCTCTTATAACCTTTGCAACATGGCTACTTAATTTTTGAAGAGCTTCTAATGATTTTTCTGCCTTATTTTCTTGTGCAACTCCAATTATTGCATTAACAACTACTACTATTAAAATAATTATTGTGTCTGCTATCCCTTCTCCTTGTTGTACTCCAACAATTCCAGATACTATAGCAGCAATTATTAGAACAATAATCATAAAATCTTTAAATTGTTCTAAAAATTTTCTAAGCAAGCTTTTTTTAGACTTAGCTTTCAGTTCATTATATCCATAAGTTTCATATCTTTTTGTTACTTCATCTGCTGTTAAACCTTTTTCTATACTAGTATTAAGCTTTTCAGCAGTTTCTCTTATGGATTTTTTAAACCATTTTTCTTCCATTTTGTTTCCTCCTTAATTTATTAATATATTTTTAAAATTTTATTAACATCATTAAAAGTTCCATTATTTCTAAGAACTATATTAAAATTTGCATTAAAATATTTCTATGTTTATTTTTTCTAATTTCTTTTGATTATTTATATAATTAGCTATTCATTTTAAATTTTATTTAAAAATTCTACAATTTCTCCTGCAAGTATTTCTTCTTTTCCTGTATAACCATGATCAGCACTGACTATATAATTTATATCTTTTCTATTATTAGTTATTTTTTGAGAAACTATATTTACTAAGCTTTCTGCTGGTTGTTCTATCATTTCATTTTCAGAACCCCATCTCATAAATAAAGGTACATTTATATTGTTAAGCTCTTTATACTCATAATACTTTTTACTATATTGTGCAAAATCAATTTCTTTTGAATATTTAGAATACTCTAAAAAAGTTTTTACACTAATTGGATGAATAAAACTCTCTCTTGGCATTAGCTCTAAAACTTTTTTCTCATCTTCTTTTTGAATTGCAAGATTTACCATTTTTTCATAATTTTCATTCAAATATATTTTTAATACTTTTGGAATATCTATTAAAGATAGTAAAATAATTCCTTTTACATATTTTAAAAGCTCTGAATTCTCATTTTTAAACTTATTATAAGTAAAAAGGACCTTTGTAGCCCCTAAACTATGACCTTGCAAATAAATATCAGTATATCCAAGTGATACAGCTTTTTTTATGGCAGCTTTAATATCAAAATATCCTTCTTTAGGATTCTCATAAGTTGTACCTGCTAATAATTTCTTTACTGTTCCATTAACATTTTTTCTTATATTTTTTACAAGTTCGCTTCCTCTATTGTTATACCCAAAAAAATCAATTCCATTTTCTAATACTTTTTTTGCAATAATCTTTTCTCTTTCTTTAAAGCAATTACTTCCCATTCCATGAGTTGCAATTAAAATTTTTTTAGAAGAAGTTCTTAATATAAATCCATCATTTATAACACCATCTTCTGTTTGTATACTTATAATTTCTGTATTCATTAAGTTCCTCCATTTTTTCATTATATAATTATTAAAAGAAAAAGACTCTTAAAGAAACAAGTTATATTCCTTGCTTCTTTAAAAGTCTCACTCCTTTTTAGGTTACTAACCAGATAAATATCGAGATTGTTGATTAGTAATTTTCAAGCTACTCCCTTTTAAATTACATTAAAATTATACTAAATACTTTATTTTTTTTCAAGTATTTTCTGTTTTTTTACTAATTTTTATAAAAATTATAACAAATTTAATCAAAATTTATATACTTACTAGTATTCTTTTTTTATTTTTTCACTCTATATATAATAAATCTTTATTGATTATATTCTATTTTTAAATTATAATTCTAATATAATAAATAATTTTATAATATTTTTTAATCAATTTATTATATATAAAAACAATGAAGTTTATAAATATATATTTTATAATTACATTCAAATATTAATAAACACAATAAATTATAATATATGTATCTAATTATTTAATTTATTACATTTTTTAAGGAGATTTAATTAATGGAGTATAACTATAATAAAAATAATTTAAATCAAGATTTAGTATACTACATAGAAAATTTTATATTTCCAAAATATAATTTAAATGAAGCTGGTCATGGAATAGAACATATTTTGAATGTTATAGAACATTCTTTTGATATTGCTAAAAATTATGATGTTAATATAAATATAGTATATGTAGTTGCAGCCTATCATGATATAGGTCATCATATAGATAGTAAAAAACATGAAATAATTTCAGCTGAAATGATGAGTCAAGACGAAAAATTAAAAGATTTTTTCAGTGAAAACGAATTAAAACTCATTAAAATTGCTATTGAAGACCATAGAGCCTCTAGTAAAATAGAACCAAGAAATTTATATGGCAAAATAATATCTGCTGCAGATAAAAACTTAGATGTAAAAACAGCTATATGTAGAACTTATACTTATACATTAAAACATAATCCTGACTTTTCTTTTGATGATATTTTAAATGAAATTTACAATCATCTTAATAACAAATTTGGTAAAAATGGTTATGCAAAAATTTATATTAAAGATGAATATTTTGAAAATTTTAAAAAAGAAATAATTTCTCTTTTAGAAAATAAAGATGATTTCTTTAAAGTTGTTCTTGATACTTTAAAAAATGAAAATTTAATTTAAACCCTAAAGTTAATATTTAATTTAAATATATTTCAAATAAACTTTGTATACAATATTTTACAAAAGCTTGGTTAATAGAAATATTTAAATAACTTACATATTATATAATTATATAAAAAAATAGATTAATAATTATGAATATTAATCTATTTTTCTATTTTACTTATAATATTCTTCTAAAGTTATATTTTCATAAAAACAAACTTTAGCAATTTTCTCTCCAACATATCTTATATGCCATGGTTCATAATTATATTTTGTAATATTAGTTTTATCTTTTGGATATCTTAAAATAAAACCATATTTATATAAATATTTATGTACAATTAAAAATTTATTTTCTTCTTCATATAATTCTTGATTTGTTTCAGCAAAATTTCCATCATCTTTTTTTACAGCAATATCTATTGCAAGTCCTGTATGATGTTCACTAGTTCCTGGAAGTGCTGCAAGCTTATATGCTAAATCTTCTCCATAAATCTTAACATATTCTTTACAAATTTCTTCTTGCTCTTTAAAATCTCTAAAAGAATTTAAAACTCCTATTTCTATATTTTCTTTTTCTAATAATTCTTTATTAAGTTTTAAGTAATTATTATAAGTTAGTTTTTCTATTTGTATTTTTTCATTATCTACATTTAATATTTCTATTAATTCAAAATTTTTATAGAAATTTGAATCTATTGGTTTATCTTTATTTATTAAATTTTCATATTTATTTCCCATAACTTGTAAATTTTACCTTTCCTAATAATAAATTTTTAAAAACTATGTTGTTACAAATCACAATTAATTTTATATTCCTTATCAATTAATATATACTTATTTTCAAATCTTTTACACATTTCTAAATTATGCTTATTTTCTTCAATAATTTCATCTATACTAATATCTTCTTTTATCATTCTATTTTCAATAGCATTTTCATATTTCTTAATTTTATAAAAATTATTTTTTATGTATTCTTCTGTCATTATTAAACAAACATATTTTATTTGTTTTAAGTATTCTTCTTTAAAATATTTTTTCCAATCAAAAGGAATATAACAACCTTCAATTATTATATTTTGATTATTTTCTATATTTGTTTTTATTATCTCTTTTACTATATTCCATAAATATCCTGTTAACTCTTCATCTTCTGATACTGTTAAACTTGTATTACCACTTCTAATAAGCCCCATTTTCAAATGGTCTATTGATAAATAAGGATATTTATACTTTTCTAATAATTGTTGAGCTAATAAAGTCTTTCCAGTATGAGAACACCCTGCTATTAAAATTACCATATTTCCCTCCTACAGTTTATTTACTTTTCTAAATTATCTGATTTAGTTTTATATCTATTCTTAAATACTTATATAGTACATGCACACTTTTTGGTTAATAAAAAAACAACCTACAACCTTTTAGGCTTGTAAGTTAGTATAATTATGGTGCGTTAGCGGTACTTATTTGCGAAAAAATAGCATATTTTTTCAGCATATACTCCCACATTTAGCATAAAAAAATTTCCGTTCATCAACTGTATTTATTCTAAATTAAATATTATCTTTGTACTTCTATATTTGTTACACTTTTATCAACTTCAACTAATACTAATTTTCCTGTTATATCCATAGTAACTGTACCACTTGCATACTTAATATTAGGTTCAACTATTAATGTATTATTATCGGTTGATATATCTACACCAATAAATTTATTCATACTAGTTCCTGTGGTTATAAAAATTAATGCTAATGACTTATTCTTGAAATAACTTTCATTATATTTAATAGAAGATATTTTTTGTTTATATTCTTTATTCCATTCATCAGAATCACTCATAAATTCATTATATTCATCCATATTAGATATAATTATACTGTCAAAATCAGAGATATAACCATCATAAATAACCTTATAACCTTTATTAGCTGTATATAACAAATATGATAAGCAACTTATTATAATAATAGCAAACATAATTATAATTGCCTTATAGTTTTTAGTTTTCATAAATTTTGTTAATAAATATGTTAAAATAATAGCTAATAATATAATAATAATTGTAATTATCATATACAAATCATCCTTTCTTTTAAAAAAATATTTGACAAATTCTTGAAACTCAAGTATAATATTAGTAGGAAATAAGTAACCACAAACGTGGTTGCCGGAAAATATGTAAAAAACACATCAGACCAGCAAAGTACAGATGTGTTTTTTATTGTCTATTTGCTTAAAAATATAACGAATATAATTAAGGCAAATACTATAATAGTTTCGACAACTAATGCAAATAAAAGT
>CABUJR010000010.1 GCA_902492015.1 uncultured Eubacteriales bacterium | reverse complement strand
ACGACATGTTAAAATTATGTTATGAAAAAGCGGTAATTTAATATTGCAAATTATAGATTTTTCAACCTCTAAATATAACTTGATTTTTGATAAAAAATAAATTATATTATTATATATAAATGAAGGAGTTATTATGAACAAGATTTTTGAATTTCATAAAAAATTAAATATACATAAAATTATTTTTATTACAATAATTAGTTTATTTTTTTTAGTAATTTTAATAGAATTACTCTCTAATGTATTGAATAAAAAAAATAATAATCAAAATATAGTCACTACTAACACTTTTTATGATGAAAACAAATCCTTAAGTATAGCTCTTCCTAATACTTATAATTTAGAAAAAAGCACTTTTAATAACAATTACCTAATTGAACTTAAATCTTCACAAGCCTTAAAAATTTTAATATCAAAAAAAGATATCATTTCTGGAAGAAAATTATCAGATATTGTTTTTGCTGACAGAAATTCATATATAAAAAACTTTCAAGAAATTTCAAATGTTTCCGAAATTTCAAGTATATCTGTAAATAAAGATTTAGAATCATACATTTATAGCTTTGATTATTTAGAAGACAAGCAAAAATTTAATTTGAAAATTATTTGGATAGAAACTGAAGAAGGTTATTATGTCATAGATATAACTTATCCCACAAGCTTAGCAGATAATTTTTCTAACCTAATTAAAGAAATTACTTCATCTTTTACATTACATTAAAAAATTCCTACCTATGAAAATTTGTTATATCTCATAGATAGGAATTTTTTTCTTATGTTTTATAATTTTTATTATTCACTTTCTAATTTTTTGTATTTTTTTCTTTTCTTAAATTTTCTTCTATTTTACAATTCTTCATTGAAATAAAATCTTCTAAAATTATTTTTATAAATGCAACTACTGGAACACCTAAAAACATTCCTAATACTCCAAAATATGCTCCACCAACTGTAACTGCAAATATAACTAATATTGGACTCAAATTTAACGAATTTCCTAAAATTTTTGGATTAATAATATTTGCATCAATTTGTTGTAATATTACAACAATTATTGCAAGCCATACAGCTTGTGCAAAACCACCTGTAAAGATTGTTATAATTATGGCTATTATTACTGCTGCTATTGCTCCAAAATATGGAATTATATTGAATAAGCCTATTAAAAATCCAAGTAAAACAGCATATTTTACTTTCATTATACTCATTGCAATAGCTGTTATTATTCCAACAATAATTGCATCTAATAATTGACTTGTAATAAAACTAAAAAATATACTATTTGTTTTTCTATAGTATCTTGCAATTGTTTCATTTGTCTTTTTATCAAATATTGCTTTTGATAAGTTTTGTAAAAAGCTTTTTATATCACTTCTTTCAAGTAACATATATACAGAAACCACTATTGTTACAAATAAATCAAATATAACATTAGTTGCTCCCAATAGTCCACCTAATACAGAAGTTATATTATCAATATTTGCATATTTTAAAATTTCCTCTTCAAAATTAATACTTTGAAGTTTTTTAATTTGTTCATTTATTTTTATTTTACTTAATATTGAATCTTCATCTAAGTTATTGAAATAATCTAAAGCACTATTATAGTAGTTTGGTAAATTATTTGCTAAATCTTTTATACTCGTAGATATTGCTGGCATAACTACATTTATTATTAGAAATATAATCAATACAGTTAGAATGTATACACATAATACACTCAAACCTCTCGCATGATTTTTTAAAATTTTAAACTTGATTTTTTTTATTCCATTTTCTATTTTCTTACTTGGCATATATAATATATATGCTAATAATAGAGCCATAAAAAATGGCATAAGTAAATTAAACAGATTTCCTACCCAACTAAATATTGCTGTTACACTATCTATAGTTTTGTACACTATTATAACAGCTACTGCGAAGGAAAACCAAAATATCCATTTTTTCCATTCTTTATTATTCATAAAATCTCCTATTTTACTAATTTTGCTAAAATATTAACTATATTATATCTGTAATAGCCTGTAAAAACAAGTTTTTAACCTAATTGAAATATTAATATTTCATTACATATTTAAAAAAAGACATTTTTTATATGGTTTATCATACTTTCTTTTTCTTTTACATAAACTTCGATTATATCAAACCTTATATTTCTATTTTCCAAAGAATTTTTATAAACATAATATTTTGTTGCACTAATTATATGCTTTTTCTTTAATTCATTCACACTTTCTATTGGAAAACCATATTGTTTTGAAGTTCTAGTTTTTACTTCTATAAAAATAATTTCATTTTTATATTCGGAAATTATATCTATTTCATAATTATATGTTTTAAAATTTCTACAAATTATATTATAACCGTTTTGTTCCAAATATTTACAAACTATATCTTCTCCATATTTTCCTATTTCTTTATTATGAAAATTATTTTTCACACTTTCTGCTCCTTACTTAAGTTCAAAAATTCCAAATTCATCTTGCTTAATAATTTCATCAATCTGCATATTAGTTAAAATTTTAATTACTGTTTTCATGTCCAACCCTGTCTTCATTAAAATTGATTCTAAATTTTCTTTATCTTTTTTTAAAATATTAAAAATTTCTTCATACTCTTTTTTTATATGTAAATTTACTTTTATAGAATTTTTTCTTTTTCTCATTTTAAATTCTGGATATAACGAAATAATGTCTTCAACACAAGTAGTTAATATAGCTCCATTTTTTATCATTTTATTTACACCAACTCCAACACAGCTATCTAATCTTCCTGGCAAAGCAAAAACTTTCTTTTTTTGCGTCTTAGCATTTCTTACAGTTATACTTGTACCACTTCTATATGCTGCTTCTATTACTAAAATCCCCTCAGAAATAGCTGTTACTATTCTATTTCTCTCAGGAAAATTACTTTTCATAGGTTTTACATTATTTTCATATTCTGTTATAACAAGTCCATTATTTAAAATTATATCTTCAAAAAGTGTCTTATTTTCTTTAGGAAATATATTGTCAAAACCACTTCCTAGAACTGCTATTGTTTTTCCATTATTTTCAAGTGCCGTTTTATGCGCAATTGTATCTGTACCTAATGCCATTCCACTTACTATTGGTATATCTCTTAAACTTAATTCTCTTGCAAAAAATTTGCAATTTTTTTCTCCATATTCAGAAATTTTTCTAGTTCCAATAATTCCAAAGCTTTCTTCTTTCAATAAGTCTACATTTCCTATTGCATATAATACTTCTGGTGGATTATTTATGACTTTCAATTTTTCTGGAAATTCTTTTTTAGTCAATTTTATTACTTTATGTTTCATTTATCTCCTTTATCTAAACTTCTATATTGTAATGCCTCTAAAATATGTTCTTCTTCAATATTTTCTTTTTCTTCTAAATCAGCTATAGTTCTTGCTACTTTTAATATTTTAAAATATGCTCTTGCACTTAAATTTAATTTGTAAAAAGAGTTTTCTAATAATTTTTTTGAATCTTTATCTATTTTGCAAAATTTTTCAATCAACTTAGGAGTAAGCTCTGAATTAGAAAAAATTTCATATTCTAAATATCTATTTTTTTGAATGTTTCTTGCTCTATTTACTCTTTCTTTTATAACTTCTGAAGTCTCTTCCTTTTTATTTTCTAGTTCTTCATAATCTACAGGATAAACTTGTATTTGTATATCAAACCTATCTAATAATGGACCACTTAATTTTGAAATATATAAACTTCTTTGTTTTTCTGTGCAAGTACATGTTTTTATTTTGCTTCCATAATACCCACATGGACAAGGATTCATACTTGCTACTAACATGAAATTAGAAGGATACGTAACATTTATTCCAACTCTGCTAATACTTACCTGCCTATCTTCCATCGGACCTCTTAAAACTTCTAACGTATTTTTATTAAATTCTAGTAATTCATCTAAAAATAATATTCCTAAATGCGCTAGACTAATCTCTCCTGGTTTTGGAATTTTTCCTCCTCCAATTAACCCTCTTTCCGAAATTGTATGATGTGGACTTCTAAATGGTCTTTCATAAACTATACTGTTTTCCTTTAAAATTCCTGCTATACTATGTATTTTGGTTATTTCTAGAGCTTCTTTAAAACTTAAATCTGGAAGAATAGTTGGAATTCTCCTAGAAAGCATAGTTTTCCCTGAACCTGGTGATCCTATCATCAAAAGATTATGTCCTCCTGCCGCAGCAATTTCCAAAGCCCTTTTTGCAATCTTTTGACCTTTTACTTCTGAAAAATTTATAATAGTATTTGTTTTTATTTTTAATAAATCCTCTATATTTATTTTTTCTTCTGCTACAGAAATCTTATCATTTAAATATGATATTACTTGATTCAAATTCTCTAAACCAATAACTTCTAGATTATTAACTATTGTTGCTTCTTTTGCATTCTTCTTTGGCAAAACAATTCTCTTTATTCCTTTTTTATATGCTTCTATACAAATTGGTAGAATTCCATTTATTTTATTTAGTTTTCCATCTAAAGATAATTCCCCTATAAAAATAGTGTCTTTAAATTTTTCAGTTTTAACAATTCCCATAGAACCTAAAATACCAACAGCAATAGCTAAATCTAAAATTGCACCATCTTTTTTTATATTTGCTGGTGACAAATTTATAATATATTTTCTACTTGCAAGTTCTATACCACAATTTTTAATTGCAGTCCTTACTCTTTCTTTTGACTCTCTAATATTAGTATCAGGAAGTCCAACAACATCCCAACAAGGCATGCCAGCAGAAATATCAATTTCAACATCTATCAGGACTCCATCTAACCCTTGTAGTGACATGCTTTTTATAATTGATAGCAAACAATCCCTCCTTTTAAATTATTTTATTTAATTTTGAAAATTTTGAAAAATTGGGAGATTCCCCATAGATACTTAAAAATTTATAATATGAAAAATAAATTTTACCTATAATACAATAAAAAAATTATGCTGTCAACAGATACTTATGTATTTTATAAATTTTTTAATAAAATTATATATAAACTAAATACTACTATAAAATTCGTGTACAATATTTTGAAACCACTTTATATACTGGGAAAACTTTCTTATTTATATACAAAAAGAGTTTAATTCCTAAGAACTAAACTCTTTATATCTATTGATATACATAACACTCTAAATTTCTTCTTCCAAAAGATAATGCTGCTGAGTGACTATTCATATATATATCTATTTTATTATTTGATATTGCTCCTCCTCTGTCCTCAACTACAAACCATCCACCATTAGGTTTATCAGCTAAAGCTGGAATGTATATTACAGTTCCTATTGGATAGCCTGCTCCTGCTGCTATTGTATGCCATTCTTGAGCTTTTGCTCCAGAACTTGTAATTCCAGTTGTTTTTCCACAACAAATTGCACATGAACAATATGCTGAGGTATTTAATCTAACTGTTGTTGGTGTCATACCTGCAACACTTGCTTCAATTACATCTGACGAATAAGCAGGTGTTCTACTTGATCTTGCAGTTAATTTAGTAGAAATTTGAATAATTTTTTCTATTGGTTCTCTTATAACTGTTTCTGAAATAACTGTTTTTTCTACTTCAACATCATCTTGATATTTTACCTTATATTTAATTTCTTTTAATCCGTTTTCACCTTCTTGAATTACTGAATCTTTTGTTTCTGTTCCGGCTTTTGAAACGTCTTTTGTTACTGTTTCATAAGGTATTTCTACTTGTTCTATCACAATCTTTTCTGTAACTGTTACATATTTTCCTAGAATTTCTTCTGTTGTAACATTTTCAATTTCTTCTGCAATTACTTTCTTTTCTTCAGTCATTTTAGAAATTGTAATTTTCTTAGAAGCATCAATTTTAGAATCTGATTCAGGATATACTGTTTCATCTGGTAATACAATTATATGATTTTCTGCTAAAATATCTGAAACTAAAACTTTTGAAGTTACAACTGTTGATTCATATCCTTCTGGAAAAGCTATTGTTACATAATTAACATCAGATTTGGAAGCCATAACTCCTATTGTAAGCAAACAAATTAGAATAATACTTATAAAAACAATTTTTCTAATTATCTTTATAGATAATTTTTCTTCTGTTTTCATAAATGTTCCTCCTTAAACTTGCAAGGCAATTATACTATTAAATCACTACTTTGTCAATGTTACATAATCTTGAGTAATATACTCTAAGTTTCAGTTTATGCAATGCTTAAAGGGTTTTCATCAATTTATTTTTAGTAAAATTATTATTTTAAATTTCTTAAAGCTTCAACTCTTTCTTCTACTGATGGATGAGTTGAAAATAAACTACTTTTATTTCTTTTTTCTTTAAATGGAGTAACTATATACATGTGTGCATTACTATTGCTTGCAACATTTAATTCATCATCATCTGAACTTATTTTTACTAATGCTGATATAAGTCCATCTGGATTTCTTGTAAAAGATATTGCAGTTGCATCAGCCAAAAATTCCCTTCTTCTTGAAACAGCAAGTTGAATTAAATTCGAAACAATAGGTGAAATAATTAAAAATATTAAACCTATAATCATTAAAATTGCATTTCCTGAATTATTATCATCATCATTTCTTCTTGGTCTAAAACTTACTCTCATAAACATATCAGAAAGCATTATTACAAATCCTACCATTACACTTATAACAGCAGATAGTCTTATATCATAGTTTTTTATATGTGCAAGTTCATGCGCAATAACACCTTCAATTTCATAGTAATCTAATTTCTGTAATAAACCTTGTGTAACACAAATTATAGCATTTTCTGGATTTCTTCCTGTTGCAAAAGCATTTGGTTGCATAGAATCTATTACATATAATCTTGGCTTTGTTGTAAGTCCTGATGTTAACATTAATCCATCAAGAATATTTGTAATTTCTAAATCCTCTTCTTTCGTAGCTTCTCTTGCTCTTACAGAAGCAAGTACAATTTTGTCACAATTATAGTAAGTTGCAATAGTAGATGCTATAGAAAAAATTAATGCTATTACTATAGCATATTCACCAAAATTAAATCCATAACATAAAAAATATAAAATTAGCGTTATCATTGTTAAAAATCCAAAAACTACTACACCTGTTTTTATCTTGTTTTTCTTTATATCTTCGTACATACCAATATCCTTTCTTTTAAAATATTATTTCTAATTTTATAAAATATTATATTTATTATATCAAACTTTTTTCTAAAAACAATAAAAGCTGCCAAATTTTATGGCAGCCTTACTTTAATTATTTACTAAAATCAACTTTCACATTTTGTTTTGCTTCTTCTGAAGTTGTTTTAAATAATTCTTTTTCTTTGAAATTAAACATTCCTGCAATTATGTTTGTTGGTACAACTTGTAATTTTGTGTTATACATAGTTACACTATCATTGTAAAATTGTCTTGCATAAGAAATTTTATTCTCTGTACTTCTTAATTCTTCTTGTAATTCTGAAAAGTTTCTATCAGCTTTTAAATCTGGATAATTTTCAGAAACTGCCATAATAGTTTTTAAAGCCCCTGTTAATTGGTCATCTAAATTTGCTTTTTCACCAACTGTTTGAGCATTTGCCCAAGAAGTTCTAAGTTCTGTTACTTTTGTTAAAGTTGATTCTTCATGAGCCATATACCCTTTTACTGCTTCAACTAAATTTGGTATTAAATCAAATCTTCTTTGTAATTGAACATCTATTTGACTCCAAGCATTATCAACTTTTAATCTTGATTGAACTAAGCCATTATACATAGCAATTATGATAACAACTATGGCAATTAATATTATTAATACTACTAACATATTAAATTCCCTCCATATATAAATTTAAAAATATTATATCAATATAATATAAATTATGCAATACCTAAAATTATAATAAAAATACGATATTTCTAATTTTTAGTTTTTTATAATTATTTGACAAACTGGAATATAATTGATATATATAATCTATCTATATTATAATAATTAATTTAAAATAAATAGATATAATAATTAATATATAACTTAGTTATTTATAATAAATTTAAAAATTAGGAGGTAATGTATGATAAAACACATTTCTAGCGCTAATGATTTTCAAAAAGAAGTACTTGACAACTCAAATATTGTTTTAGCTGATTTTTATGCTGAATGGTGTGGTCCATGTCAAATGTTAGCACCAGTTTTAGAAAATATATCAAAAAATAAAACAAATATTGACATTGCTAAAATAGATATCGATAAAAATATGGAACTTGCTTCCAAATATAATATTGAAGTTGTTCCAACTTTGTTATTTTTCAAAGATGGCAAACTTCAAAAAACTTTAACAGGCTATATGCCTGAAAGTTCTCTAATAAAAGAATTTGAAAATTTGTAAAGGAGATAATTATATGAAAGGTTTTATTTTAAATCCAGATAGAGAATATGCAAATAAAATTTTAGAAGGTGTATACAAAAAAGATGGACATTGTCCTTGTAGAGTTGTTGTGGATGATACCACTCTTTGTCCTTGTGATGAGTTTGTAAATGATGGTATCTGTAAATGCAATTTATATGTAAAAAAATAATATTATTAATACTACTAAAATAAACTTAATTACAAGTATCTAATTTTTTAATTAAGTTTATATAAGACTGCTTTAAGGAATGAATTCTGCAAGTTGCAGAACTCATTCTTTTTATTTGCAACAAATCATTAATAATAACTAATACTTTATTATATTTTTTAGTGTTTTAACTTTGTATATATTATTTTAAAAATTTCATAAATATAAAAGAAGAGATAGGCTTTACCTATCTCTCCAGGGATTATTAATTATTTTCAGAAAATGTTTTTTAAATACCTTTCATTTTCATATATTTATTATAACTTACATAAGCTAATACTATTAAGATAATTGCTGGTAATACTATTACTTTTGCACCAGCTGCTGGGATTTTTGTTCCAGATACTGTATTATCTTTAGTATTTGTATTTGTGTTTGTATTAGGATTATTGTTTACATTTCCATTTGTATTTGTGTTAGTATTTGTGTTTGTATTCTTATTTTCGTTTTTATTTTTATTTTCATCATCATCATTATCTGCTGTATTATTAGTGTTATCATCATCTGATGTGTTATTATCTTTATCTCCATCGTCTGGATTTGTTGTTACTTGTTTTACAGTTAAGTTAATATTTTTTGTAATTTCTTCTGATTGTTCTGAATCAGCTGTGATAACAAACATTGAATAAGATATAGCATCTTTAATTTCTCCAATTGTAGCATCAGATTTTACTTTAAATTTAATTGTAAGTAAATCTGTATCCTCTGTAATACCATTATTGAAATCAATTACGATTTTTGAATCATTGTCTGATTCTGGATCTCCATTAAATCCAATATATGCAGATGAACTTGATATATCATTTGCGTTTGCATTTGTTAAATCTTCAACAACTAATGTTTCATTACCAATTTTTACATTGTTTTCTTCATCTTTTTCAATGTTATCAACTGTAATTGGTTCAATAACATTTTTATTATAATTTATATAACCTTCAACACTAGTTACTTTTTGATTTTCATCAACATCTTTTAAAGAAAGTTTTACTGAAACTGTTTCTCCTCTTTCTATTGTTGATTTATCTATTGAAAGTCCTATAGTTGTTGAAACTGCAGCATAAACGCTTGTACAAATTAGTGTGAATGCAATAACTAATTGCAATAATATTAACTTATTTTTTTTCATAAACTTGTCTCCTCATTTTTCTTTATACAATATAAGAATACCATTTACACACTTAAAATGCAATACCTTTTTTTACCTTTTTAGCATTTTTTATTTTTATCTTGGCAACTTCTGACAAAAGTTGCCAAGATTATTTAATTATTTACTATTTTTATAATTTAAATTATATCCTTTTACTTCAGCTCTATGATATAGTAATAATTTTGAATCTGTTATATCAACTTTTCCATTATCATCTATATCTGCTGCTTCAAAAGCACTTCCTATTAAGTTTGCATCTTTAACTTCGTTTCTATAAGCTTTTATTAATACTGAATCTAGTGAATTAGCAACTCCATCTCCATTTACATCGCCTTTTACAACTACTTCATATACTAATAAGTTTCCATTTGTGTCTTTTACAACTTCTCCATTTTGATCTTGGATTTGAACATACATTCCTGTAGCCATATTTCCTGATGTTATTGTTTCTCCATCTCTTTTGATAACTACATTGTATTCTTCATTGTCTAAAAGAATTGTTTTAAAATCTTCAACTGGTGTTTTTGGACTTACTTCTGTTAAATATTCGTCTTCAACTTTATAACCTAATTCTAAGTCCGCAACTGGTCCTTCAGTCTCTTCACCTTTATCAACTTTTATTATAATTGTTTTTGTGTCTTTAATACTATCATTAACTGTAATATCTACTGTTAATGTTATTTCATCAGCTGTTTCATCAGCTCCTAATGTTAATTTACCTTCTGATGATATATTTGTATCTTGACTTGTAAATCCATTTAAAGACCATTTAACTTCTTGGCTTGTTACTTCTGTTCCAGTAACTGTTACTTTAAAGTCTTGTTCTTCTCCTGGTTTTACTACTACATTTTCAGATGGTTCTACTGTTATTATAACTTCATCTGTTGGTTCATCTGGTTCTGCTTCTTTATTTACTGCTACTACAACTTCTTTTTTAATTGTATTATCAAAGTTTGATGTAGCTATTACTTTAATTTCTTCTGCAGTTTCGTCTGCAGCTACTATTAGTTTTCCTTCTTCAGAAATACTTGTATTTTCACTTAAGTTTCCTTCTATTGACCATGTTACTGTTGTATCAGTTACAGTTTCTCCTGTAACTTCTGCTGTAAAGTCTTGTTCTTCTCCTGGTTTTACTACTACATTTTCAGATGGCTCTACAGTTATTGTAACTTCAGATGTTGGATCATCTGGAAGTTTTTCCCCTACTGTACTTACTGTTACAACATCATTTTTTGTTCCATCGAAGTTTGAAACAGCCATTACATGAATTTCTTCTGCAGTTTCATCTTCTCCTACAGTTAATGTTCCATCTTCTGCAATAGTTGTATTTTCACTTAAGTTATCTAAAACTGACCATGTAACAGATGTATCTACTAAATCTTCTCCTTCAACTGTTGCTGTAAATACTAGTGTTTCTCCTGGTTTTACTACAACATCTTCTGATGGTTCAATTTTTACACTTGTTACTGTTCTATCTTTTACAACATATTTTATTGTTGCCTTTGTTCCTTCACCAACACATGTTTCTACAGGTTGTCCATTACCAGACATTGCTATTACTTCTACAACACCTTCTTTTTCTCCTATAGAACCTGTGTTTAATGTTACATATTTTCCTTCTGATTCAATTCTACCATTTTGACTTGTTTCACCAAAAGCTGTTCTTTCAACATCTATTGCTAATAATTGTGTAAATATTTTTGGTAAATCAACATCTATTGTAGATGGATAATCAGATAAGAATATTGGTTCTTCAATATTTAATGTTATATTTTGATTATTTAAATTAATATTAATTGTATCTTCTCTTGCTAAATAATTTCCGTCATTTCCACCTGTTTTCCAATCTAGATATTCTAGAATTGTTGTTATATCTGTTATTTGGTTATATGATAAGTCTAAATTCATTAATGTTTTTTGTGATTTTGTAAAGTTAAATTCTAATTTTCCAGATATCATATTATGACTTGCATCTAAGTCTACCAAATATTCCATATTTTCTAGTGGTTTAATACTTGGAATATAGTTATATGCTAAACCTAATTTTCTTAAATATTTAATTGCTGACCAATCTACTTCAGTAACATCTGTAATATAGTTTGCATTTGCATATAATTCTCTTAATCCTGTTAATGTTGAAATTTTTTCAATTCCTTCTAAATATGCATTATAAGAAATATCTAATTTTCTTAATTTTGGTAAAGTAATATAAATTGAAACTTCACCACTATTTGTTACAAATTTACTTGATAAAGCTACAACTTCATCATATAAATTTAAATCTCCTTGATATTTTGTTTGTGTATCTATAGCTTCTTTTATTTCTATTGTTTTAATTATTGCATTTGATAATTGATTATATACTTCTATAACTTCTTTATCATCTGCCTCAACATCTTTTTCAAGTTCTTCTAATTTTGCAAATATTTCGTCTACACTTGCATAATTTGTTCTGTTATATACTAAAGCTGCTAATTCTGTATATGGTCCTGAACATGTTGGTAATTCTATTACATCTCCTGCGTCTTCGATATTTGTATAATCAAATGTTGAATTCATATAATTAATAAGTACATTATAATATACATTTCCATCTGTAACATTTGCTTCTAAATTATCTAATATTTCTTTTTCTAATGTTGTATCTATTCCTTCATATTCAAAATTTTTAATTCTTTCTTTTAAATATTCTTCACAATAACATTGTGAAACTGCTGTTGTTGGAATTTCCATTCTATGTATTAAACAATATGTTCCCATTTCAGAATATAAAGCAATTTCTCTAAATTTATCTATCATTTGAGTCCAATATACTCTTGATCCTGCTGTATTTTCCATTAGTTTAGAAAAATATTCTTGTAAAGGATATTCTACTTCTTCAGAATCAAAATCAATTCCAAAACCTGCTGACAATAATTCTTTATCTAATTCAGATAAAGCTTGATTAGCTTCAAGTGTACCTAATCTTGATATTTCAGCTTCAACTAATCCTCTTACTGTTTCTGTACTACTTAGCATTGTATCTTTAAATGTTAAGTATTCTTCAAAATCTAAATAATTTAATTCTGGTGTTAAAAGTGTTGCAAGTTTATGTTCATTATTATAAATAGTATATAACTTACTTAAATATGTATATAATCCAGATACACCATTTTCAGTATCATTTAATCTATCTTCTAGTATCTCAATATATCCATCTGTATGTTCTTTTTTTCCTGTTGATTCATCTATAGTATCATATCCATATATATTTTTTAGAATTTCTTCTATTTCACTTGCTTTCTTTTTAAGTTCTTCTTCATAATTTTCATTTTTTGTTTTTTCTGTTACTGTAGTTTGACTTCCATCTTCTGCTGTTTCTGTTTTTTGTGTTTCTTTATATTCTTCAATTTTAGAAGCCTCTTCAAATTTTGTTAAAATATCTTGTGTAGCTTTTAATATATTTTGTATTTGAACATCTGCTGCTGTTTTATTTGTTTTTGTTTCTGTTAATGATTTACTCAAATTGCCATATTCTCTTGATGTTAAATAATAATTATAGTCTTCTTGAATTTTGCTTTCAAAAGCATCTTTATTTGCTTGTAAACTATAAATTGGTTCAATATCAGTTAAATAGTTATGTGATACATTTAAATATGAGCTTAAACCAACAAATTTTTCAAGTCCGCTTAAATCTCTTATTTCTTTATTATTTAATATTAAAGAAGTAATTTTATTTACTAAATCAACATTATCAATAACAAAAGTTTTTGCATCATCATAAGCTTTAATATAAAGATTTCTATTTGCTCCATTATGGTAAATAGCATATCCTTCTTTTAATGTAATGACTCCTTCTTCATCAGTTATTGAAATTAATTTTTTCTCAAACTTATTTGTATAATAGTCTCCTTTTTCTCCTTCGTCATAAAGATAAACACGGTTTGTTTCTGTATCTAAAATATAAGATGGTTCATCTTCTCCAACTATTGTTAAAATTAAATTACTACCATCTGTTGTATATGTGCATTCATCTTTGATTATTTCTCCATTTGCATCAACTTCAAAAGGATAACTATCTAATTCATTATTTATAGTTTGTCCTGCTGTTAATTGTTCTTTAATTGCTTTATAAAGGTTTGAATCTTTAGTTGTTATTGCAGTTGAATCACTATCATGAACAACAACATATATATAGAATCTACTTCCATTTAATATATTTGTTGCTGCTGGATTTAAATTAGCTGCACTTCCTGCTTCAGTTGGATCATCATAAATATATATTTCTAATTTATATAATCCTTTATATGGACTTCCTGTATCTGAAGCAATTCTTACTTTTATTGTGTCATTTCCTTCAACAACTGGATTTGACATTTCATATAAATAAGGTACAAATATAGATCCATTTTCTGAAATTGCTGATTGTTCCATCCAAACAGATTTAATAAAACCAGCTTTTTCTAGAATTCTTGGAAGTTTATATTCAGCGATAATAGCATTATCTGATGTTTCTTCAACATCTATTATAGCCTCTTCAACTATAGTTACTGTTTGACCGCTTAATATAACTGTTCCATTATTAGCTTTAATAGAATTTATCAATTCATCAATCTCTGATACATCTTCTAATTGGTTAGTTGATAAATCTAAATATTTTAAAGGTAAGCCAGTTAAAACAGCTAAATTACTATCTTTAGTAATATTATTACCAGAAACCTCTAAATGAGTTAAATTTGTAAAATTTTCTAATCCTGTAAGATCAGAAATTTCACCTTCATTAAGGTTTAACTCAGTTACACGAGCTTTGTTTTCTTCAGTAATTGATATACTATGAGTAATATCATTACCAACAAAAGAAATTCCTTGTTTTTCAAGGCTTTTCTTTACAGCTGTGTACAATTTGCTGTTTAACTCAATCTCTCCACCTTCAGCTGCATTTACCACAAAAAGAGGCATAATGCAGTTCAATAGCATAATGATTATTAATGCGATTGAGATTAACATTTTCCTTTTCATAATAAATCCTCCCTGTATTTTTCTGAATATTTTCATTAGCAATATCATAGCATTTTCATTTTTTTTTTCAATAGTATTTTTTTTCAGTTTTTACAGCTCCTGCCAAAAGCTTTTACGGAAGTACTTTTATGAGGCATACATATCTTTTTATTAAGTTTTTATTACTTTTTTTTGGCAAATTTGATACTTTTCTTACGAATACTGTAGTTACAGCTTTTTTGAATTTAAAATTTATATAAAATATTGAACAAAATTAAACAATAATTTTATATATTACTAGTGAGTTTTCGCACTTTCCTACTAAATAAAAAACACTATAGTTTCTATTAAATAAAAACTATAGTATATAAATTTTATAAACTTTAATTTTTTAAAGTTTTATTATCTTATATTTTAAACAATCTTCTAGCATTTTCATAAGTTATTTTAGCAACCTCTTCTAAAGATTTCTCTTTAATCTCTGAAATTTTTTTAGCAACTAATTTCACATTTCTAGAATCATTTCTTCTACCTCTAAAAGGCTCTGGCGTAAGATATGGTGAATCTGTTTCAATTAATAGTCTTTCTAGTGGAACAAGATTAACAACATCTTTAGATTTTGCATTTTTAAAAGTTATATTCCCACTAAAAGATATATAAAAATCTAATTTTAAGGCTTCTTTTATTAATTCTTGATTTAAAGGACAACAATGAAATACGCCTTTTTCTTTTACTATGTGATTTTTTAAAATCTCTATTGTATCTACCCAAGCATCTCTTGTATGAATAACTATTGGTTTATTTAAATGATTAGCTATATCAATTTGTTTTATAAATAAGTCTTTTTGCTTTTCTTTATTTTCTTTATTCCAGTAATAATCTAACCCAATTTCACCTATTGCAACTACTTTTTTATTTTGTCCTAACTTTTCTATCTGTTTCAAATTCTTTTCTGAAAAATCTTCTATATCATTTGGTGATATTCCAACACTTGCATATATAAAACTATTTTCTTCTGATAATTTCACAGCATTCTTGCTTTGCTCTAAATTATATCCAGCACACATTATAGTGGTTATTCCAGATTTATAAGTTTCTTCTATTATTTCTTTTCTATCATTTTCAAAATTTTCACTATTATAGTGTGTGTGTGAATCAAAAAATTCCATTTCTTACTCCTTAAACAATACAGTTACATAAGCTACAGCATATTGTTTGCAATGTGATATACTGATTTCTATATTTTCCAAATCTTTAATTTTAAAATTTAAATGAACTTCTGGTTTTCCATTTTCAGAATTTAAAATTTCAAAATCTCTCCAAGAATATTCAAAATTTATATAATTGCTTAAAGCTTTATATATAGCTTCTTTTGCAGCAAATCTCGCAGCATAACTTTGATACTTTTGAACATTCTTAGACTCACAATATTCTCTTTCTTTCTCAGTATACATTGCTTCTAAAAATTTTTCTTTTTTAGTTTCTATTATTTTTTTAATTCTTTCTATTTCTATTATATCTGTTCCAACTGCTATTTTCATATAAAATCCTTTTACGATAATAAATACATTAAAAATATTATATTTACAGTATTAAAAATTAAAGAAAAAATTAATAGAATTACTATTACAGAATAGTATACATTATTTTTCTCTATATTTAATTGTTTATATATTACTTCATATTTGTTTTGTATTTCACTGTATAATTCATCTAATTCTAATGTTCTATTAAGAGTTTTTGTATATAACATTCCTGTATCATCTAGAGTAACATCTTTATTCCAAATTTCTTTAGTAAAATTGATAAATTTTTTCCTCATTTTAACAATCTTATCATACTCTTTGAAATCATTATTAAGCTTCATTAAGAATAATCTTTTATAAAGTCCTAATATATAAAGATAAAAATACTGATTTTCATATTCATAAGGAAGCTTAGTATAATTATAAGTATCTATCCCTGAACACATAAGATTTGAGCTCATATTAGAAATAGTTGTTTTTGCATACTTTAATTTTTCTATAATATGCAAATTATGTTCTATATTAGCTCTATTAAAATCAGAATTATAATTGCTTGGAAGCACATTTGCAAACTTTAAAAAATCATTCTCTATATTAAAAAAATCTGTTTTTTCATTCCAATTATTAGTTTCCACACATACATAAGAATATGTGTAAAATTGTGAATTAATTAAATTTTCTTTAAGATTATTTTTTAATTTTGTATTAATACCAGTTATTTGATTTATAAGTTCTGATAAATCTTTCATATCTTTAAAAGTATCTGTTTGAATTTTTATATTCTCAAAATCTTTTAAAGATGCAAATTCTGAATTAATCCCCTTAAATCTATAATTAAAGTCTAATACATCCATAAATCTATTAGTATTTTCTATGTGAGTTTTCATTGTAAAAAAACATATTCCTGTATTAAAACAAATAATTTCTATTCCTTCTATTTTAAAGAAAATACCATTTTCTGTTCCAACTTTTCCTTGTATATCTGATGCTAAATTATAAGTAAAACAAGCTACATTTCTTTTTACAATTTTATTTTTCTTTTTTTCTATGTCTAATGAATTAAAATTTTTTAACTTTTCTCCTCTAAGTTCAAAACTTGGAAACATAAAAGATCTTATATTAGGCAAGAAAAAATTATATATGTCTAAATCTTTTTCTTTTTCAAATATCTTATATGAACATTTTTTATCTTTTAAAAGTTTATAAATATACTTGTCATATTTATTTTCATCTATAATATATGGATGTATAAAATAAGTATATTGATATTTTGTCATTAGTTCCAAAACTATTACCTACTTTCTTCTTCTGTTACTTTGTATAAACATTTAAACTTAAATCATTATATCTATTCCATTCTGCAATAAAATCTACAAATAAATATTCATCTAAATTTCTAGTTGGTTGTACAAGTACTGTTCCGTCTGATTTTAAGCATCCCCATAAACCATCTTTTTTAACAGCACAATACCCAAAAGTATTTTGTTCTTTTGCATCATCATATATACAGTCTACTATTCTTTCACCTTTTTTATTTTCATATCCATATTTACCATTTTCTTTTACTAAAAATAGTGTATTTGTTGTTAAAATCTCTTTATTAGTTTTCTCTTCAAATTTGAAATTATAATATTTATAATCAGAATTTTGTCTAATCCTTAAATATCCACTATCTATATTTAATTCTGATATGATAATATTTTCTAATACCTTTTTTAATTCTCTGTCATAAATATCTGTTGTATGGTCTGAATTTTCACACTCAAAAAAGTCTGCTTCATTTATATATGTTATTGCATCATAATTAAATTCCACTCCGAGTATTTCCAGATTTATCTATAATTCCATATTTTCCATCTTTTTGCGCTATAAAAGCATTTGAAAACGCAAATTTTAAATTATCATATTCTGCAGGAATAACATCTTCTCCAGATTTATTAATAACCCCATATTTTCCAGATTTTATAATAATAAAATTATCAACATTTATACTTTCTATACTATCAAATCCTGTATTAAGTACTATATTTCCAGATTTATCTACAACTTCTGTTTTTCCATTTTCAACAACTACATAATAATTATTTCCTGAAACTTTTCTTATTTCATCATACTTAGTATCTAATATTTTTGTTTTATCAGCACTAATTATTCCAAATTTATTTTCAGAATTTTTTACAATATATCCAGATTCATAATTTTCTGCAAGATTTGTAATATCTGAATATTCAGCAGGAATTATTACCTCACCCATACTTGTATTTACTAAACCTTTTTTCCCGTCTTTTTCAATAATTAAGCTTTTTTCAAGACCTGTTAAAGCATAAATATTATCATATTCTGGATTTAATATTTCTTTTCCTTCAAAATTTATAAGTCCAAATTTTCCATCTTTTTCAAACCTTAAAACATTATTTTCATACCATACATTATTTCCATCTGTATTTTCAATAGCTTGTACTAAATTATATTCTGTTAATATTTCTTTTCCTTCTTTATTTAATACTTTAGTTTTAAAAGTTTCTGAATTATAATCAACATCATAAGTACAGATAAAAATATCTTTATTTTTATCTGGAACTATAATCATTTCATCATAACTTGTATCTATTACTTTATTACCTTTGTTATCAATTATGCCCCATTTATTATTTTCTAACACACTAATATAAGTAGTAAGTGAAGAAACTTCATTAGTACCCTTATCTGTTGTTAATATATTTTTTAAAGATATTATAATCATAATAAATACTATTATTGCTATAATTGTTGCAATTACTTTTTTTATATTTAATCTCGGAGTATCATCATATCTTTTTCCTCTATTTCTACTCATATTTACCCTCCAAAATATTAAAAACTTCATAATTTCACATAGATACTATATCATTTTAATTGAAAAAAAACAATATATTAATCACAAAAAAGAAAGAACTTTAAATATAAGTTTTAGCTTAATTTAAAATACTTTCTTTAATTTATTATAAATCTTGTGGATTTATTTATTCAAAAAATATTGATATATTTCATTTTTTGAAACATTTCTATCTTTAGCAATTTTTTTAATTATTTCTTTTTTATCTAGTCCCTTTTTTTCATAAAACTCATAATGGGCCTCTAGAGTTTCTGCATTTAAATTTGAGAGTTCTATCTCTTTTTCTGATTTACAATTTCCTTCAATTAAAATTACAAATTCTCCTTTTATTTCTTCTAGATTATCAAGTATAGTTTTTATATCTCCTCTAATAAAATTTTCATGGATTTTAGTTAATTCTTTTGCAAGTACAATTTTTCTATTTCCTAGAACATCTAAAATCATTTCAAGTGTATTTTTAAGTTTATGTGGAGCCTCATATAATATTAAAGTTTTTGTTTCATATTTTAGTTCTTCTAACTTTTCCTTTTTCTCTTTTTTTACAGATGATAAAAAACCAATAAAACAAAATTCTTTTGTAGAAAATCCTGATGCAATTAAAGCATTAATAAATGCACAAGCTCCAGGTACCGGAATTATGTCTATATTATTTTTTATCGCTTCTTTAACTATTTCTTCTCCTGGATCTGATATTCCTGGTGTTCCTGCATCTGAAACTAAAGCTATATTTTTTCCTTCTAATAATTTTTCAATTAGCACTTTACTTCTAGTTTTTTCAGTTTGTTTATAGTAACTTATAAGAGGTTTTGAAATATCAAAATGATTCAATAACCCAAGTGTATGTCTTGTATCTTCAGCTGCAATTAAATCTACATTTTTTAATGTTTTCAAAGCTCTTAATGTTATATCGTCTAAATTTCCTATTGGAGTTGCTACTAAATATAGTTTTCCTTTCATTTTTACTCTCTTTTCTTATTATAAATTTTTAATATTTCATCAGTATATTCACCATCATCTCTATAAATTATAAGTGGTGAATCTATTTTTAAATATTCTTTTGCATTTTTTACTGCTTTTACTAATATAAGTTTTGGTTTTTCATTTATTTTAGATTGTACAAATCGTATTTGTTTAGGTTCTAATTTATATTTTCTAAGTAAGCACATTATATCTGCAAGTCTTTCTATTCTATGTACCATATAAAATTCACCTAAAGATTTTAAAAGCTTACTACTTTTTTCTATTACATCTTCTAATGTGCATTTTACTTCATGTCTAGATATAAGTTTTTTTATTTCTATATTCCTTGCACCAGTATTAAAGGGTTTATATGGTGGATTTGTAACAATCACATCATATTCATTTTTATTTAAAACACTAAATATATTATTAATATCTATGTTAATGACTTCAAATTTTTTTTCTAGCCCATTTAATAATGCACTTCTTTTTGACATATCAGCTACTTCTTCCTGGATTTCTATTCCATAAATTTTTTCTAATTCTGTTTTCTTACAAAGAAGTATTGATATAATTCCTGTTCCACTTCCTATATCTATAACTTTTGCATTTTTCTTTATATTTTTAGCAAAATCTGAAAGTAATACACTATCTATTCCAAAACAAAAACCAGTTCTATTTTGAATTATTTTTAAATTTTTATATTCTAAATCATCTATTCTTTCATTTTCTTTTAAAGATACTTGCACCATAATTATTCCTTAATATAAAATTCTTATATATAATACCACAAAACCTAGTATTTATCAATATTTTAAATTTTAATATACATTTTCACCACTTTATAAAACACTATTTTCATAAGTTGTATTTTCATTGTTTGGCAAAACAGCATTTCCATTAGCTGTATTTTCATTATTCTGTATAGAAGCGTCTTCATTAATCACATTCTCACTTTTTGACATATTAGTATTTTTCATATTAATAATCATATTATTTATATCTTCTTTTTCTTCACCTTCTATTAATATTTTCATATCAATTACTTCTGTTAATTCTGTTAAAGTTTCAAAAATTGTATGGACTGTTTGAATTTTTTTCACCTCATCTGTGCAATTTTCAATAAATTCTTTGCTAAAATTAATTGTAACACAACCATTTTCAAAAACTGTTTCTATAATTGTAGTTCCTTCTGGAATTAATTTTTCTAAATTTTGATTTTCTGGTCCTGAAATTAGCATATTTAATAACTCTTGATATGGATCTTTTAGCAATAATTTTGAATCTATCAGCCTAGTTTCTTTTTCAACTTCTCCATTTTCTTTATTTCTAAAATAAAGAGTTACTATTGTTTTTCTAAGTGCTGTTTGACTTACCTCAGTTTCTGGTACATATTCAGTTTCAATATCAATATTTAATACTATTATTGTACCTACTATTAATATAATAGCAATTACTATTAAAATTATCCATTTTTGCATAGCTTTTCCTCCTTTGTAAATAATATTCTAAAATGAAAATTTTATTCATTTTTGTATCTTGTTTTTGAAACTAGATAATATTATATTTATTATTATATTGTTGACTATTTTTTATTTTTGTTATATCATATAATATATTTTTTAAAGGATAAGGAGTATTTATGGCTAAAGTTAGAGATTTAGTAAGTGGTTTAACACATTGTATTGGAGCCGCACTTTCACTTGTTGGCTTAGTTATTTTAATAGTGTTTTCTTCTATATGGGGAGATGCTTATGATATAGTGTCATTCACAATATTTGGTACAGCACTATTCCTATTGTATCTTTTTAGTACCTTATATCATTGGCTAAACATTAGTGAAAAAGGTATTAGAGTTTTTAAAAAATTTGATCATATCATGATATATGTTTTAATAGCTGCAACATATACACCAGTTTGTTTAGGTCCACTAAGAGGTCCTTGGGGCTGGTCTATATTTGGAATAATATGGGGAATTGCCATACTTGGAATAATACTTACTGCTGTATGGATAAAAGCTCCTCGAGCATTAACCACAAGTATATATATTGCTATGGGATGGGTTGTTTTAATAGCAATATATCCATTATTTAAAACTTTCCAAGAAGCTAATTTATTATATAGCCTTGCTTGGTTAGTAGCAGGCGGTATTTTCTACACAATAGGTGGACTAATATATGGATTAAAATGGCCAAATTTTAAGTTTAAACATTTTGGATTTCATGAAATTTTCCATATATTTGTTATGTTAGGTAGTGCATGTCACTTTTGGTTTATATTAATATATGTATTACAAATATAAATAATTTTAATATCCTTTATATGTCATAAAGGATATTTTTTTAAATTATAAAAATAGAGTTTGCATATCTTACAATATAAAAATATACCTAATTTATATAGCTTAAACATTAACTAAAACTTATAAATTTCTTAATAATTTTTTAACATTTGTGGAAGTTATAAACATTGACAAAAATCGACAAAGGTTATAAAATACATGATATTAATATATGAATTTTATAACTTTTTATTTTGAGAGGTAAAATATATGAATAAATTATTACACGTTGGTTTAGATATAGGATCAACAACAGTAAAAATTGTAGTTTTAAATGAGGACTTAGAAGTTATTTATTCAAATTATGAAAGACATTTTTCAGACACAAAATCTACATTATATAATGTTTTAAATAAATTAATAAAAGACTTTCCAGACAACACTTTCACGATTTCTTTAACAGGGTCTGGTGCTCTTGACATATCAAAAATTTTAGGAGTTAATTTTATTCAAGAAGTTATAGCTTGTAAATCAGCTGTTGAAAAATTAATTCCTCAAACAGATGTTGTTATTGAACTTGGCGGTGAAGATGCAAAAATAATTTATTTTGATAAATTTATAGAGCAAAGAATGAATGGAACATGTGCAGGAGGTACAGGTGCATTTTTAGATCAAATGGCATCACTTTTAAATACTGATACAAATGGTTTAAATGAACTCTCAAAAACTTATGAAACAATCTATCCTATTGCTTCACGTTGTGGAGTTTTTGCAAAAACAGATATTCAACCATTATTAAATGAAGGAGCAAGAAAAGAAGATATTGCAGCATCTATTTTTCAAGCTGTTGTAAATCAAACTATTAGTGGCCTTGCTTGTGGTAGACCAATAAAAGGAAAAGTTGCTTTCTTAGGTGGTCCATTAAACTATTTACCAGAATTAAGAAAAAGATTTATAGAGACTTTAAATTTAAAAGATGATGAAATTATAGTGCCAGAAAATGCTCATCTTTTAGTTGCAACAGGAGCAGCTTATTCTTCGTTAGAAACAACTACAATAACAACTGAAGAGCTAAAACAAAAATTAAAAGACTTTAAAAAAGCCAAATATACAGAAGGAAAAACTCTTCCAGCTTTATTTGAAACAGATGAAGATTATAAAGAATTTAAAGAAAGACATGATAACGATAAAGTTAAAAGAAATGACCTAAAAACTTATGAAGGTGATGCTTTTATAGGTATAGATGCAGGTTCTACAACCACTAAATTAGTTTTAATAGATAGAGATGGTGCACTTTTATATTCTTTATATGGAAGTAATAAAGGAAATCCATTAAAAAGTGTTATAAGTATGCTAAAAAAACTTTATAAAGATATTCCCGAAAAAGTTAAAATACGTTTTAGTGGTGTAACAGGGTATGGTGAAAAATTAATTCAAACAGCCTTAAATGTAGATTTAAACGAAATTGAAACTATAGCTCATTATACTGCTGCAAAAGAATTCTTACCTAAAGTTACCAGTATTATAGATATTGGTGGTCAAGATATGAAATACATAAAATTAAAAAATAATACTATTGATAATATAATGCTTAATGAAGCTTGTTCTTCAGGTTGTGGATCTTTTTTAGAAACATTTGCAAAAAGTTTAGGGTTAAAAATTGAAGATTTTGTTGAAGAAGCAATAAAATCTAAAACACCTGTAGATTTAGGGTCTAGATGTACAGTATTTATGAATTCTAAAATAAAACAAGCTCAAAAAGAAGGCTATTCAGTTGGAGATATTTCTAGTGGTCTTTCTTATTCAATAATAAAAAATGCTATTCAAAAAGTTATGAAAGTTAGAGATGTTAAAACACTAGGAAAAAATATCGTTGTTCAAGGTGGTACTTTTTATAATGATGCTGTTTTAAGAGCCTTTGAATTAATTGTTGGAAAAAATGTTGTAAGACCTGATATTGCGGGACTTATGGGAGCTTATGGAATTGCATTACTTGCAAAAGAACAATATAATGCCAACTTAGACATGGAATATAACTCTACAATTCTAAAAAATGAAGAATTAGATAATCTTAATATAAAAATTTCTCATGTTCGTTGCAAAGGTTGTGAAAATAATTGTTTATTAACAATAAATACTTTTGAAAATGGAAAAAAATTTATTTCTGGAAATAGATGTGAAAAAGGTGCTGGTCAAGTTACAGAGAAAAAAGATTTACCTAACATTTATAAATATAAATATGAAAGATTATTTGGCTATACACCTCTTTCGGAAGAAGATGCTAAACGTGGAACAATAGGTATCCCTAGAGTTTTAAACATGTATGAAGACTATCCATTCTGGTTCACATTTTTAACAAAACTAGGATTCAGAGTAATTATTTCTGAAAAAAGTAATAGAAAAACTTATGAAAAAGGTATTGAATCAATGCCATCTGAATCAGTATGTTACCCAGCAAAATTAGCTCACGGTCATGTTATGAGCTTAATAAAACAAGGTATTAAAACTATTTTCTATCCTTGTATACCATACTCTAGAAAAGAATATGAACAATCTGATAACCATTATAACTGCCCTATTGTTATTTCATATTCAGAAGTTTTAAGAAATAATATAGAAGAATTAAGAAGAGATGATATAAAATATATTAATCCATTTTTACCTATTGATGATATTAAAAATTTAGTGAAAGTTGTTTATGAAGCAGATTGTTTCAAAGAATATAACTTTACTAAAAAGGAATTAAAAGAAGCTGCTGAAGCTGCTGAAACCGAATATCAAAAATACAAAGAAGATGTTAGAAAAAAAGGTAGAGAAACAATAAAATATATAAAAGATAATAATTTAAGAGGAATTGTTCTTGCAGGTCGTCCATATCATGTTGATCCTGAAATAAATCATGGTATAGATACATTAATTACAAGTTTAGGTCTTTGTGTATTATCTGAAGATAGCGTTTGCGAACTAAATAAAGGAGTTAGTCGTCGTTTAAGAGTTGTTGACCAATGGGTATTCCACTCTAGATTATATGCTGCAGCAGAATTTGTAGGAAAACATGATTTTCTTGAGATGATTCAACTTAACTCTTTTGGTTGTGGTGTTGACGCAGTAACAACTGATCAAGTAGAAGAAATTTTAAAAAGCTACAACAATATGTATACATTAATAAAAATAGATGAAATTAATAACTTAGGTGCAATACGTATTCGTATTCGTTCATTACTTGCAAGTATGAATAAACGTATTTCTCAAAAAGAAGAAGAAAAAGCTGAAGAAGAAAAAAATAAAGAACTAGGAAACTATGAAGTTAAAAGAGTTCCTTTTACAAAAGAAATGAGAGAAAACTATACTATCTTAGTACCTCAAATGGCTCCTATTCATTTTGAATTATTAGAGTCTGCTTTAAAAGTTCTTGGATATAATGTGGAACTTCTAAGAGAATGTACAGATAAAACAGTTGAAACAGGTTTAAGATATGTAAATAATGACGCTTGTTATCCATCAATATTAACAACAGGACAATTTATTGAAGCATTACAGTCTGGTAAATACGACTTAGATAAAACAGCAATAATAATGTCACAAACTGGTGGTGGATGTAGAGCAACTAATTATATTGGATTTATTAGAAAAGCACTAAAAGATGCAGGTTTTTCTCATGTTCCTATAATATCATTTAATGTTGTTGGAATGGAAAAAGCAACAGGTTTTAAAATAACTGTACCAATGGCAATCAATTTAATAAAAGGTGTTTTCTATGGAGATTTATTATCAAAATTATTACTTAAAAACCGTGCTTATGAAGTACATAAAGGTGAATCTCAAGCAATGTTTGATAAGTGGATGGAAAAATGTAAAGTACTTGTTGGAAAATCAACTTATAAACAATTTAAACAAAGCATTTACGACATGGTTAACGATTTCGAAAAAATAGAATTAGATACAAGTGTAGAAAAACCAAAAGTTGGTATTGTAGGTGAAGTATTAATAAAATATCATCCATTTGGAAATAATTTTGTTATAGATGTACTTGAAAAAGAAGGAGCAGAAGTTATTTCTCCTGATTTTATGGGATTTATTAAATTTATTGCAACACATAAAATTACAAATAATACTTTATTAAATACAGATAAATTTAAATCTAAGATTTTTAAAACTGTAATAAATCTAATAGAAATGCTTGAAAAAGATTTAAGAATCGCTTTAAGTTCATCAAAAAAAGATTATTTACTACCTTGCAATATATTTGAATTAGAAACCAAAGTAAAAGACATCTTATCAATAGGAAATCAAACTGGAGAAGGTTGGTTCTTAACTGCAGAAATGGTAGAATACATTGAGCATGGTATTCCAAATATTGTTTGTGTACAGCCATTCGCTTGTTTACCAAATCATGTTGTTGGAAAAGGTGTTATAAAAACAATAAGAGAAAAATATCCTTATGCAAATATTTCTCCTATTGATTATGACCCAGGAGCAAGTGAAACAAACCAAACAAATAGAATAAAACTTTTAACAACAGTTGCAAAAGACAACTTAAAAAAGAAAACTCAAAGTAAAAAAGCTATAGAAATAGAAAATTTAGTCAATGAAGAAGAAATTAAAGAAAAAGTTAAATCACAAAAATAACTAAATTTTAAAGCAGTCTAATGTAAGTGAATTAAAATATATAAAATTTTATTCTGATTCACTAAAAAATAGACTGCTTTCTTATTTATCAAATTTTTTAATCAAGAATAAAATTTTTCCTTCTGAAAATGGATTTTAAGCCCTTTTTACTGTGCTAATAATATAATTAGTTTAGTCTGTTACAAAATTGTATTATTTTGTTTTTAGAAATTAAACTGCTATTTTTTCAAAGATTTAATCAATTTTTTATGATAATTAATCCTTGATTATTAATTCTTGATTATCAATTTTTTTAGATTATAATTTTATATAATTTTTGAAAAAAATTTTTTTTAAAATCTATATAATTTTAATGTGCAAAAATATTTTTTAAGTTTTTTCTTGAAAGTCTTACAGCTCATAGTCTTCAAGATTTATTTTTCCTTTTATAGTCAAAAAAATTTAGAAAAAGTAATTTCTAATTAAAGAATATTTGAAAATCAACTCTCGAAAATCCCCTATTTTCATAACTTTCATCAATTTTTATCTAAAAAAAGTAAAAAATCATTTTAAAATTTCTAATTTGGGCTCAAAAAAATTCAAAAAATCATATACTAATAAAAATCTTATTGAAAGATTTTTAAAAAAAATCTTAAATTTTTAAAAAATTATATTTCTAAATCGAGTTTTTAGTAAAAATATTTTATAAAAAATTAAATTTTTTTATTTATTTTTGGTTTTCAAATAAGTATTTCTTTTATTTTTAATATAATAAAAATAAAAAATGAAAATATTGTATTTTAACATTTTAGTTTTATTTAATAAGCTTATGTAAATATCGTTTTGCTCATTAAGTGACTTAAATTGTTTTAAACAATAGACTTGCTTTTATCATTAATTAATTTTCTTAAAAATTATATTTGTCTTTTAGGGGAGTTTTTTCTTCTTCTAGACATTATAAATTTTTTTTATAATTTTTCTTTAAATTTTTTATAAAATAATTTTCTAAAGTTTTTTAAGAAATTAATATAAAATTGAAATTTATATGATTTTTTCAAAAAAACATTAAAAAATCCTGAAAATCAATACTTTTATGTGTTTTTTTAAAAAAACATTATTTCAGTTTTTATCATTCAAAATAAATTTACAAAAAGAAAATTAAAATCCAATATAAATTTATTATATTTTCTTTACCAAAAAATTAAAAAAATTTAAAAATTTTTAATTTTTTTTTTTAATTTTTTTCATATTATACAAAATAAAATTTTAGATACGCTTTCCAAATCATTTTCTTTTAAATTATTTTTAGCTTCGACAACATTGATATAAAGGTAGTTTTGCCTTATAAAACAAATTTTTTTGTATTTAAAAATTCAATAATAATATTATCTATAAAAAATTTCTTTAAGATCTTCTTATTTTTTTTTGAAAAAATTTAGAATATTTTCATCAAAAAATATCTGAAATTTATAAATTTTAATATAATCTAAAATTAAATCTATTTTTTTCATTAAATCAGATTAAAAAAGCTATGTTTTTTTAGTATGCCATTTAAAAATTTTTTAAATTTTATCTTTAGGTTTTTCTCGCCCTACTTAATAAAACAAGCAAATTTTCATTGGCTTATTAAAACTTTTTAAATTTTCAATCTCATTTTTAAGTTTACCTAATTACTACTTTTTCTAATTATTAGATTAATAAAATAGTGGTCTTTTTTTCTTTAGCTTTATTTTGCAGTATTTTATCTCTTTTTTATTTTACTTTTCTTATGTTTTGACTCTTTCAAGTATTATTTCTTTATTATCATATTTAATTGTCATTTTTCCAATCTATGTATAAAATATTTTTAATTTTTAAAATTTCTCTGAATCTTAAAACTAAATAAAGTTATAACTTTTTATAATTAAAAATTAACTTTTCTTAAAAATTCTGAATATTTGATCAAAATAATTTTTAATTTTTTTCAACATTTTCGATAGTTTTTAAAAATAAATTTAAAAATTCTAGCATCTTACTAAAATATCATGTTTTTTAATCGATTTTCGTTTCTAACAATTTTTTCAAATTTTCAATTTTCAGAAATATTTAATTTTCAAAATTTAGTGTTTTAGTTTACTTAATTAAATTAATTAATAATGATTTTTTTACACTTATTAATATAAAAAACTATATTACTTTCTTTAAATCCTATGTGTTTGGCGAATAAAAAATCATAATTTTTTTCTTATAAATTTCTCTTGTTATTTTTTTGTTTTAATGTCAAATCAATTAAGGCAAAAATAAAGGTTTTCTCAAAAATTATAATTTTTTATAGCGAAATTATAATTTAAAAAAAATTTTAAGTATAGAATTCACTTTTCATGATTTTTTAAATTTTATTGTTATATCAATATTTAGAGACTTTATTGCATAAAGCTTTATTTTTAAAACTTACTTTTATACATCAAATTTTTCTAAAAGAATAAAAAACAATCTATAAAAATTATAAAATTTTCAATTTTTATAAAAAATATTATCAAAAAATTAAATTTTATTTCTTTGATAATAATAAATTTTACAACACAAATTTTATCCAAAATATACGTTTTTTATATAATAGTAAAATACCATTAATTAAATAAAAAAAAGGTCTTATTTTTTATTTTAAAGTCTTTATTCCCAAGCCTTTACTATAATTTTATTTATATTTTTATATTTACTTTTTTATTCATAAAAAGATATTCTATTTTATAGATAAAATTTTCTAAAACAAAAGCAAAAATTTTGAGTTTTTCTTATTATTTATAAAATATAATTACAAAAATAAGTAATCAAAAATTACTTTTTGGCTTTTACTTACACAAGTTTTTAATAAATTTTATAAAAAATTCATATTTATTAATAAAATGATAAAAATAGTAGTCTATTTTTTCATTTTTTTATTTTTACTTCTAATATTTTTAAATTTCAAGTTTACAAAATTTTCTGTAAAATAGGTTTACTAAAAATCAAAATGAAATTATTTTATTATCACAAAAAAATAAAGTATTTTTTTATTTCCAATTTACTTGTCTCCTTAACTTATAAAGTACATTTTTTTATTTTTATTTATTTAAAAAACTCATCTTTATTTTGATTGTTATTTTGACAATTAGTGTTTAAATTAAACTCTGTATTTAAACAAAATTTCTTTAAAACTCTATTTATTTTTAATAACATTCTATAAAAATCCTATAATTTCTTTTTTTATAAAATTCTCTGATTTGCCTTTATTTTAAAGCTTTAGATAGATTTATGGCTTTTTTCCTTCCAAAATTTCCTTTAAATTTATAAATTGAATTACTTTAAATATTTATAATTTCAAAAAAAACTACAAATTTTAAAAAATTTAAGAAAAACTATTATTGCTTTTTTCAAATTTTTTCCTAAATCAAACTAAAATTAAATAAAATTTCATTTATAAATTTAGTTTACTTAATAAAGATATTTTATAAAAAAATATTATTTGAAAATAAAATATATTTTTTTTAATCTTTTTCCTTATACCCCTTATATTATATCAATTATTTTTTTATTTTTATTTTATAAAAAATACTTAATTTTTAAGCTTGTTAATTTGGCAATTATTTAAGTATTTTAACCTCTTTTATACTGAAAAAACACTATTTTTTTCTTCATTTTTTTAGAAAAAAATAAAATTTACACTAATTTTTACTTTTTTTTTAAAAGTTAATATTTCCTTTATTTTCTAGCTTTTTCAGGATTTTAAAAAAAAATCCTATTTTTTTTTACGTTTTTTACTACTAATTTTATATTTAAAAATTCAAAATTTATTATTCACACTTACATTTTTAGAAATTTTGAGAAAATTTTTCGTACTTTTTATAATTTTTTTTTTTAAATTTATAGAAAATAATTAATCAAATTTTTCAAAAATTCAAACTTAAAATTAGATCATTTTAGTTAACTTAAATCGATATATTTTTAAAAAAATAAAAAACATATAAATTTACACAAAAACAATGGTATCACTTAAACCCTATATGATTACTAGCTTTATTTTTTAAAAAAACATATAATTTTTTCCATTTTTTTAAGCTTTGTTTTTTTGTCAACAATATCTTTTATTTATGATTAAATCAGCATTTAAAAGTGGATATTTTTCAATATAATTTTCTCTTTTTTTCTAATTTAATCAAGATTTTTATAATTTTCAGATTTTTTTATAAAAATCCGTGTATCCCGCTAATCTCAAAGCATATAGCGGTTTCATTTCATTCTTCAAATTCTGTTATTCCAAAAATTTTTTCAAAATTATAATTTTTTTTAAATAAAATATACCTAAAAACTTTTTGAAGCATTTAAATTGATTTTAAAGCATTTAAACTTTTTTATTTATGTTATATACCTTAATATATAAAAAGTGCTTTATTTTTCATTCTAGTGCATATTGTTTCTATTCTTCTCATATCAACCATTTCAGGTTATTTTTCACAATTTTTTCTAATTTTTTATCAACTTATCAATATAGTTAATAAAAAAAATAGTTAAAACTATAATTTTTTTATTAAAAAATCAAGGTTAAAAATTATGGTCAAAATTTTGTCAGAAATTTTGAGAAAAAAACTTTTACAATTTCTAAAAGTTATACACATTTTTTCTAAATTTTTTTCTCAAACCATCATTTAAATTTTTTCCACATGTTTTTTTGGGGTATGTTTTTTTACATTAAATTTCACTTAGCATACAAAAAAGAATTATTAGATCATTGATTCTTTTTCTTCTTTTTATGTTTATGCAAATAAAATTATGTTAATTATTCTACTTCTCTTAGAAACTGATCGTTTTTTCAATATTCCCTAATGATTTTTGAAATTTAACTTTTAAGATTTAGACTTTTATAAGCTTCTATTTTAATTGTTTATTTGACAATTATGTTTTTCTTATTTTTCTAAAAATTACGTTTTTTTAAACTTTATATTACAAATTATTTTTAATTTTTAAGCTTAAAATTTTATTAAACTGAAAATTTAATTCGCATATTTTTTTATAAATTTGATAAAATTATTTTCATTTTTTATTAAATTTATAAAATTTGCTTCTGATTCCCTGTTTTTTTATGCAATAAATTATTTTTGATTTATTTATTTAAACCCTTATATATCAACACTTTTGCAGGTTTTCCACACTTGATAAATATAGAATTCACACCTAATATATATTTTATTAAATTTATTTATAGCCTCTAGAATGTCCAAATTTGGATTAATTCTTTTTATTTGAGAAATTATACTAAAACAAAAAAAAGACAGCTTATTTGCTGTCTTCTGGCGGAGATTGAGGGATTTGAACCCTCGCGGCCCCTTACGAAACCCTAACGGTTTAGCAAACCGTCCCCTTCAACCACTTGGGTAAATCTCCAAAGGTTAAATTAACTAATTATATTAAAAACGGAAGCTAAAAACTATTAAATTCGGCTTCCGTTTCTTGGCGGAGAGGGTGGGATTCGAACCCACGGTAGGCTACAAACCTACGCCAATTTTCAAGACTGGTGCCATAAACCAACTCGACCACCTCTCCATTGGTAGTTGCTTTAGCAACATATATATATTAGCATATCATATTCACATTTGTCAATAAAAAAATAAATTATTTTAATATTTTTTTATTTTACATCATAAATTATTTAAATCTTTTGTATATTTTAACATTATATTTTCAAAAATATATCATTTTTTCTAAAATATTTGTCTTTTTGTTAAGTTTTTCTTTGTTTTTTTATCATTGAATTTTTATAGTTTTCCACATAAGTTTTTGCTTACATTTCAGCTTTTTAAAGCTTTTTTGTTTATCATATTTTTCTTGTGTTTTTTTTGATTTTTCTTATTTTTTTAAATTTTTCAGTTGTTTTTTAAGTTTTTTTTGCTATTTTTCATTTTACTTTCGCAGGTTTTGTACTTTCTACATTATTTTTTTTAGTATTTTTTATTATTTATCTTTTATTTTCATATAATAATTTTATTATTTAATATTTTTTTGTTTTTAAATTAATTTTGTTATTTTTTTTAAGAATTTTAACTCCATTTTTACTATTTTCTTACATATTTTTTATCCACAACTCTAAAGCTCTTGATATTACTTGGTTTCATGCTTTAGTTTTTTTATCTTTTTTTTATTTAAATTATAAATATTTTATAAAAATTTATAAAAAAATAATTTTTTCACAAATTTTTTATTTTCTAAAATTTTTGATTTTTTCTTTTTTAGCACTAAAAAATTTGTATATTTTTGTATTTTTTAGAATTTTTTCACGTTTTTTACATTTTTTTAATTTTTAAAAATTGAGTATTTTCAATACTTTCAAAGATTCTATATTATCTTTTTCTTTTTTTTCCTAATTTTTTCACTTTTATAAAAAAATATTATTTTCCAATAAGTTTTTATAATATTTTACTTATAAAATATTCTTCATTTTGTATTTTTTTTATAAAATAACCTTTTATTAAAAGAAATTTAAATATTATATATAATACTCTTTATTTAAAATATACATATCCATCAAATGCACTATTTTAGCCGTTTTCAGATATGTGGATAAAAAAAGAGTAAAATTTTTGAAATTTTACTCTTTTTTTTCACATTTTTTATAGTTTTTCTATAAACTTATATATATCTTTTTGTTTATCACTATATTTTCATCTATTTTTATAATCTTTTATGTTTCGTCATAAAACTTTTACTTTGTTCTGCTATTTCTAAAGCATTTTTTTCTTCTTCAGATAATTGATATTTAGATACTCCACCTTTTATTGGTTTTGCATATATATTTGATGATTCAGAGCCATATAAGCCATTAAAAACAACACCATTATCGTTTCTATCAAGTAAAGCTATTGCAAAGCTTAAATCACTTCCTACGTCCTTAAACGCATTATAACGTACCAATCCAATCTTTTGAATACATGATGATATATCACTATCTAGTTTAGTATAATATGCTTTTATTTCTGAATTATCTTGCTTTATTTCTTTAACATCTCTTAAATATTCTCTAAGCATTTCATCAATATTATTTCCATTTCCGAGCTTTTTCATAAAAGATACATACTTTTTATTATTATATATGGTTAACATAATGTTTATTAATAATAAAATGCCTATTACAATTAAAATGATAAATATCATGAAAATACCATCTTCTGAACATAAATAATTTAAAAAATCTTCCATTAAATCACACCCTTATTTTAATAATCCTAAGATTCTCTCTAGGTCTTCATTAGAATTATACTGTATTATAATTTTGCCTTTTCTTTCTCCAGCATCTAATTTAACTTTTGTTCCAAAAAAGCCCTGAAATGTATCTTCTATATCTCTATATATTGGTATGTATTTATCCTTTTTCTTATTTACTTTTTTTCTAACTTTCATTTTCTTTTCGGCTTCTCTTACAGAATCTCCTGATTCAATAACATATAATGCCATTTTATACTGTCTTTCTGGATCATCTATAGACATTAATGATTTACAATGTCCTTCTGTTAGTTTACCCTCTAATGCTAAATTTATTACTCTTTCATCAAGATTTAATATTCTTACTGTATTTGCTATACTACTTCTACTTTTTCCTAACTTATTAGCAACTTCTTGTTGTGTCAAATTGTACTCATCCATTAAAAGCTTAATTCCTCTTGCTTTTTCTATAGGATTTAAATTTTCTCTTTGAATATTTTCTATTAATGATATTTCTTTATTAGTTTGTTCGTCATCATCTCTTATAATTGCTGGTATTTCAGTAAGTCCAGCTTTTTTTGAAGCTCTCCATCTTCTTTCTCCTGCAATTATTTCATAAAAATTATTCTTTTTGCTAACAATAATAGGTTGTATAACACCATATTCTTTAATTGAACTTGCTAAATCCTCTATAGCTTCTTCGTCAAATACCTTTCTAGCTTGTGCTTTATTAGGTTCTATTTCATTTATATTAAGCTTTTTTACTATTTCACTTTCATCATTTGTTTCTATTACTGGTGTGCTAAATAAAGCATCTAATCCTTTTCCTAATCCTGTTTTTTTAACTGCCATTTTATACCTCCTTTTCCTCTTTTTTTCTTGCTTCATCATTTTTTATAATTTCTCTTGCAAGTTTTTCATAAGCTCTTGCTCCTTTAGATTTTGCATCATAAAGAGTTATTGGCATTCCAAAACTTGGTGCCTCACTAAGCTTGATATTTCTAGGTATAACAGTTTTGTAGACTTTATCTTCAAAATATCTTTTTACTTCTTTTACTACTTGATTAGAAAGATTTGTTCTTATATCATACATAGTAAGAACTGCTCCTTCTATTTCTAGAGTTTTATTTAAGTGTTTTTTTACTAAATTAATTGTATTTAATAACTGACCTAGTCCCTCTAATGCATAATACTCGCATTGTACAGGAATTAATACTGAATCAGCTGCTGTAAAAGCATTTAAAGTAATAAGACCAAGAGATGGTGGACAATCAATTATTATATAATCATACTCATCCCTTATTTCATCGACTTTTTCTTTTAATCTTTGTTCTCTAGACATTTGAGAAACAAGTTCTACTTCTGCTCCAGCTAAATTCATATTTGAAGGGCATACTTTTAAAGTCTTTATACAAGTGTCCTGTAGCGTTTGCTGTATTTTTACATCATTAATTAATACATCATATAAAGAATTTTCCACCTCTTTTTCAAGCCCTAAACCACTTGAAGCATTTCCTTGTGGATCTGCATCTATTAACATTACTTTTTTATTTCTTTTTGCCAAAATTGTACTTACATTTACTGCAGTTGTAGTTTTTCCAACTCCACCTTTTTGATTTGCTATTGCAATTATTCTTCCCAAAGTAATTCCCTCCTTTTTACACCTTATAATAATATAAAATTTTTTATAATATGTCAATTAGTTTCAATAACTTTTACAGTTATTTTTCATTTATTTTATATATAAAATAAAGATTGTTCCTTGTGAAACAATCTTATCTAATCGGCTCTTTTAAGGGCTTTCCTTTTCCTCTTGGAAACTTTTTTGGAGTATTTTTTATCTTTTTTATCAATATTATATTTCTTTCTAATTCTTCTCCAACATTTAAAGATTCTATCTTTTCTAATTTTCCACCTAAAATTTCAATAGCATTTTTACTCTCTTCTAATTCTTGTTTAATATTAGGTCCTTTCATACATATTGCATAACCATTAACTTTTACAAATGGTAACATATATTCAGCAATAGTTGTTAAATTAGAAACAGCTCTTGTGGTAGCAACATCATATTTCTCTCTATATCTAATATTATTAGCTAAATCTTCTGCTCTAGTATGAATTATTTCTAAATTCTCTAGATTAAATTCTGATGTTATATCTCTAATAATATTTAATTTTTTGTTAACTGAATCTATTAATGTAACTTTTAAATTTTTATTTATAATTTTTAACGGTATTCCCGGAAAACCAGCTCCTGTTCCTATGTCAATTAAAGATTCTTTTTCTTTTACAAACTTGTTTATTGTAAGGGAATCAGCAAAATGTTTCACGATAAACATTTTTTCATCTGTTATGGCAGTAACATTTATACTTTCATTCCATTTTAAAATTCCATTCATATAGTTATAAAATTGTTCTACTTGAGTTTCTGTTAATTCTATATTTTTTAAACTGTTTCTTATCTCTTTATCAAACTCTTCTTTTTTCATTATATTCTTCCTTAATCATTTTTTTGACATTAAAATTTATTATCTGTTTGTTTCTTTGCTTGTTCTAAATATATTAAAAGCACAGATATATCTGCAGGTGATACTCCTGAAATTCTAGAAGCTTGCCCTATTGAATATGGTTTATACTTGTTTAATTTTTGCCTTGCCTCTAAACGAATTCCTTTAATTTTGCTATAATCTAAAGTTTCAGGTAATAATTTCTTTTCTAATTTTTTAAATCCTTCTACTTGCTTCTTCTGCATATTTATATAACCTTCATACTTTATCATTATTTCGACTTCTTCAACAACTTGTCTATCAAGCTTTGGTCTTTTAGCATCAATCTCAGCTAAAGCTTCATAAGTTATTTCTGTTCTTTTCAATAATTCCGCAAGTTTCATTCCCACTGAAATTTCAGTTGTTCCTTGCCTTTTCAAAAATTCATTTGTTTTTTCATTTGGCTTTACATTTGTATTGCTTAATCTTTCTATTTCTTCTTCAATTTGACGTTTTTTATTTAAAAATTTCTCATATCTTTCATCAGATATTAATCCTATATTATGTCCTATTTCGGTAAGTCTTAAATCAGCATTATCTTGTCTTAATAGCAATCTGTATTCTGCCCTAGAAGTCATCATTCTGTAAGGTTCTGCTGTACTTTTAGTTACTATATCATCTATTAATACACCTATATATGCATCTGATCTATCCAAAATTATCGGATCTTTTCCTTTCAATTTTAAAGCTGCATTAATACCTGCAATTAAACCTTGACATGCTGCTTCTTCATATCCTGAAGTTCCATTTATTTGCCCTGCAAAAAACATTCCTTTTATATTTTTTAATTCTAATGTACTTTTTAATTGTGATGGTTCTATACAATCATATTCAATAGCATAAGCAGGTCTTGTAAACTCTGCATTTTCTAATCCTGGAAGTGTTCTATACATCTCTATTTGAACATCTTCTGGAAGTGATGAACTCATTCCTTGAATATACATTTCTTCTGTATCTAATCCTACTGGTTCAACAAATATTTGATGCCTTTCCTTATCTGCGAATCTTACTACTTTATCTTCTATTGATGGACAATATCTTGGGCCTGTACCTTCTATAACCCCTGCATACATTGGAGATCTATGTAAATTATTTCTAATTATTTCATGTGTTTTTTCGTTTGTATATGTTAAGTAACAAGGAACTTGCTCAATTTTTGGCATTTCATCTTCAAAAGAAAACGGTACTAAGCCATCTTCACCTTCTTGTATCTCCATTTTCGAAAAGTCTATACTTTTTCTATTTATTCTTGCTGGAGTTCCTGTTTTAAATCTTTGTAATTCTATATTTAATTTTTTTAAACACTCAGACAAATGGTTTGCTGCTGCAACTCCATCTGGACCACTTTCATAAGATACTTCGCCAATATAAATTTTTCCTTTAAGATAAGTGCCTGTTGCAAGAATTACACTATCAACTTCATAAAGTGCTCCTAAATTTGTTTCTACAGCTTTTACTTTCCCGTCTTCTACCTTTATATCAACAATTTCAGCTTGTTTGACAAACAAATTATCTTGTTTCTCAAGGGTATGCTTCATCTCCATTTGATACCTTTTTCTATCAGCTTGTGCTCTTAATGAATGTACTGCAGGACCTTTTGAAGTATTAAGCATTCTTAATTGTATCATTGTTTTGTCTATATTTTTTCCCATTTCTCCACCAAGAGCATCTATTTCTCTAACTAAATGCCCTTTAGAAGTTCCTCCGATATGTGGATTACAAGGCATATTAGCAATACATTCTAAACTAATTGAAAAAAGCAATGTTTTCATTCCTAATCTTGCTGCTGCAAGAGCTGCCTCGCATCCAGCATGACCTGCACCTATTACTGCTATATCATATTTGCCTGCATTATATAACATCTTCATTTCTCCTATTCCCTATTATCTTTATTTCTTCTTTTTTAAAATTTTATTAAAAAGTTTTTATTACAAATTTTTCTCATTAAAATCTATTTAAAGTAAAATCTAACTTCTCTATAAACCTACGGATTTAAGTATATTTAGACTATCTTTGTTATTCGTGGAACAAAATCCATAAATTTATTTTCCAAGACAAAACTTTGAAAAAATTTCAGTTATTACATCATCTGTAACTGTTTCTCCCGTTATCTTTCCTAATTCTTCAATTATCTCTTTTAGATAAGTAGATATTATATCTATTGGCATACTATTTTTTATAGTTTCTCTTACTTTTTCTAGATTTTTTCTTGAATTTATTATAATATTTTTATGTCTTACATTACTTACTATTGTTTCTCCATCATTTGCAATTTCTTTTAATTTAAACATTTTTGATATTTCTTTATATAAGTCATCTATTCCTTCTTTAGTTTTAGTTGAAATTTCAATAATTGGTTTGCTAATTTCTTTAAATTCTTCAGCATTAACTTTTTTCTCCAAATCTATTTTGTTTAATAAAATAATCGCATTTTTATCTTTTAATAATTCTAAAATTTTCTTATCTTCTTCATTTAAATTCTTACTTGAATCAAATATAGCAATTATTATATCACTTCTTTTGGCTATATCCATAGCTTTTTCTACACCAATTTTTTCAACTTCATCTTTAGCATTTCTAATACCGGCTGTATCTATTATTTTTAAAGGTATTCCATCTATAGATATAAATTCTTCTATTGTATCTCTTGTTGTTCCTTCAATATCTGTTACTATAGCTCTTTCTTCATTAAGTATTAAATTTAATAATGAAGATTTTCCAGCATTAGGTCTTCCTATGATTGCTGTACTTATGCCCTCTCTTAAAATTTTGCCATTATAAAAGCTTTTTTCTAAAGATTCAAGTAATATGTCTACTTCATCTAAAACTTTCATTATTTTGGCATTTGTGACTTCTTCTAAATCATACTCCGGATAATCTATTGTTGCCTCTATATCTGCCATAACAGAAATCACTATTTTTCTTATTTTCTCTATTTTTTCAGATAAACTTCCTTCTAATTGTTTTAAAGACACTTCAGCTTCTTTATCTGTCTTTGCATTTATAACATCTATAACAGCTTCCGCTTGTGATAAATCTATTCTTCCATTTAAAAATGCTCTTTTAGTAAATTCTCCTGGTTCTGCTAAATTTGCTCCATTTTTTATGCACAAATCTAATATTTTATTCATTATAACAACTCCACCATGAGAATTAATTTCACACATATTTTCAGAAGTATAGCTTTTAGGAGCTTTAAAATATGATACTAATACTTCGTCTATTATACTATCATTATCAACTATTTTGCCGAATTTCATAGTATATCCTTTAATTTTTTCTATACTTTGCTTATTCTTAGGTTTGAAAATTTTTTCTAATATTTGAAAACAATCTTCTCCACTCATTCTAATAATTCCTATTCCCCCAATTCCAGGAGATGTAGATATTGCGGCTATTGTATCACTCATTTTTTATTTTAATATATTCTTTAAATATATTTCTCCTTTCTTCTAAAATATGTTGTCTCTTTTAAAAATCACGTTATATTATAGCATAGTATACATAATTTTGCAATAATTCAATATCATTTTAGATGCTTTAGTTTTTATAAAATTTTGAGAAATATTGACTATTATTTATCAAAGTCTTTGCATAATAAAATTAAAATAATTTTTTATTATACTTAGGAAGTGCAGAGTACTTTCCTACTAAATAAAAAAATAAAGATAAACTATAAATGTTTATCTTTATTATCATATTCTTACATTATTTTAAAGAAACAACTACTTTTCTATAAGGTTCTTCTCCAATGCTATGTGTTTTTACTTTACTATTTTCTTGTAATTTTGTATGAATTATCTTTCTTTCATACGCAGACATAGGTTCTAAAGTTATTTCTTTTCTTGTTTTAATAACTGTTCCAGCAATTTTTACAGCTAAATTTTGTAAATCTTTTTCTCTTTTTTCTCTATATCCACCTATATTAGCTATAACTTTTATCTTCTCCTTAGAAGCTTTTGAAGCTATATTAGATAATACTGTTTGAATGCTATTTAAAACCTCTCCCCTATATCCAATTAGATATCCTGTATCTTCACCATTTATATCAACTTTTAGTATTTTGTTTTCTACTTTTATATCATAAGTTAAATTTTTAGTTGGAAGTTTGCTTATAAAATTGTTTAAAAACTCTTCTAATTTTTCTATACAATTTTTTATTTCTTCTTCACTAATTTCTTCTGTTTTATCAACCTTTTTATGAACTTTTTTAGGTTCTTCTTCATTTTCTTTTAATTTCATTTCAACTTTAACAACTCTTGGTGTTAAAATACTGAAAAAACTTCTTTTATCTTCTGATTCTAATATTTTTATCTCAACTTTGTTTTTAGAAACTTTTAGTTCTTTTAAACCTTTTTCTATAGCTTCAGTTGATGTTTTTCCTTCAAAAACATATACTTTTTCTTTATCCATTATTCTTCCTCCTCATCTTTGAAAAACTTATTGATAATTAATCTTTCTACTATCATAAGTAAATTGCTTACAAGCCAGTATAAAGCAAGTCCAAGTGGAGCTATTAAAGCTATACTCACAGCCATAAAAGGCATCATAATATTCATCTGTTTTTGCATTTCTTCCATAGTGTCTTGTTCTTTATCCTCTTGTTTTTCCTCAACTTTTACAGGTAATTTCTCTTTAGATTTTTCTTTTATTTTATCAGTATCATTTTTTATAAGCTCTTCTTCAACAGTTTCTTCTTTTTTTGGTTTTTTATTAAAACTTGTTGTTAATTTTGTTGAAATAAATGATGTAAACACATATAATAGCGGAATTATATAAACCTTCAAATCTTTATAATTTTGAGTTGGTATATCACTTAAATCTAACCCAAAAAAGTCCATATTAATTCTTATATTCTCATCTTTATCTGACATTGCTTTAATTATTGCTATTTCTGGATATCTTAAAGCACCATCTGTTGATTCTGCTACTTCTTGAGTGTATTGATTGATTAAACTTGCATCTATATGTTTCATATATGTTAAAGGCCTGCTTACTAAATAAAACATTGACAAAACAATTACAAGTTGTATTATAGAACTTAAACATCCACTAAAAGGACTCATATTTTCCCTTTTATACAAATCCATTAATTCTTGACTTTGTCTTACTTGATCATTACTGTATTTTTCTTGGATTTCTTTTACTTTCACTTGCATTTTAGCAGATTTTTTCAAAGTTTTTTGTTGTTTTATTGAAATTGGCAACATAACTAATTTTAAAATAATGGTAAAAATAATCATTGCTATACCATAGTTATTAACTATTTGGTATATAAAATTTAATAAGTAACCAAAAATATTCGCAAAAAAATCAAACATAATTTCCTCCTCTATTTTAATGGATCATATCCACCTTTTGAGAAAGGATTACATCTTAAAATTCTTTTTATTCCCTTAAATATCCCTTTTATCACCCCATATTTCTCTATTGCTTGTTTAGTATACTCTGAACAAGTTGGATAATATTTGCAGCTTGTTTTTAGATGTGGAGATATATTTTTTTGATAAAAGTTTATTAATAAAATACATATATTTTTCATATTACTTTACCAAAACATTTGCTTTTTTCAATGTACTATAAAAATTTTCTTTTATATTATTAAAATTAATTTCTTTGATATTTTGTTCTTTATTAATTACAATTAAAATGTTTATCCCTTTCTCTATCTCATTTTCAAAGTTTTTATAATTTTCTCTGATTAGTCTTTTTATTCTATTTCTATATACAGCTTTTCCCTGTTTCTTAGAAATTGCTATTCCAAGTCTATTATACTTTGAGTTAGTTTTTTTTATATAAATATGTATATATTTACCATAAAAAAATTTTCCCTTTGAAAAAAGATTTTTAAATTCATAATTTTTTTTTAACATTATAGTATTTTTCATATTTAATACTACCCTTTCTAAAGCATTTTTTATAAAAAAACAGCTTTAAGAAGTTTTAAAAATCCTTTTTTTAATAAAAAAAGGGCGCATATTGCCCTCTTTTTATTAAACTGTAATATTTTTTCTTCCCTTATTTCTTCTTGCTTTTAAAACTTGTCTTCCTGCTCTAGTTTGCATTCTTTTTCTGAAACCATGAACTTTATTTCTTTGTCTTTTTTTTGGTTGGTATGTTCTTTTCATTTTGCACCTCCTAATTTATATTAATATTAATTTTTATCTATTTATTTTTAATAAATATTCTAATTTATTCACAAGTAATATAGATTATACTATAATTCTCTCAAAAAAGTCAAGTAATTCCCCTTTTTCTTTAATATTTTATTATTTAGCTTTACTAATTTTATTTAAATTCTATAAAAAAACTATATAAAATTAATCAAAAAATAATTTATTTTTATTTTCTAAAAAACCTTATTTCCCTTAGCTTTCACCTAATTATTTTTTTATTTTTTTTATTAAAAATTATCATAATTTATTGTATTTTTACTTGATATTTGTAAATATTTTTGATATTATATGAACACATTGGGTTAAAAGGAAAACATGTTTTCCACAGACTGTTGAATTTTAAAAGTCTTTATTTTACTGAATTTCGCAATTTGTTGTGGACAATCATGTGGATAATTTTACTATAGAAAGGACGGTTTTTTAAACAAAATGTACTCTGATAAAAATGATTTACTTACAAAAGCAAAAGATCTTCTAAAAGAAGAAATGACGACAATTTCATACACAACTTGGATAAAAAGTTTAGAAATCGAATCAATCAATGATAATAAAATAGTTTTAGTTGCCCTTTCAAAAATGCAAAAAGATGCTATTGAATCACGTTTATTTGATTTAGTTTCAAATACTTTTAATTTTATTACTAATAAAACTTGTGAGTTACAAATTATTGAAAAATCAGAAGCTATGCAAAATAATTCTGACAATGATGAAAAAACTGACTTTATAAATACAGAAAACTATAGTAATAGCTTTTTAAATCCAAAATATACTTTTGATAATTTTGTAATAGGTAATAATAATAAATTTGCCCAAGCTGCAGCTTATGCTGTTTCAGAAGCACCAGCAACAGCTTATAATCCTCTTTTTATATATGGTGGAGTAGGGCTTGGTAAAACTCATTTAATGCATGCAATAGGAAATAAAATTATTCAAAATCAACCTAATACAAAAATTCTTTATGTCACATCAGAACAGTTTATTAACGAATTAATAAATTCAATTAAAGATGTAAATTATAAAAACGAATTATTTAGAAATAAATATAGAAATATAGATGTATTACTTATAGATGATATTCAATTTATCGCAGGAAAGAAAATGGGGCAAGAAGAGTTTTTCCATACATTTAATACTCTTCATCAAAATGGAAAACAAATTATAATTTCTAGTGATAAACCACCAAGAGATATTCCATTATTAGAAGAGCGTTTAAAATCTAGATTTGAATGGGGAATACTTGCAGATATTTCAATGCCAGATTATGAAACTAGACTTGCAATTCTTAGAAAAAAAGTACAAACAGATAAAATAATTATTGATGATTATATATTATCTGTTATAGCAACAAAAATAGATTCAAATATCCGTGAACTTGAAGGCGCCCTAAATAAAATTGTTGCTTATGCATCACTTACACATAGTCCAATAACAATTGAAATTGCAGAAAAATCTATAAATGATATTGTACTTCAAAAAGAAAAGGTTATTTCTGCTGATTACATACAAGAAGTAGTTGCAAAATACTTCAATATAGATAAAAAAGATTTAATATCTTCAAAAAAATCAAATGATATAGCTCATCCAAGACAAATAGCAATGTATCTTTGTAGAGCTGTTGCTCAAATGTCTTTTCCAAAAATAGGAGCTGAATTTGGTAATAGAGATCACACAACAGTTATGCATGCCGTAAATAAAATTGAAAAAGAAATAAAAGAAAAAACAAATACAAAACTAATTGTGGAAAGTGTGAAAAATATAATTCAAGATGCGAATTAATTAATATATAAATAAAAATTAGCACAAAACAAAATCAATGTTTTGCAAACATATTTTTTTACTAAAGAGGAGCTATTAACTCTTACGGAATAGCGAGAAAGGTTTTCCACAATAAGATGTGAAAAACATGTATAAATCTTGTTAATAACTCCTTATTCACAAATGATATTGAATAATGTGGATAAATAGAAAACTTATTCACAAAGTTTTACACATGATTTTTACTAGGGAAATAAATACTTTGATGAGTTTTCCACCAAATCCACAACACCTACAACTAATACTACTATTTATATTAATTATTTAAAGGAGAAAGAAAATGAAAGTTATTTGTGAAAAAGAAAAAATCCTTAAAGGTATTAATTCCGTTATTAATGGTGTTGCTTCTAAAACAACAATGCCTGTATTAGAAGGAATATTAATACAAACAAATGATAATGAATTAAAATTAACTTCTTATGATTTAGAAATAGGAATAGAATATATTCTAGAAGCCAAAATAGAAGAACAAGGAAATACAGTTGTAAATGCTACCATGTTTAGTGAAATTATAAAAAGATTACCTTCAACAGAAATAAAAATAGCACTTAATGAAAATAACTTATTAGAAATAGAATGTGAAGGTTCTTTATATAAACTTGCTACAATGAATCCAGATGAATTTCCTGAACTTCCAAGAATAAATGTAGATAATTCTATTGAAATAGAACAAACTACATTAAAAAATATGATTAGAAAAACTATATTTGCTGTTAGTACAGAAGAAAATAGACCAATATTTACAGGATGTTTGTTTGAAGTAGAAGATAATAAATTAAATGTAGTAGCAGTAGATGGATATAGATTAGCAATTAAGAGCAAAAATATAGATAAAGTAACTAATAATTTTAGTAGTGTTATTCCAGGAAAAACTTTAAATGAAGTAAATAAAATAATTTCAGATTCTTTTGATTATGTAAAAATAGGAATATCAAGAAATCAAGCATTATTTGAAATGGAAAATTGTAAAATAGTAACACGTCTTTTAGATGGAGAATTTTTAAAATATTCAAATACTATTCCAAAAACATGGGAAACAAGAGTAAAAGTCAATAAAAACAATATTCAAAACTGTTTTGAAAGAATTTTACTTATTTCATCATCATCAATAGAAAAAGAAAAGAAATATCCAGTAAAAATAAATATTGAAATTGGAAAAGTTACAATTTCTTGTGCAAACCAAACAGGCGATGCAAAAGAAGAAATTTATGTAGAAACAGAAGGTAAAGAGCTTGAAATAGGATTTAATCCAAGATTTTTCTTAGATGCATTAAAAGCAATAGATGATGAAGAAGTTTATATAGAATTTGGTACAAATAGATCTCCATGTATAATTAAACCAGTAGAAGATGGTGATTATATCTATATGATTTTACCTATAAAAATGAAAGAATAGTTATCCACATTTTTTGTACAAAAAGTGGAAAAATATACGAATTTCTATATTCAATATATAGAAAGAGGGGGATAAAGTGGAAGATAAATTAAAAGAAATTTATGAAAAAGCAACAAATATATTTTTTGGAATTACTAAAAAGTTTGATGGTATTTCAGAAAAAATTTTTGAACAAACAGGAATGAAAATAAATGTTGGATATATTGTTTTAGGAACTTTATTAGTAATTTTTGTTTTTATATTTGTAAAATCAATATTAGGTTGGCTTTGGAGTATGTTATAATAAAGGGATAAAAAGATGCACATAAAAGAAATATCATTAGAAAATTTTAGAAATTATGAAAAACAAAATATAATTTTAAATCCAGATATTAATATTATATATGGAAATAATGCTCAAGGAAAAACTAATATAATTGAGGCAATCTTTTTATGTTCTTATGGAAAATCTTTTAGAGCAAAGAAAGATAGTGATTTAATAAAATTTGGAGAAGAAAGTGCTAAAGTAGAAGTTTTTTATGAGAAGATAGATAGAGAAGGAAAGATAACAGCAAAAATAGATAATAAAAAACTTTTTTATATAAATGATATTAATCAAAAAAAAATTAGTGATGTTGTTGGAAAAATAAATATAGTAACTTTTACTCCAGATGATATTGAAATAATAAAAGATGGGCCTCAAAGAAGAAGAAAATTTCTAGATATGATGATAAGTTCTCTGAAACCTAATTATATACATTTACTTAATACCTATAATAAAGCTTTAGAGCAAAGAAATAATTATCTAAGGCAAATTAAGTTTGAAAATAAAAGTGTAAATATGCTAGATATTTGGGACGAAACTTTATCAGAATATTCTTATAAAATTTTTGAATATAGAAAATATTTTATTGATAAATTTTCAAATAAGTTAGAAGTTTTCCACAATTTGATAACAAAAAGTGGAAAAGAAGATATAAAAATAAGATATATATCAAACAGTAAAGATAAAGAATCATTTTTAGAAAATTTAAAAAAATCAAGGCAAATAGATATAAAAAGAGGATTTACAGCAACAGGTGTACATAGAGATGATTTTATGATATATATAAATAATAGACCTGTTGCAATCTTTGGTTCACAAGGACAACAAAGAACAGCAGTATTAACTTTAAAATTATGTGAGCTTCAAATTGTAAAAGATGAACTGAATGAAAATCCAATATTATTATTAGATGATTTCATGTCAGAACTTGATAATCAAAGAAGAAAAAGTTTTTTAGAAAATATAGAAGGAAATCAAGTAATTATAACTTGTACAGATAAAATTGAATTAAATAAAAAAGCATCTAACTTTTTTGTAGAAAAAGGAGTTTGTAAAGAAACTTAAATAGAAAGGATTTTAAAATGTTTTTACATATAGGAAAAGATGTTATTATAAAAAATAAAGATATTATTGGAATATTCAATTTAGAATATATAAAAAATACAAAAGAATATAAGTCAATGTATAATGATTTAACAGAAAAGAAGGATATATTAAATGTATCTGATGAATGTGAAAAATCTTTTATATTGACTGAAAATGATAAAAAAATAAAGGGATATATCACAAAAATTGGTACAAGTACAATTACAAAAAGGTTGATATAACTTAAGGAGGAAAAAATGGAAAAATTTGAGCATGAATACAAGGCTGATCAAATTCAAGTATTAGAAGGACTAGAAGCAGTAAGAAAAAGACCAGGAATGTATATAGGAAGTGTTTCTGTAAGAGGCTTACATCATTTAGTATATGAAATAGTGGATAATGCAGTAGATGAGGCTTTAGCAGGATATTGTAAAAATATATACATTACAATAGAACCAGGAAATATAATTTGTGTTGAAGATGATGGTAGAGGAATACCAGTAGATAAACATGCAAAAACTGGTTTATCAGCAGCAGAAACTGTTTATACTGTTTTACATGCTGGAGGAAAATTCGGTGGAGATAGTGGATATAAAGTCTCTGGAGGACTTCATGGTGTTGGAGCTTCTGTAGTAAATGCTCTATCACAATGGACAGAAGTTACAATTCAAAGAGATGGTGGAATTTTCCAAATGAGCTTTGAAAGAGGAAAAACTGTAAAAACATTAACAAGAATTGGAGATTCAGATAAAACAGGAACAAAAGTTAGATTTTTAGCTGATGATAAGATATTTGAAACATTAGATTATGAATATGAAATATTAGAAAACAGATTTAGAGAAATGGCATTTTTAACAAAAGGTCTTAATATAGAAGTTGAAGATAAAAGAGAAGAAGTTCCAAAGAAAGGAAAATTCTGTTTTGAAGGAGGATTAATTTCTTTTGTAGAATATTTAAATAAAAGTAAAGAAAAATTACATCCTACACCAATATATATAGAAAAAGATGGGGAATATCCTGTTGAAATAGCTATACAATATACTACAAGTTATTCAGAAAGTATTTATACATTTGTTAATAATATAAATACAATAGAAGGTGGAACACACTTAGAAGGATTTAAAAGATCTTTAACAAAAGTATTTAATGACTATGCAAGAGCAAAAAATATTTTAAAAGAAAAAGATTCAAATCTACAAGGTGATGATATAAGAGAGGGAATAACAGCAGTTATTTCAGTCAAAGTAAAAGAGCCACAATTTGAAGGACAAACAAAAACTAAACTAGGAAATAGTGAAGTTACAGGTGTTGTTCAATCAATGGTAAATGAACATTTAGCTAACTTTTTAGAAGAAAATCCAAATGTTGCAAAAGCAATATTAGAAAAATGTATAAGTGCTTCAAGAGCAAGAGAAGCAGCAAGAAAAGCAAGAGAATTAGTAAGAAAGAAAAACTCACTTGAAACATCTACATTACCAGGAAAACTTGCAGATTGTAGTAGTAAAGTTGCAGATGAATGTGAAGTTTATATAGTTGAGGGAGATTCTGCAGGTGGAAGTGCAAAACAGGGAAGAGATAGAAAATTTCAAGCAATACTTCCACTTTGGGGAAAAATGCTTAATGTTGAAAAAGCAAGAGCTGATAAAATTTATGGAAATGATAAATTAAATCCAGTAATTTTAGCTGTAGGAGCTGGAATTGGTCCTGATTTTGATATAACCAAAATAAGATATGGAAAAGTTATAATAATGGCAGATGCTGATGTTGATGGAGCACATATTAGAACATTATTATTAACATTTTTCTTTAGATATATGAGACCATTAATTGAAAATGGAAATGTATATCTTGCTCAACCACCATTATATAAATTATCTAAAAAAGGAATGGAAGATATTTATTGTTATACAGATGAAGATCTTGATAGACAATTTAAAATATTAGAAGAAAAAGGAATTTCAAGAGATCAAGTTGGAATTCAAAGATATAAAGGTTTAGGAGAAATGAACCCTGAACAATTATGGGAAACAACAATGAACCCAGAAACAAGAACATTAATAAAAGTAACAATGGATGATGCAATTTCTGCAGATAAAATTTTCTCTTTATTAATGGGTGATGAAGTTAATCCAAGAAGAGAATTTATAGAACAAAATGCTAAATATGTAAAGAACTTAGATATTTAAAAAATGATAATGCCATAAAGAATTCACTTTATGGCATTTTATCATCCTAAAACTTATATTAACTTTCAGCTAAAACTAATATATCTAATAGTTTAACCTATTACATATTACTATGCAAGTAAGCTATATATCAAATATATTAATTCTTTGCTAGACTACAAATCCACTCTAAATAGCTATATTCATCCCGTAGGATTATAAATAACCACTTTTGAATAAAAGAATAATCACGACTTCAAATATATTATTTAATTTCAAACCTTTCATTAAAATTTTAATAATATAATTAAAATTCTTCTAAATAAGATTTAGTAAAAAGCTATTATATAAATAATATATTCCTTGTGTCCGACATAATACACTAAAGGATTTCTTCAATATATTATATCTTAACTCGAACTAATATTACTAATATAGAATTAATAATATTTTGCTCTAAGCTAGGCTAATATAAATTTTATAATTATAGTATGAGTAAATTTTAAAATTTTATTCGAAAAATAAATAGGAAATTTTTGGAAAATTATTGACATAAGAAAAAAATTATTGTATTATCTATAAAAATAATTGGGGCATGAAAATCAGAAGATTTTCATGTTTTTTTTATCAAAATTTAATAAATTCTCATTATAAAAATTACAACAAATTGCTTTAAAAAATAACTCAAGAAAGGAGATAAATATTAAAAGAAATAAAACAACACAAGACTGGCTTCCTTTTGATAAAATAATAGAAAATGGTATTATTGTTAGTAAAAATAAATATATAAAAATTATAAAGATAATTCCAATAAATTATGATTTAAAATCTAATCTAGAAAAAGAAGCTATTTTAAATTCTTATAAATTATTTTTAAAAACCTGTGATTTTGATATTCAAATAATTATTCAAAGTAAAAAAGAAAATTTATCCAAATATTTTTATAATCTTAAAGAAATTTCAGAAAAAGAAGAGAATCAGAAATTAAAAGATTTAATAGAAAAGTATATTGAATTTATACAAAATAAAAATGAATTAAATAAAGCTGCTTCAAAAAATTTTTATATAATAGTTAAATATGTTTTTGAAGAAAAGAAAAATGATACTAATTTTAATGAAAATCTAGCATTTAATTATTTAAAAGAATGCTATTTAAAAATAAAAGAGACTTTATCAAGATGTGGTAATACGATATATGAAATTAATTCCCAAACTGAAATAGAAATAATTTTAAATTCTTTTTTAAATCCCAAATTTAAAGAAAAAAATCAAATATAGAGGAGAGATGATTATAGAAACTTTTTATGATGGAATACTAAATACAAAAGATAAAATGTCTCCAAGTTATATAAATAATAAAAATCCAAAGTTTTTGGAAATAGATGGAATATTTTTTGCAGGAATTATAGTAATTGATTATTATAGAGAATATAATGACATAATTTTTAAAAATTTAATAAATACAAATATAAATATGAACATATCTTGTTTTTATGAAAAACAAGATACATATAAAACGATAAAAGATTTAACTTATTTTATAGGAAATGTTGGAGTTGATTTAAAATCAGGAAATCAAAACAGAGAAGATATTGATATTGCAGCATATTCATATAATGATGCAAAATATATAAGAAAAGAAATGCAAGTAAATAATGAAGATATTTATTTTCTTTATACTTATATTAATGTAATTGCAGAAGATGAAAAAGAGTTATATAGAAATATTAATAAAGTAGAAGGAATATTGCAAGCTTCTGGAATGATGACCAGAAAAGCAAATTTTAGAGAAGAACAAGCCTTTTTATCTTGTATACCTATAATGGAAAATAGTAAAGATATAAAAAATGTAGCACAAAGAAATATCTTAACAACCGGTTTAATGTCTACTTATCCATTTATATCATCTAATTTATGTGATGAAGATGGTATTTTTATAGGAACAAATATGTATAATAATTCTATAGTTTTAGTAGATAGATTCAATAGAAATAAATATAAAAATGCCAATATGTGTATATTTGGAACAAGTGGTGCAGGAAAGTCTTTTTATACAAAACTTTTAATACAAAGATATCGTATGTTAGGATTAGAACAATATATTATAGATCCAGAAAGAGAGTATAATAAAATTTGTGAAAATTTATCTGGAGTTTGTATTAAATTCGGACCAACTTCAAATTCATATATTAATATATTTGATATAAGAGAAGATAGTATAGAAGAAGAAAAAGGTTTTTTAACCACTAAGATAGGAAAACTAAGAGGATTTTTTAGTTTAGTATTTGGAGAATTAGATGAAGAAAAAATTGCTGTTTTAGAAGAAAAATTAATAGGAGTTTATAATAAAAAAGGAATAACATTTGATGATAATTCACTTTATAAAACAAATACTTATAATGAAAAAGTTTTTAAAAAAAGTGAAGATATGCCTATTTTAGAAGATTTATATAATTATCTAGGAGATGATATAAATTCGCTTTACTTTAAAAGAAAACTATATCCATTTATTTTTGGTTCACTTAAATTTTTAAATAATTATACTAATGTAGAAATAGATAATAAGTTGATTGTTGCAGATATATATGAGCTTGGAGAAGAAAATTTAAAATATGGAATGTATATATTTACAGAACTTTTTTGGGATAAGATAAAAAAAGATAGAACTAAAAACAAAGCGATATATTTAGATGAAATATGGAGATTAATAGGAATAACTTCAAATAAATTTGTAGCAAGTTTTATTTATAAAATTTTTAAAACAATAAGAAAATATGGTGGAAGTGCAGTTGCTATAACTCAAGATGTTTCAGATTTATTTAGTTTAGATAATGGAACTTATGGAAAAAGTATTTTAAATAATTCTAGCATAAAATCTTTTTTCTCTTTAGAAGAAGAAAACATATTAATTTTGGAGAAATTTGCTAATATTTCTGAAAAGGAAAAAATAGAAATTAAATCTTTAAAAAGGGGAGAAAGCTTAATGTTTATTGGAGATAATCATATTTTAGTAAAAGTTGAAGCTTCAATGGAAGAAAAGGAGATGATTTCTTGAAAATAGTTACAGCAATAGGTGATACATATATAAATGAAAAATTGAAAAAAGAAAGTGATTTAGAAATAGTAGGAAAAGATATTCCATATCAAGAAGGAGTACTTGAAATATTAGAAGAGATAGAAAATATAGATTTATTAATTTTAAGCAATAATATTTTAGGAGAATATGATTTTATAGAATTAATAAATAAAATAAAAAAAACACAAAAAACACTTGAATTAATAATATTTTTAAAAGAAAAAAATATTAATATAGAAAATTATTTATATAGTAAAAATATTTATAAAATATATTATTTAAATAAAGAAAATTATAATATATTTTTAAATTATTTTAATTCTAATAATATAAAAAATGAAGTAG
>CABUJR010000009.1 GCA_902492015.1 uncultured Eubacteriales bacterium | reverse complement strand
GTGCCGAAGATACTTACGAGTTACCTTGTTGGGAAAATAGGAAGTCGCCAGTTTTTTTATGCCTTTTTGCTCAGTTGGGAGTATAAAACTTTAAATTAAATTTTAGTTTTAATGTTCGAATCAGAGAAAGGTACCAATTTATAACAACCTATAAACTTAGAAGTTTGTAGGTTGTTTTTTTGTAAATTATAAATATTTGATATATTTTGTTATAAAATAAATTTTCTTGAAAAAAGCATTTAAATCATATATATTATATATGATAATTTTATTAGGAGGTTTTTATGTTTCAAAAAAATAAAAAGATAGTATTGATAACAGGTGGAACTAGTGGTATAGGGTTAGGAACAGTACAATATTTAATAGAAAATCAAAATTATGAAATTATTTCTGTTTCAAGAAAAATAACCAATATAGAGAAAGCAAAAGAAAAGCTAGGTGAAAATTCTAATAAGGTAAATTTTATAAAAGCTGATATTACAAAAGAGGAAGATTGTATTAAAATATATGAAATTATTAAAGAGAAGTATGGAAAATTAGATGGTCTTGTTAATTCAGCAGGTATTATAAAAGAAGGAGGAATAGAAAATTCTTCAAAAAAAGACTGGGAAGAGATAATTAATATTAATTTAACATCAATTTTTATGTTGGTACAAATATTACTTCCTTTGTTAAAATTAGGTGAAACTTCTTCTATTGTTAATATATCATCAATGTCTTCAGAAAGACCAGGTTTTTCAATAGCATATTGTGTAAGTAAAGCAGGATTAGATATGTTTACCAAATATCTTGCCCTAGAACTTGCTAAATATAATATAAGAGTAAATTCTGTAAATCCTGCAGCTGTTTATACAGATATATATGTTGCAAACGGTATATACACACAAGAAGAGTATGATAAAATTTCAGAAGAGAAAAATAGAAAATATCCTTTAGGAAGAATTGGAGATGCTAAAAAGGATATAGCACCAACAATTGAGTTTTTACTATCTGACAAGTCCTTATGGACAACAGGAGCAATTTATTTAGTAGATGGTGGTAAAAGTATATAAGGAGATATTATGTATAAAGTTTTAATTTTTGATTTAGATAATACATTAACAGATGATTATGAAAATGTAAAACAAGCTTTTAAATATGCTATGGAAAGTAAAAATGAAGAATATTCAGAAGAGAAATTTTTAAAATTTCATGATATAGATATAGAGACTTGGAGAGCAAGAGCAAATGGAGAGCTTATTACACCATTTGAAAATGACATAAAAAAGAAAACAGAATGGATACGAGCTAGTAGATTTTTGAAATTTTATGGAGAAGATAAGATTAGTTATCAAGAGGCTGTAAAAATAAACGATATTTATATGGAAGGAATGAAATTGAAAGTTGTTCCTCAAAAAAATTCTTATGAAATAATAAAGTATTTATATGAGAGAAAATATAAGATAATAATTGCAACAAATGGTCCTAAAGTTGCTTTAGAGACAAAGCTAGAAAAATTAGGTATTTTAAAATTCATTGAAGTCACATTTTCTGCTGAAGAAGTAGGATTTATGAAACCTCATTTTAAATATTATCAAGCTTTGCTAGAAAAGGCTAATATAATTGAAAAAAAGGATATCTTATTTATTGGTGATGATTTAGAAAAGGATATAAAAGGTGGAATAGATAACAATATTGATACTTGTTGGTGCAATTATAGTGACTCAAAAAATAATACACCATATAAACCTAAATTTGAAATAAATGAGTTATTAGATTTAAAGAATATTTTATAATATGAATATTTTGTAGATTTTAAATAAAAATATTAAAAGATTAGAAAACAAGCGACTAATAAAATAAAGACAAACAAAAACAAAGACTAATAAAATCAAAATTATAGAATAAATATAATAAATACTACAATTATATGTAATTTACTTTAAGATAAAGATTGTAACATTATAAAGTATTTAAAATGAAATTAAAATTATATAATAAATTACTTTTAGACATAGAATTATGAATTAATAATCTTTTAAAAGTAATAATTAAATTGAAAAAAGTTTTTTGGAGGTAAATGTGAAAACTTTTTTTAATAAAGTAAAGAAAATATTTAAAAAACTTGAAGATGATCATATAAGTGAATATGCTGCAGAATGTGCTTTTTTTACGATTTTATCATTCATACCATTTATAATTTTTTTTCTTACACTAATTCAATTTACAAATATTGATAAAGAAAGTATTTATTTTTGGGTGAAAGAATTAGTTCCAGGTACTATGTATGGATTTATTTCTGGTGTAATTGATGAAGTATATTCTAAGTCAGTTGGAACTATTTCTATTGCTGTAATATTTGCATTATGGTCTGCGAGCAAGGGATTTTATTATTTAAGCAAAGGTTTAAGAAAAATTTATAAATCTCAAAAGCCTAATACCAATATTTTGACTAGAATAGAAGGTATTTTTTATACAATAGTTTTTGTCGCTTGTATAATAGCATTTTTAATAGTTATGGTATTTGGTAACAGAATTCATATTAGTATATCTAGAAGATTTCATACAATAGGATTAATAACCTCTTATATATTAAGAATTAGAGGATTTACATTAATTTTTATAATGTTTTTCGTATTTTTATTAATATATAAGTATATTCCAAAGAATAAATTAAAATTTAAAGAACAAGTTTATGGAGCAGCTTTTGCATCTATTGCTTGGTCAATTTTTTCTTGGATTTTTTCAATATATATTGATTTATTTAATGGATTTTCAAATACTTATGGAAGTTTGACATCTATTGTACTGGTTATGATTTGGGTATATGTGTGTATGTATATAATATTACTTGGTGCAGAAATTAACATATTTATAAAAAAGAATAAAATCGAAAAAAATACTTGAATTAAGGCAGAAGATTGTGATATACTTGATATTGGTTAAAATATCTTTAATAGAGGAGAATTGAAATGAAATCATATTTAAGAAAAACAAAGATTGTTGGAACAATCGGACCAGCAAGTGAAACAAGATTAAAAGAATTATTCGAAGCAGGATTAAATGTTTGCAGAATTAATTATTCACATGGAAGTTATGACGAACAAGAATGGAAAACACAAGAAATTATTAGATTAAGAGAAGAAATGGATTTACCAATCCCAATGATTCTTGATATGAAAGGTCCAGAAATAAGAACAGGTATGTTATATACTGGAAAAAATGAAAAAATTAAAATTCAAGATGGACAAAAATTCATATTAACTCCAGAAGACATCGTTGGAAACGAAGAAAAAGTTTCAATTTCATATAAAGAGTTATATAAAGATGTAGAACCTGGTACAAAAATATTAATAGATGATGGTGCAATAGAATTAAAAGTTGATGAAGTAGTTGATAAAGATATTGTTTGTACAGTAGTTCATGGAAACCCTTTAGGAAGTAGAAAAACAATGAACTTACCAGGAACAATAATCAGATTACCAGCTTTAGCTGAAAAAGATATAGCTGATTTAAAAACAGCTTGTGAACATGATTATGATTATGTTGCAATATCTTTTGCAAGAAACTTAGATGATATTGCTCAAGTTAGAAAAGTATTAGATGAAAATGGTGGAAAAGATATAAAAATTATAACAAAAGTAGAAAATGTTGAAGGATTATCTAACATGGAAGATATTGTTCGTACAGCTGATGCTCAAATGATAGCTCGTGGAGATATGGCAACAGAAACAGACTTCACAGAACCACCAGTAATGCAAAAGAAATTTATAAAATTATCAAATAGAGCATATAGACCTGCAATTACAGCTACACAAATGTTAGAATCTATGATGAGTAACCCATTACCAACAAGAGCTGAAGCATCTGATGTTGCTAATGCTATTTATGATAGAACAAGTGCTGTAATGCTTTCTGGAGAATGTGCTATGGGTAAATATCCAGTAGAATGTGTAAAAACAATGGTTAAAATTGCTGAAAGAACAGAACCAGAAATTAATTATTGGAAAAGATTTGATGATAAAGATAAAATAATTTTAAGAACATTAGAAGACAATATAACATATTCAACATGTATAATTGCTAAAAATACAAAGGCAGATGCAATAGTTGCATATACACATACAGGAGATTCTGCTAGAAGACTATCTGGTATGGGAGCAGGTTGTCCAATACTTGCTATTACAGATAATAAAAGAACTTTCCGTCAATTAGGATTAGCTTGGAATATACATCCAGTATATATAGAGCCTAAAGATTCTATAGATAACACAGTAGAAGCAGGACTTGAAAAATTAAAAGAAAAAGGAATATTAGAATCAGGAGATAAAGTTGTTATATCTGGCGGACGTAACTATGTTAAAAATGCTAAATTAAGCAAAATGATTGGTGGATATGTAGAAATCTAGTAATCTAAAATAAAACTTAATACAAATAAATTAGGTGGTAATTTTTAAAGTTGCCACCTTTTATTTATATAATAGGAAAATTATTTTAATTTTTCAGCCATATAAATGATTCGACTTATATTTCGAAAAGATTATTTTTTATAATTATCAAAATTTAAAGTTTTGATTTTTATGTGTAGAATTTTTTATTAAAAAATGAATAAATTAATATTTTTCTATATATAATATAAATATATAATACATAAAAAGCTTGATAATACAGACTTCTAAAGAAATAAAAAAATATTTAAAAAAATTAGCACTCTAGTATTGACATTGCTAAAAAAAGTGATATAATAAATATGTAAAAAGAAGAAAGTACTTTTGAATAGAGGTTTCTATTTAAGCTAGCAAGTAGAAATCGATATGTGCTACCTAAAATGGTGTCAACACATACATAAAATTTTATAAAGGAGTGATTATTATGATGATGATACCAAGAAAAAGAAATGATTTTGATTTATTTGATGAAATGTTTGGAATGGACCCATTTTTTGAAAGAAGAGAGACTAAACTTATGAAAACAGACATAAAAGAGAAAGGTGATAAGTATATTATAGATGTAGATTTACCAGGATATGATAAAGAAAATATAGATCTTGAAATAGAAGATGGATATTTAAAAGTAACAGCTAAGGTTGATAAAAATATTGATGAATCAGACGAAGATGAAAAATATATTCATAAAGAAAGATATTATGGTGAATGCTCAAGAAGTTTTTATGTAGGTAAAAACATAAAAGAAGAGGATATAAAAGCATCTTTCAAAAATGGTATTTTAACCTTAACAGTTCCAAAAGAAGAACCAAAGAAATTGGAAGAAAAGAAAAAAATTCAAATAGATTAATATCATAAAAATAAAAAAAGATTAATTATGTAATATCTAAAATTCTTAGTAATTAGCTTATAACTCGACTTGCCCCGCATATTAAATAATACCTGTTTAATATGCGGGGCGATTTTTCTTTAATTGGAAATCACGAGTTATATAGGTATTTTATATTTTTTAAATTTAATAATATTAATTGACTAAATTTAGTAGTAAAATTATAATATATATATGTTAATTAACATACAATTTGGAGGAAATGAATGTGGAAGATTTAAAATCTGGAACAGAATTATTAAAAATTTCAGATAGAGTATACAGAAATGAGAAAAATAGAAATATTTATATTTATTGCACAAAGCAAGAGTTAGAAGATGAAAACTTTAATTCTGAATTAAGAAAATTATATAAAGAAAGATTAGAAAAAAGAAGTAATGAAGATATTTTTATTGTAGTTGATGGAGATGTTCTAGAAGATCCTAGTTGTGGAGGACCATTAGAAAAAATTGATGTAGGAAAATATAAAGGAAGATATTCTAAAAAAAGTTTTATGCAAATTGGCGATAAAATGATGGCTATGAAAGAGCCTGTATCTGGCACAGAAGTTAAACTAATGTCAGATGGACGTTATTATAGTGAAGCTTTAGGAAAATTTTTTACATTAGAAAAAGTAGAAGATGGTTCTATTAAATTTATTCCTGCATTTTTGCCTTATAGTGGAATGTCAGATGTTCCTGCAAAGGTAGAAGGTGATAGATTAGTTGGAGAAAATGGAATATCATTTCCAATCGAGAAAACAGGTTATGTTGTAACTCCATCAAAACAAGATTTAACAACTCAAGAAGATATTGATAAATATATTGAGCAAGATAGAGATGCAACAGAAAAATTGTTAAGTTCAATGAAAAATGAGTTAGATACTAATTTAAGAGCAAGAAGTATAGCATGGCAAAGAGAAATTGCTATAGTAGAAAGAAACAGTATTATAGATATGGCTAAAATGGAAAATAGAAAATTAGATGAATCAGAATTGCCTGAAATACCAGAAATTCCAGATGATATACCAAGTGACTTAATGAAAAAAGAAATAGAGTCAGTTAGAAAATATATAGCAGGGCTTAATAAAATTCAAGAAATGGCAAATATGACAACTTTTGAAAATGCCATAGCTAGTAGTAGTGTATTTTTAGGATTAGACAATTTAAATGATGCAATAAGACAATCAGTTACAGGAATGGATATGTTACAAGCTGGAAGAGATTTAAATGTAAGTACTAAAAAAGCTTTAATAAGTCAAGAAAAAGCTGAAGAAGATAAAGAAACAAAAGGAAGAGAATAGGAGGAATATAAGTGCAAACAACAAGAAGTATAGCTTATGCTGAAGTAGATACAATTATAAATTTAATGGATAAAAAGTATCAAGATTTAGTTCCAAAAGAATTAAGATATATAATTCATTCTCAGAAAGATTTGACACATAAAAAAGAAATAGATGTGACAAAACCTCTTATAAATCAAAATATAAATAAAGAAGCTTTAGCAATTTTGGCGATGATTAATTATGAATATTGGTGCAAGTCACAGAGTGAAAAAGATGATTTGCTAAAATCTATTGCTATTAATGAACTTGAATTTAGAGAAAAATATAATCCTAATAATTTATTTAAAAAGACTGATGAAATTTCAAAAAATAAGGATTTAAAAAGCAATTTAATTTCTATAAATAAAAATAGTATTATACAAGAAATAATAAATAAAATTAAAAATTTATTTAAAAAATAATTTTAAATTTAAAAACTTATTAAAATATTATTAGATATTTATTAAAAATTCTAAAAAATAACTAATTTTTATGATAAACTAGTTAACCTTAGGTAAATATAACAAAGGTAAGTTATATTTACTTAAGGTTTTTTATTTAGTAGGAAAGTGCTTTGCACATCCTACTAAATAAAGGCTTATGACCAATAGTGCACACAAGTTTTTTGAAAAAAACTTGTTAGGGCGAACAAAGACGTGGACATTTTCATAAAATTTAATCTTTTGCAATTATCATAATGTCCTTTTTGTTCTTTTATAAAAATATTTATATAAACAAAATTTTAAATAACTTGATGTAACTTTTATAGCTATTACTATTGACTTTTAGTATAAAAAAATATATAATGTTAACCTAAGCTAACAATAATTTTATGAGGAGAAAAAATGATAACTAAATCTTTAGAAGAATATTTAAAAAATATGTATATATTGTCAATTCAAAATGGAGATATAAGAGTTACTGACATTGCAAAAAAAATGAATTGTACAAAACCTAGTGTTAATAAAGCACTAAACAATTTAAAAGATAATAATTTAATAAATTATGAAACTTATGGAAAAATAGAATTAACTGAAGAAGGAGAAAATATTGCTAAAAAAATATTGGAAGCTTATGATATAGTTTTTGTATTTTTAAGGGATGTTTTAGAATTAAGTGAAGAAGAAGCTAAAAAAGATGCAGATAAAATAAAAAATTCTGTTTCAGATAATACTTTAAATAAACTTGCAAAATATGTTCATAAAGTTTTAAATTTTAATAATTTAGATTGTGGATATGATATTAACAAGGAAAAATGCAGAGCTTGTGCAAGAAGAAAAATAACAAAATATGAAAAATAATATAAATAATATAGAAGGAGAAGAAATGTTAGAGTTAAGAAATATATGTTTTAAAAGAGATGGAAAACAAATTTTAGATAATGTAAATTTAGATGTAAAAAATAATACTTTTATAGCAATTACTGGACCAAATGGTTCAGGAAAATCAACACTTGCTAAAATTATTATGGGAATTGAAATGCCAGACTCAGGAACAATTAATTTTGATGGCAAGGATATTACTAAATTAAATATAACAGAAAGAGCAAAACTAGGAATTGGTTTTGCATTTCAACAACCAGTTAAATTCAAAGGTTTAACAGTAAAAGATATGATTAATTTAGCAGCTAATAATGAACTTAAAATGAAAGAAATTTGTGATTATTTATCAGATGTTGGTTTATGTGCTAAAGAATATATAGATAGAGAAGTTGATAATAGCTTATCAGGTGGAGAATTAAAGAGAATTGAAATAGCTATGTTAGAAGCAAAACAGTCAAAGTTAACAATTTTTGATGAACCAGAAGCTGGAATCGATTTATGGAGCTTTAATAGCTTAATTCAAGTTTTTAAAAAGATGAGAGCAGAAATTAAAGGAACAATTATTACAATAAGTCATCAGGAAAGAATATTGGATATTGCAGATAAAATTGTTTTATTAGTTGATGGAAAAATTGAAAAGATAGGTGATAAAGAAGAAATTTTTGAAGATAGGAAATTCATATCTTCAGCATGCAAATTTTTAGAAAAAGGAGGTAAAATCAATGAATAGTATAGAAAGAAATTTATTAAAACAGATTGCAGACATTGAAAAAACACCTCAAGGAGCATACAATTTAAGAGAAAATGGAAAAAAAGCAGAGAGAAAAACTACTGCTAATATAGATATTGTGTCTAAGAAAGATAAAGAAGGAATAGACATATTTATAAAAGAAAATACAAAAAATGAAAGTGTTCATATACCAGTAATTTTAACCCAAAGCGGAATAAAAGATTTAGTTTACAATGATTTTTATGTAGGAAAAAATGCTGATGTTGTTATTGTTGCAGGATGTGGTATCCATAACTCTTCTTGTGATACTTCTGAACATGATGGAATTCATAGATTTTTCTTAGAAGAGGGAGCTAAAGTTAAATATATTGAAAAACATTATGGTGAAGGTGATGGAACAGGAAAAAGAATTTTAAATCCTGTTACAGAAATACATCTAAAAGCTGGAGCTGTTTTAGAAATGGAAACAGTTCAAATCAAAGGAGTAGATTCGACTATAAGGACTACAAAAGGAGAACTAGATAAAGATGCAACACTTATAATTAAAGAAAAAATTATGACTCATGGAGATCAAATTGCTAAAACTGAATTTGAGGTAAATCTAAATGGAGAAAATTCTAGTACAAATGTTATTTCAAGATCAGTTGCAAAAGATAATTCAAAACAAGAATTTATTTCAAGAGTGTATGGAAATAATGCTTGTTTTGGGCATGTTGAATGTGATGCAATTATAATGGATAAAGGAGAAGTTTCATCACTTCCACAGGTTACTGCAAAAAATATTGATGCAAGTTTAACACATGAAGCTGCAATAGGAAAAATTGCTGGAGAACAATTAATTAAATTAATGTCTTTAGGATTAACAGAAAGTGAAGCAGAAGAGCAAATAATAAATGGATTTTTAAAATAGAAAAAGGAAAATATTTATGGAAAATAAAAAGGTTTTACTAGGTATGAGTGGTGGTGTGGATAGTAGTGTGTCTGCACTATTACTAAAAGAACAAGGTTATGAAGTAATAGGGATAACAATGCAATTACATAATGAAGAAGAAAAAATTTCTAAGGAAAGTTTATTTGATGATGCTAAGAAAATATGTGATTTTTTAGGGATAAACCATTGTATATATAACTGCGAAAAAGATTTCAAAAAATATGTAATTGAAGATTTTATAGATTGTTATAAAAATTGCAAAACACCAAATCCTTGCATAGAGTGTAACAAATATATAAAATTTGGTGCAATGTATGAAAAAGCAAAAGAGTTTGAGTGTGAGTATATTGCAACTGGACATTATGCAAAAACCGAATATAGTGAAAAATATAAAAGATGGGTTATAAAAAAATCTAATGCTGGAAAAAAAGATCAGAGTTATGTTTTATGGAGTATTCCTAAAGATTTAATCAAACATATAATTTTTCCTTTAAGTAATTTTGAAAATAAAGAACAAATAAGAGAAATTGCAAGAAATAACAATTTGATAGTAGCTAATAAACCAGATAGTGAAGATATATGTTTTATTCCAGATGGGGATTATAAGAAATTTTTAGAGAATAATTCTGATATAGAACCTAAAAAAGGAAATATTGTAAATTCTGAGGGAAAAATATTAGGAAAACATAATGGAATTTATAATTATACAATAGGTCAAAGAAAAGGATTAGGGATTTCTAACCCAGTTCCTCTTTTTGTATTAGGATTTAATAAGGAAAAAAATGAAGTAATTGTTGGTGAAGAGAAAGAACTTTATAAAAAAGAAGTTTTAGTAACTGATATTAATTTATTATTAGTAGATAAAATAGAAGATTGGATTGATGTAGAAGTAAAAACAAGATATTCAGCAAAACAAGCAAAAGCAAAAATAAAGCAAGAAAACAAATTAATTAAAGTTATTTTTGAAGAGCCTCAAAGAGCAATAACACCTGGACAATCAGCAGTATTTTATATAGGAGATATCGTTTTAGGTGGTGGAAAAATAATATAAAAATAAATTTAATTTTAAGTTATTATAAAAAATGAGGTATATATGAAGCAAGAAAATGATCTAGAATTAAAAGCAAATAAAGTTAAAAATAATGAAAGTTCTGACAAACAAGAAAAAAATAAAGAAGTCAAAACCATTAAAAATAAAAAGATAAGCAGTAAAATAAATAAGTTAATTGAAAATATAGAAAATTCTGAAAACACAGAAGAAATATTAGATAAATTAAAAAAATATCTAAAAAAACTAGATATTGAAACTAAAGAAGAGAGTAATTATAAAACTATAAAAATTTCTTTTTGGAGAATATTTGCATATTTTATTATTTATAGTTTTTTAGGATTTGTGATAGAAACTCTTTTTGCACTATTTAATTATGGGGTATTTGAAAGCAGACAAAGTTTTTTATATGGACCATTTTGCTCTATTTATGGTGTTGGAGCTGTAATTATAATTGTAGTATTAAATTATAAATTCTTTAAGAATAATCATACTTTATTTATTGGTGGTTTTATTGTTGGCTCTATTGTAGAGTATATGGTGAGCTTTCTAGGTGAATTAATTTTAAATGTTAAATGGTGGGATTATTCAGATAGATTTTTAAATATTAATGGAAGAATATGTTTTTTATATTCAATCTTTTGGGGGCTTCTAGGAGTTTATTTAATGAGAGTAATTAATCCGCTTGTAGATAAATATATAGATTGGTTGAAAGAAAAAATTAATTTAATCTTATTAAAAGTGATGACTCTATTATTAATAATATTTTTATTTTTTGACTGTTTGATTTCAGCTTATGCAATAAATGTTTTTCTAATAAAAGTTGCAGTTGAAAATGATGTACAAATTAGTTATAAAGAGGAAACAGAAAAATTGTATGATGAAATCTATAAAGATAAGGAAAAAGCCGAATTTTTAAATAAATTTTTTAGTGTGGAAAAAATGCTAATGACATATCCTAATTTAACAATTACTTTAAAAGATGGTTCTATGAAAAGAATTAGTGAATTATACCCAGATGTGAAAAATTATTATTATAAATTTGATGCTGAAAGGAATATATAGTTATTAAATAAGGATTATAAAAGGAAAAAATAATGGAAAGATATGAGGAAATAGAACAAACAATAACAAAAAGGTTTAGAAAAGAAATTTGGAAAAAATTTGTTAAAGGTATAACTGAATATGAAATGATAAAAGAAGGAGATAAAATTGCTATTTGTATTTCTGGTGGAAAAGATTCTATGCTTATGGCAAAATGTTTTCAAGAACTAAAAAAGCATAGGAAAATGAATTTTGAAATAGAATTTATTGTTATGAATCCAGGTTATAATGAAAAAAACAAGCAAAAAATAATTGAAAATAGTAAAATATTAAACATACCAATTATAATGTTTGAAACAGATATATTCAGTAGAGTTGTAAATATAGAAAAAAATCCATGTTATATTTGTGCTAGGATGAGAAGAGGATATTTATATGAAAAAGCCAAAGAATTAGGGTGTAATAAAATTGCACTTGGACACCATTTTAATGATGTAATAGAAACAATTTTAATGGGAATGTTTTATGGTTCACAAATGCAAACTATGATGCCTAAAGTTAAAAGCACATCACACCCTGGTATGGAACTAATAAGACCATTATATTTTGTAAAAGAAGATGATATTTTAGCATGGAGAGATAGAAATAAGTTAGAATTTATAGAATGTGCTTGCAGATTTACTGAAGAATATCATGCAAATTATAATGAAGATGGTAAATCTAAAAGAGAAGAAATGAAGCAACTTATAAAAAATATGAAAAAAGATTATGACAATATAGATATAAATATTTTTAATAGTGTACAAAATGTTAATTTAGATACAATCATTTCTTATAGAAAAGGTGATAAATTTTATCATTTTTTAGATGAATATGATGAAATAGAATAATTTTAGTTAGATGATTTTATTAAAATTCTCCAAATATGGGGAATTTTTAATTTGGTAATTATTATAATGTTAACTTTTATTATATAATAAAAATAATACATATTGACATATACCCCGTATAGGTATATAATCTTTTTCGAAGAGGTGATGAATTTGGATAAGAAAACTAAGAGAACAGAAGAAGAAAAGGATAGGTTAATTAAGAGATTAAATATAATCGAGGGGCAAATAAGAGGAATTAGTCAGATGATTTCTGATGATAGATATTGTGATGATGTATTAATACAAATATCTGCTGTTAATAATGCTTTAAAAAGTTTAGGAAACAATATTTTAGAGATGCATCTTAATTCGTGTGTAGTAAGAGATATAAAACAAGGTAATACAGAGATATTAGCAGATGTAATGAAATTAATAAAAAAATTACAATAAGCAATAATAATTATAAAATACTTAAGTGGGAGGAAATATGAAAAAGGAAAAGTTTGATATACAAGGAATGACTTGTAGTAGTTGCTCTTCACATGTACAGAAAGCTGTAGAAAAATTAAATGGAATCAAAAATGTAAATGTAAACTTATTATCAAATAATATGGTAGTAGAATATGATGAAAAACTTTTAGATAGTACTAAAATAATAAGTGCTGTTCAAAATGCAGGATATGGAGCAAATTTAATATCTGATAAAAATGTAGAAAATAAAGAAAAAAGTAAAAGTAATGATACAATTAAATCAATGAAAAAAAGATTAATAACATCAATATGTTTTTGGATTCCTTTAATGTATGTTGCAATGTATCATATGTTTTATGATTGGTTTGGAATTCAGGTTCCAAAGTTAATTCAAAATTTATTTCATGGATCTGAAAATGCAATTACATTTGGATTTACTCAAATTTTATTATTAATTCCAATTATATATGTTAATAGAAATTATTTTATTGTTGGGTTTAAAAGATTATTTAAACTAAGTCCTAATATGGATTCTCTTATTGCAATAGGTAGTTCTTCTGCTATTATATATGGGATATATGCAATTTATATGATAGGTTATGGGTTAGGACATAATGATTTAAACCTAGTTTCAAGATTTTCAAGTGATTTATATTTTGAATCTGCAGGAACTATTTTAACTTTAGTTACTGTTGGAAAATACTTAGAAACAAAATCAAAAGGGAAAACTAGTGAAGCAATTAATAAACTTATTAATTTAGCACCTAAAACAGCTATTATATTAGAAGATGAAAAAGAAATTGAAGTTGAAGTTAAAGATATAGCTAAAGAAGATATAGTTGTTATAAAACCAGGATTTTCGATACCTGTTGATGGAATTATTATGGAAGGTGAATCTAGTATTGATGAATCAAGTATTACGGGTGAGAGTATACCTGTGCAAAAGTCTGTAAATGATAAAGTTATTTCAGGTACTATAAATAAAAATGGCTATTTTAAAATGAAAGCAACAGAAGTTGGTGATGATACAACTCTTGCACAAATTATAAAATTAGTAGAAGAGGCATCAAATTCAAAAGCTCCAATTTCAAGATTAGCAGATAAAGTAAGTGGTGTTTTTGTTCCTATTGTTATTATTATAGCGTTAATTGCAACTATATTTTGGCTTATAAATGGACAGAGTTTCGAATTTGCTTTAAGTATAGGAATAGCAGTTTTAGTTATTTCTTGTCCATGTGCTTTAGGTCTTGCAACACCTGTTGCTATTATGGTTGGAACAGGAAAAGGAGCTGAACTTGGAATACTAATAAAATCAGCTGAAAGTTTAGAATTGCTTCATAAAGTTGATACTGTTGTTTTAGATAAAACAGGAACAATAACTGAAGGCAGACCTAAGGTAATAGATATAATAACAAATCAAGATTTAATTAATGAGGCAATGGCTCAAAAAAGTAAAGTAAAAGTTGTTTTAAATAAAAATAATGATTTAGCTTCTAAAAATAATTTGTTAAAAATTGCTGGAAGTTTAGAAAAAAATTCAGAACATCCCCTTGCAGAAGCTATAATTGAAAAAACTAGAGAAAATAATATAGATTTATATGAAGTTAAAGAATTTGAAGCTGTTTCAGGTAGAGGAGTAAAAGGAAAAATAGATGGAATTCAATATTTTGGTGGCAATATAGCTTTTATGCAAGAAAATAATATTAATTTAGAAGAAGTTTTATCAAAATCTGAAGAGCTTTCAAAAAAAGGAAAAACTTTATTGTATTTTTCAAAAGAAAATCGATTATTAGGAATAATTGCAGTTGCAGATACAATAAAACCAACTTCAAAAACAGCAATTAGTGAACTAAAAAATAGAAATGTTGAAGTTATAATGATAACTGGAGATAATAAAAATGTAGCAGAAAATATTGGAAAAAGCTTAGGAATAGATAAAGTAATTTCAGAAGTTATGCCACAAGATAAGGAAAAGGAAGTTGCGAGCTTGCAATCTACAGGAAAAAAAGTTGTTTTTGTAGGAGATGGTATTAATGATAGCCCAGCATTGGTAAAAAGTGATGTAGGGATTGCAATAGGTTCTGGAACAGATATTGCTGTCGAGTCTGCTGATATCGTTTTAGTTAATAATGACTTAACATCTGTAGTTTCTGCAATAGATTTAAGTAAAAAAGTTATTAATAATATAAAAATGAGTTTATTTTGGGCATTTTTCTATAATATAATTGGGATACCAGTTGCAGCAGGTGTATTTTATTTAAGTTTTGGCTTAAAATTAAATCCAATGATTGGAGCTGGAGCAATGAGTTTAAGTTCAGTTTGCGTAGTGTTAAACGCATTAAGGTTAAAAAATTTTAAAAGCAAATTTAAAAATTGTAATTCTGGAAAGTGTAATATTAGTATAGAGAATAACAGTTTTGAAACTTTAAATAATAAGGAGGAAAAAATTATGAAAAAATTAATTGTTGATGGAATGAGTTGTAATCATTGCAAAATGAATGTTGAAAAGGCATTAAAAGAAATTGATGGAGTAGAAACGGTAGAAGTTAATTTAGAAACAAAAGAAGTTATAATTTCTTCAAATAAAGAAATAGATAATAAAGTAATAGAAGAAACTATAAAAGAAGCAGGATATGAAGTTACTAAATTTATTTAAAAGTAAATTGAATAGTGAAGCAAAAATATATACAGAGATTTAAAGTGATTTTAGTATATTAAAAACAGTAATTGTATAAGAGGAGTAGTATATGGAAAATCAATTTTCTAGAACAGAACTATTAATTGGAAAAGATGGAGTAAAAAAATTAAATAAATCCAAAGTTGCAGTTTTTGGAATTGGTGGAGTAGGTTCTTATGTGGTAGAAGGTTTGGCAAGAGCTGGTGTAGAAAATTTTATTTTAGTAGATAATGATAATATTTCAGAAAGTAATATAAACAGACAAATTATTGCTACACATAAAACTATAAATAATCCAAAAGTTGAAGTTGCAAAACAGAGAATTTTAGATATAAATCCAAAAGCTAATATTGAAATTTATCAAGAATTTTTTACTCCAGAAAGCAAAAATATAATTGATGAAAATGTTTCATATATAGTAGATGCAGTAGATACAGTAACTGCTAAAATAGAATTAGTTATAAGAGCAAATAAATTAAATATACCAATAATATCTTGTATGGGAACAGGAAATAAATTAGATCCAACACTATTTGAGGTTACAGATATTTTTAAAACTTCGGTTTGTCCTTTAGCAAAAGTTATGAGAAAAGAGCTAAAAAATAGGGGGATAAAAAAATTAAAAGTTCTATATTCAAAAGAAGAACCTACAAAAATAGATTATAAAGAAAATACGAATAGTGATTTACCCAAAAGACAAACTCCAGCAAGTATTTCTTTTGTTCCATCAGTTGCAGGATTAATAATTGCAGGTGAGGTTATTAAAGATATAATAAAATTTTAGTAAATAAGAATTAAAAGGCATCAACAATTACTTGAAAATCCAAGAAAAATTGATGCCTTTTTTTTATACTATAATTGTTTTTGTATTAAATTTATGTTAATATATTATATGTAATTTTGTATGAAGAAAGGAAAGTAATTAATGGAAAGAGAAGAGGCTTGGAATTTACTAAGAGAATATAATTCAGAAAAATTTCATATTAGACATGCTCTAACAGTAGAAGGAGTTATGAAATATTTTGCAGAAAAATTTGGATATGAAGATGAGAAAGATTTTTGGGGAATTGTTGGTTTATTACATGATTTGGATTTTGAAAAATATCCAGAAGAACATTGTACTAAAAGTCAAGAAATAATGAGACAAAAAAATATAGATGAAAAAATAATTCGTGCAACAGCAAGCCATGGTTATGGATTAAAAGTAGATATAAAACCAGAACATGAGATGGAAAAAATTCTATATGCAACAGATGAATTAACAGGATTAATTGGAGCTGTTGCTATAATGAGACCATCTAAAAGTGTACAAGATTTGGAATTAAAATCTGTAAAAAAGAAATTTAAAAACGAAAAATTTGCAGCAGGTTGTTCAAGAGAGGTTATAGAAAATGGTGCTGAAATGCTTGGCTGGGATTTGGATAAATTAATAGAAGAAACAATTTTAGCTATGAGAGTTGATGAAGATAATATTAATAATTTTATGGAAAATTTTGAAAATTAAAGAAAAAATTGGCTATTAATTTCAATTTATATAATTATCGCTTAGTACACAAAAATTTGAAAATTCTACAAGGTTTAATTTGTTGATTTTTAGCAAATATTATAATATAATAACAAAAAAATAGAAAGGATAAAAAGTTTTTATGAAAGACATAACAATTTCAGAAGACATTATATATATAGGAGCTGATGATAAAGATATAGATTTATTTGAATCACAATATGTTGTTCCTAATGGAATATCATATAATTCTTATCTTATAAAAGATGAAAAAACAGTTATAATGGATACTATTGATAGAAGAAAAACAGATGAATGGCTTGAAAATTTAGAAAAAGCATTAGAAAAAGATTTACCAGATTATTTGGTAGTATCTCATTTGGAACCAGACCATGCATATAATATTGGGCTTTTAGCAAATAAATATCCTGGTATGAAAATTATAGGAAATGAAAAAACTTTTTCAATGTTGCCACAATTTTTTGAGATTGAAAATTTAGAAGAAAGAAAAGTTGTTGTTAAAGAAGGTGACGAAATAAATATTGGAAAACATATTTTACAATTTTTTATGGCACCAATGGTACATTGGCCAGAAGTAATGGTCACTTATGAAAAAACAGAAAAAATACTTTTTTCAGCAGATGGTTTTGGAAAATTTGGAACATTAGATACAGAAGAAGACTGGACTTGTGAAGCAAGAAGATATTATTTTAATATAGTAGGAAAATATGGTTTTCAGGTACAAAATTTACTAAAAAAATTAGCAGGACTAGAAGTAAAAATGATATGCCCATTACATGGACCAATATTAAAAGAAAATTTAGAATATTATATTGGAAAATATGATATATGGAGTAGTTATAAATCAGAAGATGATGGAGTATTTATTGCTTATGCTTCAATTTATGGAAATACAGCTAATGCAGCAAAAGAACTTGCAGAAATTTTAAAAGAAAAAGGGGCAAACAAAGTAGCAATAACTGATTTAACAAGAGATGATATGGCTGAAGCTATAGAAGATGCATTTAGATATGATAAGGTTGTTTTGGCAGCTTCAAGTTATAATTTTGGAGTATTTCCACCAATGGAACAATTTTTACATCATTTAAGTGGAAAAAATTATCAAAATAAAAGAATTGGTTTAATTGAAAATGGCTCATGGGCACCAACTGCTGGAAAATGCATGAAAGAACTTGTTGATACAATGAAAAACATTGAAATTTGTGAACCAATGGTTACTATAAAATCAACTTTAAACTCAGAGTCAAGAAAAAAATTAAATGAATTAGCAGAGAATATTCTAAAAAAATAGGAGTAAGCTTTGGAAGGAACTTTAATTAGTGATAAATATAAAGATGAATACAATATATATGATAAAATAATTGAAACAAAAGAAGAAGTAGAAAAAATAAAAAGAGATAAATCTAATTATTTAGCATATATTCATTGTAATAATTGTTTTAGAAAATGTCCTTTGTCTAATCCAAATTGCGGCAGAGGAAAAAATTTAAGTAAAAAAATTTAAAGGAGAAGAAAATGACACAAATAGTATTATTAGTAATTCTAATTTTTGCAAATGCTTTTTTTGCTGCAGCAGAAATAGCTTTTATATCGTTAAATGACGCGAAAATAGATTTACAAGCCAAAGAGGGAAATAAAAAGGCAAAAAAAATAAAGGGGATGCTAGAAAACCCTAGTAAATTTTTAGCAACAATACAAATAGGAATTACATTAGCTGGATTTTTATCTAGTGCTTTTGCATCAGAAGCTTTTGCAAGTGAATTAGCACCTATTTTACATAACTTAGTACCAGCGATAAGTTTAGGTGTATGGAATAGTATAGCGATAGTATTAATTACTATCATATTGTCTTATTTTACATTGATATTTGGTGAATTAGTACCAAAAAGAATTGCAATGAAAAATTCTGAAAAAATTGCATTTGGAACTATAGGAATAATAAAAGCAATATCTGTTGCAACAGCACCATTTGTTAAATTTTTAACTTTTTCAACAAATTTAGTTTCTAAAATTTTTGGCGTTTCTGCAAATGATGAAGAAACTGTAACAGAAGAAGAAATTAGAATGATGGTAGATGTTGGAGAAGAAAAGGGTGCAATAGATAAAGAAGAAAAAGAAATGATAAATAATGTTTTTGAATTTAATGACAAAACTGTATCTGAAATAATGATTCCAAGAACTCAAATTTATGCAGTGGATATGAATTTATCTATTTCTAAAGTTGTTGAGGAAATAACAGAAGATGATGAATTTAGATATAGTAGAATACCTGTATATGATGAAACAATAGATGAAATAAAAGGTGTTGTATATATTAAAGATATTTTATTATCAACTAAAAACAAAAATGTTAAAATTAAAAATTTAATAAAAGAAGCATATTTTGTTCCAGAAACTAAACCATTAAATGAATTATTTGAAGAATTAAGAAAAAATAGAAAACAAATTGCAATAGTAGTAGATGAATATGGCGGAACAGCTGGAATAGTTACAATGGAAGATATTTTAGAAGAAATTGTTGGAGAAATCTATGATGAATACGATATAGTTCAAAAACTTTATGAAAAAATTGATGAGAATACTTTTATTTTTAATGGAAGTGTTTCTGTGTCTGAGGTTGAAAAAATCCTAGATATAGAAATTCCTGAGGGAGATTATGACACAATTTCTGGATATTTAGTTGAAGAGCTTGGAAAAATTCCAGATGAAAATGAAAAAACTACTATTGAAACTGATAAAGTAATTTATAAGATTGAAAAAGTAAAAGATAAAAGAATAACAAAAATAAAAGCATGCAAAGTCCAACCAGTAGAAGTAGGTGAAGAAGAAAATAAAGAAGAAAAAAAGTAAAAAAATAAGTTATTAATTAAAACTTAATTTACTTATGAAAAACTAAATGTATTTTGAGAGGAATTATTATGGAAAATTTTATATTTTATGCACCAACTAAAATTTATTTTGGTAAAGGTCAAATAGATAAATTGGCAACTATTTTAAATAAATATGGAAAAAATGTACTTCTTACTTATGGAGGAGGAAGTATAAAAAGAAATGGTATATATGACAAAGTATGCAATTTATTAAAAGACTTTAATATAACAGAATTATCTGGAATAGAACCAAATCCAAGAATTGGTACAGTTAGAAAAGGTGTTGAATTATGCAGAAAAAATAATGTAGATGTAATTTTAGCTGTTGGTGGTGGAAGTACAATAGATTGTTCAAAAGTAATTGGAGCCGGATATTATTATCAAGGAGATGCATGGGATTTAGTTAAAGATAAATCTAAAATAGATAAAGTGTTACCAATAGTTACTGTGCTTACTATTGCTGCAACAGGTTCTGAAATGAATAAAGCAGCAGTAATTTCTAATCCAGAAACAAATGAAAAATTAGGAACTTCTTCAGAAAATATGTATCCAAAAGCTTCTATATTAGATCCAGAATTTACATTTTCTTTGCCAAGTATACAAACAGCCGCTGGAACAGCAGATATAATGAGTCATGTTATTGAAAATTATTTTAAGGTAACAGAAGGAGCTTTTTTACAAGATAAAATTTCAGAAGGAATTTTAAAGACTTGTATTAAATATTGTCCTATTGCTCTTAGAGAACCAAATAATTATGAAGCTCGTAGTAATTTAATGTGGGCATCAAGTTTAGCATTAAATGGACTTTGTGGTTCAGGAAAAGCTGGTTCATGGACCTGTCACCCAATAGAGCATGAATTAAGTGCTTTTTATGATATTACTCATGGAGTAGGTTTAGCAATAGTAACTCCTAGATGGATGAAATATATTTTATCTGAGAAAACTGTAGATAAATTTGTAGATTATGCAGTTAATGTTTGGAATATTGAATTAGAAGAAGATAAATTTTCTGTAGCAAATAAAGGAATTGATGCAACAGAAAAATTCTTTAAAGATTGCGGAATTCCTATGAACCTTGGAAAACTAGGTATTGATGATATGCTATTAGAGAAAATGAGTAAAGCTGTTGTAGAACACAGAGATTTGCAAAGTGCTTATGTCCCATTAACAGCAGAAGATGTATTAAATATATTAAAAATGTGTTTATAATTTTTATGGAAAAAGAGAGGAATCTCTTTTTTCATTTTTCTATAAAAATTTTATATTATGATTTAATTTTTACATAAAAATAAAAAAAATTAATAAAATATAAAAAGTGGAGGTTTGATATGAAAGTTTTATTGATTAATGGTAGTCCAAATGAAAAGAGTTGTACATATACTGCATTAAGCAAGGTTGCTGAAAGTTTAAATGAAGAAAATATTGAAACAGAGATAATTCATTTAGGAAATAAAGCAACCGCAGATTGTATTGGTTGTAAAACTTGTTTTAAAGAAGGGCATCAAGGAAAATGTGTATTTGATGATATAGCAAATGAAATTATAGAAAAAGCTAAAACAAGTGATGGGTTTATTTTTGGAACACCAGTATATTATGCACATCCAACAGGAAGAATACTATCTGTATTAGATAGAGTTTTTTATGCAGGCAAAAAGAATTTTGAATTTAAACCAGGCGCAAGTATTGCAAGTGCGAGAAGAGGTGGAACAACAGCATCTTTTGATGTTTTAAACAAATATTTTACAATAAGCCAAATGCCAATAGTATCTTCAACTTATTGGAACAATATTCATGGTAACAATCCAGAAGAAACTGTGCAAGATTTAGAAGGAATGCAAACTATGTATAATTTAGGAAAAAATATGGCATGGCTTTTAAATTGTATTGAAGCTGGAAAGAAAAATAATATTAACCATCCTAATAATGTTACACAAAAAACAAGTTTTATAAGATAGAATGTAAAGTAGTTAGTAAAGTGATTTAAATATAAGATGCTTTATTAGCTACTATATTTTTGAAAAAATCCTATACTTTATTTAATAAAAAAATTATGCTATAATAGATATAAGCGAAAAGCTTAGAAGCTACTAACCTTAATAAGAAACAGGAGGGCAAGATATGATTTTTAAGGTATTTGTGAAAGATCCTAAAAACGTAGTAATCTTCTTTCCAGAGTTTGGCTCTTATAGGGCTGACTTTAAACGGAAAGTAGTCGAATTCACAAGAGGTGAAATCATGGTTTTTTCACCAGATATTGAAATGCAGGTTGAATTCGATGAAAAAGACCTTGAACCCAAACCGGGAGACGATCCTGGGGTTCTCCACTATTTTGACAGTATTGATATTCATGAGTACAATTACAAAGTAAATATTGAATATCTTGATACTACGAATGGAGAAATCCCACTTCACGACCATCCGGCGGGAACGGAAGAACTCTATGTTGCGGCAGAGGAACCATATAAGGGGGAAATCTGTTTAGAAGGTGAAGCACATAAGCCATGGGCAAACAAGACTGTGGCTGTCAAGATCATAATGAAGTAAAAGTAGCAGAGTGCCGAATTGGTGTAAAACATAATAAGCAGTTTCAAAAGATATTTTGAGACTGCTTGTTTCTTTTTTTAAGTTTATATATAATTATTAATATAAATAGTATAAAAATAATTGAGTTGTAACTTTTTGCAATTTTATGACAATATATATATAAGATTTTAATAATAAATTTACTTTAATTATGGAGGTAAATGTGGCAATAGGTAAAAAAAACATGATAAAAGATCATAGAAAATTAAATATAAAAAAAGTAATTTTATTTATTCTTATTATTTGCACTATTTTGGTTTCTTTAAAATGCTTCATTATACCAAATTTAAACAAATTAATTAAACAGAATAGAGTAGAGCAAATCGAAATTTCTGTTGAAAAATCAGAGATTGAAATTGGTGAAAATCTAGATATTAATGTAAAATTCTTTCCTGAAAACAAAAGTAGAATCTCTGATGAAAACGACTTAGTTTGGAAAAGTTCGAATACAGAAGTAGCTGAAATAAAAGAAGGCAAATTAATAGGAAAGTCAATAGGTAAAACTATAATTTATGCAGAAAATGAAAAATTGAAAAGTAATAAAATTGAGATAGAGTGTTTAATAAATATAAAAGAAGTTGAAATTCAAAATTTAGTAGAAACTATTGAACTTGGTAATGTTCATAAATTAAATATAAAGGTCTTGCCTGAAAATGCGACTTATCAAGAATTACAATATGAGTCAAGTGATATTAATATATTGAATATAGATACAGATGGAAATATAATTGCAAATGCTATAGGAAAAAGTACTATACAAATAAAAGATTATAAAGAAAATGTTTTAAAAACATTTGATATTGAGGTAACTAAAATACCAGTAGATAAAATTCAATTAGATGATACAGAAGTTACACTAGGAAAAGGACAAGAATATATTATAAATTCAAAAATTACACCACTTGAGGCAACTTTTACAGATGTTAATTGGGAAAGTTCAGATAATGGTGTTGTAACCATTAAAAATAGAAAAATAAAAGCAGTAGGAGAAGGATCTGCCACAATAACAGCTAGTACAGATGAGGGAGAAAAAAAGGCAATTTGTAATATAAGAGTAGAAAAAACAGCTCCAGATAATGTTAAAAAGTTTGCTAATGGTAATTACAATATAAGAACTGGAGGAAGTACAGACTATGAAATTTTAGCAACTACAAAAAGATATGAAGAAATAGAATTTCTTCAAGACAGTAAAAATGGTTGGAAAAAAGTTAGAAATTCAGATGGAATAGTTGGATATACACTAATAAAATCAAATTATTATTTGGATGAAAAACCATTAAATACTGATGATACATTTGAAATATCTAGTGATAATATTATTACAAGTTATCATATAAAAAATGTGCCATATTTAAATCAAATTTCTTTGGGATATCCAACAGGATGTGAAGCTGTTTCTGCAGCTATGTTACTAAAATATAAAGGATATGATGTTTCTGTACAAAATATTATTGATAATACAAAAAATGGGAGCAAGAAATACAAAGGTCAAGATGGATTATGGTATGGTGCAAATCCTTTTGAAGAGTTTGTTGGACATCCAAGCAGGGGATTAAGCAAAGGTTCTTATGGAGTTTTTGCAAAACCAATAGCTGAAGCAATGCAAGTATATGCTGGTTCTAGAGTGAAGAATATATCTGGATCTTCAGAAAATGAATTATTTAATCAAGTAAGTAAAGGTAATCCTGTAGTAGTTTGGTGTGTAAAAAATGGAGGTAACTTGACTAAAGGAGTTGTGTGGAATTATGAAGATGGTAGTGGAAGTTTTCAAGAATTAGTTGGCGAACATTGTGCAGTTTTGGTAGGATTTGATGAAAATTATGTTTATCTAAATGATCCATCAGCTGGAAAAAATGTAAAACAAAGTAGAAGTAAATTTATTAGTAACTGGAAAACTTTATTTTCACAAGCTATAATTGTAGAATAGTTTTGATAGAAAAGATAAAAAATAGAGTATAATATAATAACAAATAGAAAGTTAAGAGAATTTTCATATTATATAAAAAAGCATGAAACTATAAAAAATGAAGTACAGTTTCATGCTTTTTATGCAAAATGATTTTTTATAAACTTTATAAAAAGCTATGTATTGTCAGCAGTAGTATCGTTATTATTATTATCGTTTTTTAAAGGCTGTTTAGATTTTTTAATTTTCGTTTTAAATAATTTTTCGTATAAATAATCTATGCCAAAAGCGGAATAAGGTAGCAAGATAAAATAATATTGAACAACATAAATTGCTTTAGTTTCCCATAATATATGAAACAAAAATCCACCTAAAAAAGTTATTGGTATTAAATATAGTTTTAAATTATCAGTATTTGATTTTATTTTAAATATTCCTAAACTTGCAAAAATAAATATTAATATTTGATATATATTACAGTAATTTTCTTCTATTTTATATAAATTTCCTCCAACCATACTTAATACTTTTTCATGGTATCCTAAATAATGAGCATATTCTGGATACCATCTATAACGTGTTCCAGGAAGAGAACACCATATAGTTTGAAAAGTAGGATTAAGCCAAGTTGATCCAATTTTTTGAGCGTAATAAGTAAGAAATTCTTTTGGATTTTTTATAAAATAATTTAATCTATTAGAGATTAATTCTGAAACTATTTCATTATTTTTTTCTTTGTTAAAATTGCTATCTGTATAAATTTTGACATTATCTCCAGTATACCAACCAGGAGATAGACTAGTTTGTGGAGCCATTCCCATATAAATATAATTAATCATAGGAACACCAGAAGAATCATTAATATTATAGTATTTTACAATTTGTTTATATCCAAAATTTATTATAAAAAAGGAAAATATAAAAATTGGAAAGATTAATAAAAATTTATAGTTCCATTTTTTTATTATATCTAAAAGTAAAATTAAAATAATTGCACACAAAAATATAAAATAATTAGTCTTTATTAATATTGCTAAACAAGAAAAAATTCCAGCAGGGATTAAAAAGTAAAAGCTTCTTTTATCTAGATATAAAAGTGTAAATAAAATTGATGTAAGGGCTAATGTTAATCCAATAATGTTCCCATAAAAATGAACATTAAAAAACATCCAGTAAAGAGAAAATCCACCAATTAATAAAGCTAAAATTTTTTGAATATTCTCTTTTTTAAAAATTATTTTTGAAATATAAAAAATCAAAAACATATTAATAAAAGAACATATACAGTTTAGGTATTGCACATATAAAAAGTTTTCTCCAAATATTTTGTAAATCAAAGAAATAACAAAAGTTAATGCAAATTGATATGGATATAAAAATAGGTATTGAGAAATATCATTATAATTTCCAATATTTCCACTTAAAAGGGTAAGAGCCATTTCATGAATTAACTTTTGATCAGTTTCAGGATTTAATTTTAGTGCATTTACCCAGTAAAAGTATAATATAAGAGATACTATACTAATAGGAATTAAAATAAGAGTAGAAGGTATTTTTTTTAGTATTTTCCTGTTTATTATTAAAATTAATATTGTCACAAAAATAGTTAAAACAATTTCTATAATTCCAAAACTAAACTTAAAAGAAGTCTTTTCCTCAGGATGATAAAAAGTAGAATTAAAATATGCAGTTATAAAAATTGATAAAAGACCAATAAGACCAACGATTATAGAAATTATTAGCGTGCCGTGTTTAAGAAAAAAATTTGTCAATTTCTGTAACTTGTTATTAGTAAGGTTATCGGTATTTTTATCGCTAATGATACTAATACTATTAACATTAGTATTTGAGGTAATATCAGAAGTTTTAGAATTAAATTTATTATTTAATTTATTACTGTTTCTTTTTTTCATATAACATTTCTCCAAATCAAATAAATTATATAATGTATTATTTTTTTAGGCAATAATTTTTAAAAATAAATTAGAAAAATATTTGAAATACACCTAGACAAGAGCATGTTATAGATTATAATCATACTGATTGCAAGGTGTATTTATAAAAATAAAATTTATACCTTATTTAATTAATATAAAATTTAAATATTTTATTATTTAAATTTTATCTATAGTTATAATTTCCATTACAATTATTCATATAAAATTTATTTTTTTGATATAATTTTTCTTGAACGTCGTTTAATGCTTCTCCAAATCTTTGAAAATGAACAACTTCACGTTCTCTTAAATATCGTAAAACATCAACAACGTCTTTGTCATCTTTACAAATATCTATAAGTTTTTCATAAGTTGCACGAGCTTTTTGCTCAGCAGCCAAGTCCTCTGTTAAATCTGCAACAGGGTCTCCTTTTACAGCCATACTTGCAGCTGTATATGGATAACCTGCAGCAGCTTGAGGATAAACACCCCAGCCATGATCTGTATAATAGTCTCCCATACCTGCTTGCATTAGTTCTTCAGCACTTGCTCCGTCTGTTAATTGGTGAACCAAAGTACCAACCATTTCTAAATGTGCTAATTCTTCAGTTCCAACATCATTTAATATTGCTTTTGATTTTTGATCTGGCATTCCAAACCTTTGAGATAAATATCTAAGAGAAGCTCCAAGTTCTCCATCAGGACCACCATATTGTGAAATTATATTTTTAGCAAGTTTTGGATTTCTACATTTTATATTTATTGGATATTGTAAACTTTTTACATAATAATACATTAATAAGCCCCCCTTTCCCAAGGCCATGGCTCGTCAATCCAATCCCAAGTATCAGAAGTGAAATTAACAGTTAATGGACCATATAATCTTTGATATTCTTCAGTAAGAGCAACAACTTTTTCACTATATTCATTGTGCATACAAATTGCTCTTTGATCACAAGGATGTGTGTCTAAATATAAAACCAAATCATTAACTGCAAAGTTTAGACTCATTATTTCTTGAAGCATTTTTTCTTTATTCATATTATTACAAGAGCAATTATTCACAATGAACACCTCCTTCTCTTAAATAGTTAATAAAGTCCATAGATTGCCCTGGTGAGTAAGGACTAACTAATTCAGGAAAAATAGTTCCATTATTTAGTCCAATTTCAGGAACAAATATATTTGTCATTGTCTGGTTTGGTGTATAAGCATGACCATACAAATAGTTTTCAGGAAAGACAGATGAAGTAGTGTTATTATTACATATATCAGCATAAATTCCAGAATTACAGCAATTTCCAAAATTTTGACATCTGCAAGAATTCATGCTGTTTCTATAATTTGAATTACGACTTGAATTCCAATTACATCTTCGATTACAATTACGCATAAAAAAACCTCCTTTTTAGTTTATATAATATATATTATGAAAAATTGACTTTAAAGTTCAGTAAATTATAAAAAATGTAAAATTTTATTGAATTATTTATGACTAGAAAATGAAAAAAAGTTTAGAAAAATGAAATGCTGGTGAAAATTATTGAGTGGTTTTTTTTACTATGATAGTATTTATAAAAATAAATTTAGAAAGGAAGACAGCTTATGAAAATCAATACCAAAGACATTTCTGTTGCAACAGAAATATTAGCAATGGAATTTTCAAAAAATATGTTTAATGCACAAAAAATGAAAGAACTCTTGAAAGAAAGAGATTTAGTATATTCTGGAGATGAAGACACTATAAATAAAGTAATAACAGAATATGGAAAACAGCTAAAGGAGGAAGTACACAATAATGGAAAATAGTAAAGTAGTAAAAAAAGCAGAAACTAATAATTTTAGTTACACAATAGATAAGAGAATGGAAGATATTTCAGGTAGTATTACAACAGTTGATGAATGGAAAGATTATATTCAAAAATATTATCAACCATTTTGTGCAATTTTAGCTAAATTGGAAACAAAGTCTTCAAAAAGCAAAGTTTCTGATAAAAGAAAACCAATAGCAGTAATTACAGGTGGACAACCTGGCGCTGGAAAATCAGCTTTATTACCAATGTACAAAGGTGTTTTAAGAACTCTTTATCAAATGGATGCTGTAGTTAATAATGCAGATTTTTATAGATTTTGCGTTCCAGGAAGTTATAAAATCGCTATGGATTTTCCAGAAAGTGCTTCTGAACTTACAGATCCAGTAGTAAAAGAAATGAGAAAAGATTTAATAGAAGAATCAATAAAACAAAAACAAAGTATTATAATAGAAAATACATTAGGAGATACACTAGCATTAGATCAGATGGAAGAAAGTAAAGTACATGATTTATGGGTAACTTTAATGGCAGTACCAAGAGAAGAATCTTTATTGTCAGATTTTGAAAGATATATAAAAATGAAAGAAGTGGGAGGAGTTGCAAGGTTAGTTAGTGTTGCAGCACATGATAAAAGATACTATGCATTAGATAAAATTATACCTGAACTAGAAAAAAGAAATATAAGAATGTTAGTTCACTCTAGAGGAAAAAGAGAAATAGATTTTCCAAATTTGGAGTATGATAGTTTAAATTCGAGTAATGTGAAAAGATTTGGGAATGCCATTGGAGCTATGAGGGAACTTAGAGTTAAAAATTTTAAAGAACATGTTTCTGGTTATGAAGAAAGAGTAAAGCAAATCAGAGAGAAGATGGAAGGATTTGGTATGACTGAAGAAGAAAATGAAGAACTTAAAAAATTAGAGTCAATAATTGAATTATCTGTTAGAAAAGAAAAGGAAAAAGAAGGAGAGGAAAAATAATATGATTGATTTACATTTACATACTACACATTCAGATGGAACAAAGACAGTTAAAGAAATTTTAAAACAAGCAGAAGATTTAAAATTAGATTATATTTCAATTACTGATCATGATAAATGTTTAGCTTACGAAGAATTAAAAGATATTGATATAAATGAATATTATTCTGGAAAAATTATTAAAGGAATTGAAATAAAATGTTTTTATAAAGGAAGTACAATAGAAGTATTAGGATATAACTATGATTATGAAAAAATGAAAAAATGGGTAGAAGAATATTACAAAGATAAAGACAGAAAAACTATAGAAATAAAATATTTTAATAAATTATATGATGTATGTGAAAGATTAAATTTGGTGATGACACCAAGAACTGAAATCGTATGGAATCCTGAAAATGATTGGGGAGGAAAAACTATATATGATGAAATAAAAAAACATAAGGAAAATGAAGCAAAATTACCAGAAGATTTTTGGAACGAAGGTGTGCAAACTTTTTCTAAAAAATATTATTGTAATTCAAAAACGATATGGTATTTAGATAAATCAGAAGATTATCCAAGTGTTAAAGAAGCAGTTGATGCAATTAAAGCTTGTGATGGATTAGTATTTTTGCCACATATATTTATATATAAATGGATGAAAAATATTAAGGAAGAATTAGATGAACTTGTAAATAATTATGAGATAGATGGGTTAGAATGTTACCATAGTGATTTTTCAGAAGAAAATATAGAGTATTTAAATAAATATTGTGATAAAAATAAGTTGTTTAAAAGTGGTGGAAGTGATTATCATGGAGATAATAAACCACTTATATCAATGGGAAAGGGAAAAGGAAATCTTAAAATACCAACAGATATAGTAAAAGCATGGTATAAAAATTAAATAAAAACTAAAGATATTTCATATAAATAAGAGCAGATTGTCATATTATTTTATAATTTTTGCTAAAAATAATTGATTTTTATTTTTTGATATGGTAAACTATAATAGTTAACAAACGGAAGAAAATTGGAGGTCATGCGGAAATGGAAATAGTAAAATATATTATAATGGGAATATATGCAATAGTATGTGCAGCTTTAGTAGTCTTAGTATTTAAACAATCTAAAGAAGATGGTGGAGCTTCAGGAACTATTGTTGGTGCTTCTGCAAATAATTTTTATGAAAAAAATAAAGGAAAAACAACAGAAGGAAGAATGAAGAGAGCAACAATTACATTAATGATTGTTTTTGCTGTTCTAACAATTGCTTTAGGAATTATATATGTTGTTTAAGATTAATATAAAGTAGAAGCAGTATTATTTAATACTGCTTTTTATATTTATAATATAAAAACAAAATTTACATATAAAAATTTTGAAACTTAGAACAAAACTTTAATATTTGCATAGGAAGTTATTTTTTGCAATTATATAATGTGTAGTTTTGTTCTTTTTAATAAATTATAAAAGGATTATGATGAGGAAATGGGAAAAAAGAAAAATAAAAAAATAGAAGGAATTTTTAGAGCTAATGAAAAAGGATATGGCTTTGTTGAAATAGAAGGAGAAAAAGAAGATTTATTTGTTCCACAAAAAAGTGTAAAGGGAGCTTTAAATGGTGATACTGTTGAAGTTGTAATTTACAAGCAAAAAGAAGAAAATAGAAGAGCAGAAGCTAAAGTTGTTAGAATTGTAAAAAGAGAAAAGGAAAGTTTAGTTGGGATATTTCAAAAGTCTAAAAATTTTGGATTTGTTGTTCCAGATGATAAAAAATTTGCAACAGATGTTTATATACCAAAAAGAAAATGTAAAGAGGCTAAAAATAATGATAAAGTAATCGTAAAAATTACTAAATACCCAGAAAATGGGAAAAATGCTGAAGGAGAAATAATAGAAATCATTGGAAATATTAATCAAGCTGGAGTAGACATGCTTTCAGTAATAAAAGAATTTGATCTTCCAAATGAATTTCCAAGTTTTGTACTTGAAGAAGCTAAAAATATTCCTCAAGAAATAGATAAAAATGATATAAAAAATAGAAAAGATTTAAGAGATGATATAGTTTTTACAATAGACGGAGAAGATGCAAAAGATTTGGATGATGCAGTAGCAGTTTATAAAAACGAAGCTGGAAAATATATTTTAAATGTTCATATAGCTGATGTTAGTTATTATGTTAAAGAGAATAGTAATTTGGATAATGAAGCAATAAAAAGAGGAACAAGCATATACATGTTTGATAGAGTTATACCAATGCTTCCTTTTGAACTTTCTAATGGCATTTGTAGTTTAAATGCCGGAAAGGACAGATTTGCTATTACTTGCAGTATGGAAATAAATGAAAAGGGAAATGTTATTTCATCAGATGTTTTTAAATCTGTGATAAATGTAACAGAGAGAATGTCATATACAGATGTAAATAAAATTTTGAATAATTTAGATGAAAAAGTTACTGAAAAATATAGCAAATATATCGATGAATTTAAGCTTATGGAAGAGCTTGCATTAGTATTAAAAAATAGAAGACTTTCTCAAGGGTATTTAAACTTAGATATTCCAGAAAGTAAAATTATTTTAGATGATACTGGAAAAGCTTTAGAAGTAAAAAAATATGAGACTACATTTGCTAATGAAATAATAGAACAATTTATGCTTACAGCAAATGAATCTATTGCAGAAAAATTTTACTGGTTAGAAGCCCCATTTATTTATAGAGTACATGAAGAACCAGATTATGATAAAATAGAAGAAACCAATAAATTCTTATTTAATATAGGAGAAAAAATAAAAGTAAATAAAGATAATATAAGACCAAAGGCTTTTTCTGATGTTCTTGAAAAATTAAAAGGAACAGAATATGAAAAAGTAATTTCAACTTTAATATTAAGAACTTTAAAAATAGCAAAATATGAAAGTGAAAATAAAGGACATTTTGGAATTGCAAGTAAATATTATTGTCACTTTACTTCACCAATAAGAAGGTATCCAGATTTATTTATACACAGAATTATTTCAGAATATATAGAAAAAAATTATAACTTAGGTACAGAAAGAGTGGAAGAATTAAAAGTAAAAGCGAAAAAATACGCAGAAACATCTTCAGACTGTGAGAGATTGGCAACTAAGGCAGAAAGAGATGCTGAAGATATTAAAAAAGCAGAATTTATGGAAGATAAAATTGGAGAAGAGTATTATGGAATTGTTTCATCAATTACTTCTTTTGGTATGTTTGTTGAATTAGAAAGTACAGTTGAGGGCTTGATAAGATTTGAAAATATGGGAAATGAGTATTTTATATATGATGAAAATAGAAAAACTTTAGTTGGAGAAAGAACAAAAAGAGTATTCAAAATTGGTGATAGTGTAAGGGTAAGAGTAATTGAGGCAAATAAAATGTTAAGAAAAGTTGCTTTTGAACTTGTAGAAGATAAAAATGAAGTAGAATACAATTTGTATTTTAAAGATGAAATACAATCAGAATAATGTAAAAAAGCAGTACTTGTAAAATTATAATGTAAATATATTTTAAGTTTTTATTTAAGGAAAGAAATTTATGAAAAAGAGAAAAGATGAAGGTTTAATTTCAAGATTATTAAATATTAAAAATTCAAGAAAACTTGCTAGTTTACTAAATTCAAAAGATCCAGAGATAAGAGAACTTCAAAAAATTAAAAAGCAGATAAAAGAAATTAAGACTATGGAAGAATTAGAAGAGTTTGAGCAAGAACTTGAAAAACTAAATATAGTAGATAGAAATTATTTAGAAAAACTAAAAAGAAAAAAGAAGAAAATATTAGAAAGAGATAGCCAAACTTTTAATGAAAGAATAAGATGTAATTTTGAAATAATAAATAGAATAGTTACAATAGGAAAAGAGTATAAACAAAAAGAAAGACAAAGAGAAGAAAAAGAGCTTATCCAAAATAGAGATGAAAGAGAAAAATCTGGTGGAGTAAAACAAAAAGAGAAAGAAAAGGAAAGACAAGGCAGAACTAGAAGTAGTGGAGGAAGAACACGAGGAGAAAGATAAATATAAAGAATAAAAATATAAATGGAGAAAATTATGCTTACTAAAAATCAAGAATATATTGTGAATATAATAGATAATGGCTTTCAAGGAGAAGGAATAGCTAAGATTGATGGAATTACTGTGTTTATACCAAAGGCGATAAAAGGTGAAAAAATTAAGATAAAAATTTTAAAAGTAACAAATTCACATGCATTTGGAAAAATTATAGAAATTTTAGAGTCATCACAATTTAGAATAGCCCCAGATTGTGCTACTTATTCAAAATGTGGCGGTTGTAGTATGAGACACATAAGTTATGAAGCTACAGTAGAAATGAAGAAAAATGCGGTAGAAGTAACTTTGGGAAAAGCATTAGGAAGAAATATAAAAGTTTCAGAAATATTAAAAATGAAAAATCCTTATAATTATAGAAATAAACTTCAATATCCAATAGGAGTAGATGAAAATGGCAAACCAGTAATGGGAGTTTTTGCAGAAAGAAGTCATAGAATTATTGAAACTAAAGAATGTAAAATTCAAGATTTTTTAAGTCAAAAAATTGCAAATAGTATATATGAATTTATATTAAAAAATAATATAAGTGTGTATAATGAGGAAAAATTGAAAGGTAGTTTAAGACATATAGTAATTAGAATAGGTAAAAAAACAAATGAAGTAATGATTACTTTAGTAAGTAATACAGAAAGTTTTGGTAAAGAAAAAGAGTTAGTAGAATATATCACCAAAAAATATCCAGAGGTAAAAACAATAGTAAAAAATATAAATAATAAAAATACAAATGTTATACTTGGTAAAAAAACTAAAATATTATATGGAGAAGGATATATATATGATTATTTAGGAGAGTTCAAATTTAAAATATCTCCACTTTCTTTTTACCAAGTGAATCCTATTCAAACAGAAAAGCTTTATAATAAAGCAATAGAATATGCAGAACTTTCTGGAAATGAAACAATATTTGACCTATATTGTGGAATAGGAACAATAGGAATTTTTGCATCTAAAAATGCAAAAAAATTATATGGAATTGAAACAATTCCTGAAGCTATTGAGGATGCAAAAAATAATGCAAAATTAAATAATATTGAAAATGCAGAATTTTTTGTTGGTGATGTAGAAAAAGCATTACCTGAATTTATAAAGAAAAGAAATATAAAACCAGATGCTGTTTTTGTAGATCCACCAAGAAAAGGTTGTGATAAAACAGCACTTGAAACTATAATGCAAATCGAGCCAAATAAAATTATTTATGTGAGTTGTAACCCAGCAACACTTGGAAGAGATTTAAAAATATTAGAGGAAAAGTATGAATTAAAGAAATTGGCTATATGCGATATGTTCCCTTTTAGTAAACATGTGGAGTGTGTGACAGTGCTACAACTAAAACAAGACAGGTAATTTTAATTCTAGAAATATATTTGTAATAGAAGATACTGTTAATGGGAGGAAAGATTTAATGAAAAATATTGTTTTAACAGGAGCAAGTGATGGATTAGGAAAAGAATTTGCTTTAAAGTGTTTAAAAGAAAAAAATATAAATATAATTGCTTTATGCAGAACACAACCTAAATATGAATGTGATTTTATAAAAACAGATTTGACAGATGAAAAATCAATAGAAAATACTTGTAGTATCATTAAAGAAAAATATAAGAAAATAGATGCAGTAATAAATTGTGCAGGGTTACCAGGAGTACAGAAATTAGAAGAAGTTACTTATGATGTACTAGATGATTTAATGAAAGTAAATGTATTAGCGCCAATTTATTTAATTACACAACTAATAACTTTAATAAAAGAAAGTGGAGCTGATATTTTAAATGTAGGTTCAACTATTGGAACAAAAGCAGGTTATCCAGATCAAATTGCATATACAACTTCAAAATGGGCAATTCGTGGAACAAGTTATAATTTACAACTAGAATTAAAGAAATATAATTGCAGAGTAATACAATTTAATGTTGGTGGAATGAATACTAGAATGCACACGAAATGGACTGGAAAAGAAATAGAACATCCAGAAGAATGGATGAATCCCGCAGATATTGCAGATTTAATGTTATATATATTAAATTTACCTAAAATGATTGAGGTAAGTGAAATAACAATAAATAGAAAAGTTGTTTAAGGAGAAAAATGTGTTAAAAGCATATAGTGTATTTAAAGATTTAGATAAAAAAGCAATAGCTCAATAGGAATTGAGGAGCGGGGAAAATATCAAGAAAAGTAATAAAAATAGCAAAAGTATTTTAACCTATTAGCTATTTGTATTAAATAAAGGAGAGAAAAACATAATGGAAGTAAAAATAGAAATCCCCAAATTAGAAGATTTTAAAGAAGTAAATAGATTAGCAAAACAAGTTCATGAACTACATGTAAAATGGAGACCAGATTTGTTTTTTAGTGTAGATGAAGTAATTAATAAAGAAAATTTTGAAGAAATAATACAAGCTAAAGAAATATTTATAGCAAAAATACAAAATGAAATTGTAGGATATATTACTTTCAATATAAAAGAAAAAAATAATTCTAGTATGAGATATAGAAAACAGTTACAAATTGAATCAATATGTGTAGATGAAAAAAATAGAGGAAAAGAAATAGGTAAGATACTATTAAATAAAGTAAAAGAATTTGGAAGAGAAAATAATTGTACAGATTTATACTTAACAGTTAATGAAGAAAATAAAAGTGCAATAAGAGTTTATGAAGAATTTGGATTCAAAGTAAAGAATATAGCATATTCAATGCAAATATAAAAATAGGAGTTGATAAAAATGAAATATTTTAAAAAATTAGTAGGAGAAAGGATATATTTATCTCCTCGAAACAATGAAGATATAGAAAAATTTACAGAGTGGTTGAATGATTTTGAAACAACAGACTATATTGGACGTAGCAGCTACATAATTACATTAGAAGGAGAAAGACAATATTTTGAAGAGAATTTAAATAAAAATTATAATTTTTTTATAGTAACATTAAAGGAAGATAAATTGATAGGTACAGTAGGATTGGAAAATTATGATTGTATCAATAGAACAGCTACTTTAGGAATTTTTATAGGAGATAAAGATTATAGAAACGAAGGATATGGAACCGAAGCAATTAAGATGGTATTAGATTATGGATTTAATTATCTAAATCTAAATAATATAAAACTAGACTTAATGAGTTTTAATGAAAGAGCATTAAAATGTTACCAAAAATGTGGGTTTAAAGAATATGGAAGACGAAGAAAATGTAAATTTATTAATGGAAAATATTATGATAGTATTGAGATGGATATTTTAGCAAGTGAATTTAAAGGAGATTATATAAAAAATAAGAATATATAGAATCATCAATAATTATCTACGGTTTCAAAGTATTTGAAAGAGTTCATCTATTTTTAGGTGAACTTTAGAAAAGTTAAAGTGTCAACATATAAAGGAGAAAATATAAAATGGATAATGAAATAGTTTTTGTAACTCACAATACCGGAAAAATAAAATCAGCAGAAAAGTATTTTAAAAATTTAAAATTTAGAACTTTTAATTATGAATTAGATGAACCTAGAAGTGATGATATAAAAGTAATAGCAACAGCAAAAGTTAAACAAGCTTATGAAATAGTAAAAAGACCTTGTATAGCTCTTGATACAGATTTTAGAATTGATGAATTAAATGGTTTTCCGAGAGCGTTTGTAAATTTTTCACTAGATACAATAGGAATAAATGGTATCTTAAAATTAATGGAAAATAAACAAAACAGAACATGTGCATTTAATGAGTGTTTAGCATACCATGATGGGAAAGAAATACATTATTTTTATGGAAAGCATCCACGGAATTTTAGCAAATAGTATTCAAGGATTAGATAGACCAGAGAAATGGTCCGATTTGTGGTATATTTTTAAGCCAAAAGGATTTGAAAAAACTTTAGCTGAGATGGATTCAGAAGAAAGAGAAAACAGAAGAAAAGTTGATGGTTCAGTACAAGCAATGCAAGAGTTTGCAAAATGGTATGAACAAATAAAATAGTAGTGAAAAATTACAATATATAAAGATGAATATATGATAAGATCAAAGAGTATAAGCATAGTTAATAAGTTATAAAAATAAAAAAATGAGGAAAGTTAAAAATGTATAAGAAATCTATTATGATTGATATGGATGAAGTTATTGTAGTAGGAAAATTTTCTGAGTTCCTAATAGAATTTTTAGGAAAAGTGGATTTTAACAAATTGGATAGTCAAAATAGACAGGATTTAATAAAGGGCAAAGAAGAAGAATTTAAAAAAACATATAAATATAAAAATTTATATAAAAATGATAATGAAGATTATATTAAGCCATTATCTAATTGTGTTGAAGTAATAAAAGAATTAAATAAAAAATATGATGTTTATATTGCAACAACTTATATTTGGAAAGGAGATGTAATTGATGCATCTACTAATCTAAAAAACAAGTTTGATTATCTACATTATTGGTTACCATTTATTGATACAAATAACTTTATATTTATGACAGATAAAACCAAAATAAGATATGATATAGGTATTGATGATAGACTATCTAATTTAGAAAATTGTGATAAGAAGTTATTATTTACAGAGTTTAGAAATAAAAAATTAACTGATAAAGAACTTAAAGAAAAAGGAGTAATAAGAGTAAATAATTGGTTAGATGTAAAAAAAGAATTATTATAAATTTAATTGCTTAAAATAAGGGGATTTAGAATGGATGATGAACTATTAAATATAAAAGAAAACATAATTTTTGATGATGAATATAAAAGCTGGATGGAAAAAATATCTAATATAGAAAATGAATTTGCAATATCTTCCAGTTTTAATAATAGTGTTGCACTTGATCATGGTATTGAGCACATGAATAGAGTAGCGAATAATGTATATAACTTATTAAAAGAATATAATTGTAGCAAAGATATCTGTATATTAGGTTATATAGCAGGATTAATTCATGATATAGGAATGATAAATGGAAAAAATGGACATGCTGAAAATGGAGCAAAAATGGCAAAAACATTTTTGAAAAAATTAGATTTTATCGATAATAGAGATATAAAAAAAATTACTAATGCAATAAAAAATCATGGAAATGGAGGAACAGATACAGATGAAATTACTTCATTTTTAACAATTTCAGATAAAGTAGATATATGTAAATCTCGTTTTTTAGGTACAGTATCTCCAATTCAATATATAGAAAATTATACAATTAAGATAAAAAATGGAGCTTTGCAAATAGATTATATAATGACTGATTTGAAAGGAAAAGAGGCATTATATACTATTCCAAAATCAATTGACATTCCAAAAACATTAGGTAATAATTTAGGAATGAAAGTTGAATTTTATATAAATGAAAAATGCGAAGAATTTAAAGATAGAAAAGACTTTAAGGGCAAAATATATCAAAGAAAATAAAATAAATAATTAGTTAGATGTAAAGAAAGAACTATTATAAATATAATAAAAACTAAGTAAAGTGCTTAAAAAAATGCGCTTTATTTTTTTATCAAAAATCTAATATATTTAATGTCAAATTTAGCGAATTTATTGAGGAAAATATAAATTTGTGATATAGTAAAAACCATAAAAGAAGATTAATTAAAGGATAATTTATTATAATACAAGGGGAAGTGGTAGTATGATTGAATATATAGGAATAGACATTGGAGGTACTAATATTAGAATTGGTGCAATTAATGAAAAAGACAATATTATATTTTTATATAAAGAATTAACTTTTGAAAATGTTATAACTTCTGAAGATTTGTATGTAAAAATAAAAAAATTAATAGAGAAAGTTCCAAATTATGAGCAAGCAAAAGCTATAGGTATTGGTGCACCAGGGGCGATAAATCAACAATTTGGACAAATAGTAACTTCTAAAAATATAAGTATTTTAAATAAATTTCCTTTAGTAGAAAAATTAAAACAAGATTTTAATAAACCAATATTTCTTGAAAATGATGCAAGAGTAGCAACTTATGCTGAGGCAATTAAAGGGAGAGGAAAGAATCATGAAATTGTTTGCTATATAACCATAAGTACGGGATTAGGCGGAGGATTGGTAATTAAATCAAAAATATATCATGGAAGCAATAATCTAGGAGCATATTTTGCAAGAATGATACTAGATGGTAAAAATACTAGTAATTCTTTAATAAGTGGTACAGCATTATTAAAAAAAGCTAAAGAAAAAATAGATATAAAAAGTACAACAGAATTGTTTGAATTGGCCAAAAGAAACAATCCAATAGCCAAAGAAATTATTGAAGAATTTAAAAGAAATTTAACTGTTTTATTATTAAATATTTCTTCAACTATTAACCCAGATATAATAATTTTAGGTGGAGGCGTTATTAAGTCGAAAGATATTTTTTTAATAGATGTTATTAATGATTTTAAGGGAAAAGCCCATCCACTAGCAAAAAATACAATTATAGATGTAGCTTCATTTGAACAACCAGGAGTAATTGGTGCAGCACTTTTAGCAAAATATGGAGTAAATACAATATATAAAAATGAAGAAAAATATGAGGATTGATATGGATATAATAACCAAAAGATTTTTAGAAATATTTTATGAGATATCACAAATTCCAAGAATATCGGGAAAAGAAGAAAAATTTGCTAACTTTTTGGAGGTGTTTGCTAAAAAGCATAATTTAGAATGTTATAGAGATAGAAATAACAATGTATTAATAAAGAAAAAAGGCAACAAAACCAATAATAATCCAATAATATTGCAAGCACATATAGATATGGTATGTGTAAAAGAAAAAGATAGTAATCATAATTTTGAAGAGGACCCAATTAAAATATTAAAAAAAGGAGATGTTATATTTGCAAAAGATACTTCATTAGGAGCAGATCAAGGAATAGGACTTGCTATTATGTTATTAATATTGGAGAGCAATAAAATAAAACATCCAGATTTAGAATGTTTATTTACAACTGAAGAGGAAACAACTTTTAAAGGTGCTATGAAATTTGATTACTCAAAGTTAAAAGGAAAGAAATTAATTAATTTAGATAATTGCAAAGATGATTCAATTGTTATAGGATGTGATGCTGATATATGTAATAAATATACTTTAAGAGCAAACAAGATTATTAGTGATTTTCAAGCATATAAGTTAAAAGTCAAAAATATAAAAGGTGGAAATTCCGGAGTAGAAATTGAGAGAAGTAGTAATAATGCAATAAGAGTAATGGCTAAATTAATAAATAAATTGCAAGATGAATGTGATATATTAATTTCTGAAATTAATGGTGGTGAACTTGAAAATGACATAGCAACATCATGTGAATGTATTGTAAAAGCAAGTGATAGAAATTTAGAAACAAAAATAATAATGAGTAATAACATAGAAATTGAAAAAACACAATATGAATTTGCTTTTTCTATGGAAGATACTAAAAAAATAGTTCATGAAATAATAAATTTGAAACAAGGAGTTATTACACATGAAAAAGATGATATAATTACATCAGGAAATATAGGTATAATAAATAGCATAAATAATGAAATTATTATAACTGGAATATTAAGAAGCATAAGAAATGAAGAACTACAAAAATATAATAATGAAAATATTTTATTATCTAAATCAAATAATTTTACAGTAGAGGAAGTTTACCAAGATTCAGCATGGATACCAAATATTAATACGAGTTTAAAAGAAGAGTATAAGAAAAGTTATTTTAAAATAAATAAAGAATATCCTAAGTTTGAAATTACACATGGCGGATTAGAATGTAGCATATTTCAAAGTAAAATAAAAGATTTAGATATGATTTCAATTGGAAGTATAATAGAAAACTTTCATACCACAAATGAGAAAATGTATATTAGTTCTTGTGAAAAAACAATAAAAACATTGATAAAATATTTGGAGAGTTAAGAAATAATAGAATCAAATTTCTACAAGCATAGAAAAAAGCACAAATTTTTATAAAATAAGTGTAGTGTAAGTATAAGAAAAAATTAGAGGTATGAGATTATGAAAATAGGAATAGATGTAGATGGAGTAATATTAGATTATGAAAGAGTATTGAAAACTTATGGAGAACTATATGATTTTATAGAACTCAAAAAAAGAGGAGTTATTAACAGAAATGAACTTCATGTACAAAATAGATATGACTGGACTGAGCAAGAAAAAATGAATTTTGTTAATAAATATTTTTTGAAATTATCTAAGCAAACATCATTAATACCAGGAGCAAAGGATGTAGTTAATATGCTACAAAAAGAAGGATATGAACTTATTGTAATATCAGCAAGAGGTGGAATGGTAGAAGAAATGAAAGATGTTGCAATGGAAAAGTTTGAAGAAGAAGGAATTATATTCAATAAATATTATTGGAAACAAAATGATAAATTAGAAGTTGCATTAAAAGAAAATATAGATATTATGATAGATGATTCTTATGATGTTTGTAAAAAATTATCAGAGAATGGAGTAAAAACTATATATTTTAGAGATAAAGAAATGAAAAAATTAGAACAGAATGAATATTTAAAAGAAGTTAGTAATTGGGGTGAAATATATAGATTTATAAAAGAGCAAGCAATTGTGTAAAGTCTTATAATTACGTTCTGAATTTACATAATAAAATATATTAAAAAGTGTATAGGAGGTAAAATGAGTAGAATTGTAAGATTAGATAAAGCTATTACATTAAAATTCGAAGATAGGAAAATCAATTTGCCAAACGAACTTAAAGAAAACATATCAAAATTTTGGAAAGAAACTGTAAAAGAAAATCCAAATTTATATAATGGACAGGAATATGTTATAGAAAAAATAATGGAAACAGAAAATACTATTGAAATGTTAGCTGTTAAATCAGATTATTCTCATTATTTGTATGATGAGAGAGTTGGAATTCAACAAGAAAAATATAGATGTTGTTCACCTTGGGGAGGAATTTTATTGTTAACAAAAGACAATTATTTTGTTGTAGGGGAAATGGATTCTACAACTTCAATACCATATGGTTTACAGATATCAGGAGGAGGCATAGATGTTGCAGATATCGATGAAAATGGAGTAATAAATATTGAATCTAATATTAAGAGAGAACTAAAAGAAGAATTAAACTTAAATTTAAAAGATATAGATTATAAAATAGAATTTATAGAATATCCAAATGAAACAAGAAATGCGTATGGCTTTATAGCAATTGGTAAGATAAATCAAACTAAAGATAAATTAAATAGAGAGTTTGAAGAATATAAAGAATATTTACTTAAAAATAATTTAGAAGTAGAATTTAATAAATTAATCTTTTTAAAAAGAGAAAATGCGTTGAAAGAATTAGATAATTTACATAATTATAAAAGACCATATTTAAGAGAATTAATAAAAGAAGCTATTAATTATTAATAAAAAGATAATCTATTTAGAAATCAAATAACTAATACTTTAAAGAAAATAATACGCACAATATATTTAAGTTGTTTTAAAAGAATATAATAAGGGGAATTTTTATGAAAGTTGTAACATCTGGATCTAGATATATAGATATTGATGCCTATGCAGGGTGTATAGCATATAGTAATTTACTAAAATTAAAAGGAGAAGATAGTAAGGCTATTAGTACAGCAAATTTAAATGAAAGTATAACTGAGAATTTATTGAGATTATCAACAAAACTAGATAATTATATACCAACAGATAATGATGAGTTTATTATAGTTGATGTATCAGATAAGAATTTTTTTGATAATATTGTAAAAGAAAATAAAATTATTGAAATAATAGATCATCATACTGGATTTGAAGATTATTGGAAAAACAGATTAGGAGATAATTCAAAAATAGAATTTGTAGGTGCAGTAGTAACAACAATTTTTGAATTATATGAAAAAGAAAATCTGCAGGATAAAATAACAAAAGATATTGCTTATTTAATGATGTCAGCAATTTTAGATAATACATTAAATTTTAAAGCAAAGATAACAACTAATAGGGATAAAATAGCATATAAAAAATTAGAAAAAATAATTGAAAACGGAGAAAGCTATGCAAGCAAATACTTTTTAGATTGTCAGAAAATTATAGAAAAAGACGTAAAAAAAGCTTTAGAAAATGATACTAAAATAGGAGTTGTAAGTGAAAAGTTACCAAGTGTTTTTTCACAATTAACATTATGGAATAAGAATAAAATTTTGAGTAATAAAGAATTAATATTTAATACATTAAATCAATATGAAGATGAATGGATATTAAATCTAATATGTTTAGAAGAAGGTAAAAGTTATATTATAGCTTCAAGTTATTCAATTTTACAGACAATACAAAAATTATTAGATGGAAAAATGAAAGAATATTATTTTGAATGTGAAGAAGTTTGGTTAAGAAAAGAAATTATCAAACAAGCAGAGTAGAACAAGGAGTAAATAAATGGGAAAAGTATTAAAAATAAGAGAAGTTGGTGATCCAATTTTGTCTATTAATTGCAAAGAAGTTAATATAAATAACATTAATGAAGAGATATTAGAAGAAATTGAAGATTTGAAAGAAACATTAAATTTTACAGAAGGATTTGGAATTGCAGCACCACAAGTGGGAATAGATAGAAGAATAGTAGTTATTAAAGTTGATAAAGAAAAATGTACATATCAAGAGTGTGAAGAAGTTCCAATTACTGTAATGATAAATCCAACATGGAAAAAAATATCAGATGAAACAAATATTGAATATGAAGGCTGTTTGAGTGTTCCATCTATTAGAGGAAAAGTAGAAAGATATAAGAGTATTGAAGTAACATATTATAATGAGAATGGAGAAAAAATAGTAAAAAAAGTAAATGGATTTACAGCAAGAGATATACAACATGAATGTGATCATTTAGATGGAATTGTATTTTTAGAAAAAGTAAAATCTCCTGATGGGTTTGCTACAAAAGATATGATAAATAAGTTTAATTTAAGAAATAAGTAATATAAGTTTGTTATTATGTTATAAAAAATATATAGAAAGAAAGGTGTTTGATTAATTATGAAAATTACAAAATTTCCACAATCATGTTTATTAATTGAAATGAAAGGAAAAAAGGTATTAATAGACCCAGGTACATTGAAATACAAAGAAGAGTATTTTAACATATGGAAGGAAACGGATATTATTTTAATAACTCATAAACATGCAGACCATTGTAACACAGAAGTTTTAGAAAATTTAAATAAAAATATAACAATATATTCAACTAAAGAAGTACAAGAGGCAAATAAAACATTAAATATAAATATTATTAAAGAAAATGATATTATTGAATTAAGGGATATAAAAATTGAAGTAGTACATGCAGTACATGGATACCAGCCATTATTAAAAGGTGCAGGAGAGATACACGAAAATGTAGGATATATAATAGATGATGGAGAAAATAGATTATATACTACTAGTGATACAATATGTTTTAAGAATAATTATAAAGCAGATATATTGTGCATACCAGTAACTGGTTGTGGTTTAACTATGTCAGCATTTGAAGCATCTTTATATGCAAAAGAAATAGGTGCTACTTTAACAATACCAGTTCATATGGATAATCCGAAATTTCCTCCAAACTTCGATTTTATTAAAGAGATGTTTGAAAAAAATGAAGTAGAATATGAGATACTAGAAAATGATGAAAGTATTGAAATTGAATAGTTAATAAAGAAAATATAAAAATAATAGGAGGAAATTTAAATGGAAAATTATTTTATAATACATGGTTCATTTAGTAGTCCATATTCAAATTGGATTCCTTGGTTACATGATTTTATAGAAGCTGAAGAAAAAGAAGTTTATGTACCAGATTTTCCAATTGGAGTGAAATATCAAAATTATGATAATTGGAGCAGATTATTAAATCATTATTTAGATATAGGTTTGATAAATGAAAATACTACAATTATAGGACATAGTATTGCACCTGTGTTTATTTCAAAATTTTTAGTTGAAAATAAAATTAAAGTTAAAAAATTGATATTTGTATGTGGATTTAATAATTATTTAGGAATAAATGAAGAATATGATACAGTAAACAGAACGATGTATTTTGATAATTTAGAAGATATAAAAAATTATGCTAATGAAATAATTTGTTTTTACTCAGATAATGATCCATATGTAAAATATGAAGCAGAAAAAGATTTTGCAGATAAAATTGCAACAGAGCAAATTTTAATACCAAATGCTGGGCACATAAATACTGAAAGTGGATATGATACATTTGAAGATATAGTAGGTTATTTATATTAATTATAGTTCGAGTAGGAGGTCAAGCCATGAATAAGCCAATAAGAAAAGCAGTTAGATGTTATTTAATTAAAGATAATAAAGTAGTAGTGACAAAATATAAAGAAGAAAATAGAAAAGCTGGATATTATGAAATACCAGGTGGAAAAATAGAAGATGGTGAAACACCTGAACAAGCGGTTATAAGAGAAATAAGAGAAGAAACTGGACTTGAAATAGAAAATCTAAAATATAAAGGTAATATGCTTGTTGAATATCCAGATAGAATATTTGATTTAAAAGTATTTATTTGTAATGAATATCATGGTGAATTGAAAGAGTTTGAAACAAATACTTCTGAGATGATAGAAATAAAAGAATTATTAAACAAAGAAAAACTATTATCTAGCATAATACTTTTAAATAATTTTTTTATCAAAAGTTTAATCAATGATAAATATAATTTTAAAATTCATATACAAGTAGATGATGATGAAAATGTTTTAGGTGTAAATTATAAAATGGAGGAAAAATAAATGGAAAAGAAATATGAATTTTTTATTGCAGGAAGAACTAGAAATAGAGAAAAAATATTAAAAATTTGTGATATATTTGATGAATTTAAGATTTCTCATTATTGCTTTTTAAAAAATGAAGTATCACATGCTGAGGCGGGTCTCAATTTACATGATAAAAAATTAGCAGATACTTTTGAAAAGTTGGATTTATATGGTGATACTGTTAAAACAATTTTTAAACATGATATGGAAGGATTAGAAAATGCTAAAAATTTATTATTAGTTTTACCAGCAGGAAAGTCTGCACATATTGAGTCTGGAGTTGCTTATGGACAAGGTAAAAAATGTTATGCTATTGGTGAATATGATGTAACAGACTCTTTGTATTTAATTTTTGATAAAATATTTTCAGATGAAGTGGAATTAAAGAGTTTTTTAAAAGATAAATATGAAAATAAAAATTAATTATAATTGAAAATTAAGAAATAAAGTGTATTGTGATATAATATGCTTTATTTTTTTGCCAATTTATGATAGACTTTATAAAATTAATAAAATAAATTATAAAAATAGGAGAAATTTATGAAAGTAGCAATAGGACAAGATAGTCATAGAATTGATTATAATAACAAAGAAAAAAAATTAATACTTGCAGGAGTGGAATTTGAAGAGGATTTTTCAATTCTTGCAAATAGTGATGGAGATGTAGTATTTCATGCAATAACAAATGCTATTTCTGGAATAACTTGTAAAAATATTTTAGGAAAAATATCTGACCAAATGTGTCAAAGTGGAATTGTAGATAGTGAAGCATATTTAATAGAAGCTTTAAGGTATTTAAAAGAAAAAATAGTTCATTTATCAATTTCAATAGAATGTAAGGTTCCGAAAATAACACCTAAAATAGAAGAAATGAGAAAAAATATTGCAAGAGTATTAAATATAGATGAAAATTGTATAGGCATAACTGCAACTTCTGGCGAGGGATTAACTGAATTTGGAAAAGGAAATGGAATAAGTGTTTTTACATGTTTAACAGTAGAATAATTAGTAGGAGTAAATTGTGGAAAAAATATATTTAAAACCAAGGGCAAAAATTAATTTAAATTTAGAAATAACAGAAAAACGACCAGATAATTACCATAATATAAATTCTGTTTTTCAAAAGATTTCTTTATATGATGAACTTTACATATACAAATTAAAAACAGATGAATTTATTTTAGAAACAAATTTTGAAGAATTAAACAATAAAGATAATATTATTTATAAAGCGTATGAAAGCTTAAAAAGTAAATATAAAAATGTTTCTGGAATTAAAGTTGTTTTAAATAAAAAAATTCCTATGAAAGCTGGATTAGGTGGCGGAAGTACAGATTGTGCAAGTTTTATTTTAGGAATTAATAAATTATTTAATTTGAATTTATCTAAAGAGAAGATTGAAAGTATAGCTAAAAATCTTGGAGCTGATGTTGTTCCATGTTTATATGATAAAGCAATATTAGCAGAAGGAATTGGAGATATAGTAACTAAAATTGATACTAATTTTAAATATTATATCTTAATAATAAAACCAAATATGTCTTGCAGTACAAAAGAAATGTATAAAAAAATTGATGAAAGAAATTCTATAATTCAAAAAAGTACTAGTAAAGAAATAATTAAAGCTTTAGAAAATAGTGATATAAATTTATTATCTAAAAATATGTATAATGTTTTTGAAGAGGCTATAGAAGATAAATCAATTTTAAATGAGATAAAAGATGTATTAGTGGAAGAAGGAGCTTGTGGGAGTTTAATGACTGGTTCAGGTTCTTGTATATATGGAATTTTTGATACCAAAGAAGGTATAAAAAAAGCATATAAAAATTTGAAAGATAAATATGAGATATATTTCGCAATATCTAGTAATTTATAGTTTGGAGGAAAATATGATAAACGGAAAAACAGTTTCAGCAATAATTTTAGTAGCAGGTAATAGTACAAGATATGGTCAAAATAGAAATAAAAATTTTGAAAACATAAATGGTAAAACAGTATTATCATACAGCTTAAATGCATTTGACCAAAATGATTATATTGATAACATAATAGTTGCAGCAAAAGAAGATGAACTTGAAAAAGTGAAAGATATAGTTTTAAAAGAAAAATCAAATAAAAACGTAAAATTTGTTGTTGGTGGAAAAACAAGAAAAGATTCTGTTTATAATTGTATAAAAGAAGCTAATTCTGATTTAGTAATTATTCATGATGGTGCAAGACCAGTTATTAGGCAAGAATATATAACTGGCTGCATTGAAAACTTGGAAACTTATAAAGGTGTTACAGTTGGAGTAAAATCAAAAGATACTATTAAAATAACAGATGAAAATAATATTGTAATAAATACAACTCAAAGAGCAAATACTTGGATAATTCAAACACCACAAGCTTTTAATAGGAAAGTATTATTAGACACACATGAAAAATATCAGAATTCAGATGTAACAGATGATTGTATGCTTCTTGAAAAAGATAATCATGATGTAAAGATTATAGAAGCTGATTATACAAATATAAAAATTACTACTTATGAAGATATAAATTTTGTAAAAGAATTCTTAAGTAATTAATTTAATTGTAATAATAAGATATGAGAGGATATGAATCATGGAATTATGGGATATATTGGATGAAAAAGGAAATTTTACAGGATTAGTTTTAGAAAAAGAAGATAAAAGAACATGGCAAGAAGGTAATTATCATCAAGGAGTTGATGCATGGATTATAAATAGTGAAAATAAAATATTAATTCAAAAACGCTCACCTCAAAAAAAGAGAGAGCCTAATGTATGGTCAATGACAGTTGGTGGTTCTGTAATAAAAGGAGAAGAAATCTTAGAAGCTTTAAATAGAGAAGCAAATGAAGAATTAGGCATAAATTTGAACTTAGATAGTGCTACAAAAATTCAACGTTATAAGTTACCAAATTTATGGCTAGATGTATATTTAGTAAAACAAGATGTTGACACAAATAAAGTAAAACTAAGAAAAGAAGAGGTTTCTGAAATAAAATTTGCAACTTTTGATGAAATAGAAGATATTTATAAAAATGATATGTTTATGAGAAATAGATGGGAATATGTAAGAGATGATATAAAAAAGCTTATAAACAACGAAAAATAAATTTTTAATTTTGAAAAATACATAAATATATTTTTGCAAATTAAAATTATAGGAGAAATAATATGATATTATCCACATTATGCTATCTAGAAAAAGAGAATAAATATTTAATGCTACATAGAACTAAAAAGAAAAATGATATAAATGAGAATAAATGGCTAGGAATTGGCGGAAAATTTGAAGAAGGTGAAAGCCCTGAAGAATGTATTATAAGAGAAGTAAAAGAAGAAACTGGGCTTAAATTGAATTCATATAAATTAAGAGGTATTATAAGTTATATATCAAAAACTTGGGAAACTGAATACATGTTTCTATTTACATCAAATGATTTCGATGGTGAAATTATAGAATGTGATGAAGGAGATTTAGAGTGGATTGATAAAAAAGAAGTTTTAAGATTAAACACATGGGAAGGTGATAAAATTTTTGTAGAAAAGTTACAAAAAGATGATAATTTTTTTACTATAAAATTTGAATATGATGGAGATACACTTATTAAATATAATCTTATAGAATATGGAAAGTTGAACGAAAAATAAAATATTAAAGAAAAGTTAGTGTAAAATAAAAAATAAATTTAATATAAAAGAATAAAATTTATTAAATATGGGGTATAAGTTATGAATATATTAGAGATTTATAAAAAATATCATCTTCCAAAAAATCTTCAAATGCATATGCTTAGAGTATCTGCATGTAGTAATTTGATAATAGATAATTGGATAGGACCTGAAATTGACAAAAAAGCAATAATAAGAGTGTGTTTATTACATGATATGGGAAATATGGTAAAAATTCCAGAAGATTTTTCAGATGATAAAGAATTTATTAGAATTAGGAAACAATATTTTGATATATATGGTACAAATGACCATGAAATTAATTTAGAAATAGGAAAAATGGAGGGGCTATCAGAAAAAGAAATAACTATTTTAGATGGAAAAAGGTCAAGGAAAAATGCAGAAACTTTAGCTTCAGATTCTTATGAGAGAAAAATATGTGCATATTGTGATCAAAGAGTTGCACTAGATGGGGTTATAGATATTAAAGAAAGATTAGAAGATTGTAAAGTAAGATATAAAAACAAACCTCTATCTGTATGGTCAAATGAAGAAAAGGCAAATGCACTAATAGAATGTGCTTTAGGAATAGAAAAACAAGTAATGAATTATTGTAATATAAAAAAAGAAGAAATAAATGATGAATCAATAAAAAAATATATTGAAGATTTAAAAAAATATGATATTTAGAGGTGGTATGATGCCTAAATTTGTTTTAATAATTGGTCCACAAGCAGTTGGAAAAATGACTGTTGGACAAGAACTTTCTAAAATTACAGGTTACAAGCTGTTTTTTAATCATATGACAATAGAGATGGTCAGATTAATTTTTGATTATGATAAAAGTATATACCATAAGATGAACAAATTAATAAGATATGAAGTTTTTAAAGAATTTTCTAAGAGTAATGAAAAAGGAATTATTTTTACAGGATGTTTTGACTTCGGAAGGGATTTTGAAACTGAAAAAGCAGAAACAGATAGTTGGATGGAACTTTTTGAAGAATCTTATGTAGTGGAACTTGAAGCTTCATTAGAAAAAAGATTAGAAAGAAATAAGACTGAAAATAGGTTAAAACATAAAGCATCTAAACGAGATTTAGAGTGGAGCCAAAATGATATTTTTCGTTCTATGACAAAACATAAATTAAATTCAGATATAGGAGAAGGGGATAAAATATTTAAAAATTACATAAAAATAAATAATGAAAATATATCGGCAGAAGAAGTTGCTAAAATGATAAAAGAAAAATTTAATTTATAAATATAGAAAGGAAATTATATGCATAAAGATATAGATATTTTTGGAAACGAGTTTGAATTTGAGTGTTTAGGATGTGATATTGCAAATCATAAATTAATTCCACCAGGAGGATATGTATATGATGATGGTTTTATAAATGTGTCAGCAGATCCAGTTATCCCAATAAAAGGTTTTATGGTTTTAGGAATAAAAAAACATATAAAAAGCATGAATGAATTATCATCAAATGAGAGAAACAAAATTTTTGAAATATTAAATAAAACTATAGAAATAATAAAAAAAATAGAAATTTCACAAGAAGTTCTAATAATACAAGAAGAACGTTCTAAACATTTTCATATATGGATAGTTCCTATACATAGTTGGATGGAAAAATTTCAAAAAAGTGTTTTTAATATAAAAGAAATTACAGAATATGCAAAGAATAATTTTAGCAGTAATGATAAACAAGAATTATTAGCAGTAATGATAAACAAGAATTATTAGAAGTAATAGAGAATATAAAAAAAGAATTTAAAAAAGGTATAAGAATACTGTTAAAGATAATAGTATAGTTGATTTAATTTTAAACAGAAGAAGCCATAGAAAATACTTAGATAAGGAAATTGATGATAATGTATTAAAAACTATAATAGATTGTGGAAGAAATGCATCTTTCGGCGGAAAGCCTAATAAAAAATGTCAGGTTTCAGAATTTATTATAATAAAAGATAAAACTATAAAAGAGAAATTATCCCTAGAATATGAAGATAGACAATTTATAAGAAAAGCACCAGTTATTATAGCAGTTTGTGCTAATAAAGATAATGATCCAAAATATAAAGAATATGTAGTAAGTTCTTCTTTATCAATCCAAAATATTATATTATCTGCTGAAAGTTTTGGAATAGGTACTTGTATATTAAGTTGTTTTTTATATAATGAAAGCCATATAAAAGATAAAGATTACACAAGAAAGCTTTTAAATTTACCAGAAAATATAGAATTAGTTGCTCTTATAGCTTTAGGATATAAAGATAGTGAAGAGCAAATACCAGAAAAAGAATTAAAAACTTTAGAAGAAATTATACATTTAGATAAATATTAATAAAAATTAAAACTCTTGAAATAGCTTATGTTGTTTCAGGAGTTTTTATATGTTATGATGTTTACTTTTGTTCTAAAAAATTAACTATTGACATTGTTCCGAATTCGGTATAAAATATATACAAATTGGTATTGTTCTGAACACGGAACTATATGAAAGGAGATTTTATGGGATATCTTACAGCAAAACAATTATCAGAAATATGGGAAATATCAGAAAGAAGAATTATAAAACTTTGTAAAGAAGAGAGAATTGATGGGGCAATAAAAAATGGTATGGTATGGTTAATACCAGAAGGAACAATGAAACCATCAGATAAGAGAAGTAAAATTTCTAAATATATAAATACTAAGAAAAGAGTTATGATAGTAAACCCAGAAAAAAATATTATAAATTATCTAGTACCATTATTAAAAAAATCTGGTTTTATTATAGAAATAATTACAAATAGAGATGATATATATCAAGATATAAAAACCTATAAAATAGATTATTCAAATAAACACAAAGTAGATGAAACATTAAAACAAACAAGTAAGTATTATGAAGGACTTATTTTTATAGATTTAGAAAACGAAAATAATTCTTTTAAAAAATATAAAGAAAGTATTGTAACATATTTTGCAAATAAAATGAATTCAAGTTCTAGTATAGTTTTACTCGAGAATAATTTGACAAGTAAATTAGAAGAAAAACTTAGCAAAGACTTTAAATTAAATATAGGCTTAAGAATAAATACTTTGAATATAAAAATACCACTAACAGAAAATGTCCTATTAAATTATAAACAAATTGCAGAAGATATAGTAAGTTTATTGTTGAATTTTAAAGGAACAACTGGAGCTTGTATACAAACAGATGGAGAATATTTAGAATTTGATAAAAATGGTAGAACTAAAGGACTAGAAACAGGAGAGTTTTATAGAGCAATAACTAATTATTTTGAGGGGTTAACTAAAGAATCTTGTATGTGGTGCGCATCAACTATGATGGAAGATGAGTGGACAGAAGAACCTTTAGAAATGAATTTTAGAAGTATAAATTTAGAAGTTGCAAATAGAGGAGTTAATTTAGAAAGAATATTTATTTTTAGTAAAAATAAAATAAAAGAATTTAAAAACAATAAAACTCTGAAAATATATATGCAAAGTAATATAAATACAATGTTTGTAGATTATGATGAGGTAAAAGAAAAAGAACCAGAACTCTTAAATATAGTAGGAGACGGCTGGGACGGAATAGATAAAGAAATATTAATAGCAGATTTACCTAGTGGAAATAAAGAAAGAGGATATATAAGTATAAATAAAAAAGAAGTAGAAAAAGCATATAATTGTTTTCAAAGTTTAAAAAAATATGCGATAGATTTGAAAAAAATATTAGAGTGAAAAGGAGAAAAGAAAAATGAATTTTATATTTAAAGAAATTGAGAAAAAAGATGAAAAACAATTATTGAATTTAATTAGTACAGTATTGAATAATTTAGAAAAAGAAGATTATTTTATTCCTTATGAAAAATGGGAATTAGATAGTATGTTTGATAAGACTTATGCACCTTTGTATGGAGCTTATGATAATGAAAAATTAGTTGCAATGACACAACTATATATAAGAGAAGATTTTTTAAAAGAATATATAGATATTTTAGGTTTAAATGGAAACAAAGTTTGTGAACTTGGAGGTAATTTAGTATTACCTGAATATAGAGGAAAAGGATTAATAACAGAGCTAATGAGAATTCAAAGTGATTTGGCTAAACAAATGGGGTTTGATTATATAATTTCAATGGCACATCCAGAGAATATTGCAAGTAAAAAGTCTTTGGAAAAAGTAGGGCTTGAATATGTAAAAACAACTACTGTAAACGAAAAATTTTTAAGAGATATTTTTATGAAAAAATTATAAGGGGGAAAAATGGAATTTACTGTAAACTATATATTTTCACAATTTTTTACAGTTTTAATGTATGCATTACTTGCAATTTCATATTATGCTAAAAACAGAAAAAATGTATTAATTTTAAGCTTTTTATCAGTTATAGCAAATGCTATTGCATACATATTATTAAATGCTTATACAGGTCTTGCAATGTGTTTTATAGCATTAATCAGAAATATAATTTTTTTAGTTGATGAAAAAAAGAATAATAAAAAGGATGAAATTACTAAAAAAGATATTATAATATTAGTTATTTTATATTTAATATCTATTATTTCTGCTATATTTACTTATGATGGTATTTTAAGTTTATTATCTGTTTTTGCAACAATGACTTATACATATTCTGTATGGCAAAAAGACACAAAAATGTATAAATTATTAGGTATTCCAGCAGAGGGATTATGGCTATTATATAATATATACATAAATTCATTATTCGGAATAATTTTAGAAGGGGTTTTACTTATTTCATCAATAAATGGATACAGAATAGAAAAAAACAAACAAAACAACAATTTTAATAAGTAAAAATTTGAAATTTTTTATATAAGATGCTATAATATAATTTGATGACTAATTATGTAAAATAATGGAGGATGCTTTATGAAGAAAGTAGCAGCAATATACCAAAAAAGTGAAGCTATTTTAAGCGATGAAGAACTGCGGAGTAAGATTGAGCAACTTGTAGAACTTGCTAATGAAAAAGGCTTTTTAGTGAGCCACTTAGCTCAAGCAGTAAGGGATACTTGGAAGGAAATCATTCCAGAAGAAGAAATAATTTATGAACTCTCTTCTGAAGAAAAAGATTTTACTACCAAAGTGGAAAAATTTATGAAATATTATGGTAACAATTTGGAAGAGTGTTACCACCAAGTTTATATGCATGAGAACAATACCCATATAACAAAGAATTTACGGGAGATTCTAAAAAATACTATGATTGCGTTATATCTGGTATTGGGAAGGGAAAAAGAATGTAATCAGATGCTAGTTAGCAGATATGGGAGAAGATATCTGAATTATAAGCTAGAAATCATTATGCAAAATCCTCTCCATATTATCAGAATGTTTTTTACGCAGCATTTGATTATCAAAGAAGATAGTTCAGAGCTTCCAGTATATGAACGAAGAGAGAATCCTAAAAATTCTATAATGAATAATATGGAATTCATGCAATTTCGAAATAGTCATCCGTACAGAGATAAAACTACGCACGAAGTAGCTGTGATGACTGTATGGTTCATTTCTAAGTATTTCTAATGCACTTCATCAAGTTCGGTGTTCTGACACCGGACTTTTTCTTTTTATAATAAATAAAAGTATTGTAAAATAAAAAACAAATATTTATTTTTTTATGATAATATGATAGAATAATACCGCAAACAAAAGATATGGAGAAAGAAATGATATTAAGTATTCTAGCTTTTTTAGCACTAATAATTAGTATATGTATAAAAAAAAGAAATAAAGCATTAGCGGTACAGTCTTTGAATTGTTTATTTGAAGCAATATATGATTTTACTATAAATGCACGTACAGGAGCTTTTTTAAGCATAATGAATTTTATAAGAACTATTATATTTATGCAAAATAAAAAAATAAGTAAAACTATTTATTTGTTTTTATTAGTTTTTTTTGAGAGCATTATAATTTCTAATTGTATATATACTTGGAATGGAACGATTTCCCTATTTCCAACAATAGGATCAATTATAAGAACATTTTGCTTATGGCAAACTAGTATGAAACTAGTAAGAATTTCTGGTATTACTACTGGAATTACATATGGAATATATTATACATATTATAAGAGTTGGTTTTTAGTTCTTGGAGATATAATCTTAATATGTGTTGGAATATTTAGTATTTATAAAAATGATATAAAATCTGAAATAAAAACAGGAGAAAGAATTTTAGTACATTAGTTTTATATGTGTCACAAAATTTGGAAAGGAAAATAAAATGGAGAATGAAATAATTATAGCTTCAGGAAATAAAGGAAAAATAGAGGAAGCACAAAACATATTAAATGATTTTAAAATAATTTCTATAAAAGAAATAGGAGTAAATATCGAAGTTGATGAAGATAAAGAAACTTTTGAAGGTAATGCTATAAAAAAAGCAGTAGAGATTTCTAAAAAATTAGGAGGAAAACCATGTCTTTCAGATGACTCTGGTATAGAAATAGAATGTTTAGATGGTTTTCCTGGAGTATTTACTAAAAGATGGCATTGTGGAACAGATAGAGATAGAAATATTGAAATTATAAAAAAATTAAATGGTATAGAAAAAGAAAATAGAAAGGCTAAATTTACAACAGCAATAGCTTTTGCAGACGGTAATAAGGTTTATTCAGCTGTTGCTACAATAAATGGTTATATTTCAGAAAGTGTAAGAGGAAATAATGGATTTGGATTTGATGAAATATTTGAATTAGAAAATGGCAAAACTTTAGCCGAAATTACTAGTGAAGAAAAAAATGAAATAAGTGCAAGAAGAAAAGCATTAGAGATGATAAAAAATAAAATAAAAGATATATAGAAAAGGAGAAAAAATGAAAAAAGTTGCAATATTTGGTTCAACAGGCTCAATAGGAGAAAGCACACTACAAGTTATTAGAGAAAATCCAGATTTGTTTGAGGTAGTAACTTTAGTTGCAGGTAGAAATATAAAAAAACTTATAGAACAAATTAATGAGTTTAAGCCTAAAAATGTTTATATAATATCAAAAGAAAATGCTGAAATTTTAAAAGATAATTTTAAAAGCATAAATATATATTATGGTGATGATGGAATGGAAGAAATATCAAATTTAACAGATTTTGATATTTCAATTTCTGCTCTTGTTGGTATTGCAGGACTTAAGCCAACTTATAATATGATTAAAAATGGAAAAACAGTTGCTCTTGCTAATAAAGAAGTGCTAGTTGCAGGTGGAGAACTTATAATGAAAACAGCAAAAGAAAACAACAGTAAATTACTTACTGTAGACAGTGAACATAGTGCGATAATGCAATGTCTAAATGGTGAAGAAACCAATAAAATTGATAAAATATTATTAACAGCATCAGGAGGACCATTTTTTGATAAAGAAATTTCAGATAAAATAACTGTTGAAGAAGCTTTAAATCATCCAACTTGGAGCATGGGACCTAAAGTAACAATAGACTCTTCTACTATGATGAATAAGGGGTTTGAAATAATTGAGGCTAAATGGTTATTTAATGTAGAACCTAGTCAAATAGAGGTAGTAGTACACAGAAAAAGTTTAGTTCATTCAATGGTTCAATTTAAAGATGGAACAATTATGGCAAATATTGGTCCAAAATCTATGCAAATACCAATAGCTTATGCTTTAAATTTTCCAAATAGATTAAAAAATAATATTGAAAAATTAGATTTATTTGAGATAGTTGATTTAAAATTTGAAAAACCTGATCTTAAGAAATTTAAGTGTTTAAAACTTGCTTATGAGGCAATAGAAAAAGGTCATAGTTTTCAAGTAGTTTTAAATGCAGCAAATGAAGTATTAGTAGATAGCTTTTTAAATAAAAAAATAAAATATACTGATATTCCAAATATGCTAGAAAAAGTTATGAATATGTATGAAAAAAGAGAATTAAAAACAGTAGAAGATATTTTAGAATATGATAAAGAAATAAAAGAAAAGACTAGAGAATTAATAAGTGAAAAATAATTTGGTGAATTTATGAAATTAGAAGATTTAAAAACAGAATATGATAAACTTCAAGAAAAATATGGCGCAAAAGAATTAGATTCAATATATAATGGTGGTTGCACATCAAATCCAGATATTTGTTTTGTTTTTATGAATCCAACTGGCAGAAATATAGCTTCTAATAAAAATTGGTTAGGAAGAAAATCCCCTTGGATTGGAACTAAAAATATCTGGGACTTATTTTATAGTTTAAATTTGGTTGATGAAAATATTTATAAAAAAATTAAAAGTATGAAACCTATAGAATGGACTGAAGAATTTGCAGATGAAGTTTATAAAAACGTAGAAGAAAACAAATATTTTATTACTAATTTAGGAAAATGTACACAAGTGGATGCAAGACCACTACCAGACAGCGTTTATAAAGAATATTTAGAATTATTAGAAAGAGAAATAGAGTTAGTAAATCCTAAAGTCGTAATTTTGTTTGGAAATCAAGTGAGTTCGATAGTTTTAAATGAAAAGATTTCTGTATCTACATGTAGAAAAAAACTTTTTAAAAGAAAAATTAATTCTAGAGAATACAAATTTTATTCTGTATTTTATCCAATAGGAAATGGTAGGTTTAATATAGATAAATCTATAGAAGATATTAAATGGATTATGCAGAAAGAATTATAGGAGAGATGTTTGATGGATAAAAAGCTAATTACCATAGGAGGCGGATTAATTAAAGGTTATAACTTTGATACAAAAGATTCTAATCAAGAAATTTATCAAACTGGAAACATTGATAAAGAAATAGTAAAATTGTCTAATAAAAGTAATCCCAAATTATTATTTATAGGAACAGCCTCAAAAGAAAATCATTTTTATTATGAAGCAATAAAAAATATTTATGAAAATTTAGGTTGTATTGTTGATAAATTAGAAATAATAGGAAAAGAAAATTTTGAAGAAATGAAAGAGAAGGTTTTAACCACAGATATCGTATATATAGGTGGTGGAAATACTAGATTTATGCTTTCTGAATGGAAAAGAACTAATTTAGATTATGTGTTAAAAGAAGCTTATGAAAATGGAATTATTATGTCTGGTTTTAGTGCGGGTTCATATTGTTGGTATAGGTATAATTATGAACTAATAGAAGGAATGGGAATAATTCCTGCAATAAATTGTGTACATTATAATGAGAAAAATGAAGAAAAAAGAAAACAATTCTATGAGGCAATTAAAAATAAAAAATTACCAGGAATAGCTTTAGATAATGGAACAGCATTAGAGATTATTAATAATAAATTCAAAGTTATAAAAAGCATTGATACTGCTAAAGCATATAAGATAGAATTTAAGGATAATAAATTTTTAGAAAAAGAAATTAAAGAAAATATAATGTATGAAATATAGAGTGGTAAAATGGATATTTATGGTATAAAAAATATAACTAAAAAAGAACTTGAATTTAATTATGATAAATATTATAAAAATATTGCATTAAAATTAAAAAATATCGAAAACAAAGAAAATCAAGATATATTTAGAGAAAAAGAACGAAAAAATTTTAATTTATTTTTAAATAATATAAATATTGATTTTGAAGTTTTAAAACAGAATTTTATTAATTTATTATTAGATCAAAATTCTGCAAAATTATTATGGATACTATATAGTAAATATGATAAAAATGAAAATTATATAGATAAATTAAGTGAAATTTTAAAAGAGGAAAATAAAATAATACGAGGTGGGACAAATACTTATAAAATGAATGGGTGGATGGCTCACACTATATATGCTTATCAAATTTCAAATTATAATATTCCATTAAATAAAGAATTAATTAATTTTAATAAAAACAAGGAAAATAAAAATCAAATTGAAGAGTTAAATAAAATATATAAAAAATTAACTAAAGAATCAAAATTTATATTAAAAATATTTTGTCTAATTCATGACATAGGAGTAATAGAAAGTATTTCAAATCATGATATACTAGGTGCAAAATATGTTTTTCAAGTTTTATCAGAAATAGGTTTAACTAAGGAAAAATTAAAAGAGCTTAAAATAAATATTGAATTAGAAGATTTTATAAAAGTAATGGAGATTTTAGTTTCTTATCATACTTTAATATCAACCTTATCAACTGAGGGAAGTGATGAATTTGTTGAAAATTCATACAAAAATTTGATACAAAATATTCCTAATATTGACAGTGTTAAGTATCAAGTCCCTGAAATTTTATTTCTAATGGGATATGGGGATATTATAGCAGTTGATGAAATATTAATGGATGTTGGAAAATATAAAAGAACAAAAGAATGTTACATGTTTTTTAAAGAAATAACAGAAAATAAAGAACATTGTAGAGATAGAAGAAAAGTTGTTATTGAAAGAATATGTGATACATCAGGATGCATTAGTTATGAAAATTTACAAATAAAAATAGATGATATATTAAATAAACTTAATATAGATAAAGATAGATTTATTGACGATATGTATAATATTAAACTAATGAGATATACAGCTCCATTAATGAGAACAATAGCGGATTTGGAATTAACAATTAAAATCTATGATGAATTATTTAAACTTATTAGAGAATTTGAAGGAGAAGCGGGATTAAAAGAATATACTATAATATTTGTTCCTAATAGACATGAAAAAGAATTTGCTCTTCAGATTAAAAATAATAATTTTTTTAAATGTATTAATAATATGAAGAATCTAAAAAAGAGAAGTTTTAGTTATGAGAATATCAGTATTGAGATGATTAATATGAATTTTAATAAAGTTTTAAATATAACAGTTATAAATTAGGAGAAACAAATGATAGAGATTAAAAATGTAAGTCAATCTTATGTGAAAAATGAAAAAGTTATTGATAAAATGAATTTAAAAATAGATGATGGAATTGTATTTGGGTTTATTGGTCCGAATGGTGCTGGAAAAACTACAACAATAGAAATGATTACAGGAGTTTTAGACATTGATGAGGGAGATATACTTATTGATGGAAAAAGCATAAAAGAAAATCCAATAGAAGCCAAAAAGCTATTTGGGTTTGTACCAGATACACCAGACGCTTTTGAAAAATTAACAGGACTTGAATATTTAAATTTTATTGGTGATGTTTATAAAGTACCTCCTGTAGAAAGGTTAGATAAAGTACAAAGACTTGCAAGAGAATTTGGAATTTATAATCAACTTAGAGATAGAATCCAGAGTTACTCACATGGAATGAAACAAAAATTACTTATAATAAGTGTACTTTTATATAATCCTAAAAATTGGATTTTAGATGAGCCAATGACTGGTTTAGACCCTAAAGCTTCATATACTTTGAAAAGTTTAATGAAAGAACATAGTAGGAAAGGAAATACAGTATTTTTCTCAACACATGTTTTAGAAGTAGCAGAAAAATTATGTGATAAAATTGCCGTAATAGATAAAGGAAAAATTATATTTGTTGGTACAACTGAAGAACTAAAAGAAAAATATAAAACACCAGATTCCTTAGAAGAGTCATTTTTGAAAATTATAGAGGAGTAGTTTTATATGAAAAGTTTAACTGGAGTAATTTTTAAAAATTCTAAAAGATCAGATACATCAAAAAGAAGTTTAGTTTTAGGTGGGATAGCCTTTGGAATAGTGTTTTTGTTTTTAAGTGCAATGATGATTTTATTTAGTTATACTGTAACAAAGCAGTTAATTAAAATTAATCAGGCTTATGCTTTTGTAAATATTTTATTATTAATGAATTTTTTGATATTATTTACTAAAAGTATTTTTGAAAGTTTAAATTTATTATATTTTTCAAAAGATTTGAAATTATTACTAAGAATGCCAATATATCCAAAAGATATTTTACATGCTAAATTTTTTAATATGATAATTTCTGAATATCAAATGGAAATAATAATGCTTGGAATACCTATGATAGTGTATGGAATATTAACAAAAGCAAATTTTCTTTTTTATTTATATATGATTTTGGTGCTTTTAATAATTCCAGTAATTCCAATACTTATTACTTCACTGCTGATTGCAATTATCATGAGGTTTACTAATTTTATTAAAAACAAGAGTAAAGTTCTTTATATAACAATAATTATTGCAATGTTTTTAATAGGATTTGTAATTATGGGGCTTAGTAATGATCAAAAAATAACAATAACTAGCTTTCAAAACATGATATTAAGAACAAATGGACTAGCTGAAAGCATTGCTGATTATTTTATATTGATAAAACCAATTATGAATACTATGCTAAATTATGCAAATTTCGAAGGTTTAAAAAATTTAATAATATATTATTTGGAAAGCATAATTTGCTATTTTATAATAGTTTTTATAATATCTAAAATATATTTAAAAGGTGCAATAGGTGCAACAATAAATAGTGATAAAAATCAAAAATACAAGTCTAGAGAATTAAGTTTAAAAGATTTTCAAGACAAAAAAATTGATAAATCTTACACATTAAAAGAATGGAAAACTTTAATAAGAACGCCAATTTTTTGTATACAATGCATTATTATGCCACTTATTTATCCAATATGCATTTTGGCTATAGTTTTATTTTTAATTCAATTTGCAAAATTAGTTGGATTAGATTTAATTGAATCTTTTGAAAATATCGTTGATTCTTCTTTAGGAATATCAATATTTTTAATTGTTGGACAAGTTTTTTATATGTTAAATTTTAGTTCTATAATTGCTATATCAAGAGATAGTAATAATGCAATAGTAATTAAATTTTTGCCTATAGATTTATATAAGCAATTTAAAATAAAAATAAGATTAGGAACATTAATTAATACTTTAGCAAGTTTGTTAATAAGCATATTATTTTTTATCTTTAATAATAATTTTTTCTTAAGTTGTATAATATTTATAACTTTAAGCGTTTTGAATATTATTGGAGAAAAATGTAAGTTATTAATAGATTTAAAAAATCCTCAAATGAATTGGAGTAGTGAATATACAATGATGAAACAAAATACTAATATAATGTATGAACTTTTTTATACTTTTTTAGTTTCAGGAGTAATTTTTATAATCTCTAAATTAATTGTAACTCCAATAGCATTTTTAGTTGCAATCTTAATCTTAGTTATTTTGATTAATTTTATAATAAGTAAATATATAGATAAGAAAAAGGCAGAATTATTTAAGAAAATATATTAATAAATTAAAAAATAGAAGGAGAAAAATTATGGAAAGAAAAACAGTACTATTTGCAACATCAAATCCAGCAAAAGTAAAAAAATATGCTGACAGATTAAAAATGAAAAATATTGATTTATTAACATTAAAAGATATTGATGTAGATGTTGATATAGAAGAAAATGGAAAAAATGCTTTAGAAAATGCATATATAAAAGCAAAAGGTTATTTTGATGCAACAAATATAGTAACAATAGGAATGGATAATAATTTATTTATAGAAGAACTTCCAAAAGAAAAACAACCAGGAACACATGTAAGAAGAGTAAATGGTAAAAGATTAACAGATGATGAAATGATTGAATATTATACTGGATTAGTAAAAGAATATGGTGAAAAATTAACAGCAAAATGGGTATATGGTATGGTAATATATGATGGTATTAAAAAGAAAGAATATTCTTGGAGCAAAGGCAATTTCTATTTTGTAGATAAGCCTTGTGAAAAAAGAAATCCAGGTTATCCTTTAGATTCCATAACTATTATGCCAAAATATAATAAGTATTTAGTTGAGTTAGATGAGAGAGAAAAAAAGGATAAAGATGATAATAATGATGACGATGTTATAGATTTTATAATTCAAAATATATAGATAAAATTTATGAATGTTTTGGAGATATTATGAAAAAAGTAATTGATAAATATAAATTTATTTTAATTTTAATAATTATTTTTGCAGTATTAATTAGAATTAATTTTATTTATAAAACAGATATATCAACATATCAGTCAGATATGGGGATTGAAAGTTTAAATTCTGAAGAAGATTATGATAATTTATATCATAATTTCTCAGAAGAGCCCAATAAAGGGAGGCATATAAACTATATATTACACTTATATACTTATAAAGAACTTCCAAATAAAATTATTGGACAATTCTATCATCCACCTTTACATCATTTTATAATGGCATCATGGCTTAAAATAATGGATGCTTTTTCTGATGTGAGTAGTTTTAAATTAGAAAGTATGCAAATAGTACCTTTAATCTATTCAATTATTATGCTAGTTGTTTTATACAAAATTTTAAAAGAATTAGAAATAGAGGATAAGTATAAGATAATTCCAATGTTAATTTTTTCTTTTTATCCTTTATATGTAATTATGTCAGGGTCATTAAATAATGATGAACTTGTTACATTATTTTGCACAATATGTTTATTGTATTTGATAAAATGGAATAAAAATTCAAGTATGAAAAATGCTATTATAATAGCATTATCAATTGGATTAGGGCTAATGACAAAAACTTCTATAGCTGTAATGATAATCCCAGCAGTATATATTTATTTTAAAAAGCTTGCTGAGTTTGTAAATAATGATAAAAGTATAAAAAAATTATTATTTGAATTATTATTTTTTATCATTATAGTTGGAGTTTTAGGATTATGGTTCCATATATATAGTATGTTTAGAGGATTAAATACACTAGGAATAATACAACCTTATGATTATTTAAGTATTGCGGAAGAAAGTATTTGGAATAGATTTGGTATACCAAATTTATTAGAAATTAGTAGTGTAAATATTTGGAATTATTTAGTATATTCTTCTATAACTTATGGCTTAGAACTAGAGAATTATTTTTTTCTCTTAATTATGGCAATATTAGTAATAATATTATCAATAAATTCTATATATTATATGATAAAATATAATTCAAAAAATAGATTACTTATATATACTTTTATAGCATGGTGGGCATCATATTTTTATTTAAATATATCAATGCCATATACTTGCTCAATGCATTCTAGATATATGATGTTGCCATTTTTTATAGCAACAACTTTTCTTGGAATAGGATTACAAAAAGAAGATAATAAATTATTAAAATTTCAGATATACTTAACTGCAATTTGTCTAACTATAATGAGTATAATTTATATTAATATGTGATAAAAATGATTTATTAAAATAATTAAATTTATTTTAGTAAATCATTTTAAATTTTTATAAAATAAGATATAATAGATATGAAAAAAGTGTGTATATTAAAAAAATGCAAATAAATATAACATATTTGTTCACAAGAAGTTTACAAATATTTAATGTTAATTTAATAAATCATATATAAAATACTTTCATAAACAAACACAAAAGAAATATATTATTTAAGTCTAGAACTTAATAGTAATAGTAAAAGGAAGGGTGATTACATGTCAGAAAATGAAAATGAATATTTGATAAATATCGAAGGTAATCTTGTTAATAAAGAATTAATAGATATAAATGATGAAAATTTTAAAAAGGTAATGTTCTTATATAGTTCAGCTCTAAAAGAGATAAAAACAAAAATGGAAATTCTTCAGGATGAGCTTAAAATTTTTTCAAACTATGAACCTATAGAATATGTTACAACTAGATTAAAAAAACCAGAAACTATAATTGAAAAATTGAAAAGAAAAAATTGTGAATTAACTTATGAAAATATGTTTGAAAAAATAAATGATATTGCAGGAATTAGAATAGTTTGTAATTTTAAAAAAGATGTATATAAGCTAGTAGAAATAATAGAAGATTTCCAAGACATAAGAATTTTAAATAGAAAAGACTTTATGAAAAAGCCAAAACAAAGTGGATATATGAGTTATCATTTAATTACAGAAGTACCAGTAAATTTTTCTTCAGGTATAATGTTTGTAAAAGTAGAAATACAACTAAGAACTTTAGGAATGGACTTTTGGGCAAGTATAGAACATAAATTAAAGTATAAAAATCCAAATATAGGAAAAACAGAATCTAAAAATCTTATTAAATATGCAAGAGTAATAAATAATATAGATGATAATATGCTTATGATATCAAATAGATTAGATAAGGAAAGAGAGCAAAAAATTATGATTGAAGCATCACAAGAAGATAGTAATATTAAAAATAAAAAATTTAATTTTAAACTTTAAGATATTAGGAGAGATGTATTAAAATGATAGATTTACTAAAAGCTCAAAAAGAATTTAAGGAATATTTAAAAGATTATAATTTAGAGGATGAAAGAGTAAAATTAAAAGTAACACATACATATGGTGTAGTAGAAGCTAGCAAAAATTTAGCAGATAAATTAAACTTAAATGAAGAAGATACAAGATTGTCTGAATTAATAGCTTTATTACATGATATAGGTAGATTTGAACAATCTAAAGTAATAGAAAATGTTTTCGATAAAGCTGATACTAAATATTTTGATCATGCAAAATTTGGAGTTAAAATTTTATTTGAAGATAATTTAATAAGAAAATTTATAGCAGATTCTGCGTATGATAATATAATATATAAAGCAATTTTAAATCATAATAAATATAAAATAGAAGATAATTTAAATGAAAAAGAATTATTACATGCAAAACTTATTAGAGATAATGATAAAACAGATAACTTTAGAGTTAAACTAACTGAAAAACTAAGTGTTATTTTAGGAACAGAAGATATGGAAAAAATTTATGCAGATACTATTTCAGATAAAATATATGAAGATTTTATGAATAAAAAACAACTGAAAATAGATGATAGAGAAACATATTTAGATAGTTGGGTTTCATATATTTCCTTTATATTTGATTATAATTTTGCAGAAGGACTTATGTATTTAAAGGAAAATGATTTGGTAAATAAAATGTTTGATAAAATAAAATACAAAAATCCTGAAACAATTGAAAGAATTTGTAACATGAGAAGAGTAGCAAATGAATATTTAGTAGAAAGAACAAATAATATTATTTAATTTTAAAATAAGTATATAAAAGTGAAAATTTAAAAATATAAAATTTTGAAGATATTTAGAATATAAAATGAAAGTTTTAGAAAATGAAATATAAGAAGATATAAGTTATAAGACATATAAATATAAAATAATATATAAAAATGAAATAAGAAAATAGAAATATTCTATTTTCTTATTTTTTGTAATAGGGTAAGTTTATTATTATAAAACTCATGTTTTGTGAAAATTGTGTAAAATGCTTGCAAAGTGCTTAAAATTCTGCTATAATATAGAATTAACAAGTTGCTTTAAATAAGAGAAAGGAAGGATTATTATAATAATGGAAAATTTAAAATATTTTAATAAATTCTATATTGATAAAGAAAAAGACATTGTGGTTGAATTATATAAAACAAATGTAGAAGATGAACTTACATATATTATAAGAACTCCTAATCAAAAAAGTGGCAATTTAATAACAAATTTAGCAAAATTATGTAACTTAGAAACTTCAAGAGATGAAAATGGTTTAAAGATAATCACAGATACAATACCAGCTTCAATAAATGGTGATAATGAAGATGTTTATATATTCAGATTAGCAGGTATGAAAATAGCAAATATTTATGAAGATGTAATAGAAGTAAAAGCTAAAATACCTGCTATTACTAAGACTTTAATGTCACAAACAAAAGACTATAAATTCGATATAAAAAAATCAATAGTTAAATCTTATATATTTAAAAAATCTAAGTTTAAAACAGATTTACATACTCACATGAATGCAAATTTAACACCAGATGTTTTAATTGCTTTAGGAATATATCATCAAATTAAATATCCATTATACTACATAAAAAAATTAGATTTAAAAATTACTGAAAAACAAGAAAAAGCAATTTTAAAAGATAGAAAAGAGATTGAAAAACAATTTGAAAATAGTGAATTAACTGGTAAGTATTTAACAAGAAAAATAGATGATAATACTTTTATCAATTTTGCAGATTTAATTTTAAATAATTTGGAAAACTCAGAATACAACATATCTAAAATAAGAAACAGTTTGGGATTACTTAAAGACGGTCAGGCAGTATTTACTAACTTAGAAAAAGTTTACATTTATAGATATGTTTTTTGTAAGGCAAAATTTTCAGATAAAAAAATAAAAATAAATTCTAAAAATATAGAAAATATTCCAGAAAAAGATATAGTAAATTATTTAAAAAAGATAATAGAAGATAAAAAAGAAAATAGTCCATATAAAAATAATACTTTAAGACAAGATAAATTTTTGTGGATAGCAAGAGAATATCAGAAACAACATGTTTCTTATGTTGAAATAACAGATACAGATTTGGCAAAAGTGGGAGAACCTGCTGTGAAGTTATTACAAGAACTACATGATATAATGCCTCAAATAGAAAAAGAAACAGGTGTTGCAATAAGATTTTTATTAGGAATAAGAAGAATTCCACTTACAATAATAAAAGATCAAAAAACAAGTAGTAATTATCTAAGAGAAAATCTAGATGTTTTAAAAGCTGTTGCTAAAAGCCCTTATGTTGTTGGAAGTGACTTTATAGGTGAAGAGATTAATGATATAACAGATTTAAAACCAGTAATTAATGAATTAGTTCAATATGCAGTTGAAGAAGATCCAGGATTTACAATAAGAATACATGCTGGTGAAAATGATTGTTTAAGAGATAATGTAAGAAAATCGATTCAATGTATAAAAGATTCTTTAAAACCAGGTCAAAAAATGCCAAGATTTAGATTAGGACATGGATTATATACAGCAGATTTGAATTCTAAAGAAGGAAAAGAATTAATAAAAGAAATGCAAGAAACAGGTGCTGTACTTGAATTTCAATTAACTTCTAATGTAAGGTTAAATAATTTAACTGCACTTGAAAAACATCCATTAAAACAATATTTAGAAAATAATATTAAATGTGTTCAAGGAACAGATGGTTGTGGAATGTATGGAACAGACACAATAGATGAACAATTAGCACTTACAAATATCTTAGGATTAAATGAAAAAGATTTTGAAAGCATGAGAAAAGTAGAAGATGAAATAATAGAACATAGTAAAAAATATTTTGAAGAAAAGAAAGAAAAATTTAATAAATTTTTGGCAGGAAGAACAATAAAAGAGGCTGTAATAGAAGAAGAAAATAAAAATATAGAAAATAGCAAAAATAATGTAATAGAAATGAGAATAAACTCTAAAATTGATTCTGAATCAAAATTAAAAGGAAAAATTAAAAAATTACCAGAAGACAAAATTCCTATTATAGTTGCTGGAGGAAGTTTCAATGCTAAAAATAGAAAAACTGAATTAGATGAAAATGGTAAAAATGTCATAAGAGATTTAGTAAAGAATTTAAATAATGAAAAAGTCTATTTCGTAGTAGGACATAAATTAAGTGGCTATGAAAAAGCAATAGTAGATGCATCAAATGAAATGAATAAAAAATTTGAAATTGATGCAATAATACCAAAAGAAGTTTCAGCAGAAGAAGTCGATAATTTATTAAAAGAAGATGTAAATGGTATTAGAATTTCAACTGAAAGTGAAGAAATGGGAATTTATAAAAGTTTTAATTATGAAATCTTTGAAAGAAGAAACTCTATTGTATTAGCTTTTGATGGAAATTCACCAGTTTCAAATTTAGTTCAAGAAGCAAAAAACGGAAAAGGAAAAGCTAAAATATATGTAAATTCTGAAGTAGAAGCTTTAAAAGATAAAGCAGACTCTTTAGATGGATATGTAAAAAGTTTTAAAATAAAAGATAATTTAGCACAAGAAATATTAAAAGATCATCCAGAAATAGCTGTAGATAAAAATAAAATATAAATGTTAAATTATTAGAAAAATATAAAAGTGGTTAATTTATGGTAAAAATTAAATTTTACTTAGATTAATCACTTTTTTACATAATAGGAAAGTCCTCCAGACTTCCTATTATATAAAGGCTTACGCCCAATATTGCACGCAAGTTTTAAAAAAACTTGGCGCGGCGAACAAAGACGTGGACATTTGCATAAAATTTAGTCTTTTGCAATTATCATAATGTCCACTTTTGTTCTATAGTAGAAAAACTCTTTTTTAGTTTCTTATTTTAGATTTTATATAATATGTAATATATTATATAAAGTTTTGCTTAATATTAATATAAAGTTAGATGCTAGTTTTTTTAGTCGAAAAATCAAATATTCTTTTTATAAAAAAATCTTGAAATATAAGTAATCTATTGATAAAATATTTTAGAAAGAGGTATTAAAAATGAACACAATAGATGAAAATATTAAAATTAATGATAATTTAATATGTGAGAGTAAAAAAGAAACCTTAGAAAATGATGATAGAAGAAGATTATTTTGGAAGGTTCAAAAAGTTATAAAAAACGCAAAAGTTAAAAAATATGTGGATGAAAGAGCAGTAATTTCATCAGAAGGAATGTCTTTTTTGGGTGGTATAACAGGAAAAAATAATCTTCAAATAGAAAGAATGAAAAATATAAAATTAAAAATGGAATTATTAGAAGCAGAAAAAATTAGTTATAAAGAACATTCAGAATTTAAAGATATGCTTTCAGATTTATATTCCTGTGCAATTTTAGAACTTGCGGGAAATTTTACAGATGAAATGCAAAATTTATATAAAGAAATAAAATTAGATTATTTTAAAGAAAATAATGAAGATATTTCAGATGAAGAAATTTATATAATGGCATGTAATAAAATAACAAAAGGTCAAAGTTATCTACCAGTAATACATCAAGAAAAAAATAGAGGTATATTTGGAGATATAAAAATACAAATACAATTTTTAAAAATAGAAAATAAAAAGCTAGAAAACCAGATTGTATTAGAAAGAGGAAAAAGCCAATTTGAGACCTTTTCTAATAATCATTTTATAATTCCAAACAATGTTAAAAATAGTAAAAAAAGCTTGACAAATGTATAAATAGGTTGTATACTATCTTAGTAACTTTGAAATAAAATTTAATTTGACATATATAAATAGTCACTAAAGGAGGGATTTTTAAATGGCACAACCAAAAAGAAGATGGTCAAAAGCTAGAACAGGATCAAAAAGATCAACTTGGAAATTAGAAGAAGAAAATTTATCAACTTGCTCACATTGTCATCAACCAGTTAGACCACATACTGTATGTTCTAACTGTGGTTACTATGATGGTAAAGAAGTAATTGCAAAAAAAGCTGATAATAAATAAAGAATAAAGAAAAATTGTACTAATTCTAGTACAATTTTTTTTTGACAATATATATTTTTTATTATAAAATAATCTAGTAAAATTGTAATAAATATAATATTAAATATAGTATTTTAAATAGTATTTTTAAAATAAAATTTTATTATAGATAATATTATTTTAATGCTATATTATATATTGTTTTAGTATAATTTTGGTTTATAGGTAAACTTAAAAAACCTAAATATAAATAAGGAGAAAATATTTTTATATAATAAGTGGTTTGTTATGGAAAAAAGAATTGATAAAATAAATTATTATTTAGATATAGCAGAAACAGTTGCTTCAAGATCTACTTGTTTAAGAAAAAAATATGGAACAGTAATTGTTAATCATGACCAAATAATTTCAACTGGATATTCAGGAGCACCAAGAGGAAGAAAAAATTGTTGTGATATAGGATATTGTACAAAGAAAAAATTATTACCAGACCAAAGGCACGGAGGATATGATGCTTGTAGATCTGTTCATAGTGAACAAAACGCAATAATAAATGCTTCAAGAGAAGAAATGATTGGTTCAACATTATACTTAGTTGGATATAGATATGAAGATAATACAAAATATGAAGAAGGAGCAGCTCCTTGTTTAATGTGTAGAAAATTAATAATAAATGCAGGAATTGAAAAAGTAATAGTTAGAGAAAATAAAAAAGAATATAAAATTTATTATGTAAAAGATTGGGTTGAAAATGATGAATTTTTAAATGGTCAGTTAGCATACTAAATAAATTTTAATCTTGAATTGGATATTGAAATATTAAGGTATTAAAGTATAACATACAAAATATTAAAATAAGAAAATATAAAAATATACAAAAAGAGGAAATAAAAGTGAAAGAGAAACTTTTAAAAAATAGAAAATTAATAGATATATTTATAATAATTTTAGTGGGATTTTTAATAGGAATTCCATTATTAAGCAAGAGTTTAGATGTATATATTGATGATGGAGTTCAACATATAGCAAGAGCTTATGGGACTTTAGAAAGCATAAAAAAAGATGGTGTATTTCCAAATATAATTTCATCTTTTGCAAATAATTTTGGATATTCTTGGAATTTGTTTTATGGTCCACTTTCAAGTTATGGAATAATCTTTTTTAACTTAATATGTAATAATATAGTATCAGCATACAAACTATTTGTTTTTGTGTGTTTGGTACTTTCTGGATTTACAATGTATAAATTTATGTATGAAATTACTAAAAATCACAATGTGGGAATCTTAGCAAGCATTTTATATATGACTTTTCCATATCATTTAACAGACTTATATATCAGAAATGCTTTAGGAGAGTATGTTTCATTTATTTTTATACCTCTTGTATTTTTAGGATTATATAATTTATTTTATACAACAGAAAATCATTATTATTTAACTTTTGGAGCGGTTGGACTTATTATAACTCATAATATTTCAACATTGATGGTTGCTTTTTTTAGTTTAATATATTTAGTAGTAAATTTACCAAAATTAAAAGAAACAAGAGTAAAAAAGGGGTTAATTTTAAATATTGTTTTTATAATTTTGATTAGTAGTTTTTTCTGGGTTCCAATGCTTGAGACCAATATTTTTACTAATTATCAAGCTTATGAATCTGGGATGATGTCAAGTCCAGAATCAACTGCCAATAATGGCTTAAAACTTAAACAATTATTTGTTACTGAAAACGATGGTTCATTTGTTTTTGAATTAGGACTTCATATTATAATAATGGCAGCATTTTCTATAATGGCCATAAGAATGGTAAGAGATGATTTAAAAGAAACTTATGTAGTTTTCTTAATTTTAGGAATTTTAACATTATGGATGTCAACTAAGTATTTCCCTTGGAAGTATTTGCCTGAACAAGCAAGCATAGTTCAATTTCCTTGGAGATTTCTTATGATGTCTGGATTTTTCTTTAGTTTTGTATGTTCAATAAATATGTTTACAATTATAAGAAATTTCAATTACAAAGATGTTATTGTCATTTCTGTTATTGCTGTAATATATTTAACAGCTTTTATAGGATATTTAAGTTTTAATGAAGATTTACCTTATATAACAGATTTTGATTTAGGACGTATATCTGGAAAAGAAGTGGAAACAGTAGCAGGTACTGCAAAAGCTGAATATTTGCCAGTAAATGCTTATAAAAATAGATTTTATATTGCAACAAGAGAAGATAATATTTATGTTTTAGAAGGAAAAGCTTTAATAGAAAATGAAACAAAAGATAAAACTACATATACAGCAAAAATAAAGACTTATGAATCAGAATATACAATTTTTGAATTACCATATATATATTATCCAGGATATGAAGTTAGATTAGATGGAATTGAAGTACAAACTTTTGAAACAGAAAATGGTTTTTTAGGATTTGTAATGGGTGCAAATGATGATGTTAGTTTAGATGTTGAATATACTGGAACAACAGCTATGAAGATTTCTTTGGGAATTTCAATTATATCTTTAATAGTTTTTGGAGTATATGTCTTTAAAAAGCATTAACTTGCAAAATAATCAAAAATGTTATATAATATGTAAACTAATAATTTGAAAGGAAAAAAATGTAATGTCTAAACCAATAGTAGCAATAATAGGAAAACCAAATGTTGGAAAATCAAGATTTTTTAATTATGTTGTAGGACAGAGAATATCAATAGTAGAAGATGTTCCAGGTGTTACTAGAGATAGAGTATATGCTGAAACCTCTTGGAGAGACAGAGAATTTACTTTAATTGATACAGGAGGAATTGAACCTGAAACAGATGATATAATTTTATCTCAAATGAGAGAACAAGCTAATATTGCAATAAATGTAGCTGATGTAATATTATTTATGACAGATATAAAACAAGGTGTAACAGCTTCAGATAAAGAAATTGCAATGATGCTAAAAAAATCACATAAACCTATTATACTTGCTTGTAATAAATCAGATAATTATGGAGAGCCACCAGCTGAGCTTTATGAATTTTATAATCTAGGAATAGGAGATCCTTTACCTGTATCTGCTGCAAACGCGATAGGAATAGGAGATTTATTAGATGCAATTTATGAAAAATTGCCACCTAAAAGTGATACAGATGAAGATGGAGAGAGAATTAAAGTAGCAATAATAGGGAAGCCAAATGTTGGAAAATCTTCATTATTAAATAAAATTTTAGGAGAAGATAGAAGTATTGTAAGTAATATTGCAGGAACTACTAGAGATGCTATAGATTCAGAGTTTGAAAATGAATTTGGAAAATATACTTTTATTGATACAGCTGGAGTTAGAAAAAAAGCAAAAGTTAACGAATCAATAGAAAAATTTAGTGTTATGAGAACGCTTTTTGCAATAGAAAGAGCAGATGTATGTTTAGTTTTAATTGATGCAACAGAAGGTGTTACAGACCAAGATGCTAAAATTTTAGGTGAGGCACATGAGGCTGGAAAAGGAATAATAATTGTAGTAAATAAATGGGATGAAGTTGAAAAAGAAACTGGAACATTAGAAAAATACAAAAAAGAAGTATATAATCAAATATCTTATGCCTCTTATGCACCAATTATTTTTATCTCAGCTAAAACAGGACAAAGAGTTAATAAATTATTTGAAATGATAAATAATGTTGCAGAAGAGAATGCAAAAAGAATTTCAACTTCTGTAATAAATGAAGTAATAAATGAAGCAATAGCTGTAGTACAACCACCTACAGATAAAGGTAAAAGATTAAAAATATTATATGGAACACAAGCTTGTTCAAAACCACCAACTTTTGTTATTTTTGTTAATAATAAAGATTTATTTCATTTTTCTTATCAAAGATATTTAATAAATTGTTTTAGAAATAATTTTGGATTAGAGGGTACACCAGTTAGATTAATAGTGAGAGAAAAAGGTGAAAAATTTGAAAAATAAAGCTGTATAACATAAGAGATTTGCTTGCTTTTTAATATCTTTTTGTATATAATGCTTTTATAAAAGAAAGCACTAATATAAATTTAGTAGAAAGGAAAAGATATGAGTAAATATATAATAATGGCAATTATCGCTTATGCGATAGGAAGCATAAATTTTTCAGTTTTAATTAGTAGAAAAATGGCAGGATTTGATGTAAGAGAAAAAGGTAGCGGAAATGCAGGTACAACAAATGTTTTAAGAACTGTTGGAAAAAAAGCAGCTGCTCTAACTTTATTATGTGATATATTAAAAGGTGTTGTTTCAATACTAATAGCTTTAATAATTGGAAAATTTGCAAAAGAAGTAAGTCCAGCAATATTAGTAGAAATAGCTGCATTATTTGTAGTAATAGGACATACTTTTCCAATCTTTTTTGAGTTTAGAGGTGGAAAAGGAGTTGCAACAAGTTTAGGTGTAATACTTTTAATAAATTGGAAAATAGGACTAATATGTTTATTATTTGGAGTTATTTTAATTGCAATAACAAGAATGGTTTCATTAGGTTCAATTTCAGCAGCAGTTTTGTTTGCAGTTCTAACTGTATTCATTAGAGATTCTTATATTGCAGGAATAGAATTCGAATTTAATTTTATTATTTTTGGAATACTACTTGCTGCTTTTGTTATATTTAATCATAGAAGTAATTTAAAAAGAATTATATCTGGAACAGAAAATAAAATAAGTTTTAAGAAAAAACAAGAAAACTAAATTTTTTAGTTAAAATGAAAACAAAGGAGAATATTAATGAAGAAAATTGCAATAATAGGTAGTGGAAGTTGGGGAGCTGCTTTAGGAATTTATTTAGCTAAAAACGGAAATGATGTAAAAATTTGGTCTTTTAGTGAAGATGAAAAAAATATGATAAATAATGAAAAAAAATGCGTATTTTTACCAAAGGCTATTATTCCAGATAATGTAATATGCTCAACAGATTTTAATGAAGTACTTGAAGGAGCAGAAATTGTGCTTCACGTAACACCATCAAAGTTTGTTAGAAGTACAATAAATCAATATAAAAATATAATAAAAGAAAATCAAATATTGGTAATGTGTTCAAAGGGATTTGAAGCTGAAACACAAATGACTTTGGATGAGGTAATAGAAGAAGAATTACCAAATATAAAATATGGAATACTTTCAGGACCAAGCCATGCTGAAGAAGTTTCTTTAGATATACCAACAGCTTTAGTTATAGCTTCAAATGATGAATTTGTTAAACAAAGTATAATTGAAGCTTTTAAGAGCTCAACTATTAGAATATATACTTCAAATGATGTAAAAGGTGTAGAACTTGGTGGAGCATTAAAAAATATAATAGCATTTTGTGCTGGTATATCAGTAGGATTGGATTTAGGAGATAACACTTTTGCTGCACTTGCAACTAGGGGATTAGTAGAAATTTGTAGGTTAGGTACTGCTATGGGAGGAAAAGAAAAAACTTTTTATGGATTAACAGGACTTGGTGATTTAATAGTAACTTGTGGAAGCGAACATAGTAGAAATAGAAGAGCAGGAAAACTTATAGGTAAGGGGTATACTATTGAAGAAACTAGAAAAGAAGTTGGTATGACAATAGAAAGTATAGATAATATTGATGTTGCATATAAACTTGCAAAAAAATATAATGTTGAAATGCCAATAGTTAATGCAGTATATGATGTCTTATATAATGGTTTAAATCCTAAAACAGCTGTTGAAAATTTAATGACAAGAACTTTAAAAGAAGAATAATATATTAATATTATTTAAATTAATATTATTAAACTAGAAAAAATAAATATAAAAATAAAATATTAAAATAGGAGGAGTAAAAATGGATTTTTTTAACAAATTAGGAAAAAAAGCTAGTGAAACTTATCAAGCCACAAAAGAAAAAGCAACAACAATTTCAGAAGAACTAAAATTGAAAGGAAAAATTAGTGACTTAAAAAGTAAAATAGAAGACATTTATGCTGAAATTGGAAAAATCGTTTATGATGAAATGAAAGCACAAAATGATGTTTCAAAAGAAGTTATCACAGAAAAATGTGAGGAAATTTCAAGAGCAAAAGAAGAAATTTCAAAATTAGAAACAGAAATTTTAGCAGTAAAAAAAATAAAAAAATGTTCTAATTGTAATGAAGAATTAGATATTAATGCAGAATTTTGCTCTAAATGTGGAACTAAACAACCTAAAATAGAGAAAGTTGAAATTAAAGAAGAACCTGCAGAAACAAAAGAAGCAGAAGTAACTGAAGTAAATAATGTTGAAGAAAACAATAACAATGAGGGCAATGAATAATGAGATTAGTAGTTCAAAGAGTATCAGAGGCAAAAGTTGATGTTGATGGTAAAACTGTTGGAAAAATTAATAAAGGCTTTATGGTTTTATGTGGAATTACACATGAAGATACAGAAAAAGAAGCTGATATTTTAGCAAGAAAATTATGTAATTTGAGAATTTTTGAAGATGAAAATGAAAAAATGAATTTATCTTTAAAAGATGTTAAAGGAGAACTTTTAATAATATCTCAATTTACATTATATGCAGATAGCATGAGTAGTGGAAATAGACCAAGTTTTATTGCAGCAGCAAGACCTGAAAAAGCAGAACCTTTATATGAATATTTTATAAAAAAATGTGAGGCAGAAGGAGTTCATGTTGAAAAAGGTATATTTGGTGCTGATATGAAAGTTTCATTATTAAATGATGGTCCTGTAACAATTTTACTAGAAAAGTAATAATTATGAAATTATTAAGAACTAATTAATGTTAATAATTTACAGATATTATAATTCTTTATTAGATAAAACCAATTATTAATAAGGGTATCTTTCATAAATATATTTTATAATATTATTCAAATTATTATTTGTAACACAAATATAAACATTTTGATCAAGACTAATCCATAAGTTTGCATTAAATTTTTCATTATTATCAATGAAACAGCTTATAATGTCAATCATATCAATTGGATTATCAAATTCTTGTTTATATGTTAAATTATTGTCAAGTCTAAGATTTTTAGAATAAAAAAGTTCTAAAAATCTTTTTATTTCTCCTTTTTTTTCACTATAAAAATTGATTGATGTTTTCATATTAACACTCCATTTATATTTACTAAAATTATTATACATATTATATATTTTTTTATACTGTATAGATTTTCTAATAAATTTTTTTTTGAATAAAAAAATTTTCTATTGTGAATACTATAAGAAAATGGAGGAGATTATGAATAAGAAAGCGATTTTTAATTTTATTTTTCTAATTTCTTTTCTCGTATTTTTTCTTACAGGTTGTTCTTTTCAAGAAGAAAATTCTAAGACAATACAAGACAAAACTAATGAAGAAATTAGCTATATAGAAGATGAAATTTTTACAATAGTTAATAAATATGTAAAAGGTGAATATAATGACGACTCAGGTAGTATTAAATGGGATGATGTTAATAAAGAAGTGCAAAATTTAAATGGTGTTTTAGATACAATAATGCTAGATTTATCTGAACTTGAAATTACTAATGATGAACTTGTAAATTTAAGAAATGAAGTAAATAATTTGTCTATATCAGTTACAAATAAAGATGATTATAATTTATTGCAAAAAAGTAGTTATATATATTCTTTGCTTCCAACTTATATGGAAAAATATTCACAAGAAAAAAATAAAATCGATAATATGAAACTAAAGTCTTTAGTTTTGTCAGCTCTAGTACAGGCTAATTTTTTAGAGTGGGATACTGCCAAAAATACAGCTGTGTTAATAGAAAATAAATATAAAGAAATGATGGATAATGTTGATTATATGAAAGAATATTCTTATAACTTAAATAAAATATATATTTTAATTGGTGAATTTAAAAATGCAATAGACTTAGAAGAAGCAGAACTTGCAAAACAAAAATATATTAATTTTATAGAAAAATTTTAAATGATAAAAAACATGGATATTTGCATAATTTTTGTTTTGCAAATTTCCATGTTCTTTTTATAAATATAAAATTAAAATTTGAAAATTTTTATATCTATTTTTAAGTTATTTTATAAAAATATAAGAATATTTATATTATAAATTTATTATAAAGTTTCACTATCACTAGTAGAATTTTCATTATCATATTCAATTAATTTTTGTACGATTTGTACAGCATTTGATGCAGCACCTTTTCTTATATTGTCTGCTACACACCAGAAATTAATTCCAGAATCGACACTATAATCTCTTCTAATTCTTCCAACAAAACTTTCATCATGGCCTGTTGCATTTAGTGCTAAAGGATAAATGCTGTTTTCAGGATCATCTTGAACAATAACTCCATTAGAATTTTTTAATACATTTTTTAATTCATCCAAATCAAACTTTTCTTCAAATTCTACATTTATAGATTCACTATGTGAATTTAAAACTGGTACACGAACTGTAGTTGCTGTTATTTTTAAATCTGGACGTTTTAATATTTTTCTTGTTTCATTTATCATTTTTTCTTCTTCTTTTGTATATCCGTTTTCCATAAAAGAATCAATATGTGGAATACAGTTATTTACAATAGGGTAAGGGAATTTTTTTGGTTCTTCGCCTTCTAAACCTCTTTCTAAATCTACAATACCTTCATGACCAGCACCAGAAACAGCTTGATATGTAGAATATACAATTCTTTTGATTGTATATTTATCATCTAAAGCTTTTAGAGGAATAACGGCTTGAATAGTTGAACAATTAGGATTTGCAATGATTCCTTTATTATTTTTTATTTCTTCTGGGTTTACTTCTGGTACTACTAAAGGCACATCTGGATCCATTCTAAAGGCACTACTATTATCTACAACTATACAACCAGCTCTAGCAGCAATAGGAGCATAAATCTTAGAAGCAGTACTTCCAGCTGAGAATATTGCAAAATCGAAACCTTGTTCAAAGGAATCCTCTTTTAATTCTTTTACTAAACATTGTTTGCCATTAAAGAAAAAGTCAGTACCAGCTGATTTTCTTGTTGCAAAAAATTCACAATGAGATATTGGTAAATTATATTCTTGAATAATTTCAACTACTTTTCTACCAACAACACCAGTAGCACCAACAATGGCTAATTTGTATTCTTTCATAATAACCCCCTTAAAAGTAAGATATAATTAGATAAATTTATGTTTAAATATTAAAACGAAAACAAAATTATTCTAATAACATTTTGTATATTATATTCCAAAAAATGGAATTTGTACATAGTTCTTTCAAATTAATTGTCGATATAAATATAATAAAAGTAAGAAGATACAAGCTCTCTAAATTCTGTATAAGTAATATCTGAAGAATCGCCACAATAAGTATAATAAGCTTGACGAATTTCTTCTTCACTAAAATAATCATTTATATCAAATTCTTCTAATTCATCCTCATCTTCTATAGTAGTGTTTGTTATAGAATTGTTTGTAGAATTATTTTCATAAGGTTTATTATTATTTATGATTATACCTTTTTCATCACCACTATTAAAAGAATTAAATTTTATAATAGTTAAGACAAATATAACTAGATAGGAAGCAAGAATAGCCAAAATAATTAATATTTTACTAGGTAAATTAAATTTACTTACAGAATTTACTATTTTATCTGAAAACTGATCATTTATATTGTTTGTATAACTATAATTTGAATTTGGAACTTTTGAACGATGGTATGCTGTATAACGTTTATCATAATCACCAAATTCTGAACTGTTCTTATTTCTATAATATTCTTCATAAGAATAAGCAGATGGATTATTATATTTTGGAGGGGTATACTCATAGTTAATAGTACTAGATTGTGCATTATCAAGTTCTAAATCATATTCTGCTCTTTTTTCTGGATTAGATAAAATATCATAAGCTACATTTATTTCTTTAGATTTTTTTTCAGCAAAAGATTTATCTCCTTGATATATATCTGGGTGATATTTTTTTATTAAATTTTTATATGAATTTTTAATTTCTTCTTGAGTTGCGTTTTTTCTTACATTTAATGTATCATAAAGGTTCATAATAATCTCCAATTAGTTTAATAAAATCTCCTAATAATATTATAGATATAATTTTACAAAAAAACAATTACATTTTTGTTATATTTACAAATTAAATAAATATAAGTGAAAACCTTGAAAATTAAGGTAAAATATTATAAAATATTTAAGTATTTGGAGGAATGTAAAGTGCAAGAAAATCAAGAAAAGTTTATAGAAAAAGTTAAAGAAAAAATTGAAAGCAAAGATTTAAAATATTCAATTATGACAATGGGATGTCAGTTAAATGAAAATGATTCAGAAAAGATTTCTGGAATGTTAACAAAAATGGGATATAATGAAATAGAAGATTATAAAAAGGCTGATTTAATTATTTTTAATACTTGTTGTGTTAGAGAAAATGCAGAAGAAAGATTATTTGGAAAAATAGGAGAAATAAAAAAACTAAAAGAGTCTAAAGATATTATTCTTGCTATTGGTGGTTGTATGATGCAAGAAAAAGAAATGATAGATAAAATAAAAAGAAGTTATCCTTTTGTGGATATTGTGTTTGGAACACATACAATGCAAAATCTTCCTGAAAATATTTATAAAGTTATTGTTAATAAGGAAAAAGTAAAAGACATTTTAGATATTGATGGAGAAATTTATGAAGGTTTACCAATAAAAAGAAATAGTAAATATAAGGCCTCTGTTACAATAATGTATGGATGTGATAATTTTTGCTCATATTGTATTGTTCCTTATGTTAGAGGTAGAGAAAGAAGTAGAGAACCTGAAAAAATTCTAGAAGAAGTAAAAGAACTTTCAGAAGAAGGATATAAAGAAATCACTCTTTTAGGGCAAAATGTTAATTCATATAGGGGAAATGATAAAATAAAAAATTTTGCAGATCTTTTAAATGCAGTTTGCAAAATCGATGGTATAGAAAGATTAAATTTCATTTCGCCACATCCAAAAGATTTTACTGATGATGTAATTGATGCAATTTCGAAAAATGAAAAGATAACTAGAATCATTCATCTTCCACTTCAAGCAGGAAACACAAAAGTTTTAAAAGAGATGAATAGAAAATATACTAAAGAAGAATTTTTAAACTTAGCAGAAAAAATTAAAAATAATGTACCAGGTGTAGTATTGTCAACAGATATTATTGTTGGTTTTCCTGGTGAAACAGATGAAGAATTTGAAGACACTTTAGATGTTGTAAGAAAAGTTAATTTTGAACAGATATTTATGTTTATATATTCAAAAAGAGATGGAACTGTTGCTGCAAAAAGAGAAGATCAAGTGCCAGAAGAAATTAAACATAAAAGATTTGAAAAATTAAAAGAGCTTTATGAATCAAAAGTGGATGAGAATAATGAAAAATACATTGGAACTAATCAAAAACTTTTGATAGAAAACACTAGTAAATATAATGAAAATACTTATGAAGGAAGAACTTCAACAAATAAAGTAGTGATTATAGAAAAAAATGACAATTATAATATTGGAGATATCGTAGAAGTTAGAATAACAGAAAATCATAAATGGTATTTAAAGGGAGAAATAATATAACATGGTTTATGCTAGTGAAGAATTAAATAAAATTGAAAAGCAAATTGTAGATTTATATTTAAATAAAGGATTATCTATTAGGAAAATTTCAGAAAAATATCCAGAATATGGAAGGACAAAAATAAGAAATATTTTGGAGAAATATGCAAGTATTAGTGGAGAAAATAGAGAGCAAATTCTTTTGAAATTATATAATCAAAAAAATCATAGACAAGTCAAATCATTAGAAGAAATTGAAACCATTTCTAAAAAACAAAAAGAAACTTCAAATCCTGATGAAAAAAAGATTAAATATTCAGATTCAATGAGTAAAGAAGAAAGGTTAAATATAATTTTTTCTAAATTAAATCAGAGAAGAAAAATAAAAGGAAGACAGGAATATTCAGTACAATTATTAGAAAGAAAAGCGAATAGATTAATCAAATTTTTAAATAAAAGAAATTCTGGAATAGACGATGAAAATGGAAAAATTACAGAAGACCAAGCTTTAAAAATGTTATATGATTATCCTACTTTACTTTCACTTAGTTTAAACAACAAAATAAGACCAGCATTAATAGCTTTAGAAAATAATCCCAATATTGGAAAAGAAAATGCATCTAAAATAATAAGAGATAATCCAAGTGTTTTGGGAACAGCTATAGAAAGAACCAAGTTACAACTAAAAATACTTGCAAATACAAATACGATGCAATTTGTTTTAGATAAGCCAAGAATTTTGAGAACTTCACCAGAACTTATGTATTCTCAAATAAAATTATGGAAAAGCGAAGGAAAATATTCAACACCATTTGTTTCAAATAAAAAACTTTATGAATTATATAGTAAAAAACCAGAAGAAATTTTGAAAAAATTTAAAGTTCAAGAAGAATATGGTGAAGACGAATATTTTGATAGCAGAATATAAAATTTGAAAGGGAAAAATATGGAAGAAATTGAAAATATATCAATAGAAAAATATTTAAAAAATATAGGCTTTGATTATGAAGAAATTAATATGATTTTAGAATATGCAAATAGTGAAATAGATAAAAAAATTTTGCATGAAAAGATAAAATATCTAATTTTCTTAGGATTAGAAGCAAGACAAATAAGAATAATATTAGAAGAGGATCCTACTTTTTTAACAGAAGAGTTTAAACAAATAAAAACTAATTGTGAAACTTTAAAAAAATATTTAGATAAAGAAGAATTAATAAATACCTTAGAAACAACTCCAGAACTTTTAACAATGAAAAAAGATGATTTAAAGAGAAATATAAATTTATTAGAAATTATTACTAAAAACGAAGAAGTATTAAAGGTAATTATCCAAGATAAAGGAGAAATTTTAACCTATAAACCTGATTATTTAAGTGACAAATTTACTTTTCTTATAAATAATGGATTAAAAGAAAGTTTACTTAAAATAATAATAGAAAATATAGAAATTTTTGAATTAAGTAATTCAGAAATAAATATTGATGAATTAAGAATTTAAAAATGAAATAAAAGTAGTATAAAAAATGGAAAATTATTAGAAATAGCAAGAAAAGAGGCAGTAAAATATGGCAGAATTATCACCTATGATGCAAAATTATTTGAATACAAAAAGTCAATACAAAGATTGCATGTTATTTTATAGGTTAGGCGACTTTTATGAAATGTTTTTTGATGATGCAATAGTAGCATCAAGAGAATTAGAAATAACTTTAACTTCAAGAGCATGTGGATTAGAGGAGAAGGCCCCAATGTGTGGAGTTCCTCATCATGCGGTTGAAATTTATATATCAAGACTTATTGCAAAAGGATATAAAGTTGCAATATGTGAGCAATTAGAAGACCCTAAAAAAACAAAAGAAATAGTAAAAAGAGATGTAATACGAGTTGTAACACCAGGAACAGTTATTGAAACTAATATGCTGGAAGAAAAGAAAAATAATTACATTATGAGTATAGCAAAAAAAGGAATGTACTATGGAATAGGTATTTGTGATATAAGCACAGGTGATTTCTATGCTACACAAATAAAACTTCCTGAAAATAATTTTGAAAAATTATTAGATGAATATGCAAGATATTCACCAGCAGAGCTAGTTGTAAATACTGCAATGGGAAATTCAGAAAAAGAATTAAACATTTTAAAAGATAGAAATAATACTTTTGTTACAATAAGAGAAGATAAAAATTTTGAAGAAGATGAACAAAAATTATTAAATTTATATACTATTACTGATGGATATGATAAAGAAAAAGAAGAATTTAATGATGAAAGTTTAGTTATTTCAGCTATAAATGGTTTGTTAAATTATTTTACAGAAACACAGAAAGTAAAATTAGAGCATATAAATAAAATTAAAATTTATGAAGTTCAAAAATATATGGCGTTGGATATTAATGCAAGAAGAAGCTTAGAACTTACTGAAAGAATGAGAGATAAGTCTAAAAAAGGTACTTTAATTTGGGTATTAGACAAAACTTCTACATCTATGGGAGGAAGACTTTTAAGAAGGTGGATAAATGATCCTTTGCTAGAAATTGAAGAAATAAGAGAAAGACTAGATGCTGTTAAAGAATTAAAAGATAATATGATACTTAGAGATGATATTATAGAATGTTTAAAGAAAGTATATGACATTGAAAGGTTAGCTGGAAAGATCTCTTATGGAAATGCAAATGCAAGAGATATGATTTCTCTTAAAAATTCTTTAAGTAATATACCAAATTTAAAACAGATATTATCTACAACTAATGCAAAATTACTAAAAACTATGTATGAAAGATTAGATGAATTAAAAGATATTTTTTCTTTAATTGAAAAAGCTATTGTTGATGAACCACCTATAAGTGTTAAAGAAGGTGGAATAATAAAAAAAGGATTTAATCAAGAGATAGATGATTTAAAAGAAGCTTCAACACAAGGAAAAAATTGGATTGTAGCTTTAGAAGCTAAAGAAAAAGAAAGAACAGGAATTAGAAATTTAAAAGTAGGATATACAAAAGTTTTTGGATATTATATAGAGATAACCAAATCTTTTCTAAATCAAGTACCAGAAAATTATATTAGAAAACAAACACTAACTGGTGGAGAGAGATTTGTAACAGAAGAATTAAAAGAAATAGAAGAAAAAATTTTAGGTTCTGAAGAAAAAGTAATCTCACTTGAATATGAAGTTTTCACACAAATAAGAAATGAAATTGCAAGAAATATAGAAAGATTGCAAAAATCTGCAAATACAATAGCAAATATAGATGTTTTAGCAAGTTTAGCTGTTGTTGCAGAAGATAATAATTATGTTTATCCAGAAGTAAATGATGGAGATATAATTGATATAAAAGCAGGACGTCATCCGGTAATTGAAAAAATGATTACTGATGGAAGCTTTGTGGAAAATGATACATATTTAGACTGTGATAAGTATAGAGTTGAAATAATTACAGGACCTAATATGGCTGGAAAGTCAACATTTATGAGGCAAGTTGCAATTATTACTTTAATGGCACAAATAGGTAGCTTTGTTCCAGCAGAAAAAGCATGTATAGGAATTGTAGATAAAATTTTTACAAGAGTTGGCGCTTCTGATGATTTAAGTAGTGGACAAAGTACTTTTATGGTAGAAATGAATGAAGTGGCAAATATTTTAAAAGAAGCTACACCAAAGAGTTTAGTAATTTTAGATGAAATAGGAAGAGGAACATCAACTTATGATGGACTTTCTATCGCTTGGGCTGTGGCTGAATATATTGCCGATAAAGAGAAAATAGGTTGTAAAACCCTTTTTGCAACACATTATCATGAATTGCTAGGACTTGAGGAAAAAGTTGAAGGAATAAAGAATTTTCAAGTTGCAGTTAAAGAAAAGGGAGAAGATATTATCTTTTTAAGAAAAATTGTGGAAGGTGGAACAGATGAAAGTTATGGAATACATGTTGCAAAACTTGCAGGAGTTCCCAAAACAGTTGTTACAAGAGCAAATAAGATTTTGCGTTCACTTGAAAAAGGTGGAGTTAAAATAAAAGAAGAAAAAGAAAGTAAAAAACAAGTTGAAGGACAATTTGATTTATTTAATTTAAAACTTGCAGATATTTCTCATGAACTTGATAAAATTAATATAAATGAACTTACACCTATAGATGCTCTAAATACATTAGTGAAATTAAAAGAAATGTTAAAATAGAAAATTTAATAACATATACAAGCTTTCCTTGCATAATATATATAGTAAAAATATATTATGTAAGGAGTTTTTTTATGTGTGGAATTGTAGGTATTGTAAATTATAGAGAAGATATTTCTAAAAAGCATGCAATTATTAGAAATATGTCTAAAACTTTGGCAAAAAGAGGACCAGATGAAGATGGAATTTATTTTTCAAAACATGCTAATTTAGCTCATAGAAGATTAAGTATAATTGATATAGAAAACGGAAAACAACCAATGAGTTTCAAAATTAATGATGTTACATATACAATAGTATATAATGGACAATTATATAATTCAAAAGAACTAAAAGAGACTTTAGTAGATAATGGTTTTAAATTTGAAACTCATTCTGATACAGAAATATTGCTAAAAGCCTATGTTTTTTATGGCAAAGAAGTTTGTAAATATTTGAATGGTGTTTTTGCATTTGCCATTTGGAATGATAAAAAAGAAGAATTATTTATGGCAAGGGATCATTTTGGAATAAAACCTTTATATTATTCTTTTTTTAACGAAAATTTTGTATTTGCTTCAGAAGTGAAAGCAATATTAAATCATCCAGAATGTAAAGTAATTTTAGATAAGACAGGAATTGCAGAATTACTAGGAATAGGACCAAGTCATACACAAGGAATTTGTCCTTTTAAAGGAATAGAAGAATTAGAACCAGCACATGCGATTATTTACAATAAAGATTATTTTAAGAAATTTGAGTATTGGAAATTAGAAACTAAAGAGCATAAAGATAATTTGAAACAAACTTGTGAGAAAATAAGATTTTTAATTAAAGACTCTATTGAAAGACAGATGGTCTCTGATGTACCAATAGGAACACTTCTTTCTGGAGGATTAGATTCAAGTATTATCACTAAATATGCTTCAGATTTTTATAAAGAAAAATATGGTGAGAGATTACAAACTTTTTCAGTAGATTATGTGGACCAAGAAAAGAATTTTATAAAAAATGATTTTCAACCTAATACAGATAGTTATTATATAGATTTGATGGTAAAAAATTTGAATACCAAACATAAAAAGATAATTTTGGATACACCGGAATTATTCGGAAGCTTAGAAGATGCAATGATAGCAAGAGATTTTCCTGGTATGGCAGATGTTGATTCATCATATTTGTTATTTTTTAAAAATGTAAAAAAAGATATAAAAGTGGCTCTTTCAGGAGAATGTTCAGATGAAATTTTTGGAGGTTATCCATGGTATTTTAGAGAAGATGCATTAAACAGTAATACTTTTCCATGGTCTATTGCAATAGAAGAAAGACAGAAATTATTAAATGAAAATATAGCTAAAGAATTAAATTTAAAAGAATATATAGATAAAAAGTATGAAGAATCGCTTGCGAAAGTGGAATTTTTAAGAAGTGATAGTAAAACAAATAAACTTCATAGAAATTTAATATATTTAACTTCAAATTGGTTTATGCAAACATTATTAGATAGAACAGATAGAATGTGTATGTATAATGGATTTGAAGTTAGAGTACCATTTTGTGATTATAGAATTGTAGAATATGCATGGAATATTCCATGGGAAATGAAGGCATATCAAGGTAGAGAAAAGGGATTATTAAGATATGCTATGGAAGGAATTTTACCAGAAGAAGTTTTATATAGGAAAAAGAGTCCATATCCTAAAACACATAATCCAAATTATACTGAAATAGTTAAGAAAAAATTATCAAGAATTATGGAAGATAGCTGTGCACCAATAAATAGACTTTTAAACAGAAAATATATTTTAGAAATATTAGAAACAGAAGGAAAAGCTTTTTCAAGACCTTGGTTTGGTCAGCTTATGACAGGACCTCAACTTATGGCATATTTAATACAAGTAAATATGTGGCTTGAAAAATATGAACCTAAAATTGAAATATAATTTGATTTTAGTTATAATCTAGGCAATAGTAATTTATAATATAAAATATTTGAAATTTGTAAAAAGCTCTAAAATGTTAGATAAAATACTAACATTTTGGGGCGTTTTTTAAAAAGTGCGGACATTTTCATAAAATTTTTTATAATTATCATATTGTATATTTTTTAAAAACATCAACTTATATTTTTTTGATAAAAATATAAACAAGAAATTTACATAATATTAAAAGTGTGCTATAATAGTTATGTTTTACTAATTTTATAAATTAATTTGGAGGAAAAGTGAAATATACAGGAAAACCAATAGATACTGAAAAATATAGTATAGTTGATGAAGATAATTATAAAAAACGGCTTATTTGAATATCAAGCTCAAAATCCAACAGATTTAAAAAATAGAAAAAATAAAAACAATTTTTTCTTCAAAAGAACAATTTGGATAGATGATGCACATTTAGGAGAAATGCTAGCTTGGATAATTGCAAATAAAATTGGATTTAAAACTTGTGATGTAGAATTATATAAAAAGCCTTTTTTATTCAAGCCAACGAAATTTGATAGAGGTATTTTAAGTTATGTCGAAAAGTCTGAAGATGATATTTTACTAAATCCTTTTTTCTTAATAAAAGACTATTTAAGAAGCATTAATTCTGATTCTAAGTTTACAAAAGGAGTTTATGACATAGATACAATATTAAATTCTGTTTTTCAAGAGTGTATAAAAAGCAATAGACCATATCAAGAATTTTTAGATATAAAACAAGATTTTATAAATATGATAGTATTTGATTTTAAATTTTCGAATACTGATAGAACTATAGAGAATTGGAGGCTTAGAAGAGACACAAAAACAGGAGTTTTAGATTTATATCCTATGTTTGATAATGAGGAAATTTTAGGATTTGATATAAATATCAAAACAGGAGAGACTTTTACAAGAGAACAAATTGAAAATTTAAATACGGAAAGAAGAATATCAGTAATATCACCAGCAGATATTGGAAAAGACGAAAATAAAGTACAATACGAAGCGATTTTAAGATATTTATTAAGAAAGTATCCAGAGCAAACTCAAAAAGCCTTAGATGCAGTAAATAGCTTTAGAATAAATGATTTAGAAGAAGCTTTAGATGATATTGAAGAAATTTCGGATGAAAGAAGAAAATTAGCTTTAGGTTTATATATAGAAAGAAGCAAAAGTATAAATAAAATTTATGAAGAGGAAACAAGAGATAGAATAGAAATTGCGGAAGCAAAATAGATTTAAATTAGATATGTTACACATAAGTAAAAAATAATATAAGTTAAAAATAGATGTGTCACAGATAAGTGAAAAATAAAATATTGACTTTTTTTGATAATATATGTATAATATCCGAGTGCCAAGAAAAGGAGTTTATATGAACAAATCAAATGAACGAACTGTACTTATTTCAATGAAAATATCAACTTTGATGATAATATGGATTATATTAATAGTATTAATAAGTGGAATAGTACTAGTAAAAAATAGCGAATATGAACAAATTAGTTTAGCAGATAGTACAGATATAAAAGAAGAAATAAATGTTGAAAATACAAGTCCTAGTCCAGAAGATATAAAAGAACAATATGAAAGAAGGACTATCGCTGTTACTTCAAGATTTTCAGAAACAAGAGAAGAAGCTGTTGTAGAAGAAAATGAACAAGAAGAAGTAATAAATGAACAAGAAAGTATTGAAGCTGTTCAAGAAGAATTAGTAGTAACTTCAACACCAATAGAAGAAGTAAAAATATCTAAAGATATGGATTTAACTGTTAGAACAGGACTATCTAGAGAAGATTTTATTACTCTAATAGCCGGTGTCAAAGCAGATACTTCAGGATTTTTTGAAGAAAATTCAGGTTTAATATATGATGTTTGTGAAAAATATCAAATAAATGAAATATTTTTCTGTGGATTAATCTCTGCAGAATCAGGTTGGACAATAGCAAGCAACCATAGAAATACACATAATTATATAAGTTTAATGTCTAGTAGAGGTTTAATTAGATTTGCTTCAGTTGAGGATGGAATGGAGCAAGCAGCTAAAACTTTACACGATAAATATCTAACACCAGGTGGTGCATTTTATTATGGACCAACACTTGCTGGAGTGAAAACAAAATTTTGTCCAGCTTCAAGTACATGGGTAAATTTAGTTTATCAAAGAATGGATCAAATAATATAAAAAAATCTCCTATAAAATGTAGGGGATTTTTTAATTTTTAAAAAATATAATATATTAAATTTTAAATATACTAGCAAAAAAATAAAACAAAATGAAAAGTGGCGAAAAGTGGTTTTTCTTAGAGAGAGTTGACTTTTAAGGAAATATGTGGTATATAAATTATGAAGGAGACATTATAGATACTCAATATTTATTTTTCTCTTTGAATTTTATAATAATGCCGGCACTCCTTTAAAAATTAGTTGTATAAAGGAGGAACATATAATGATAAGTGATGTAAAAAGCAAGATTGCTTTTATTTGTGGTGCAGTTATAGTATTTATATGTTTTTTGACTAAATCGGAGTTAGCGGTAACTATAAATGAGGTTAATGGAATAAGTAATAGGTGGTTTTATATAAAAAACAGCTATACAGGAAAATATTTAGATGTGTATAATGGATATGCAAATGCTGGAACCAATGTACAACAATGTAAATATAATGGTTCTTATGCGCAAAAGTGGTATTTCTATCATATAGGAAATGGTGAGTATTTTATAGCTAGTGATACTGGAAGTACAAGTGATGGAGAATATACTTATTTTAATTTTGTGTTAGATGTTGTGAATGGAATTAATCAAGATGGAACTAATATACAAATATGGGAAATATTACAAGGAGATCCACAAAAATTTGCTGTAACATCAACTGGTGTAGGAACTTATGTTATAAGAACAAAATCAAGTAACTGGGAAAAGTGTTTGTCCTTAGCTTCTGATTTTTGTTCAGATGGAGTAAATGTAGAACAAAGAACATATAATGGAGATGTTGATCAAGAATGGATATTAGAACCTGTTAATAGATGGAATAATTTAGGAGTACGTTATGCTGAAGAATGTTATAATAAGAGAACATCATGCTATCCAAACTGTTCAGATATAGGTGGAGATTGTGCAAATTTTGTTTCACAATGTTTGCTTGCAGCTGGAAAACATATAAATTCAGATTGGTATATGGATAAGAAAAATAATGTTTATCAAACGCCTGCGGCAGGTACGACACAGTTAGATGCTTCATGGGATTATACATATCCTTGGATTAATGCAGATGAGTTTAGAAAATATTGGAAAGAAAATGCTGTAAGAACTTATACATGTTCAGGAAAAGAAGCTTTAGAAGATATGTTTGGAGTTTATGCTCAAAATTATGTTGCAGGAGATGTAATTCAGTATGGAAATTATCCATTAGGAATAGAACTTTCAGCTAAACATACTATGTATATTACTGGATACAAAACACAATCTGTTAATGGAACACTATATCCAAGTTATACTATAACATATCACTCAACAGATACGCTAAACAGGCCATTAACTGAATTATATCAAAAATATCCAGATAGTTATTTTAAGATGTATCAAATTCATTAAGGGGGATTAAATATGAATAAAAAGAAAATTTTTATAGCGGTAGCTATTTTAATTATAATTATTATTCCAATTATAGCTGTTGGCGCTAACAAAATTAGAAGAAAAATGAACGGAAAAACTGTAGTTATGCAAGGAGATGACATTTCAGATATAGAAGATGGTGAAAAATTAATTTTATCTGCACCAGTTGAAGATGAAAATAGTGGACGTGAAGAAGACTTAGCAATAAAACGAGCCTATGAAGAAAATATGTATTCAGAAAATAATATAGCAAAGCCAAGCGTTGAAGTATATAGTGCAGAAGAATCAGAAGAGCAAAAACAGTATGAGAAAGAACAAGAAGAATTAGAAGATATGGTACAAGCAATAATTGATGGTATGTATGAAAATTATGATAAAGAGTATGTTGATTATGTAGTGGAAAGATCGGAAAAAACAATTGGAAAAGATGAAGAAACTCTTCTAAAAGAACGAGAAGAACTAATAGATATGATTATAACTAGTTTAGAAAAAGGAAATATTACAGAGGAAAGTTCTAATGCCATAAGAAAATTCTTAGGATTGGCTGACTTAGATTTTATACAGAATGAAAATTTAAAAAGTAGATTAAGAAATTTAGAAATTGATATTTAATAGTGTTGAAGTTTGAAATTTATTGTAATTTTTTTTGATATAAAACGAATATAAATTAAAAAAAATCCTGGCTAAAAGGTAAAATAAGCATTAAAAAAGCTTACCAATAGGCTAGGATTTTTATTGTCCAAAAAATCCCAAAAAGTATTGATTTTTTAAGTGTTTAATGATATAAATTAGGAGTATATATTAAAAGGAGGGATTATGGGTTTTTTTGATAAATTAAAACAAGGGTTAGGAAAAACTAAGAACTCTATTGATGAGAAAATTAATAACGTTTTTAGTGTATTTAGAAAAGTTGATGAAGAATTATTAGAAGAATTAGAAGAAGTTTTAGTTATGTCAGATATTGGTATGGAAACTTCAATGAAAATAATAGATGAATTAAGAACAAGGATAAAAAAAGAAAAAATACAAGATGAAGATGAAGTAAAGAAAGCATTAAAAGAAATAATGAAAAGCATTTTAGATATTGCAGACCCGAAACTAAATTTAGAAACAAAACCATCTGTAATATTAGTAGTTGGAGTAAATGGAGTTGGAAAAACGACTTCAATTGGAAAAATTGCAAATAATTTAGTCAAAAGTGGAAAAAAAGTAGTTGTTGCAGCAGCAGATACATTTAGAGCAGCTGCTGTAGAACAATTAGAAATTTGGGCTCAAAGATCTGGAAGTCAAATAGTAAAAAAAGAAGAAGGAGCAGATCCAGCATCAGTGGTATTTGATGCAATAAAGCAAACAAAAGAATTAGGTTCTGATGTTTTAATTGTAGATACAGCAGGAAGACTTCATAATAAAAAATATTTAATGGACGAGCTTTTTAAAATAAAGAAAGTTATAGAAAAAGAATTACCTGAAGCAAGTAAAGAAGTTTTGTTAGTATTAGATGCAGAAACAGGTCAAAATGCTATATCACAAGTTAAAGCTTTTAAGGAAACCACAGATATAACAGGACTTGTACTAACAAAATTAGATGGAACGGCAAAAGGTGGAGTTGTTTTAGGAATTGTATCAGAAAATCAAATACCAATTAAGTTTATTGGCGTAGGTGAACAAATTGATGATATGCAAGTGTTTAATGCAGAAGAATTTTTGGATGCAATAATTTAGAAAGGATTAAAAAAATGGAAGAAAAGAAAGATTCAAAAGTAAAAGACACTACTAAAGAAAAAAAGAAAAATAAATTTGGAATAAGAACAATAGTAGTTTTGTTAGTACTATTGGCTTTTGCACTATTTACTGCAATTTCTTTAAGAGCAGAATATTTAAGTGTAATAGGAATTGGCGAAAACTACAAATCTGTATTTTTTCAAAAAATTCAAAATAGATATACAGTAATGGGTGTTGCTTTTGTAATAATATATATTTTTGTTTATATAATAAATAAATTTACAAAAAAAGGATTAAAGAAATTTTTTGATGATGAAAAGAAAGAAATGCCAAAATTGCCTAATAAAAGTTTATGCTTTATATTTGCTTTGATAGGTGGAGTAGTAGCTTCTTTTATGCTTGCTGATAAACTTGCAATATTTAGAAATGCAGGATTTTTTGGACAAGAGGATAAAATTTTTAGTGCAGACATTGGTTATTACATGTTTTCATTGCCATTCATACAAACAATGTTACTATTTTTAGGAGAGGTTTTTGTAGCAGCAATTATATATGTGGCGATTTATTATGTAATAACTTTAAACACATTTTTTGATGGTGTAGATGTAGAAACTTTAAAGAAAAATACATTTATAAAACAAGAAATTGTATTATTAATGTTAGTAGTATTTGTTTTATGTGGATATATTTTCATATCTTCACAAAATATTTTAACAGGAAATATGGTTACAATAGATGATGAAGCATCAACAGAACTAGTTGGAGCAGGAAAAACTGATGTAACAATTAAATTATGGGGTTACAGAATTTTAGGAGTAGTAATTATAATTGCAGTTATAAGATTGTTAAAATATGTAAGAAAACAAAACTTTAAACAATCAATAATCTCAGCTTTAATAGTTCCAGTGTATTTAGTTGGATTATTTGGTGTGATGACATATTTTCAATTAATTCATGTTGGTAGTAATGAACTAGATATTGAAAAAGAATATATTGGATATAATATAGAAAACACCAAAAAAGCTTATGGAATTGATATAGAACAACAAAATATAGATAATTATCAAGCTATAACTTCAGAACAAATTGAAAATAATAAACAAGTAATAGATAATATTCCTTTAATAACAGAGGAAGTAACTTCTCAAGCTGTTGCAGAACATCAAGAAAATAGTGTTTATTATAATTATGATAATACTTTTTTAGCCGTTTATAATGTAAATAATAAAGACCAGTTATTATATATTACTCCTCGTGAAATTTCAACAGACGCAACAAGTAGTTATAATAATAAATCACTTATATATACACATGGATATTCAGCAGTTGTAAGTTCAGCGACAGACTCAAATAATGACGGATTTGCAGAGTATATATTGTCAGATTTTACAAGCCAAGATGTTTTAAATATAAAACAGCCTAGAATATATTTTGGACTTCAAACCAATAGTACAATAATGGTAAATAATTCTTTTGGAAAAGAATATGATTATCCGATATCTCCGTCTAAATATGAAGAAAATGTTTATGATGGAAAAGCAGGTTTAAAACTAGGATTTTTAGATAGATTAGTTTTAGGTTTGAGTGAGAAGAATTTTAAATTATTTACATCAACAAATATAACAGAAGATACAAAAATAGTTTCAGATAGAAATATAATTGAAAGAGCAAAGAAAATATTACCAGATGTATTATATGATGAAGAACCATATCTAGTAATTTCAGATGAAGGAAAACTAGTTTGGGTATTAGATGGATATACAAGATCAAATGCTTACCCATATTCTCAATCTTCAGTTATAAATATAAAAGGATATAAGGAAAAAATTAATTATATAAGAAATTCTGTAAAAGTATTAATAGATGCTTATGATGGAACAACAACTTTTTATATTACAGATAAATCAGATCCAATAATAATGACATATTCTAAGATGTACCCAGATTTATTTACAGAAGAGGAATTGCCAGAAGATATTGCAGAACATGTAACATATCCTAAATTTTTATATGAAATACAAGCTAATATGATTAATTTATATCATGATATAAGTGAAGATACTTTATATAGAGCTGATGATATTTGGCAAGTAACAACAAAAGCTTCACAAGCAAATTCAAAAGTTGTTGGTGTTGCTATGGAACCATATTATACAATGGTAAAAACTATAGATAGTGATAAACCAGAACTTGGATTAGTTTTAACATATAATAAATATGGAAAACAAAACATAACATCTTATTTAGTAGGAACAGTAAATAATGGAAAACCTGAATTATCTTTATACAAATTCAGTTCAGAAAATAATGTAACAGGAATAATGCAACTTAATAATCAAATTGAACAAGATGCAACAATTTCAAAAGAATTAGAAGCTTTAAATACAAGTGGTACAAAATTATTAAAAGATATGATAGTAGTTCCAATAAATAAATCATTATTATATATAGAACCTGTATATCAAGTTATGTTAAATGATGAGAGTGAAATACCAGTACTTAAAAAAGTAATAGTTGCATCTGGAAATACAGTTGCTATTGGAGATACTTTAGATGGTGCTCTTACAAACTTATTTAATGATGCATATTCTGTAGATTTAGAGATTATTAATACAGATGACATAAATGCAATAGTAGATTCTGTAATAAAAGCAAATAACAATTTAAAAGAGTCTTTAAATGCTAGTGATTTTGAAATGATAGGAAAAGATATTTCTAGACTTCAAGCAATAATAAATCAACTTGAAACAGCAAGAAATAATGAACTAGAAAAAGAAAAAGAGTTAACCAATTCTTTAGAAGATAACACAAACACATTAGTAGAAAATACTGCTCCTCAAAATAATATAACAAATTCTGTAGAGTAGAAGAATTTAAAATTAGAATTTGAGAAAGGAATTTATGTATGAATTTAGCAAATAAATTAACTGTATTTAGAATAATATTAGTTCCAATTTTTGTAATCATAGGTTATTTAGGAACTCTTGGAGTTATAGAAGGTGAATGGCTAGGTATACCAGTATTTTTGTGGATTATGAATATAATTTTTATTATAGCCTCAATAACAGATAAATTAGATGGATATATAGCTCGTTCAAGAAATCAAATAACAACTTTTGGAAAGTTTTTAGATCCTTTAGCTGATAAGATTTTAGTTTTAGCAGCTTTAGTAATGTTAGTAGAATTTGGAAAAATTCCTGCATGGATTCCTATTATTGTACTTGTTAGAGAATTTTTAGTATCAGGATATAGATTGGTTGCTGTAGAAAAAGGTGGAAAAGTAATAGCAGCTTCAATTTGGGGTAAACTAAAAACAGTTACACAAATGATTTCTATTATATTAATATTTGCTGATAAATATAACTTCTTTGATTTTATCCGCGCAAATACTGATAAAGCTATGGCAGTTCAAAGTAGTATGCAAATATATATGAGTCAAGGAGAAATTATCTTTAATGCTGTAACATCTATTCTAATTTTAGTTTCTGTAATAGCAACAATCTTTTCAGGATATGACTATTTAAAAAATGGAAAAGATTTATTTAAAGAAAATAAATAAAAAGGAATTTACAATGGATAAAGAAAGTGCAAAAAAAAGAATAAATGAATTAAGAGAGATAACTTCATATCATGCTAAAAAGTATTATGATGATGATGATCCAGAAATTAGTGATTTTGAATATGATATGTTAATGCTGGAACTTAGAAATTTGGAAAATCAATATCCAGATTTAATTACAAGTGATTCTTTAACTCAACATGTTGGAGGAACAGTTAAGGAAGGATTTGAAAAGGTAGAACATGAAGTTCCACTTCAAAGTTTACAAGATATTTTTGATTTTAACGAATTATATGCTTTTGATGAAAGAGTTAGAAAAGCTTTAGAAAAAGAAGAAACCTTAACTGAAGAAAAAGTAAAATATATCGTAGAAACAAAAATTGATGGGTTATCTGTAGCTTTAGAATATAAAGATGGTATTTTCGTAAGAGGAGCAACAAGAGGAAATGGTCTAGTTGGTGAAGATATTACTGAGAATTTAAAAACTATAAAAAATATTCCTAAAAAGTTAAAAGAAAAAATAGATATAACAGTTAGAGGAGAAGTTTTTATTGGCAAAAAAGATTTTGAAAAAATGAATGAAGAAAGGCAAGCAAATGAAGAATCTTTATTTGCTAATGCGAGAAATGCAGCGGCAGGTTCTCTTAGACAATTAGATAGTTCAATAGCTGCTACGAGACCATTAGATATTTATATTTTTAATGTTCAAAAATCAGAAACAATAGAATTTAAATCACATATTGAATCTCTTAGATATTTAGAAAAAGTAGGATTTAATGTAAATCCTGTAAAAATAGAATGTAATACTATTCTTGATGTAATAAAAGAAATTAATAATATAGGAGAAAATAGAGAAAATTTAAGTTTTGGTATTGATGGAGCTGTTATAAAAGTAGATGATTTGAGACAAAGAGAAGTTTTAGGGACAAATTATAAGACTCCAAAATGGGCAATAGCATATAAATATCCACCAGAACAAAAAGAAACTTTATTAAAAGATATAGTTTTCCAAGTTGGAAGAACAGGAGCTATAACTCCTATGGCAATATTAGATCCAGTTAAAGTCGCTGGTTCTACAATTTCTAAAACTACACTTCATAATGAGGATTTCATTAAAGAGAAAGATTTAAGGATTGGAGACACTGTAGTAATTCAAAAAGCTGGAGACGTAATTCCTGAAGTGGTTAAAGTTATAAAGGAAAAAAGAACAGGAATTGAAAAAGAATTTGAAATGCCCCAAAAATGTCCAGTTTGTGGAGCTGATGCTGTAAGAGAAGAAGGAGAAGCAGCAGTAAGATGTATAGGAATTGAGTGCCCTGCAAAACAATTTAGAAATATACTACACTTTGTGTCTCGTGAAGCAATGAATATTAAAGGTTTAGGAGACAGTATAATAGAAGAACTTTTAAATAGAGGCTTAATTAAGAATATTGCAGATATTTATAAATTAACATTTGAGGATTTAGCTTCTTTAAAAAAGAATGGAAAAAAATTTGCACAAAATTTAATTGATAGTATAAATGGTAGTAAAAATAATGAATTTTATAGAGTTATAAATGGACTTGGAATTAGGCATATTGGAGTAAAAGCAGCAAAACAACTTGCAAAAAAATATCAAAATATAGATGAACTTCAAAATGCAAGTTATGAAAGTTTACTTGAGATAGATGATATGGGAGAAATAATGGCACAAAGTGTTTACGAATTCTTCTCTCAAGAACAAACTAAAGATTTGATAGGAAAATTAAAGGGTTATAATGTTAATTTGAAATCAGAAGATATAAACCAAGTTGATAATAGATTTGAAAATATGATTTTTGTTTTAACAGGAGCTTTAGAAAATTATTCTAGAAAAGAGGCAGAAGAAATTATAGAAAGTTATGGAGGAAAAACATCATCCTCTGTATCGAAAAAAACAACTTATGTTTTAGCAGGAGAAGATGGAGGAAGTAAACTAACAAAGGCACAAACACTTGGAATCACCATACTTAGTGAAGAAGAGTTTTTGAATATGATCAAATGAAGAAAGGAAATTGGAAAATGAAAGAAGAAACAAATGAAAAATTTTTAGTACATGACACAATAATTTCTTGGGCATGTATTATTTGGGCAGTATTATCTGTTGCATTAATGTTTTACTTTTCAGGTTTAAATCAAGTAACTTTTGCAATAATGACTTTTGGACAATTATTTTTAGTAATGGGAATTATATTTCTTTGCAGAAAACAAGTAGCAGGAGCTGCACTTATAGTAACAGGAATTGGATGCATAATTCTTCCTGCAATTAGTGAGTGGGGATATTTATTTAATGCAAACTTAGCAAATCATAGTAATGTATTTCCTGCATTTTTGTCAACAGCAATTACTGTTATTGGTATCGCAATGCTAATAGTTCCAGGAGTTTTAGAAAATTCAGCAGAAAGAAGATGTAAAAAAGTTGTAAAAGCAGAATGTGTAGATCTAAAAGAAGTGAAACTATCTAATAATTCAGTTGCTTATGCACCTGTTTATCAGTATGAATATAATGGAGAAGTGTATACAAAATGTACGGAAAAATACAAAAAAACACAAATTCCTAATGTAGGCTCAAGAATTGATGTTAGAATTAATGAAAAGAAGCCAGAAGAAGTATATATAAAAGCTTCAAAAGCATCTTTAATGCTTATCTATATAATTGGAATAAGCTTTTTTATATCAGGTTTAGGAATGATAATAACAGTACTTGCTGCATAAATAATTATGTGTTTTTAAGGGGAATTTATAACTGTGGAAAATAATTATACTTTTGAGATGTTTTGGGAAGATTTAGATAATGGATATAAAATATTCTATAATTATTTAAATTGTAGATACTTGATATATAAATTAACTCAAAATTGTTATAAAAATGAATTAATCGAGGCACCAGAAAAATGTCCTCATCCTAAAAATGCTATTTATACTTTAAAAAGAGTAAAGGAGATATTTCCATATATGGAAGATATTGAATATGATACTGGTTTAAGTTAAAGTATTATAGAAGAAATTTTCGGGGGGAAGTTTGTGGAAGAATATAACAAAGGGATTTTAGATCCTAATGTAACGTATGATGAAGAATTATCAGAAATTTCATTAAGACCTAAAAAATTAAGTGAATATATTGGACAAAATAAAGTAAAAGAAAATATGAAAATTTATATAGAAGCTGCTAAAAAAAGAGGTGAAGCTTTAGATCATGTACTTCTTTATGGACCACCAGGGCTTGGAAAAACAACACTTTCTAACATTATAGCAAATGAGCTTGGTTCAAATTTAAAAGTAACTTCTGGACCAGCAATAGAAAGGCCAGGAGACTTGGCAGCATTGCTTACAAACCTATCAGAACATGATGTTTTATTTATAGATGAAATACATAGAATGAATAAAAATATTGAAGAAATTTTATATCCTGCATTAGAAGACTTTTGCTTAGATATAATAATTGGAAAAGGTCCAACAGCAAAATCTATTAGATTAGATTTGCCAAAGTTTACTTTAGTTGGTGCGACAACAAGAATTGGTTCACTATCAACACCTTTGAGAGATAGATTTGGAATTGTTTCAAAATTAGAATTATATTCTGTAAAAGATTTAACAACAATAATACAAAGGTCTAGTGAGTTATTAAATATAAAAATAAATAAAGAAGCAGCAGAAGAGCTTGCTAAAAGATCTAGAGGAACACCAAGAATTGCAAACAGATTATTAAAAAGAGTTAGAGATTATGCATTAGTTTTGGGAGATGGAAATTTAACTTTAGATATAACTAAACTTGCACTTGACAAACTTGATATAGATGAACTAGGTTTAGATAACACAGATAGAAGAATCTTAGAAACTATTATTTATAAATATGCAGGTAAAGCTGTTGGTGTTGAAACCTTGGCAGCAACTTTGAATGAAGAAGTTGAAACAATAGAAGATGTATATGAACCATATTTAATGCAAATTGGTTTTCTTGCGAGAACTCCAAGGGGTAGGATTGTAACAAAAACAGGTTATGAACATTTAGGAATAGAATATAAAGCATAATTATTAAATTATAAGAAAGGTTACTAAAGTATTAGTATTAAGAAAAAGATGAAAAAAGTTATAATAATAGGCGCTGGACCTGCTGGACTTACAGCAGGATATGAATTATTAAAAGACGGTAAAGAAGAATATGAAGTTACTATTTTAGAAGAGTCACAAGAAATAGGAGGAATTTCTAGAACTGTTAAATATAATGGTAATAGAATGGATATAGGAGGACATAGGTTTTTTTCAAAAGATAAAAGAGTAATGGATTTTTGGGAAGATCTTATGCCATTACAAGGAGAAAATTCTTTTGATGATGAAAAATTAGGAAGAGAAAAGCCACTAAAAAAAGGTGGACCTAACCCAGAAAAAGAAGATCAAGTAATGCTTATAAGAACTAGAGTTTCAAGGATTTATACATTAAATAAATTCTTTGATTATCCAATAAGTTTAAAATTACAAACTTTTACTAATATGGGATTAATAAGAACAATCAAAGCAGGTTTTAGTTATTTAAAATCAATATTTGTAAAAAAGAAAGAAACATCTTTAGAGAATTTTTATATTAATCGTTTTGGTAAAGAGTTATATAGTTTATTTTTTGAAAAATACACTTATAAACTTTGGGGAAGACATCCAAAAGAAATTTCAGCAGATTGGGGAGCTCAAAGAGTAAAAGGACTTTCAATTACTGCCGTATTAAAAGATGCTTTTTCAAAAATTTTTGGAAGAAAAAACAAAAATGGAAAAGTAGAAACATCTTTGATAGAACAATTTTGGTATCCTAAATTAGGACCAGGTCAGTTATGGGAAACACTAGCAGATAGAATCATAGAAAAAGGCGGAAAGATTCAAAAAGGATATTCTGTTAAGAAATTAAATATAGAAGGTAATACAATAAAAAGTGTAGAATGTGAAGTAAATGGCAAAAAAGAAGTATTATCAGGAGATATATTTATTTCTACAATGCCTGTAAAAGATTTAGTTGAAGGTTTTAAAGGTGATAAGGTACCAAAAGATATGATAGATATTGCATCAGGTCTACCATATAGAGATTTCCAAACAGTTGGAGTATTAGTTAAGAAATTAAATCTTAAAAATAAAACTAAAATGAAAACATTGGGAAATATTATACCAGATTGTTGGATTTATGTTCAAGATCCAAGTGTAAAATTTGGAAGAATTCAAATATTTAATAACTGGTCACCATATTTAGTAAAAGATGCAGAAAATACTGTATGGATAGGTTTGGAGTATTTCTGTAATGAAGGCGATAAATATTGGAATATGTCTGATGAAGAATTTGTTAATCTTGCTATAGATGAGCTTGAGAGTAAAAAAATAGTAAATAGAGAAGATGTTTTAGATACACATAGAGAAAAAGTAAAAAAAGCATATCCAGCTTATTTTGATACCTATGATAATATAGATAAACTTATTAAATATTTAGATAAATTTGATAATTTATATTGTATAGGTAGAAATGGACAACATAGATATAATAATATGGACCATTCTATGGTAACTGCATTTGAAGCAGTAAATAACATAAAAAACGGAATAAAAACAAAAGAAAATATTTGGAATGTAAATACAGAAAAAGAATATCATGAAGAAAAATCTAATTAGAAAATTTATTAATAAAGGAAGAAAGATGAGAAAAAATTTTTCTAAATTGTTGATTATTTTAATATGTGCGTTATTTTTAGAAGTAATTGTTTTTAACATTACTTCTTATCGTACTTTTTGGGGAAAATATGAAAAAAACTATTATAGTGAAGGTAAATTTTTATATTATGGAGAAGATGACAATAAAGCATTTATCGAATTTGATAATATAAATAAAAAAGTAGCAACAATAAAATTAAATTTTACACATGTTGGAAAAGTATCTGAATACAAGGTATTTTATTCAGACGCGACAAGTGATGAATATAGTGGATTAAATTCTAAAGAATATATAAGAGATTATGAAAAATCAAAGTATATGCCATTATATTTATCTGGAGAAGTGAAAGGTTTTATAGTTTCAATAGATAAGGAAATTTATGATTCTGGAAAATTTGAAGGAATAACAATAAATGAAAAAATACCTTTTGATTTTAATATAGTAAGATTTATTTGTACTTTTATTATAATTTTATTTATATACTCTCTTAAAAAATCCAAGTTTTTTAACGAAGAATATTCAATAGAGGACTTAAGACAAGAAGGAATTTTACTTCTAATATTGGCAATATTCTTTGTTTTAACAGCCTTTATAAATAATTATTCAGCAGTTGATGAGTCTGAGATTTACAATAAAGATTATGTAGAAGCTATTTTAGATGGTAAATTCTATTTAAATCAAGAACCAAGTGAAAAATTTCTAAGCTTAGAAAATCCTTATGATTATATAACTAGAGGAGAAGAAACAGAAAGAGATGTAGATTATTTATGGGATACAGCTTTTTATAATGGTCATCAATATATTTATTTTGGTATATTACCACTATTATTAATATTTTTACCATATTTTATTATTACAAAACAAGTATTGAGTATGAAAGTTGTTGTTTTCACTTTTTCAATACTGATATTTGTTTTATTAAAAGAAATATTATTAAAAATTTTGAGTAGATTTTTTGAAAAAATACCATTTAAATTTGTAGTATATTTTTTAATAATATTGTGTTCAGGATCTCTACTATTATATGCAAATGGGATGGCAAGAGTATATGAGTTAGTTATTGTAGCAGGTTTATATTTTGTGCTTCAAGGATTGTATTTTATAATAAGAGCTAGTGAAGAAGAAAACAAAAAATATAGATATATTTTTCTAGGTTCTTTATGTTTAGCTCTTTCAGTGGCTTGTAGACCAACAGACTTATTAGCTTCAATTTTAATATTGCCATTTTTAATTAGTTTATTAATAAAAAATATTAAAAATTTTAAAAATGCTAAAAGTCCACTTATTAAATTGATATTTGCTGTTGCAATTCCTTATCTTACAGTTGGAGCATTGCTTATGTGGTTTAATTATGTAAGATTTGGAAATGTATTTGAGTTTGGAGCAAAATATCAAATGACAATAAATAATATGAAAGAATTAGGAAGTAGAATTTGGGCAATTCCAACAGGAATAATTGCAAATTTATTTAGTATACCAATCTTTAAAGCTGAATTTCCATTTTTAAATAATCATAATGAACTGATAACTTTTTATGGATATTATTATATAGAAAATATGATTGCTGGAATTTTTATGTTAGTTCCAATATGTTTTATGAATTTTTACATAATTAAGGCTAATAAAAAAATAGAAAATAAAGCATTAAAAATACTTGTAAATTCATTAGTAATTGTTGCCTTAATAATAGCAATAATCAGTTTAATGATGGCAGGAAGTAACCAAAGATATTTAATAGATTATGGCTGGATGCTAGTCTTATCAGGAATATTAATTTTTATGATTATATATAATTCATTAAAAACTAATGAAGCAAAAAAAATATTAGAAAAAATTTTAGCTGTAATTACAATATATACTTTTTTTGTAAGTATTTCAGCTGGAATCGTTTCAGAAAAAAGTTATATGAAGTCTAATTCACCAGAAAAATATTATGAGATGAGATATACAGTTTGTTTTTGGGAATAAAATATAAGAGTACTAAAACTATTAACTACTTGGGTACAAAAGTAAAGAATTTTTAAGTTGATTTTTATGGAGAGAAAATGAAATTATCTTTACAAAGTAAAATTACTTATCAGAGCACGCATAATAAAAGAAGATTCATGATAAGAAAAGAGAATTTGCATATTGAAGATGAGATTGAGTATAGTAGATTTCAAAAGTTATATGAAGAATATGGAAATGGGCTTACTCAAAAAGAATTTGCAAAATATTTTTTAGATATAGATTATGCAAGTTATTATAGGTTACAGGCTGGAATTAGAGGAACTTCTACTATTTTAACAAGAGAATTTTATCAAGAAGAAGAGCTAGAAGAAATAAGAAAATCAGTCTTAGAAGATACAGGACTAAAAAAAGGAGATACACTAAATGATGAAAAGTTAAAAGAACTGCATGATTTATATGGAAATAGATTTTCTTTAAAAATGTTTGCTGAAGAAGTTTTTGCATTAAATGACCATAGAGTTAATGATTTAAATGCTAATAAATCAGCAGAAGCTAAAGTTTTGACAAGAAGCTTTATAGATGCAAAGCAAATTAGAAAAATTCGTGAAACTTTGGTAAACAATGAAACAAACTTACATATAGAATCAAAAATAAAATTAGACCAATTTGAAAACTTATATAATAAATATGTAAGTCCAGAACTTAATATAAGTAAAGAGGATTTTGCATTAAAAGTTTTAAAAGTAGCACAAGATACTTTTAAAAGATTTGCAAAAGGAGCAAGAAAAGATGTAACTATATTTTCAAGTTATCCTATAAATCCAGATTATATTGCAAATTTAAGAGAAAAAGTTATTTTATCTGAAAATTTACATATTGATGATCCGATATCAGTTGAAAGATTTGAAGAGTTATATGAAAAATATGCAGGTATATTGACAAAAGAAGTATTTGCTGAAGAAATATTAGATACTAGTATAGATAGTGTGAAAAATGCTAAAAGAAGAAAATATAATATAAATGTGTTGTCTAGAATAGAAGTGCCTGAAACTTATTTAGAAGAGTTAAAAGAGAAAATAAAAATAGAGAATGATTTCGGTTATCATGTTAAAAAGACCTTAGTAGAGATAGAAGAATTATATGCAAGATATGGTGGAATATTATCTAGAAAACAATTTGCTACTTTAGTGCTAGAAATATCAGAAAATAGTTTTAATTTTTTGAATGAAGAAAAGATTAATGAAACATATATATTTTCAAAACATAAAAAAATAGATTTTAAAGAATTAAGAAAAAAAGTAATAGAAGAAAATAAATTACATTATGATGATGAAATAAATTATGGAGTTTTTCATAAATTACATCAAAAGTATGCTCCAGAAGTTAGAGAACATATTTTTGCAGAAAAGGTTCTTGATATTTCACAATCAAATTTGAATAATATAAGACATGATAAAGTTCATAAAAAAACACATATTTTATTAGAAGAGCCATTACCTACTAATGAGGAAATTGAAAATTTAAAAAATTTAATAATTTCAAAATATAAATTTCATAGAAAAGATAAAATAAACTATGAGAAATTTAAGAAAATTTATAATAAACATGCTGGGGTTATGCCAGAAGATTATTTTGCTAATAAAATTTTTGATATGCATCCATCAGTTTTACAAAGAATAAAAAGAGTATATAAGTTGCGCAAGAGTTCATTAAAAAATAAGAAATTAAGTATAAATGAAATTAAAGATTTAGAAAAATTAGGCGAGACAGAAATTTTATTAAAAACTTTTATGAAACCAGAAGAACTAGAAGAATTAATACAAAATGCAAGAACAGAAAATGGATTATATCCTGGTAAAGAAATATCGCTGGAAGAATTTGAAATTTATTATGGAAAATACAAACATATATTGTCTAGAAATGAATTTGCAAAACAGGTTATAAATATAGAAAGAGGAAAATTAAGACAGTTAGAAGAAAAGGAAAAAGAAACAGTTACTATAACTATTAAAGAAGATTTAGATGTTCCAGAAATTCCAAATCAAGAAACAATAAATCAAATTAGAGATTGCTTAAGTATGAGATTGTCTAAAGAACAAATAGCAGGAGCTTTATTTATACCATTAACAGCAGTAGATAATTATTTAAAATATATTAGAGAAAATAAAATTTTTGATATAGAAAAAACGAAAAAGAAAATAAGGAAAATAAAGAAAAAAATTCCAGAAAAAAAGCTAAAAGAACTAAAAAATAAAACAGAAAAAATATTAGATAAGTTTTTAGAAGATCCAAAATATATGTCTATTGTAGAAGAGTGGATGGAACTTTGTATGGAAAATATAGAAGCAAAAGATTTTCCTGAAGATGATATAGACTTGTTAGGTGATGCTATATCTTTTACACAAGCAGGAAGTAAAAATATTCAATACTATTCACATATTTGTATACATAAAAGACAATATAAAAAAGCATATAAATTCATTTCTGATAATATTGAAAATGAAGGAATAACAAAAAATGAAAAAGAAGATTTAAGAAAACTTAGACAAATTATCAGAAATGCTATGAAAAAAGAGGATGCTTTATATTTAATATCAGCTGGATGTGAATCCACAGAAGAAATAGTTCGTAAAACAGGTCTTTTGGAAGTTGAAGTAGTAAAAATGAAAAAAAGGCTTGCATCATCAAGAAAACCAGGACTTTCTGATGGCCCAGAAATATAACATACTATAAAAATTATTTATATAATAGAAGCAAAAATATAAAAGTTAAAGAACAGAAAATTGGAAAGGAGAAAGTATATAAATCTTAGAATGATATAATATACTTATAAAAAATATGAAATTATTAATGCATACATGTTGTGCACCATGTAGTGTATATTGTATAGAAAGTTTAAGAAATGAAAACATAGAGCCAGTGTTATATTGGTTTAATCCTAATATTCATCCATACATAGAATATAAAACTAGAAGAGATACTCTAATAGAATATTCTAAAATGATAAATGTAAATTTAATTATTAATGAAAATTATGGTTTAAAAGAATTTTGTAAAAATGTAATAGGTGATTTAGAAAACAGATGTGTAAATTATTGTTATAGAGTTAGATTAGAAGAAACAGTAAAATATGCTAAAGAAAATGGTTATGATACTTTTTCAAGTACATTATTTGTAAGTCCTTATCAAAAACATGAAGAATTGAAAAGGCTTTGTGAAGAACTTGCAAAAAAATATGGTATTGACTTTTTATATAGAGATTTTAGAATAGGTTTTAGAGAAGGACAAACTAAAGCTCGTGAATTAGGATTATATATGCAAAAGTATTGCGGATGTGTGTTTTCAGAGGAGATGAGATATTATAACCGCAATCCTATACAAACCAGTA